>JAKFCT010000052.1:0-83245 GCA_036676495.1 Candidatus Sericytochromatia bacterium
GATCCTGATGCCGATGATCAACGAGGCCATCTTCTGCCTCTACGAGGGCATCGCGACCAAGGAGGACATCGACACCGTCATGAAGCTCGGGATGAACCATCCCATGGGCCCCCTGACGCTGGCCGACTTCATCGGCCTCGATACCTGCCTCTTCATCATGGAGGTCTTGTACCGGGACTTCGCCGATTCCAAGTACCGCCCCTGCCCCCTGCTCCGCAAGATGGTCCAGGCGGGGCAGCTCGGCCGCAAGACCGGCGCCGGCTTCTACACCTACGACGCGGCCCCCAAGGCCGTCGCCGCCAAGTAATCGGAGCGTTTCATGCACATCGAGCTGACTGAAAACCAGAAGGCGATTCAGGAGATGGTCCGCGAGTTCGCCGCTCGCGAGATCGCTCCGCATGTCGCCCAGTGGGATCGCGAGGAGCACTTCCCCGTCGACGTCTTCCGCCGCATGGGGGAGCTGGGCCTCCTGGGCCTCCCCCTTCCCGAGGAATGGGGCGGTGGGGGTGGCACCTTCGGGGAGTACGCCGTCGCCATCGAAGAGCTCGCCAAGGTGGACGCCGGCCTCGCCTGCGCCTACTCGGTTCACGTCTCGGCCCATACCAACTCGGTCTACGAGTTCGGCACCGAAGAGCAAAAGCAAAAGTATCTCGCCAAGCTCTGCTCCGGCGAGCTGATCGGCGCTTTCGCGCTCACCGAGCCCAGCTGCGGGTCGGATGCGTCGGCGTTGAAGACCAAGGCGGTGGAGGACGGGGATCATTACGTGCTCAACGGCACGAAGCAATGGATCACCAACGCCAAGAGCGCGGGCCTCTTCCTGCTCTTCGCACGGACCAACCCCGACGAGCCTGGCGCCAAGGGCATCACGGCCTTCCTGATCGAAGCCGGGACCCCGGGCCTCACCCTGGGCCGCAAGACCCACAAGATGGGCATGCGCTCGAGCGAGACCTACGACCTCGTGCTGGAGAACTGCCGGGTGCCGAAGTCGGCCGTCATCGGCACGCTCAACGAGGGCTTCAAGATTGCCATGAAGACCCTGGATGCCGGCCGCGTCGGCATCGCGTCCCAGGCCCTGGGGATCGCCCAGGCGGCTTTGGACGAGGCCAAGAAGTTCGCGAACGAGCGGGAGGCCTTCGGCCAGCCCATCAACCGCTTCCAGGCCATCCAGTGGAAGATCGCCGACATGGCGGTGCGGATCAACGCGTCCCGGCTGCTGACCTATCGGGCGGCCTCCTTGAAGGATCAGGGCCTGCCCTGCACCAAGGAAGGCGCGATGGCCAAGCTCTTCGCGAGCCGCACGGCTCGTGAGGCCTGCAACGAGTCGCTGCAGATCCATGGCGGCTACGGCTACACCGATGAGTTCGCCATCGAGCGCCACTACCGCGATGCGAAGGTGACCGAGATCTACGAGGGCACGTCCGAGATCCAGAAGATCGTGATCTCGCGCGCCGTGCTCGGTCAGACCTCGTCTCGCCAGGCCGCGAAGGTCTAAGGAAGGAGCGCAACGATGGACTTTCAACTCACCGAAGACCAGAAGATGATCCAGGAGATGGCGCGGGACCTGGCCAACAAGGTCGTGGCGCCCCGGGCGGATCATCTCGACAAGACTGGCACCTTCCCGATGGAGAACTTCAAGGTTCTCGCCGAGAACGGTTTGCTGGGCATTCCCTTCTCCGAGAAGTACAACGGGGCGGGCGCCGACTACGTCAGCTACGTGGTCGCGCTCGAAGAGATCTCGCGGGCATGCGCGTCGACCGGCGTCACGATGTCGGTTCAGACCTCCCTGGCGAGCGCTCCGCTGAACATGTTCGGCACCGAGGAGCAGAAGCAGAAGTACCTCGCCCCCTTGCTGGCCGGCGAGACGATCGGCGCCTACTCGCTTTCCGAGGCGGGTGCCGGGACCGACGCCGCGAGCCTGAAGTGCCGCGCGGTGAAGGACGGAGACGATTACGTGCTGACCGGCACGAAGATGTGGGTCTCCAACGGCTACTATGCCGACACCTACCTCGTCTACGCGACGCTGGATCCCGAGCTCGGCCACAAGGGCATCACCGCTTTCATCGTGGAGAAGGGCACTCCGGGCTTCACCTTCGGCAAGAAGGAGGACAAGCTCGGCATCCGTGGCAGCTCGACCTATGAACTCATCTTCGACGGCTGCCGGGTCCCTGCGGCTAATCGCCTCGGCGACGAGGGGCAGGGCTTCAAGATCGCGATGTGGACCCTGGATGGCGGCCGGATTGGCATCGCCGCGCAGGCCATCGGGATCGCCCAGGCGGCGCTGGATGCGACCGTGAGCTACACCCAGGAGCGCAAGCAGTTCGGCAAGCCCCTGTCGGCGAACCAGGCCGTGGCGTTCGCCATCGCGGAGATGGCTACCGACATCGAGGCGGCGCGCCTCCTGATGTACCGTGCGGCCTCGCTCAAGGACCTAGGCCAGAACCACACGCAGGCGGCCTCGATGGCGAAGCTCTTCGCCTCCGAGACGGCCATGTGGGTCTCCACCAAGGCCGTGCAGCTGCATGGCGGTTACGGCTATACTACGGATTACCCGGTGGAGCGTTTCATGCGCGACGCCAAGATCACCGAGATCTACGAGGGGACGTCCGAGGTTCAGCGGATCGTCATCTCGCGCAACGAGTTGACGAGCGTCTAGCGCGTCAATCGTCATGTCCGAGCGCGTCATCGACTATGCGGCGCGGGTGAAGGCCGGCGATCGCCGGGCCCTGGCCCGCCTCATCACCCTGGTGGAGAACCGGGATCCGCTCGCCAAGCAAGCCGTGGCCCAGCTTTACGCGGATACGGGACGGGCGTGGTTGGTGGGGATCACGGGGCCTCCGGGAGCCGGCAAGAGCTCGCTGGTGGACCTCCTGGTCACCGCCATTCGGCGTGACGGGCTGAGCGTCGGGGTGGTCGCCGTCGATCCGTCGAGTCCCTTCTCGGGGGGAGCGATCCTCGGCGATCGCATCCGCATGAAGAGCCATGCCTCGGATTCTGGGGTCTTCATCCGCTCGATGTCCAGCCGGGGGCACCTGGGTGGTCTGTCGCTCGCGACCAAGTCGGCGTGCCGGGTCCTGGACGCAGCCGGTTTCGACGTGATCATCGTCGAGACGGTCGGCGTGGGGCAATCCGAAGTGGAGATCGCCCAGGCCGCGGATACCACCTTGCTGGTGATGCCTCCCAACCTGGGGGACGGGATCCAGGCGATCAAGGCGGGGATCATGGAAGTCCCGGATCTCTTCGTGATCAACAAGGCGGACCTGCCGGGGGCGCAGGCGGCGGCGGCGGAGATTCGCGCGATGCTGGCGCTGGATCATGCTCCGGACTGGGAGCCTCCGGTGCTGTTGACCGAGAGCACGGCGTCGACCTTCGAGGCCTCGCATCTGGCGGAGGTCTGGCAGGCGATTCGGCGTCACCGGGACCACCTGGAGTCGTCCGGGGAGCTGGCGCGGCGGCGGTCGCAAACGCTTCGCGAGGAGGTCTTCCAGGAGGCGCTCGGGAAGCTTCTGGAGGTGACGCGCCAGGAAGTGGGGTCTTCGCGCTTCGAGCCGATCGCCCAGGAGCTGCTGGCGCGCAGCCTCGACCCGCAGGAAGCGGCCGAGCGGCTGCTGGATCGCTTGGTCGCGTGCCTGCAACCAAGCGCCCGCGGCTAAAACAAGCTAGAATCGCGGCTAAGACAGGCTAGAATCGCGGCTAAAACACGTTAGAATCGCGGCAATGGCAGGCGAGATTCGCCGCGGGATCGTTCGCAACATCGACGCAGAGTTTATGGGAGGTGAGCTTTTGATTCTCGAGGTATTGACCGTTCGCTTGGATCCGGCGCGACGCGAGGAGTATCTCGCGCTGGACCGGGAGGTCTGGACGGAGACCCAGCGCAAGCACCCCGGTTTCTTGCGCAAGGAGGCTTGGCTGGGAGAGGATCCGGACGAGGTCACCTTCGGGGTTTGGTGGGAGAGTCGGGAGGCGCTGGCGGCGTTCCCGGCGACGCTCACGGCCGAGCTGGATCGGCGGATGGAGGAGATCCCCGCGACGATCGTCGGAGTGAGGGTCCTGGATATCGCTCCCGTCTCATGCTGCGAGCCGTAGCAATTCGTTAGCATTCCGGCAATTGATTTCCCCGGCGGGGAGGACTATGGTGAGGGCATCGCGGACGCGGCGCCCCCCTTTTTTTCGGCGGGGCTTGACCCGAGGACGCCGAGGCATTTTCATGAAGGAGGGGGCAGATCATGATCGTCGTGGAAACCCTGCGGGGTGGCGATCGTGCAGCTTGCGCCTGGCGCCGCCACCCCCTCCATGCCGCTGTTCCGCCGATGGTGACCTGGAGTCATCGCGGCGGTTTTGAGTATCTTCCTCCCTATGAGGGCCCCCCTCGCGTCTGACTTGGCCGTCGTTTTCTTCCCATGCCAAGGAGTCGTTAGATGTCGCTCTCTCCCGGGACTTCCCGCTTAACGCTGCACGCGCCCCATGCCCTGAAGGGGGATCTGATGGGCGGCTTGACCGCCGCCATCGTCGCGCTTCCGCTCGCCCTCGCCTTCGCGGTGGCCAGCGGCGTCGACCCCAAGGCGGGCCTCTACGCCGCCATCGTCGCCGGCATCATCGCCTCCCTCTTCGGAGGGTCTCCCGTTCAGATCACCGGTCCCACCGGGGCCATGGCCGTCATCCTGGTCGGACTCGTCAGCCAGTACGGCATCGAGAAGATCTGGATCGCCGGCATCCTCGCCGGCCTCATGCAGATCGGGCTCGGCCTGCTCAAGATGGGCAAGCTCATCACCTTTTTCCCCTACCCCGTGATCATCGGCTTCACCAACGGCATCGCGGTGATCATCTTCACCGGCCAGCTCGGGGCCTTCCTCGGGGTCAAAGTCGACGCCGGCCACGGCTTCCTCCCGATGATGCAAGGCCTCGCCGCCATGGTCCCGAGCGTCAACCCAGCGGCCATCGCCATCGGGGCCCTGGTGATCGTGACCATGGTCCTCTGGCCCCGCATCAACGCGGTCCTGCCCGGAGCGGCAACCGTCCCGGGATCCCTGGTCGGCCTGATCCTGGCGACGGTCGCAGCCAGCCTCCTGCACCTCGACATCCCGCGGATCGGCGTCATCCCCCAGAGCCTGCCGATGCCGCAGCTTCCGGAGTTCGACCTCGCCATCGTCAAGGATCTCATCAAGCCCGCCATCGCGCTGGCGGCCTTGGGATCCATCGAGTCGTTGCTCTCGGCCGTGGTCGCCGACGGCATGACGGGCCAGAAGCACAAGCCCAACCAGGAGCTCATCGGACAGGGTTTGGCCAACGTGGCCGTGCCCTTCTTCGGGGGCATTCCGGTGACGGGGGCGATCGCCCGCACCGCCGTCAACATCCGCTCCGGCGGACGGACGCGCCTCTCCGGCGTGATTCATGGCGTCGTCCTCGCCATCATCGTCCTGGCCTTCGCTCCCCTGGCCGGTCAGATCCCCCTGGCCGCCCTCGCGGGCATCCTCATGGTCACCGCTTACCGCATGCTCGAGTGGCATCAGGTCAAGCTCATGGCCAACTCGACCAAGTCCGACCTCTTCGTCCTCTTGCTCACCTGGGGCGTCACCATCTTCTTCGACCTGATCCTGGCGGTGGAGGTCGGTCTCATCGCCGCGGCGGCCCTCTTCCTGCGCCGCATGACCGACCTGCACCTGATCAAGATGCCCAACGAGACCATCCTGCCCCCCGGCGACCCCACCCAGATCCCGGCGGACATGGCCGTCTACCAGATTGCCGGCCCGCTGTTCTTCGGGGCCGCCACGGAGTTCGCCGACACCCTCAAGGAGCACCGCCGGATCCGCGTCCTGCTCCTGCGGATGCGCGCGGTTCCCAACATCGACGCGACCGCCGCCGTCTCCCTCGAGGAGATCGTCGATACCCTCAACGCCCGCGGGATTCGCGTGGTCTTCAGCGGCTTCGACCCGCAGGTCCTGTCGGTGCTCGACCGCATGGGGATTCTATCCAAGATCGGTCCGCAAAACGTCTTCGAGACCTCCCTGGACGCGATTCACGCCATCTCCCCGCCTGCGGGCGAGCCCGCCGCCGAACCTTCCGCCTGATCCGATTCCCATGTGTCCGTCTGAATCCCCCGAGGCCCGTCCCTCGGGGGATTCAGGCTGCCTGGGTGGCATGCGGCCTGCATCCGAGCTAGAATAGAGGGAAACTCGCAACGTCGGCGCTCGCGCCTTTTTTCTACGGAGACACCATGGAAGCTACCGCCAGCCGGTCCCCGGCCAGCCGCAACGACGCGGTTTCGCCCTACCAGACCCGTCACAAGGTCCGCTTCGTCACCGCCGCCTCGCTCTTCGACGGACACGACGCCACGATCAACATCATGCGCCGGATCCTTCAGTCCACCGGCGTCGAGGTCATCCACCTCGGCCATAACCGCAGCGTGGCGGAGATCGTGGATACCGCCATCCAGGAAGACGCGCAGGGCATCGCGCTGACCTCGTATCAGGGCGGCCACCTCGAGTACTTCAAGTACATGATCGACCTGCTGCGCGAGCGGGGCGCCGGCCACATCAAGGTCTTCGGCGGCGGCGGCGGCGTGATCGTGCCCTCCGAGATCGCGGAGCTCGAAGCGTACGGCGTCTCCAAGCTCTTCTCTCCCGAGGACGGCCGCAAGATGGGCCTTCAGGGCATGATCGACCTGATGGTCGAAGCCTGTGACGTCGACCTCGCCGAGCAGCTCCCGGCGAACGGCCCCGCGGTGTCGGTCGGGGACGCGAGCGCGATCGCCCGCCTGATCACCCTGGCCGAGGCCGAGCACCGCCATGAGGACTTCCGGGTCCGCGACCTCCTGCACAAGATCCAGGACAAGGCCCAGGACCGCATGACGCCCGTTCTGGGCATCACCGGCACCGGCGGCGCTGGCAAGTCCAGCCTGACGGACGAACTGGTTCGCCGCTTCCTGGTCGACTTCCCCACCAAGACGGTCGCGATCCTCTCGGTGGATCCCAGCAAGCGCAAGACCGGGGGCGCCCTCCTGGGCGATCGCATCCGGATGAACGCCATCTACAACTCCCGCGTCTACATGCGCTCGCTCGCCACCCGCGCCGCGCATACCGCCACCAGCAAGGCCCTTCGTGACGCGATCGCCATCGTCAAGGCCGCCGGCTACGACCTCGTCATCGTCGAGACCGCGGGCATCGGCCAGTCCGACTCCGCCATCGTCGACATGGTCGACGCCTCCCTCTACGTCATGACCTCGGAGTTCGGCGCCGCCACCCAGCTCGAGAAGATCGACATGATCGACTACGCCGACCTGGTGGCCATCAACAAGTTCGACAAGCGCGGGGCCGAGGATGCCCTCCGCGACGTCCGCAAGCAGTACCAGCGCGGCCACCAGCGCTTCGCCGATGCGGTCGAACAGATGCCCGTCTACGGCACCATCGCCAGCCAGTTCAACGATGCCGGTACCAACTGGCTCTACGTCAACCTGATCGACACGATCGCCAAGAAAGCCGGCCTCGACTGGCAGTCCCACCTCGACGTCGCCGAGAAGGAATCCCGCAAGCAGGCCGTGATCCCGCCCGAGCGCTCGCGCTACCTCGCGGAGATCGCCGATACCGTTCAGGGCTACAAGCAGCGCGCCCAGGACCAGGCGGAGCGCGCCCGGGACGCCTACGGCTTCCACCAGTCCCTCAAGGCTCTCGGGGACGCCGTTCCCGCCATGGCCGGCCTCTATGATCAGGCCCAGCTGACCGATTCGGCGATCGATCCGGTCATCCGGCTCCTGCGCCAGCGCTACCAGGAGGCCCTGCTCGACCTCGACGGCGACTCGCTGCGCCTGCTTCAAACCTGGAACGACACCCGCGAGGCCTACACCAAGCCCGTCCACTCCTACACCGTCCGCGGCAAGGAGATCCGGGTCACCAACACCACCGAATCGCTTTCGCACCTGATGATCCCCAAGATCGCCCTGCCCAAGTACCGGGACTGGGGCGACGTGCTCGCGTGGCTCTTGCTGGAGAACGTGCCGGGCCGCTACCCCTACACCGCGGGCGTCTTCGAGTACAAGCGCCAGGGCGAGGATCCCACCCGCATGTTCGCGGGCGAGGGCACTCCCGAGCGCACCAACAAGCGCTTCCACTACGTCTCGAAGGGGCAGCCCGCCGTCCGTCTCTCGACGGCCTTCGACTCGGTCACCCTCTACGGCGAGGATCCGGATCTGCGCCCGGACATCTACGGCAAGATCGGCAACTCCGGCGTTTCCGTCTGCACCCTGGATGACGCCAAGAAGCTCTACTCGGGCTTCGACCTCTGCGCGCCCAACACCTCGGTCTCCAAGACCATCAACGGGCCCGCGCCGATGATCCTGGCCTTCTTCCTCAACGCCGCCATCGACCAGCAGGTCGAGAAGTACCTCCTGGCCAACGGCCTCTGGGAGGCCGCCGAGGCCAAGATCGATGCCTACTTCCGCGAGAAGGGCCTCGCGCGGCCCGCGTACAGCGGCGCCGACGTGCCCGAAGGAGAGCGCCTCCTCGGCCTGCGCACGCTGGGCATCACCGGCGACATGCTCGTCGATGCCGAGACGTACGCGCGGATCAAGGCGGACACGCTCTGCGCGGTCCGCGGCACGGTCCAGGCCGATATCCTCAAGGAGGACCAGGCCCAGAATACCTGCATCTTCTCCACCGAGTTCGCCCTGCGCATGATGGGAGACATCCAGCAGTTCTTCATCGAGCAAGGGGTGCGCAACTACTACTCGGTCTCGATCTCGGGCTACCACATCGCCGAGGCGGGGGCGAACCCCATCAGCCAGCTGGCGTTCACCCTGGCCAACGGCTTCACCTTCGTCGAGTACTACCTGAGCCGCGGGATGAAGATCGACGACTTCGCCCCCAACCTGAGCTTCTTCTTCTCGAACGGCATCGACCCCGAGTACGCGGTGATTGGCCGGGTGGCCCGCCGCATCTGGTCCACCGCGATGAAGTACAAGTTCAAGGGCAACGAGCGCAGTCAGAAGCTCAAGTACCATATCCAGACCTCCGGCCGCAGCCTGCATGCCCAGGAGATCGACTTCAACGACATCCGGACGACGTTGCAGGCGCTCTACGCCATCTACGACAACTGCAACTCGCTCCACACCAACGCCTACGACGAGGCGATCACCACTCCGACCGAGGATTCGGTTCGTCGGGCCATGGCCATCCAGCTCATCATCAACCGGGAGCTGGGCCTCGCCAAGAACGAGAACCCCCTGCAGGGCGCCTTCATCATCGAGGAGCTGACGGAGCTGGTGGAGGAGGCCGTGTTGGCCGAATTCCGCCGTCTCTCGGATCGCGGCGGCGTCCTGGGCGCCATGGAGACCATGTACCAGCGCGGCAAGATCCAGGAGGAATCCCTCCATTACGAGCACCTCAAGCACTCCGGCGAGCTCCCCATCATCGGGGTCAACACCTTCCTGCGGGAAGGCGGCCATGACTCCACGCCGGCGGAGCTGGAGCTGATGCGCTCGACCGAGGAGGAGAAGCGCCAGCAGATCTCCAACCTGGAAGCCTTCAAGCTCCGGAACGCCGAGAAGGCCGAACAGGCCCTCGCGCGCCTCCAGGAGGTGGCCACCTCGGGCGGCAACCTCTTCGCCGAGCTGATGGAGACCACCAAGGTCTGCTCGCTGGGGCAGATCAGCCGCGCCCTCTACGAGGTCGGCGGCCAGTACCGGCGCTCGATGTAGGAGGCCTTCCTTGGCGGAAGCAAACGCGATGCTTGGATTCTCCGTGAGCGAGCTGACCCTCTCCATCCTGGACGGGTTTCTCGCTGCGGCCGAGCTGCACCTGGGCGAGGCGAGCCCGAGCGCTCCTCGGCTTGCCTCCCCCGATCCCATGCAGGCATGGCTGGCGCTCAAGAGCGCGGGCGCGCTCATGGATCAGCTCGCGACGGTCATGAGCGAGGATGTCCGCGTGCCGCTCTACGCCCGTCTGACGTACCTCTTCGAGCGCTTCGAGGAACACTTGCCACCGGGCTCGTCCGACAACCGGACGTCCCCGGTGGCCTCCCTCGAAGGAGTGGTCGAGGAGGCGCTGAAATCGATGCACGAGCCGGACGAGGCCAAGCCCATGGCCCCTGAGGCTCCGGCGGCCCCGGCGGTTCCAGGCACGGGCCTGCCGCGGCGCGGATCCGGCTTGCTCTTTCCCCCGAGAGGACGGTAGCCCATGGCGGAAGCCCTTCCGGAGTTCAAGGTCGGTCAGCTCGTGGCCGACGCCATCAACGCCTTCCTGTCGGCGGCGGCCCTTCACCTCGGAGAGGCGACCCCGGACGGGGAGCAGGTGGCCATGCCGAGTCCCTCGGAGGCATGGCTCGCGCTCATGGGCGCCAGCGCCCTGGTCGGAGAGCTTTCCGAGCACATGGCCGCTCCCATGCGGCAGTACTTCCAGCAGGCCCTGGACAGCTTGCTGTTGAAGTTCGCGGAACGCTTCCCCGACGAGGAAGTGCCGGCTCCGGGATTGCTCCTCGCGAAGCTTTCCCGAGACTCCTAGAGCGATCTTCGTTGCTGCAGGACAGCGAGCTTTGACTTTTAGCCTCTATCCATGCGGTTCGCGGTTAACGCTCGCATTCCTAGTCTCCAGCCACGGGCGCCTCGCCACAGCCGCGGGCGCATCAAAGACGAGAGGCGGCCTTTCGGCCGCCTCTCGTCTTTTTTGCCGCGTTACTTCGCTTTGAGCTCTTGCTGCTCCACGGTGGTCTGGAGAGTGTCGAAGGTCGCTTCGCTCGCCCGCTTGCCGACGCCGGTGAAGGAGTCGAAGTTGGCGTTGACCGCTCCCTCGATCCGGGAGGTGACGGGCTTCAGGGGGTTCTTGAGCAGGTCCATGGCGTTGTTCGTCTGGTTGATGCCCTTGTTGATGCCTTGGACCAGGGGGTTCTTGTTCATGAAGTCCACGGCCTTCTCGAACTGGGCCATGTCCCGGGTCTTGAGGCCCCTGACCGCACTCTTGAAGGCCAGCTTGCCGGTGAGCTGCGTCTTCTTGGCGTCCTTGCCGAGCTGCTGGGCGGCATCGCTGAGGGCCTGCTTCGGATCGCGGATGACGCTCTCGGCGCCTTCCTTGAGTCCCTTGAGGTTGAGCTTAGCCTGGCCCTGCGCGACCTCGACGTTGCCCTTGATGTGGTTGGCGTAGTTCTTGGTGTACTGGGACGGATTCTTCAAGAACGCCTTGGTGCGGCCGAGGCGCGCCACGTCATCGGCGGCCGCGAGCGGGGCCTTGACGGCTTTCACGCCGTTGACGGCGCTGGCGAAATCCGCGTTGCCGAGTGACCGTGCCACGTCGAGCACCTGATCGGCGCGGGCCGCGAAGTTGCTGACTTTGGCCATCTTGCTGGTCGCATTGGCTCCCGTGGCCGCGGAAGAGCCGCCGCCGGTGACGAGCATCGGGACGACGTTCGCGGCGATGTAGCCGGTGCCGTAGGCGACGTCGAACTTGCCGGTCTTGGGGTTGATGAAGGCCTCGTCGGTGAGGGCCTTGCCGATTTGCTTGAGGGTCTCGCCGTCCCCGGTGGCCACGGCCTTGCCGATGGTGTAGATGCCCTTGGCGGCCTGGGTAGGCTCCTGGATCATGAACTGCAGACCGTCGGTGGTGCCCTTGATCGCGCCACCCACGCCGTCGACGAAGCTGTCTCCGACGTCGCCGACCTTGTCGTAGGCCTTCTCGACGAAGTTGCCGGCTTCTTTGCTGCCTTGCTTGACGGCTTTGCCCAGTTCTTCGGCTCCAAGGGCCTCCAGGCCTTCGCCGATGAGGTTGCCGGCTAGCTTGATGCCGCCGCCGTGGACCTTCCCGGCGGTGTCGGCGACGAAGTCGATGCCGTCGCCCAGGAGGTCGACTCCCTTTCCGGCAACCTTGCCGACGGCGCCGACGGCGTCACCGACCAGGTTCACGCCCTGGTCGACGATTTTGGCCGCGCCGCCGAAGAAATCTCCGACCTTGTCGAAGAAGCCTCCGTCCTTCTCGGACGACTCGGCATTCTTCTTCGCCTCCTTGCCCTTCTCGGAACCCGAACCCGCGACCTTGTCGATGGCCTTCTGGAGCTTCGGATCGTCCACCTGGCGCAGCTTGGCGAGATTTCCGCCCATCTCGGGCGGGTACTTGTCGAGATCCGGCTCCTTTTCCAGTTGCTGGGCGAGGGCCTTGGAATCGGCCTTCTCGGCGATCGCCTTCACGTCTTTTTCCAGCGTCTTCGCCACGGGGCTGTCCTTGACGGCCTTGAGGTCCTTGATGGCTCCGCGGAGCTCGTCGGGGTGGCTCAAGAGGCGCGCGGTCTCGGCCGCCCGCTCCTCGGGCTTTCCTTCGAGGGCCTTCTTGCTGCCATCGATCTTCGCCACGGCCTTGCCGGCCTTCTGAACCGCCTCGTCGGTCTTGCCGATCTCCTGGCGCATCGCCTTGTCGATGCGCGGATCCTCGGTGACCTTCAATCGCCCCTGGAGCGTCTTGGATCGGTCGGCGACCTTGGTGACGTCCTCGGGAGTCTTGGCCTTGGTGAGATCGTCCTTGATGCCCTTGTGCTCGAGCTTGGCCTCATCGGGGCTAATGGGCTCGACCGGTTTCTTGACGGCCTTCTTGACGCCCTTGTCGGCGAGATCTTCGGCAGCGCCCTTGCCGGTCTTCTCGCTCTCCTTGGCTTGCTTGGCCTCTTCGGCCTGCCGGGCCTTTTTAGCGGCCTCTTCGGCGGCTTTCTTCTTGGCCGCTTCCTCCGCCTTGCGCTTGGCTTCTTCTTCCGCCTTACGCTTGGCCTCCGCTTCGGCCTTGCGTTTGGCTTCCTCTTCCGCCTTGCGCTTCGCCTCTTGCATGGCGCGAAGCCTTGCGATATCCGAATGGGGGTGTTGCTTTCCGATTGAAGACATGGAAGTTCCTCATCGCCAAGTACGCGCCAGAGCCAACGGGGGCCTAGGATATCCTTCCCGGATTCCGGGAAGCGTCGTCGGGATTTGACGACCTTTTAATGAAGCGCTATCAAAACCCTGCGGGAACTTAACGCTCGGGCTTCTTGAAGAGGCTCTTGAGGCCTTTCGGCAGAAGATCGCTGGAGGCTTCGAGCAGCTTCCGGCCCGTGTCAGCGACCTGATCCGCCGGTAGCGCCTCCTTGACCGACTTCGCGAGCTGATCGGTCTTGGACTGGACCCAGCCGGTGAGGGCCCCGGTCCCCGAAGGCTGGGCCGACGGGGCGGCATCAGGAGGGAGCGGCCGAGATTGAGACCTCGGCCAGGCCGGCTTCGCGCCCTCCTGGAGGAGGAAGGACGGGTCCAGCGGCCCGGTTTGCTTCACGGTCGACTGGGTCAGGGTCTCCGGAGGCTGGAAGGCCTCGGGCTGGGCGAGCGCACCGCTTTCTTCGCCTTCCGAGAGGTCGAACTGGGCGAAATGGGCGTCGATCCGGGCGATGGCCTCGGTGGCTTCCGCGCGGAACTCGGCGTCGTAGGCGATCGCCTGGTAGTACCGGCGCGCCTTGCGCAAGCCCTTCCCCGATTCGCAGAGGCGTGCGGCTTCGAGGTAGCACGGCCAGTAGGTGGGATGCTCCTTGATGGACGATTCATAGGCCTTGAGCGCCTGGGCGAACTCCCCGATGGCCGCGAAGGCCTGCCCCAGACGCTCGTAGATGGGGCCGTCGACGGTTTCGAGCTCCAGCGCGCGACAGTACTCGACGATGGCCTGGCGGTAATCCTCCTGGAAGAACGCCATGTCTCCCATCAAGAGGATGGCCGGCACGTAGTTGGGCTCGCGCTGCAGCAGGTAGTGAAGCTGCGTGGCGGCACGAGGCAAGTCGCTTTGCTGGACCAAGGCCTCGGCAAGGTAATATCGGGCCGTCGTGCTCTGGGGATCGCGCTGAAGCGCCTGTTCGTACGCGCGGGTCGCTTCCGGGAGCCGCTCCTGAGCGACGAGGACATGGCCCAGCATGAGGCAGGCGTCGGGAGCGGCCGGATCGCGTCGGCCGGCTTCGAGGAAGGCCTCTTCGGCCGCTTTGTGCTGCTGCTGATGAAGGAGGCTCTCGCCCAGAAGGAGGTAGGCTTCGGCGGTCCTGCGCACGGAGAGCGCTTGTCGGAGGTGTTTCTCGGCCTCCTGGGGGCGCTGGGACTTGAGGTAGATTCGTCCCAGGATCGTCCAGGCCTGGCCGCGCTGGGAGAGGTCTCCCTCGACCTGCAAGAGGCAAGCTTCCGCTCCCTCCAGATCACCGTTTTCGAAGAGCCGGATGCCGCGCTCCAGCGCATCTTCCTTGCGTGCCATGCCTCCTCCTTGTCCAAGCGCCCTTATACCCGAAAAGCGGTCAGGGGCTACTCGGCGGAAGGTCTAGACGGCGCAGAAACTGACGCAGACGGGAACGACGACGAAGGGGAGGAGGGGGAGTGAAGCGACCACCCCCATGCTGGCCAAGGCGAGTTGGTAGGAAAGCGAGGGGCGGGCGACGACGTCATGCCAGCCATGATCGTCCGCTCCCTGGGCGGAAAGGAACTTCGCGCGAGCCGACCGTAATGCCTGATCGCTGCCCAGTGCGGTCACGACCGCCCGGTCGGCCGCATCTTCCATGGCCGCTTCGAGGCGATCCCAGGCTCCCTTGGCTCCGGGGACTCCCTTCAAGGCATCGAAGAAGCCGGATCCCCACCAGCGCATCAGGCGATCGTCGCCGCGCATATGGGCCAGCTCATGCGTGACCAGGGCGTCCCATTCCTCCGCGTCGAGCTGATCGAAGACCCAGGTGGAGACCACCAGCGTGGGGCGCTTGCCGAGCACCGCGAAGGCGAGCGGAGTGTCGAGCGGGATGGCGCGCAGGTCGGGGACCGGCGCGCCCAGATTGTCGGCCAGCCGACGCAGCGCGTCGAGCCGCTCGGGATCCTCCACGTCCATGGAGGCGGCATCGGCGAGCCGCTGGGCCCGCCGCGTGCGGTACACGTTGCCGGCCATCCCGGCGATCAAGGCTCCCGTGCTCAGGACGGCCATGCTCGCCCCGATCACCATCCACGAGGCGGAGAGGTGCGTGCATCCCGCCCATGTCATGACGGCCAGGCCCAGGCCGAGGGTGAGGAGCAACGAGACGGGAAGGCCCAAAATAGCCAGGGAAGCGGCTCCGCGCACCGTCAGGTCTTGGCGGGCGTTGAGCGGGGGCTGAGGGCCGGCGGAAGGGGCGGGGATCATGATGGATTCTGGTTGACGGCCCGGGCGAAGTGGGCGATGGCCGGGGCGCTGAAGTCCTTCATGAGCTCGGCGACGATGCGGCCGACCGCTTGCTCGGTGAACTGCTCGTAGGACTGGGCGGCACGGTACAGATGGGCCTTTCCGCTCTTTTCCGCCTGCAGCAGGCCCTTGCGGGCGAGGTTGCCCATGACGGTCATGACCGTCGTGTACGCGATCTTGCGGGAGGCTTCGAGGTCCTGGTGGATCTCGCGGACCGTCACCTCGGTGTCGCCGCGCTCCCAAACGGCCTGCATGATGTCGGCTTCGAGATCGCCCAGGAGCTTGCGAAGGCCGGGACGCCCGGTATGAAAGGTGCTGGCTTCGGATTCGAAAAGCGACATGGCGGCTCCTTGGGGGTTCTCCGTCGCGGGAGTGGCCTACGTAGCGGACTCGTACGAGGCATGGTCGTAGATAGGATGATTATACCCGAAAGCGGGCGTCATGGACCGGGATCCCCCGTTTCTACGGATGGCGCTCGCTCGCTTTCTTGACATAATCATCCTGAGCCTTGCGTGGACCCGGAGGGATGAATTCAGGCCGCTTGCCGCCTGAGCCAGGAGCCGATCATGACGACCTCTCGTCAATTTCCCCCGAGCATGCTGGCGGCCTCCGAGGGGGAGCGGGAATTCGATCCCTTGGATCCGGGAGACGATCGTCTCGCGCTGGCTCAGCTCAACGAGGAGCTTCAGACCCAGCTGGCCGAGGTGGAAATGATCCAGGAGGCGCTCGCTCAGAGCGAAGCCAGCCTTGCCAATGCCCAGCGGATCGCCCATCTCGGAAACTGGGACTGGAACATCGTCACCAACGACCTCTACTGGTCGGATGAAATCTACCGGATCTTCGGCCTGACTCCCCGGAGCTTCCCGGGCACCTACCCGGCTTTCTTGAATACCATTCATCCCGAGGATCGCCCGGGGGTCGAGGAGGCCGTCAACACGGCTCTTGCCCATGGCAAGCCCTACAGCATCGATCACCGCATCGTCCTTCCCGACGGCCGCCACCGCATCGTGCACGAGCAGGCCGAGATCACCTTCGACCCGCAGGGAAACCCCGTGATGATGTGCGGCACGGTCCAGGACATCACCGCTTTCCGGGAGGCCGAGGTGGCCCTGCGGCAGAGCGAAGCCATGGTTCGCTTCATCACGGATCATGTCCAGGACATCCTCTTCCGCTATCGCTTGCACCCCACGCGCGCGTTCGAGTATTTGAGTCCCGCTTGCACGGCGATCACGGGCTACTCCCCCGAGGAGCACTACGCGAATCCCGATCTCTACCTCGAGCGCATGCATGAGGAGGATCTCAAGCGACTTCGGAACTGGCAAAACGAGTCTCTCGCCAGCCTCATCTCCTTCCGCATCCGGCGCAAGGACGGCCGGATCGTCTGGCTGGAACAGAGCCAGGCCCCCACGCGGGATTCGGAGGGCCGGATCATCTCGATCGAAGGGGTCATCCGGGATGTGAGCGAACGCAAGGCCATGGAAGCCGCGGTCCTCGCGCACCGCGACTTCCTGGAACTCATGGCGCAGATTGACGAGATGGCGCTGTCCGGAAAAAGCACCCGGGAGATCCTCCTTGTCATCTGCGAGCGCCTGGTAGAGATCCTTCGCTATCCCCTCGTCCTGATCGGGATGAAGCAGCCTGATGGCTCCGTCGGCGTCCATTCTCACAGCGGGAGCGCGCAGTACCTGGCCGGTCTCTCATTGCGCTGGGACGAAACGCCTGAGGGACAGGGGCCGACCGGACGCGCGATCCGGAGCAAAGCGCCTCAGGTCGTCCGGGTGGATGAGCCTGCTTTCGAGGCGTGGCGATCGCGGGCCGAGCAAGCCGGCTTTCAGGCTTGCCTCTCGGTGCCCTTGCTGGTCGAGGGAGATTGCATCGGGGTGATCAACTTCTACGCGCTGGAGGCCCATGCCTTCGACGCTGCGGTGATTCACCGGCTGCAGGCTATCTCGGAGCGGATCAGCCTGGCTGTCCTGATGGCCCGTCATCAGGACCAGCTCTATCTTCAGAGCGCCGCCATCGAGGCGGCGGCCGACGGAATTTTCATCACGGATGACCTGGGCCGGATCGAATGGGCCAACTCCGCCCTCTTGCGCCTGGCGGGATACACCGCGGACGAACTGGTCGGCCGGCGGCCCGTTTTCTTCAACTCGGGGCACCATGGGCCGGCCTTCTACCGGGAAATCATGGAGACCGTTCGCGCCAAGGAGGCCTGGGAGGGGGAGTTCGTGCTGCATCGTCGCGGGGGAGGCGTGCTGAACATCCACGCGACGGCTTCCTTCGTTCAGGCGGGCGAGAGCCACGTGATATTCATCATGCAGGACATCTCGGAGAGCCGGAAGGCCAAACAAAAGATCCAGCACATGGCCTTGCACGATCCGCTCACGCAGCTTCCCAACCGCAATCTCTTCCAGAGCCGCCTCCGGCAGGCCGTGGCCCATTCGAAACGCTCGGAGCGCATGTTCGCCGTGCACGTGGTCGATCTCGATCACTTCAAGCTGATCAACGACACGCATGGCCACGACGTCGGGGACGAGGTGCTGCGGATCGTCTCGGAGCGCTTGCTCTCCTCCATCCGGGAAGGGGACGTGCTGGCGCGGCTGGGAGGAGACGAATTCGCCGTCATCCAGCCGAACCTCCAGCATTTCCAGGAGGCCGAGGCGCTGGCTCACAAGCTCTTGGGCGTCCTCGCGACGCCCGTGTTCGCGAACGGCTACCAGTTCCGTTTCACGGGCAGCGCGGGCATCTCGCTCTTTCCCACGGATGATGCCGAGCCCGAGCAACTCCTCAAGGACGCCGATCTCGCCCTCTACAAGGCCAAGGACCTGGGCCGCAACAATTACCAGTTCTTCTCTCCGGAGCTCAACGAGACGGCTCAGAAACGTCTGAAGCTCGAAGGAGATCTGCGGGAGGCCTTGAGGCGCTCGGAGTTCCTGCTGCATTACCAGCCCCGCCTGTCGCTGCGGACGGGCCACGTGGTGGGCCTGGAAGCCCTGATTCGCTGGCGCCATCCGGAGCGGGGCATGGTGCCACCGTCGGATTTCATCCCGGTGGCGGAGGAAACCGGCCTCATCCTTCCCATCGGGGAATGGGTCTTGCGCGAGGCATGCCGTCAGATGCGCGCCTGGCGAGAGGCGGGCCTTCCAAGCATCCGGGTGGCGGTCAACCTGTCCGCGGTGCAGTTCAACCAGCTGCACCAGAACGAGCTCTTGGACCTGATCCGCAACGTCCTGACGGAGTTCGACCTCGAGCCCAGTTGCCTGGAGCTCGAGCTGACCGAGAGCATGCTGATGCGGCAGCGGGACGGAGTGCTGGACACGTTGGAGCGTTTGCGGGCGCTAGGAGTCAGCCTCGCGATCGACGATTTCGGAACCGGCTACTCGAGCCTGAATTACCTGAGCCGTTTCCCGATTCACGTCCTGAAGATCGATCGCAGCTTCATCCAGCAAGCGCTCGAAAGCATTCGCGATCGCTCGCTGGTGCAAGCGGTCATCTCGATGGGCCACAGCCTGAACCTGCAAGTGCTCGCGGAAGGGGTCGAGACGAGCGAGCAGCTGGCGTTCCTCGTCGAGCAGGGCTGTGACGAGATTCAGGGCTACTACTTCAGCCCCCCGGTGCATCCCGAGCGGGTGCCGGAGCTGCTGGACAAGGAGCTTGCCCGGGCGTGAAGCGTCCAGAACTCGAAACAAAGCGCCTGCGAGCGAGAGGCGGCAGCCATGGGGCCCTAACCCCCTTTTCGCTTGGCTTGACGGCTGAGGGCGAGGATCCTATTCTGAGGATCTAAGGCACAGCGTTGCCGGGAGCCACCTCACTGTGAACGCCCATCCGAACTTCGTCCCCCTGCTGAGCCGTAGTGAGCTGGCCCTGGTCGTCGTGACCATGATCTGGGGGGCGACCTTTCTCGTCATCCACAACGCGCTTGCCGTCAGCGGCCCGCTCTTTTTCGTCGGGAGCCGGTATGCCTGCGCGGCCCTGTTGACGACGCTGCTATCGCTGAGGATCCTGCGCGGCCTCACCCGCCGCGAGCTCATGGCCGGGTTCGCGATCGGGCTCAGCCTCTTTGCCGGCTACTCGTTGCAGACCTACGGCCTGCAGACGATATCCAGCAGCAAATCCGCCTTCATCACCGCGCTTTACGTGCCGCTGGTCCCGTTGTTCCAGTGGGTCATCCTCAAGCGGCCTCCCCACCTGATGAGCTGGGTGGGCATCACCTTCGCGTTCGGCGGCCTCATGCTGCTCGCGGGACCGGAGGGAAGCGCCATCGGCCTCGGGCGGGGGGAAGTCCTGACCGTGGCGGCGGCGCTGGCGATCGCCCTCGAGATCATCCTCATCAGCAAGTTCGCCGGAGAGGTGGATGTCCGGCGGGTCACCGTCGTGCAACTCGCCGTCACCGCGCTCATCTCCTTCGCGGCGATGCCGGTGGCCGGCGAGGGGATCCCCGAGTTCACCTGGTTGCTAGCCTTGAGCGCGGGAGGCATGGGCCTCGCGAGCACGTTGATTCAGCTGATCATGAACTGGGCGCAGCAGCGGGTCTCGCCGACGCGCGCCACCCTGATTTATGCGGGCGAGCCCGTCTGGGCCGGCATCATCGGGCGCATCGCCGGGGAGCGACTTCCTCCGCTGGCTTTGTTTGGCGGGGCCTTGATCGTCATGGGCGTCATCGTCAGCGAGTGGCGCCCGAAGCGCAAAGGGAGCGACCGCGCGGGCCTCATGCAAAGCCCTTCGACCCAGATTGTCTCAGGCGAGGTACCCGCCGAGAGCCCTTGAATGCGAAAGCGAGTTCCTGCACCGAGGCAAGAACTCGCTTGAAATCAAGAGCCGGTGACAGGACTCGAACCCGCAACCCCCTGATTACAAATCAGGAGCACTACCATTGTGCTACACCGGCACGTTTTCGCATCTTAACACCCCGCTTCTCCGAAGGCAATAAACCTGGCATGCCAGGTATCGAGCGGCACTCTGGTTCTGCTCGCTCCTCAACGAACGTTTACTACAGCCCTTCCCTTAGCAACAGGTACCCCTGGTCCTGAGGGCGAGTCCAGGCATGCGCGAGAGCAGGCGGGCATTGAGGCCCACCACGTTCAGGACGACGGTCCGTCTCACCGCATCCTCGCTTCCTGCGCCAGCGGATCTCCCGCGAGGACCCCGAGCACCCAGCGGTACTCCTGCTCAAGCGCGCTTACGAGCCCTTGCTTCAGCGCTGCCGGAAGCACCTCCCAGGTGTACGTCTCGATCTCCAGGTGCTGGCTGAAGGGCCGCTTCAGCCAGAGCTCGAGCAGCCGCCGGGTCTCGGCCTGCGTGGAAAGGAAGCGCTCGTAGCTCTCCGCGAAGAGCGGGACATGGAAGTGAATCCTCCACTCTTGAGCGCGGTCGTTCGTGAGATCCAGCAGGGCTTGGGGCAAATCCGGGAAGTAGCGCTGGAAGCCTCCTTTCATGCGTGCCATGACCTGGTGCAGGTAGATGGGCTCGGCCAAGGGGCCGAGATCCTCTCCGGTCCGGCGCCGCTCCGCGAGATCCGTGGGCAGGCTAACTTTGAGAGCGGAGCTGAGCTGGATCTTCCCGATTTGGATGCCGACCCCTTCGAGCCGGGCGATCGCCGCCTCGGGCTCCTCGTACGCCACCGCCAGGTGGCAGGCGTCCAGGCAGATCCGCACGTGCTCGAGAAGCTTGGCCTCCGCCTCCGGAACCGCGATGCCCAGCCGCTTGGCCAACGCGTGGCCTCCGCGCGGAAGCAGCCAGCCCTCGAAGAAGCGTACGACGTCGCCGGTATTGGAGAGCGTGCCCCCGGGCTCCGGCTCGAGATCGAGGTGAATGCGTTTTCCCGTCATCTGCTGGAGGATCGCCAGATTTTCGACGACGGCCACCAGTTGCATGACCGCGCAGTCGTATCCCTCGCGATTCCAGCGTTGGCTCCAGGCCTTGTAAGAGATGGGAACCGTCGAGATGCTCCCTTCCACTCCCTCCGGCAGGAGGGCGGCAAGGATAGCGACAAGCCGCAGGGTGTAGGCACGACGGGCCTCCGTCGTCCAATCCGGAGCAAAGACCTGCTCTTTGACCCGTTGATGGTGAAACGCTCCGTACGGGAAGCCGATAATCGTGAAGAGGTAGAGCCCCTGTCTCTCGAGGAGATCTCGAAGCCCCTGCAAGCGGTCGTCGATCAGGAGATCCTCGGCTTCGGCGGCGGAGAGCCGCAACCCGACTCCGAAGGCGCGATCCGGAGCGAGGCGTCGCTTGAGTTCCAGGGTCGTCTCGCGAAGGTTGGCAAATACGTCCTTCCAGCCGTTGCTGGCATGGACGTTGCCGCAGTAGGTGAGGTGATGGCGGGCGTCGGGTCCGACTCGCATGGCGTACCTCCTCAAGCGGGTTCGCGCCGTGGAGGGCGGAACTTGGGGGACTGGCTCAGAAAGCGGATCGGGTTGTCGTAAACGATCGTGCGGATCAGCGACTCGGCATGCTGGCGCATCTCCAGGATGAACTGCACGGCCGTGGGAACGCTCGATCCCCAGTCGCAGGCCGGGTTCACCGTGAGGCGCTTCGCGCCGTGAACGTCGCTCATGTCGGCTCGAGGTACGGGCGCGCGCTGCCTCGCCACTCCCGCTCAAAGGCTTGCATGATTGGCCTCCCGCTCGACGCGCGCGCTCCCGGCGCGCTTCCTCATCTTCGTTGGCGACCCCCGGGAGCGGCTAGAGAGGAATCGCTAACGAATTTACCCACGGGGGCGGCGGCCTGTTTCCGTGAAAGCTTAACCCAAGCTTAGCGATTCGGAGGTTCGTTTACGTTCCGTTAACGCCCGATAGAGGGAAAAGAAGCTCTCCCCTCGGAGAAGATCCGCCGTCCCGCGCTTTCGAAGGAGGCCGTCATGTCGCAGGTGAACGCCGTCCGGCAGGCTACGTTCCGCCCCGCCGTACAAGGATTTACCAACCCGATCAAGGACACCGAGACCGCCCTGGGTGCCGTGCGGGTGGCCACTCCCGTCGTGAAGGCCGGCCTGGATCATTTCGGGGGGTCCTTGCTCTCGCGCATCGGCGGTGGGGCCACACCGCTGGCGAATGGCGGCTT
The DNA here is from genome assembly GCA_036676495.1 of Candidatus Sericytochromatia bacterium. GTDB lineage: Bacteria > Cyanobacteriota > Sericytochromatia > S15B-MN24 > UBA4093 > UBA4093. Next base: position 22,221 of record JAKFCT010000052.1, read on the forward strand.
CACGGCCTTGCCCAGCGCCGGCGTTTCGCTGGGTGGGGGAGTTTCCGGCGGCGTCATGACCGGTGGAGCGCGCGGCCTCGTCTCGCGAGCCGGGACGGCGGTCTCGGGAGCGCTCAACACCGTGCTCGGAGCCATGAAGTCCAATGCGCTCGTCGCGGCGGCCGTCTCGGCCCTCACCAACGGCATCTCCTTCCTGACCGGAAAGACCTCCGGCCAGCGGGCCGCGAGCAACTTCGTCGTCGATACCGGCGCCTACACGGCCATCGGCGCCTCGAGCACCCTGGTGGGCGCCGCCCTCGGGTCGCTCATCCCCATCCCCTTCGTGGGGACCGCCATCGGCCTCGCCGCCGGCATGGGCCTCGGCTACCTCTACGAGAAGACCCTGCGCAAGCCGCTTTCGGACAAGCTGGCCGAAACCGTCTTCCAGAAGCTTCCCGATTAACCCGCCGGCCCTCCCGGCCGTCATCCCGTTCACCCGCGAACACCGCCTCCGCAGCTCGGAGGCGGTGTTTGCGGTCTTGGCGGGCGCAAGGTTAAGAGAAGGCAAAGGACGAGCAAAGGTTTGGCGAGCTGAAGCAAGCCGTTTAATAATCGCCCTATAACCCTCGTATAACCGGCTCACCCCATCGAGGAGGGATGCTCATGGCGATTCAGAACGTTAACTCGGTCACCCGCATTCAGACCGCTGCGGCCAGCACCCGCACCTATACCGTCAAGAAGGGGGACTACCTCGCCAAGATCGCCCGTGAGCAACTCGGGGATGCCAGCCGCTGGCCCGAGATCTACGCGATGAACAAGAGCGTGATCGGATCCAACCCCAACCTGATCTACGCAGGCCAGGTTTACCGCCTCCCGGCCAAGACCCAGACCCCGGCCCCGACTCCTGCTCCCAAGCCTACCCCCGCTCCCAAGCCTACCCCCGCTCCCAAGCCTACCCCCGCTCCCAAGCCCACCCCGGCCCCCAAGCCGACTCCGGCTCCGAAGCCCACCCCGAAGCCCTCGCCGGATCCCATCAAGTTCAAGGTCGATCCCGAGGATATCCGCATCGGCACCCCCTTGATCGCCAAGGTGGGCAACTGGATCGCCGACCGGGTCGGACTCGGATCCATCGGCGGCGGCCCGAGCGGCGGCTTCATGAACCCCGGCCTCGACCCCACCATCGGTGGCCCGATCGATCCTGGCCTGGGCGGCGGCTTCGGCGCAGACCCGATCATGGCGGACCCGGGTCTCGGCGGAGCTCTCCCCAGCGAGCCGGTCGCCCTCGACCCCGGCATGGGCGACCCCTCCCTCGCCACCGACTTCTCGGGCGGCACCATGGGCGGCATCTCCGGTGGCGTCAGCAACGTGATGAGCCGCCTGGGCGAGGCCGTGAGCGCCGGATTCCAGGCCGCCAAGGGCGCCCTGAAGCGGAACTTCATCTTCGCGGGCATCACCTCGGCCGTCAGCAACGGCATCGCCTACTTCACGGGCAAGGCCACCGGCAAGCAGGCCGTTAGTGGCTTCGTCGCCGACACCGGCGCCTACACCGCCATCGGTTCGGCCAGCACCTTCGCCGGAGCGGCCCTGGGCACCCTGATCCCCATCCCCTTCGTGGGCACGGCCATCGGTATCGCCGCCGGTATGGGCCTCGGCTACCTCTACGAGAAGTTCGTCCGCAAGGACCTCGTGAAGAAGGTCGAAGGCGTCGTCGACGAACTCGGCGGAGCGACCGGCAAGAACGCCCTCGCCCAGGGCAAGAGCGCGCTCGACAGGCTCTCCCTGTAAGCCAAATCCAAAAGAAAGCGCCGCCGAGAAATCGGCGGCGCTTTCTTTTGGATGGTAGGCGATGGCAGGCGACGCGGCCCCGTGGGCAAGCGCCTGCTAAGCTTTGGCGGTCGCGTTGAAGCGGTTCATCGCCTCGGAGTAGCCCTTGGCCAGGGCGGTTTCCACGGCAATCACCGCGTCGTTGAGCCCCTGGTCGAGGGTGTCGCGCTCCGCAGGAGCGAACCGGCTGAGGACGAAGTCCTTGGTCGACCAGCGCGGGGGAAGCGGGCCCACACCCACCCGGAGGCGAGCGAAAATCTGGGTGCCCAGGTGCTGGATGATCGAGGAGATGCCGTTGTGGCCGCCGGCGGAGCCCTGGATCCGGATCCGGATGGAGCCCAGTGGAAGCGCGAAGTCGTCGTAGACGACCAGCAGGTCGTCCGCCGTCAGCTTGTAGAACTGCAAGACCTTCTGGATGGAGCGCCCCGACAGGTTCATGTAGGTGATGGGTTCGACCAAGAGCACCTTCTGGCCCGCGACATGCGCCTCGGCCACCAGGGCCTCGAATTTCGGCTCGAGGCGCGCCTCGGCTCCCCATGCCTTGGCCAGCCGCTCGATCACCATGAACCCGGCGTTGTGTCGGGTCTCCTCGTATTGCTTGCCGGGATTCCCCAGCCCCACGATGACCTTCATGGCTTAGTCGAAGAGCGTGCTGATCGACTCGTCCTCGTGGATACGCAGGATGGCTTCGCCCAGCAGGGTCGCCACCGAAAGGACCTTGATCTTGCTGATCTGCTTTTCGGGAGGCAGGGGAATGGTGTTGGCGACGACCATCTCGCGCAGCGGAGCCGCCTCGAGGCGCTCGATGGCGGGCCCGGAGAGCACGGGATGGGTGACGGCCGCGTAGATCTCGCGGGCGCCCTCGCGGGCGAGCAGCTTCGCCACCTCGGTGAGCGTGCCGGCCGTGTCGGCCAGGTCGTCGATGATGACGCAGGTCCGGCCCTTGATCTCGCCGATGACGTTGAGGACTTCGGCGGTGTTGTGCTTGGGACGGCGCTTGTCGATGATGGCCAGGGGAGCGTCAAGCTTCTTGGCGAAGGCGCGGGCGCGGGCGACGCCGCCGACGTCCGGGGAGACGATCGTCAGGTCTTCGAAGTTCTTGCTGCGGATGTAGTCGATCAGGACGGGCAGCGCTTGCAGATGATCCATCAGGATATCGAAGAAGCCCTGTATCTGCGGCGCGTGAAGGTCCATCGCGAGCACGCGGGTGGCGCCCGCCGTGGTGATCAGGTCGGCGACCAGCTTCGCGGTGATGGCCTCGCGGCCGGCAGCCTTGCGGTCCTGGCGGGCGTAGGCGTAGTAAGGAATCACGGCCGTGATGGAGCGGGCGCTCGCACGCTTGAACGCGTCGAGCATGATGCAGAGCTCCATCATGTGGTAGTTGACCGGGTGACAGATGGGCTGAATCAGGAAGACATCCGCGCCGCGCACCGAATCCTCGATCTGCACGTAGATCTCGCCGTCCGAGAAGTTGGCGATCTTGACGCCACCGAGCTCAGTACCCAGCTGGCTGGCGATCTCCTGGGCCAGCGCCGGGTTGGCGGAGCCGGAGAACAGCTTCATCGTGCGGTGAGGAACGCGGGCGCGCTCCCCGGCACGTTGGGCAAGGACGCTCGTCGGATTGTCAATCATGTCGTGATTCCTTTGCGTTGCAGGGCCCATCCTTCCTTGACGACCTGCCGGGCCCGGCCGAGCGCCAGGGAACCCGCCGGAACGTCCGAGACGATGGTGGAGCCCGCCGCCGTGTAGGCGTGGTCTCCGATGGTGACGGGAGCCACCAGGGTGTTATTGGTCCCGATGAAGGCTCCCTCCCCGATCATCGTCGGGTGCTTCCGTGTGCCGTCGTAGTTACAGGTGATCGTGCCTGCCCCGATGTTCGCCTTCGAACCAATCGTGGCGTCACCCAGGTACGCGAGGTGAGCGGCCTTGGCGCCGTCGCCAAAGCGGGAACCCTTGACCTCGACGAAGTTGCCGATGCGGACCTTGCGGCCGAGCGCCGCCCCGCCCCGCATCCGGGCGAAAGGACCGATGGTCGTCTCATCGCCGACCGTGGTGTCTTCCAGGTCGGACTGGCGGATCTCGACGCGATCGCCGAGCGCCGTGTCGCGAAGGCGGCTGAAGGCCCCCACGCGGCACGCCTGCCCGACGACGGTCTTGCCGTAGAGGGCGACGCCCTGCTCGATGACCGTGTCCTCGCCAATCTCGACCCGGGGGCCGATCCAGGTGGTCGCGGGGCTCTCGACGGTCACTCCGTTGGAGAGCCAGTAGGAGGCGCTGCGCTTCTGGTACTCGGCGGCAAGGGCCACCAGCTCGGCGCGCGTGTTGATGCCGGAGACTTCCGTCGCGTCCGCCGTCACGTGCCCGATGACGACCTCACCGGCCTCCACCAGCCGTGCGACTGCATCCGTCAGGTAGTACTCGCCCTGGGCATTGGAATTGGAAAGTGTGGCGATCGCCGCCCGCAGCTTCGACCAGTCGGCCAGGTACACGCCCGCGTTGATCTCGCGGATCTCCCGCTGGGCCGGGGTGGCGTCCTTGTGCTCGACGATGCCCTTCACGCGGCCGCTCTCGCGGACGATCCGGCCGTAGCCCGTGGGATCGGCAAGCTCGGTGGTGAGGAGGGTGAGGGCCGCGCCCGCGTCGCGGTGGGCCTGCTGCATGTCCGAGAGGGTCTCGGCGGAAAGGAGCGGCACGTCGCCCGACAGGATGAGCACGTCGCCCTGGAAATCGCTCAGAGACGGAACGACCTGCTGGACCGCATGACCGGTGCCCAGTTGCTCGCGCTGCTCGACGGTCTGGACCCAGCCCGGAAGGGTGGCGCGGACGCGCTCGGCGCCGTGGCCGACGATGGCGATCGCCCGCGGTATGCCCATGCGCTCGACCGTGGCGAGCACATGACCCAAGAGCGTCTCCCCCGCGATCTCATGAAGGACCTTGGGCAGCTGCGACCGCATGCGGGTTCCCTTGCCCGCGGCGAGGATGACGACGGTGACTTCCGCGTGGTCAGTTCGGCTCGAAAACACGTTCTTTCGCTCTCCTTGGCTGACAAGTATAACACTACCATTCTAACAGGGGTTAGGGGTCGTGGAACTCCTCATCGTCGGCATGCAGGTCCCCGTCCTCGTCTTGCAGATCGAAGTCGTCCAGGGAGACGCCGGCGAGCTTCTGCTTGGCCACCCGGCGGGAATCCGTGCGGGCCACCACGCCCAGCTTGACCAGCTTCTTCTCCGCGCCGCCCCCGGCAGACTTCCGTTTGATCGTCTCCTCGACCTTGATGCTGGTGTCGGAGAGCCGCTTCTCGGTGGCGAGCAACTCCTCGAGGAAGCGCAAGTAGCTGGCGTAGCGCTCGGGGGTGATCGCCGCATGGGCCTTCACCGCGCAGTCGGGCTCCTCGCGATGCAGGCAGTCCGGAAAGCGGCAATGCGGGATATGCGGCTTCATCTCCGGGAAGAGCCAACCCAGGTCAGTCGGAGGCAGGGCTCCGAAGTCCATGTGCGAGTAACCGGGCGTATCTCCGACCAACGCCTCGCCGTCGGGGCCGTCGAGGACGTAAAGCGAGGCATAGGTGGTGGTGTGGCGGCCGCGGCCCAGCTTCTCGCTGACCTCGTTGGCCTTGAGCGCGAGGCCCGGCTGCAAGGCGTTGAGGAGCGAGGACTTGCCGACTCCGGACGGTCCCGCCAGGACCGAGACCCGGTTCTCCAGCACCCGCCAGAGTTCCGAGACCTCTCCGCCCTTGGCGGTGGTGGTCACGACCGGATACCCGGCGGCCTCGTAGGGGGAGATCATCTCATGCAGGCGCTCGGCCGATACCCGGTCGCGCTTGTTGATGCAGATCACGGCGTCGATCCCGCTCTGGGCCGCCAGCGTGAGGAAACGATCGAGGGTCTGGGGGCTGAAGGCCGGGGCGTCTGCCGCCATGACGATGACGACCTGATCGACGTTGGCCAGGGTCGGGCGCGGCAGCAGGTTGAAGCGCGGCTCGACGCCAACGATCCAGGCGGTGTGGTGGGTCTCGTTGATCTCGTCGAGCGTGACCCGGTCCCCGATGGCGACCTGGATCTTTTCCTTCTTCATCCGGGCCCGGAGCATGCAGGCATACTCCTGGCCATGGTGACGCACGTAGTAGTAGCTCCCGATGCGCCGGATGACGGTCGGCGCCTCGGGGCTCCACCCCGTGCGGTAGGTCATGCGCCCTTCCCCGCTTCCTGGGGAAGCGTCTCGCCGGGAACCACTTCGGCCTGGCGGCGCAGCTGGCCGCAGGCGGCCGCGATGTCCGCGCCGCGCTCGACCCGCACCGTGACCGGGAAGCCGGCGGTTTCGAGGATCTTGGCGAAGGTCTGGATGTCTTGGGGCCGGGACGGCTTGAAGTCGGCGTCCGTGGCGTTGTAGGGGATCAGGTTCACGTGGACGTGAAGGCCGCGCAGCCACTCGGCCATCTCGCGGGCGAGATCCGGAGTGTCGTTCACGCCTCCGAGCATGACGTACTCGACGGTGATCCGGCGGTGGGTCTTGTCATGGTAGTCCCGCAGGGCGGTCTTGAGCGCCGCGAGGTTGTAGCGCCGGTTCAGGGGCACCAGGTAGTCGCGTAGCTTGTCGTTGGGCGCATGAAGCGAGAAGGCCAGGGTCAGCTGAAGGTTCTCCTCGGCGAGCTTCTCAATGCCCGGGACGACCCCCGAGGTCGAGACGGTGAGGTGCCGCATGCCGATGCCCACCTCATGGTTGAGCAAATGGATGGCTTTCACGGTGGCCTCGTAGTTGTGCAAGGGCTCGCCCATGCCCATGAAGACGACGTTCGTCACGCGATCGCCGCATTCCTTCTGCATCAGGGCGACCTGCTCGACGACCTCGCCGGCCGAGAGGTTGCGCTGGAAGCCCGACAATCCCGTCGCGCAGAAGGCGCACTTCACCGCGCAGCCGATCTGCGTCGACACGCAGACCGAAAGGCCGTACTCGCTGGGCATCAGGACCGACTCGATCATCCCGCAGCCCGAGGAGTCGAAGAGGAACTTGCGCGTCCCGTCCGAGGCCACCTGGACCTTGGCAACTTGCAGCGCGCCACCCCGGTACCCCTCGGCCTTGAGCTTCTCGCGGAAGGCCTTGGGCAGATCCGTCATGGCGTCGAGATCGGTCACGCCCTGCTTGTAGAGCCACTTGGCGATCTGGGTTCCCCGGTAGGCGGATTCTCCCAGGCGCTCGGCCAGTTCCTTCAATTCTTGGGCGGTCAAGCCCATCAACTCAGCCATGCTGCCTCTCCAGTCGCGCCACGAAAAATCCCTCAACCCCGTGCCGGTGCGGGACCAGCTGAATCATGCTTCCGCCGTCCTCGGCGTCTGCGCGCCACGCGTCCGGAAGCCAGCCGCGCAGGTCGCTCGGAGCGAACTCCGGGTGATCCGCGAGGAAACCGCGGATGACGTCCTGGTTCTCGGCCCGGTTCACCGTGCAGGTCGCATAGACCAGCACGCCTCCCGGCTTCACGTCCGCCGCCGCCGCGTCGAGGATTCGCCGCTGCAGCGCCGGAAGCGCGTCCACCTCCACGGGCGTCGCCCGCCAGCGCAGGTCCGCCTTGCGGTACATCACCCCGAAGCCCGAACACGGCGCGTCCACCAGGGCCCGATCGACGGGAATCCCCAGGGGCTGCGTGCCGTCCTGTGTCCGGGCCTCCACGATCGTCACCCCGAGGCGCTTGGCATTCTCGGCGAGGACGCCGAGTCGGCCCTCATGCGGGTCGACGGCCAGGACGCGGCCTTGGTTGTTCATCAAGGCCGCCAGGTGCGTGGTCTTGCCACCCGGTGCCGCTCCGATGTCCGCGACCGATTCGCCCGGCTGGGGATCGACGATCTGGCTCACCAGCATCGCCGCCTCACCCTGGACGTACCAGTCTCCCTCATTATAACGCGGGATCCGTGCCAGGGGGACCGCCTCCGGCAGTCGAACCCCATCGGGATCCACCGGGGACGCTTCCGCCGCGATGCCCAATTCTGCGAGGCGGGCGAGGAAGTCCGCGCGGGTCGTCATGAGGCGGTTGACCCGCAACGTCAGCGGCAACTGCTGGTTGGCGGAGCGTGCGAGCTCGGTGGCTTCTTCCAGGCCATATTGGTCGACCCAGCGGCGGATCAGCCAATCCGGGAGGGAATGCCGGACGCCGAGGGCGGCGATTGGATCGTCCTCGGGGAAGCTCAGCGTCCCGGCTTGCCGTTGCAGGCTTCTGAGGACCCCGTTGGTCAGCCGGCTCACGCCTTCGTGTCCGAAGCGGCGCGCAAGCTTCACCGCCTCGTTGATCGCGGCATGCGGGGGAATGTCCGTGCAAAGGAGCTGGTAGGCGCCCATGCGCAGGATGTTCCGGAGGGCGGGGGTGAGCGCGTCGAGCGGTGTCTTGGTGAGGAACTCCGCGAGCACCGTGTCCAACATGCGGCGCATGCGCGTGACCCCCTGGACCAGGGAGACGATCAGGGCGCGGTCGCGCGGATCCAGGGTGCGGGGCAGAACTTTCAGCGCGAGGTTGGAGTAAGCGCCCTTCGTTTCGATGGCGATCAGGAGATCGAGGGCAAGCCGGCGGGGGTTAGGGGACATGGGCCTCCAAATGCACGGGGCGACCCGTAGGCCGCCCCAGAATTCCGATTAGGGGTATGCGTATTATCGCACGGAAATCGGCTAGCGAAGCGTTTCGGCCTCTTGGAGGATGTTGATGATCGCTTCCTTGTCTTCCAGCCAGCGATGGAAGAGGCCGTTCGGCTTGATGGGATCCTCGCCCAGGACCCACTTCCAGACGATGGGGAAGAGGCGCTTCCAGAGGAAGCCCGCGGGAAGGCCGGCGACGCCCTGCGAGAGCATGCCGTAGATGACGGCCTTCGCGAGATCCTCGCGGCTGAAGTTGGAGCCCGTGTGGTTGTTCTTGTACCAGAAGTAGGCCCGGGTGCCGCCGTAGATCATCCGGACGGCGACCCAGACCAGGCGCCAGCTCTGGATCTGGCTGTCCTGGTAGTCGAGCTCGGCGACGTACTCGCCGGCCCGGAACGTGACCTTGCCGGTCGACGGCGTCCGGGTGAAGTCGTACTGGACGGGACCGCCCTCGGGCGTCACCAGGGTCACGACCGCGCCGCGGACGGTGACCTTGCCCTGACCCTCGAGCGTGACCGCGAAGCGCTGCGCCATGTCGGTGGACTTGACGGACGCGGCGGACAGCGAGTTATCGGTGGACTTTTGGCCGTAGGCGGTCGGCAGTTGGCCGCAACCAGCCAACGGCAGGGTCACGAGCGAGCAAGCGAGCAGGATGCGAAGGCCGGAATGGACGCTGGGCATGAGGGCGCTCTCCTTTGAGGGGCTCGGACGGAGCTTTACTTAAATTTAATCCAAAGTTAAGCATAGCGGATTTGGTTCACGAAAGCAACCGCTCGCTATAATCGGGGGGTCCCCTGTTCCCCAGCGGCGCCTCCGGCCGGTTGGGGCCTCCTTTGAAAGTAAATTCGCATGACGCATCCGCTTCGCATCGCGCTGGTCGAGCCCGAAATTCCCCCCAATACCGGCAATATCTCTCGGCTCTGCGCCGGTCTCGACGTTCCCCTGGATCTGGTGGGGCGGCTGGGGTTCGATATCTCCGAGCGCTCGATTCGGCGGGCGGGCCTGGATTACTGGGAGCACGTGAAGCTGACGCATCACAAGCACTGGGATGCCTTCAAGGAAGCTTTGGGAAAGACGCCCGAGTCGGGCCCGCGCTTCATCTACACGTCGGCGTTCGCGGAGGCGCTCTACACCGAGGTGGAGTACCAGCCGGGGGACGTCTTGCTATTCGGTCGGGAGTCGAAGGGGCTGGATCCGCGTCTCTGGGAGGAGACGCCGGGACTTTTGGTGAGGATCCCGCACTGGGGGCCGGTGCGGAGCCTGAATCTCTCGAACGCGGCGGCGGTCGTGGCCTACGAGGCGATGCGCCAGCTTCGCGAGCGGGGGCTGGTTCCTCCGCCGATTCCGCGGGCTGCAGACAAGCCACGGGACTGAGACCTAGAGCGGCAGGCGGGAGTAGTCGATGCGGCCGTAGCCGAAGTTGCGGTCGCGGCCGCGCGGCCCGAGGTCGACGCAGGCGGCGAAGAGCGCCCGCTCGATTTGCTCGACGGTCCAGTCGGGGTGGGCCGCCCAGAGGAGGGCGGCGGCTCCCGAGACGAAGGGAGCGGCCATCGACGTCCCGCTCATGATCTTGTAGCTGCGGTTCGGGATGGTCGAGAGGATGTCGGCGCCGGGCGCCGAGAGGGTGATCTCGGGGCCCGAGTTGCTGAACGAGGCCAGTTGCTCGTAGCCGGAGGCGGTTTGTTCGGTCGCGCTGACGGCGATCGCCCCCGGCGAGTTGGCCGGCAGCCCCACCTTGCCGCGGTCGTTGCCGGCGGCCACCACCACCACGGCGCCCTTCTTGCGGGCGTACTCGATGGCCAGGTCGAAGAGCGGATTGGACGATTCCGACGGGCGGCTGAAACTCAGGTTGAGCACCTTGGCCCCCATCTCCACGGCGTACTTGATGCCGGCCAGGGCCGCGAAGTCCGTGCCTCCCTTCTCGTCCATGATCTTCACCGGCAGGATCTCGGCGTCCCAGGCCACTCCCGCGATGCCCAAGCCGTTGTTGCCGGTGGCGGCCAGGATCCCCGCCACGTGCGTGCCGTGTCCCGAGAGGTCCTTGGAGTCGCCGTTGCTGTCGTTGAAGTTGTAGCCGAGTTCCCAGCGGACGCGGCCTTGCAACTCGGGATGGTAGGGATCGACGCCCGTGTCGATCACGGCAATCCGCACCCCCTTGGCGCTCTTGCCCCGGCCCCAGACGCTGCTCGGCCGGGTCACGTTCTCGGCGAACGCCCAGACTTCTCCGAGCATGGGATCGTTCGGGCGGTAGGCCGACGGCAGGAAGCGGGGAGCGCGCCACGGCAAGGCCATCGTCTCCCGGTGCGGGGAAATCAGCATCACCGCCGGATGCGCCTGGAAGGCCGCGATCCCTTCCTCGATCGTCGCTCCCTTCGGAAGCTTGACGACCAGGACCTCGTTGTCGAAGGCCACCCGGCCGATGATCTGCGGCTCCTGCCCGCGGATCTGCGGCATCGGCACCAGCGGCCAGTGCTCACCCGGCTTCAGGGCGATCATCAGCTGCCCGCGCTCGCCTTGGGCGGGGACCGTGATCTGGTGATCCTTCGGATCGATCTGCGAGGCCGGCGGAGTGGCCGGCGGAGGCATCGGCGTCAAGGGGAAGTTGAAGGAGCAGCCTGCCAATAGGACGGCCAAGCCGCTCAGCAGGACGGAGGGCTTTTGGGGACGCCCGGCGCCCCTCGGCTCCGTGACGCCGGAGGGCCGCTTGGAACGGCCTTTCGGACCGGCAAAAGGGCACATCACACCCTCCCTCCCCCAGGCCGGCGTGCCGACCTGTGCGTAGCTGGAGCGAGAGCGGCGGCCACCGCGCGGAAAGCCCGGGGCTTTCCCGTCGCTTTGATCGTGGCTGATCCGTTGCGTTTATCGTTGCTTGACCGTCTTTCCGAGTGCTTGCCTGGTGCATGCCCGTGGCTGCCGGTTCACGCTCACCCACACCGCTTCTCCCTCACCCTAACGCGAAGGAGGCGGGTAGGCGTAGGCCGCCCGCGAGAAAAGCATGGTCGAAAGGGGAGGCCAGGGAGCAAGCAACGGTCCGGGAGAACCGAAAGGCCGGGCATCGCCCGGCCTCTCGAGAACGCTTGGTTGGCAGGTAGGGATCCCGGACTAGTCCACGCAGCCGCGCTCGGCGCCGCCCACGCCGGCCGTCTGGACCAGACCCTTCTCCACGAGGAAGGCTTCGAGCTCGTCCCCGCCGATGTCCGCCAGCATCTGGCCGTCGATCTCCACGCACGGAGACAACGGCTGACCGCTCTTGGCCACCATTTCCTGGTAATTCGTCCGGTTGTTGATGATGTCCTTGTCCTCGAACTCGAGGCCATGCTTCCGGAGCACCTCGCGGACGCCGGCGGACCACCCGCAAACGGGCTTGAGATATGCAACAATCTTGGGCTGTGCCATGGTTATTCCTCCTAGAGCAAGGTAATGGGCTTTGCTCTCCCGCGGTCTTGCGCCAACGTCGTCGGCGCGAAACGGACTATGCCTTCAAGTGTAGCACGCCCTCACCTGTCGTCGGGCATCCAGGGGAATCCCGCGCTCGGGCGCGTCACGAACGTTCCCGGCTGCGCTCCGGCCATCACCCAGAGCGCCTCCGCCCCCGGATAGCCAGCCAGGACGCGGCTTCCCGCCTCCGGGCCCAGGACGTAGAGGGTCGTGGAGAGGGCGTCCGCCGTCTCCGCGTCGGGGGCCAGCACCGTCACGCTCACGATCCCCTGCACCGGCCGGCCCGTTCGCGGATCGATCACATGCCCGAAGCGCACGCCGTCCTTCCAGAAACCGCGTTCGGCATCCCCGGAGGTCGAGACGCTCCCCGTGCGCAGCGAGGTCCACCCCAGCACCTCGCCTTCCAGGCGCGGATGGCGGACGCCGAAGATCCAGGAATCGCCCCCGGGGGGCTCTCCCCAGACGCGCTGATTGCCTCCCGCATCCACCCGGGCGGTGGTCATGCCCCGATCCCGCAGGATCTGCACGGCCCGGTCCACGGCGTACCCCTTGGCGATCGCCCCCAGGTCCAGCTCGAGGCCGGGCCGCCGGAAGCGGATGCCGCGCCGCGCATCGACCTGCACCTCCGCGAAGCCCACCCGCTTCCGGGCCTCGCCGATAGCGGCCTCTGCCGGGACCCGGTAATCCAGGTGCTTGAAGCCCCAGATCTTGACCAACGGGCCGACCGTCGGGTCGAACGCTCCCCCGCTCGCACGGGAGTACGCCAGGGATCGCTCCACGAGGTTCCGGGTCTCGGCGCTGACGGCGACCCAGCCGTGGCCTCCCTCCCGGTTGAGGCGGGAAAGCTCGGAATCGGCGCGGTAGGTGCTCAGCAGGCGGTCGAGGCGCCCGATCTCCGCGAAGGCCGCTTCCATGGCGGCGGCGGCCTCGGGCCCGCGCGCCTGCACCGTCCAGAGCGTGCCCATGTGATAGCGAACCTGCTCGACGCTTTGTACGGAGGTCGGCGTTGCGGACGGTCGCGCAGCGGGAGACGGGGCCGGGGCGGCCATGGCGGGAATCGCTCCCAGTAGGGCCGGCCCCACGGGGGCCATTTCCGCTGGGACCCGTCCCGCTGGGATCAGTCCCGCGAGCGTGAGGCTCAGCGCGGCGACGAGCCCCCCGCGTCTCATACGGCGGCCTTTTCCCGTGCAGGGGCCGCGGCGGCTTTCCTGCGGGCGAGCCGGCGGCGAATCTCCCGGCCGAAGAACAAGAAGTATCCGCTCAAGACCAGCACGATGAGCGAGCCCGAGACCGCATCCGTGATGGGGACGCCGTAGCTGCCCCAGAAGCGGCCGTCATGCAGGTCGTAAATCAGTTGAATCGCGGCGTTGGCCTTGGGGGCCGGCGGAGCCGAGCCCACGCTCTCCCAGTCGCTTCCGCGTTGCCGGTAGAGGCCTGCGGTCGTCGCCAAGGTCACCTGTCCCTGGGCGTCCAGGGACAGGCCCGCGAGGTGGGTGCCCTCGGGAGGGTAAAACGGCAGCGCGACCTCTTCCCAGATATCCCCGTGATCGTCGGAGCGATAGAGCCCGATTTCCCGGAACGCGACGTAGACCCGGCCTGCCGTGCGGGGATCGAACTGGATGGCGCCGACTTGTTCGGCGGGAACCGGCAGAACGATTTCTTCCCAGTTCTTCCCGCCGTCCAAGGAGCGGAAGAAGCCGTCGTTCGTTCCCATGAGGATCCGCTGGGGATCGCTCGGGTCGACGGCCGTGGAGAGGACGTACTTGGAGAACGGTCCGTCGCTCGTCACGGGAGAGCGGCGGAACCAGTCCTGGTGATTGAGTCCGATGGCCGTCCCGGCGGCCACCAGGATCAGCAGGCCCGCGATCAGGCCCAGCCAGCGGTGGAGCAGGAGCATGTTCTTGGTCAAGGCATCCTCCTAGGGCTTGACGAGCGTTTCGAAGATGACGAGGGCCTTCTTGACGCCGGCCGCGATGGACCAAGACGAGACGGTGGCTCCCGTCAGGTGGGTGATGTCCCGGTTGACCATGAGCGGATCGGAACTGGACTTGCCCTCGAACTGGTTGAGGAAGCGCCCGCGCCGCACCGCGTCCCCGCGGCGCTCGCGGTAGACCATGACGGCCACTTCGCGCACCTCCCCGTTGGGCTTGATCCCCACGATGAAGGTGATGGGGTAGTACTTGCCGATCTCGTCGACCACCAGCGCGTAGCCGAGGGTCTTGCCGCCACGGGTTCCCTCGTGGAACACGTAGGCCTTCTCCTCGAGGCGACGGCCGAGCCGGCGCTCCATTTGCTTGCGCTCCTCGGCCGTCGGGGTGACGGGGCGAGGCGTGACCTTCTCGGCGTCCGGAATCGCGACGCGCAGGGCCTGATCCTGGGTCAGATAGACCTGCTCGTAGTGTTCAGGAGTTTCTGCGAGCGCCGGGCGGGTCGCCAGGCAAGCAAGCAGAAGGGTACCGAAGAGGAATCGCCTCGCCATGTCTGGATCCTTTCCTAGAAGCCGACCGCCACCGAGCTCCAGATGGCATCATCGACCTTGCCCGTCGCGGGCTCGTTGATGCGCTGCCATTCGAGCTTGGTCACGAAGGTCGGGATGGGCCGGTAGTTGAGGCCGATCACGGTCTCGTTCTTGTTGTTCTTGTCGTAGACGGCCTGGTCGGTGTCGGCCTGGCCGAAGCGGCCCACCAGCGTGAAGGTCGCCTGATCGTAGCCGCCGGCGCGCCCGAGGAAGGTGTTGTTGAGGAACTCGGGGAAGAAGTGCTGGCGACCCTCGACGTACCAGCCCTGCATGGAGCCGGGAATGACGGTGGGGGTGGCGCCCGGGGCGGAGCCGGGGGCCAGGTAGGAGCCGCCGTCGGTCTGAATGTTGGCGTACTCCCCGATCAGCTCGAAGGATCCGAGGGTCAAGGAGTTGTCGAGGCCGAGCATGGTGAGGCGGCGGGAGTTGGCGGGATCGTAACTGCCGGTGTAGCCGTTGAGGCCGAGCTCCCAACCGAGCCAGGGGCTGATGCCCACGCGTCCGGAGAGCGCCTTGTTGCCGTTGTTGTCGTTCTTGAAGCCCGGACGAGCCTTGCGGATGCCGTCCGTGGCGCTGATGGCGTCGGTGAGGCCGTTGGTGACGTAGGCCTCGTAGCTCAGCATCATGTCGTCGGTGGGGTAGAAGATGCCGTGCACGCCGGTACCCGCGTCCATCCAGGTGCTGGGGATGATGGTCGAGGCCATGAGGGGGCGGGTGGTGGTGTCGCGGACGTCCGAGTCGTGGAGGACGTTGACGATGCCGAAGGGGATGAGCACGATGCCCGAGCGGAAGTTGAGCGCGTCGTTGACCTTGTAGTCGGCCCATGCCTGCTCGATCTTGAGCTCGCCCGTCTTGTCGAGGGCGTTGATGGCGCCGCCATACTCGTACTCGATCTCGGTGTTGAACATCAGGTTCTCGTGCAGGTAGCTGGAGACCTGGAGGATCAGCCGGTGCTGGTTGAACGTGCTGTAGCCGCTGGTGAGGGGCTGCTTGAACTCGACGTCGTAGTAGCCGCCGACGCGGGTCTGGGTGCTGCGGTCGAAGGCCGTGATGCTGCGGCCGCCGGGGCCCTGCAGGGTCGTGATGGCCTCGGGAGCGGCAGCGGCCGGGGCTGCAGGAGCCGGAGTGGTCTTCATTTGCGCCATGGCGGGGCTGGCGATCGCCAGGCTCAAGGCGGCAAGGGCATAGAGGGGCTTGCGCATGTCGGGATCCTTTCGAGGATGAGAGTTCGACGCGTTTGAGAATCATTCTCAGCGGATCCCAAGGTAGCGCTAACTGAGAATAACTGTCAATTAGTCTTGGATTAAGGATTGTATCGGACCTCGGAGGACCGCCTGGCCGCCAGCCGGGCCATGGCCCCCCAGGACGCGGCCCCGCCCCCTTCAAGGGGGCGGGGCCGCGTCGATCCGAGGCGCTAGCGAGAGCGTTTGAAAAGCTGTCTGAGCCGCCACCCGAGGCGCGATTGCCGGGCGACTGTCTTGCGGATCTGATGGTACTCCGAGATGGCCCAGGTCTGCTGGCTTCGCAGCGAGCCTTCCTCACCGGGCGTCAGCGCCAGCCGCTGGGCATTGAGCTCGCGAAGCAGCTCCATGGCCTCCAGGCAATCGGGGTCGATCAGCAGCGTGCGTCTGAGCTGGCCCACGGCCCAGTCGTACTTCCCCTGCAGGCCGTAGGTACGCGCCACCAGGACGCTGGCCTCCACGTGGGCACCGTCGAGTTTCAGCGCCCGCTGGCAGAGCGGCAGCGCCGCGTCATGGCGCCCGGCATCCAGGTGCAGCCGAGCCAAGCCCAAGAGGGTCGGCATGCGCTCGCCGTCGACCTCGAGCGCGGCTTCGAACGCGGCCTGCGCCTCCTCGGCCTGGCCGTCCGCGAGCAATCCGATGGCCCGCTTGTGATGCTCCGCGGCCATGTCCACCGGCTTCGACTTACTCCAGAACATCCCTTCTCCTCCCTCGCTCTCCGTCAAGCTCTATACCCGAGCGTTGGCGTCGGATCACGTCAGGGCCTCGATCATCGCGCGCTCCGCCAGGGGGACCGGGATGGTTCCGAGCGAGAGCAAGCGGTCGTGAAACGCGCGCAGGTCGAAGCGATCGCCCAGCGCCTGCTGATAGGCCTCGCGAATCGCCAGGATGCCGCGCTTGCCCATCAGATAGCTCATCGGATAGGCCGGTGAGTAGGAGTACCAGGTGACTTCGGACTCGGCATTGATCCGCTCCAGCTTGGCCTCGTCGACCAGGAAGTCCACGGCCTCGTCGAACGACATCCGCCCCGTCTGGAGGCTGGCGTCGACGATCACGCGGCATGCCCGCCAGAGCACGTCCTTGAGCTGGAAGAGGCGCGTGAGCTCGTCCGGGTAGAACCCCTGCTCGTACATCATCTCCTCGCAGTACAGGGCCCAGCCTTCGCAGTAGGCGTTGTTGCCGAAGAGGTGGCGGATGGGCATATCCTGCCGGTTGGCCAGGGTCAGCTGCATGTGGTGGCCGGGGTAGCCTTCGTGCAGGGCCGTCACCGGAATGCCGAAGCGGTTATGGCCGCGCAGCTGCTCGGCTTGATCCGCAGGCGTATTCGCGGGATCCACGGGGGTGACGTAGAAGAGCCCTTCCTGCACCCGGTCGTAGGTGCCCGGGGATTGGTAGGCCGCATAGGGCATGACGCTGCGCATGAACCGCGGCGTCTCGATCACCTGCAAGGAGTCGCCTTCCGGCAAGGTGGCGATGCCCTTCTGCTTCACGAATTCGCGGGCGCGCTCCATCTCCCGGCGATAGGCGTCCAGAAGGCCTTCCGCCGTGGGATGTTCGTCCTTGTGGCGCTCGACCAGGTCCTGCCAGGTGGCGTCGGGATCGATCCGCCGAGCGGTCTCTTCGAGCTGAAGCAGCGTGGTCCGGCGGGCTTCCTCGCCGATGGCCAGCAAGTCCTCGGCCTTGAGATCGAAGTGGTGCTCATGGCGCAGCTTGTAGTTGTAAAGGAAGGTGCCGATCCCGAGGGGCCGGTCCGAGCGCGGCAAGAGCTCGGTTTCGAGGAAGCGCTTGAAGTCGATGATGGCGCGTTTGGCTTCTTCCACGGCGTCGGCCAGGCCGGGTTGCTGGGGCGCGAGCGGAAGCACGACCTCGTCGAGGAAGTCGCAACCCCCTTCGGCCACCTCGATGGCCGATTCGGTCCAGCGCCGTGCGGGCCGCGTAAGAGCCGCCTTGCCGTCCGCGAGGACCTTGGGGGCTTCCTTGAGGCGAGAGAGCACGTTCTTCAAGCGCTCCGGCAGCGGAGCGAAGTCGCGGCTCAGGAGGACATGGACGCCGTCGAGCACGGTCTCGAGGTAGGTCTGAGGAAGCAGGCGGTGCCAGCCGATTTCCTCGTGTTCGAGCGTGAGCACCTTGAGCATGCCATGCAGCACGGCCTCGTCGATGGCGCGTTCGGCGGGAACCTCCGCGGGGTCGAACTCGGCCAGGCGCGCCTCGAAGTCCTTGAGGCCCTCCTGGAAACGCTCGCTGGCTTCCTCGCTTTGATCCCCGAGCTGGTGATCGAAGCGATGGTCGCCCATGTAGGAGGCGAGAACGGGATGATACGAGAGATAGAAGTCCTTGAACTCGTGGATGAAGGCATCGAATGCGTGCATGGGGATCCTTAAAACGACTGAAGCGCTAGGGCGCTCCGATGGAATGGGGCTTGGTGTCCATGACCTTGCGGCCGGTCGGGGTGATGGCGAGACCGCCGCAGGAGGTCTCCTTGTAGGCCGGCGGCATGGCCTCGCCGATTTCCTTCATGGCGGCGATGACCTCGTCGGGCGGGATGAAGCTCGAGATACCGGCGAGGGCCATCTCGGCGGCGGTGATCGCCATGATCGAGTAGAGCGAGTTCCGCTTCACGCACGGGACCTCGACGTAGCCTCCGACGGGATCGCAGACCAGGCCCAGGCTGTTCTTGACCGCCAGCGCCATGGCCTGGGTCACCTGGAACGGGGTGCCTCCTGCCAGCTCGCAGACGGCTCCGGCGGCCATGCCGGTGGAAACGCCGACTTCGGCCATGCAGCCGCCCTTGGCGCCTGAGATGGTCGAGTTGTTGGCCATGACCATGCCGAGGCCGGCCGAGACGAACATGGCGTTGACGATGTCGTCGGGCGTGCTGTTGAGCTTCTGAGAGGCGCCCCAGAGGCTGGACGGCAGGATCCCCGACGAGCCCGCGGTGGGAGCGGCGACGATCCGGCCCATGGCCGCCGAGCACTCGTTGACCGACATGGCCCGGGCGGCGGTCTGGGCCAGGATCGGATCGAGGAGCTTGGGCTCGTAGGATCCCATGCGGTAGCCGTTGCCGCTGACGAGGTTTCCGAGCCCGGTGATGGGGCGGTTCAGGCCGGCCTCCATGGCCTCCTGCATGATGCTCCAGCGGGCGAGCATGGCGTTCCAGATGAACTCGCGGGTGAACCCGGACTGCTGCATCTCGAAGCGCAGGGTGATCTCGCCGATGCCGCAGCCTTCCTGCTCGGCCAGCGCGAGGAGGTCGGCGATGGACTGGAATTGAATCTCGGTGCTCATGGGTCCCCCTTAAGTCAGCTTGGGCAGGTAGCGGGTGAGGCGGATGCCGTCGACGGCGGCGATCGCCGAGATGGCCTCGGGGGGCACCTCGTGGTCGCCTTCGATCGTCATGAAGGCCTCCCGGCCCCGTTGCTTGCGGGCCACGTTCATGAAGGCGACGTTGACGCCTTGCTCGGCCAGGATCCCGGTGACCTTCCCGATCACGCCGGGCTTGTCCTCGTGGACCGTGATGACCGTGGGGTACTCGCCCGAAAGCCGCACCTGGTAGCCGTCGACCTCGGTGATGGCCACGTTGCCGCCCCCAATGGAGGTCCCGATCACGTCGATCTTGCGGCCGTCCTGGGTCTCCAGGATCAGCTTGGCCGAGCACGGGTGGACCTTGGGGCCCAAGTTGACGTCGCCGATCGTGAAGGTCATGCCTTCCTGGGCGGCCACGTCGAAGCTCTCCTTCACCTGGGGATCGAAGGTCTCCATGCCGAGCAAGCCCGCCACGATACCCTTGTCGGTGCCGTGCCCCGGCCCGGTCTCCAGGAAGGAGCCATGCAAGAGGATGGTCGCGTGGCGGGGCGTGCCGCCGAGGATGGTCCGGGCGAACCGCCCGATCCGTACGGCGCCGGCCGTGTGGGACGAACTCGGACCCACCATGATGGGGCCGATGATGTCGAAGACGCTTTTGTACTTGCTCATGCTGTTTGACTACCTCGTCAGCCGCCAATAGGCGTAAGGTCGGGGCCATTCCCGACCATCGCCTCATTTTATCAGGGATTGCTGCTCCCGGTGGAACGGCCTCGCGACCCGCCTCCCATGGCCCATCAAACGGTCAGAGGCTGTTTCTGGCGCTTACTCGGCCGGCGTGACGATCCGGGCGATCGGAGCTTCCGGATCGTTGCCCCAGGTGAAGGCGATTAAGCCGACTTGCGGCTGGTAAACTTCGGTCCAAGCAACCGGCTCGCCCTTCAGATGACCCGTGACAGTGACGGTCCACGTCTCCGGCGCGTCCTTCTCCGCGGGCGTCCGGATCGCCTTGGCCGTCAGGCCCGGGGCGGGAACCCAATCGGCGCCGTCGGTGAAGGGCAGCGGATAGGTCAGCTCAGGCCGGTAGGGCAGCGAGAGCTTGACCCGGTCGGCCTGCACCTTGAGCATGAAGCGAGATTGGGTAGTCTTCCCGTCGACAGTTCGAGTCAGGCGCCCCGAAGCCAGCGTTCCGTCGGTTTTCTCGGTGACCCGCGTCAGGGTCCGGACGGCCTGGCCCAACGGCTTGTCATCCGCGTCGAAAAGCATGTAGGTCGTGCTCGCCCCGCCCTTCAGCGGGAAGAGATCCGCGCCGATCGCGGCAACTGCCGGCGACGCCGTCGCAACGAGCGAGGCGGTGGCGACCGGCGTGGCGGAGGCCGTCGCGCTGGGCGTGGCCGTCAGGTCCGGGATGCGAGCCGTGAAGACCTGGCGGAAGGCCGTCCGGACCTTTTCATGGCGATTGATCAGTTCTTGGGCAACGCGCCGCACGTCTTTGGGTTCCGTGAGGTCGGGCAGCGACGCCGTCCGGTAGCCCTCCGAACCCGGCTTGAGCACCTGAGAGACTTCCCGGGTGGCGGTCAGCACGTGGGCAGGATCGAGGTAGCGGATTTGCTCCGGGGTGTAGCGCTCCTGAAGGTGCGCGGCCACCAGCGTGCTCGCCAACGACAAAGTCAGCGGCTCATTGAGCTCTCGCATCGAGGGCACTGAAACCGTGTTGGGCCCGCTCTTCTGCTCGCGCTCACGGCTGAAGGGCAAGCCCATCATGCCTTCCAGCACCATGGTGCCCGCCGACGTCCGGACCTCCGCGCGAATCAGCTGAATGCCGTTGACCGGAATGGTCAGGGGCGCGATGCCCTCGGAATCCGTGCGCGCGTTGTTGCTCGGGTCCAGCGCCAGGTAGACCTTCGCACCTTCGGCGGGGATCTCGCTGCGCTCGCTCGCTCGGCGGCTAGACGAGGCTTCTGCCGGCAACATCACCCGGATGGGCACCCGTGCCAAGGTGTAGGACTCGAGCCCCAGCCCCGGAACCACCGAGTCCCCGTTCAAGCCCATGAAGCCGGGCGCCTGACAGGCAACCAGCACTCCGACCAGAAGGCCGGCGGCAAGAAGGGTTTTAACGGAGCGGGCGGACATAGGGACTCCTCACTAGCAAGCAATCGGTCATGATTCTAACGGATGTCCTGTTAGAGCTCAAATCCAGTATACCCCCTCGGGGCCTAAACTACGAAGCGGTGCCCCGCAATTGGGGCGCCGCTTCGCTCTCTTGTGCAACAGCCGTGATGCTGACGGGGGCGTTGCTTCAGGACCGCACCGCGGTCTTCAACGGCCGCGAGGGTTAGCGCTGGGCGAGCATGGCCGCCAGCGGCATGCCATTGAACGCCATGAGCCGCTGCAGGGGCGCATGCTGGGCGGGCTCGACCCGCTCCTTGATCAGGAGGTAGGCATCGACCATCGAACCCACGGGCTTCTTGCCGTTGTTCTTGGCGAGCGCTCCCCAGATCTGGCTGAACTCCAGCGAGACCTGATCGTCCTTCTCGTTGTGGCGATCGTAGAGGTCCCAGAGCGTGGCCGTGGTCCACCACTCGTTGGTGGGCCCGCCGCAGACGTCTCCGGGCATGTTCTCGAAGCGCAAGGGCGCGCGGCGGGGCACCATGAACTCGAACTTGGCATCCGTGTCGTCGCGCTCCAGCGAGACCGCGGCGCTGAAGAACGAGGCGAAGCCCTCGGACCACGCGAGGTTGCTGGTATAGCACTCGTCGATCTTGTGCTGCCCGCCGCCCATGCGGCCGTTGATGCCCAGGTCGTGGAGGGCGTGGCCGATTTCGTGGCCGTTGACGTCCCACCACTCGGCGTTGCTGAGGTTCACGGTGCCCCAGGAGTAGTAGTTGCCGTTGGCGGGCCAAACCGTGTCGAGCTGCCGGTTCCACCAGTCGAGGGAGATGCCTTCACGCGCGAAGAGCGCGAGCGACCTGTTGTAGATCTCATGAATGTAGGCAGCCTGCCCATTCGCAGTCTTGGCGTCCAGCTGGGTGGTCCCGGCATCCACCACGCCCGAGAGGGTCTCGAGCTTCGGCCCCTGCCAGGAGTAACGGGAAAGCTTCCAGTAGCGGTTGCTCAGCTCGAAGCGAAGCTCGGCGGCGCCGCCGGCGGCCGCCGTGATCTCGAAGGCTCCGTCCAGCCCGACCTGCGCCGAGCCGATTTCCCGGCCCCCCGCGATCAGCTTCACCGTGGCGTTGGCCCCCGGAATCATTCCTCCGGCCAAGGCCGGCACCATGAAGCGGCCGGTCACCTTGGCCGGTCCCGAAAAAGCGCCGGGACGGACGGCCACCTTTCCGGTCTTCGCCGGAAAGAGCATGGTGTCGGGGGTCTGGGCGATCGCCTCCACCTTCAATCGGTTGGCGGTCGCGCTGAACGCGCCGATCCGTCCCCCCAGATCCGTGTCGTCCGTCGTCACCTGGGAGAACCCGCGCACGCTCCCGGGATCCTTTCCGACCTGCGGAGCCGTCCCGCTCAAGCCACAACCAGCAAGCAAGCCGAGGACCGTGATGAGGGCGATGGGATGGCGCATGGGGCTCCCTTTCTGCAAAACGGAGGGTGAAGATTAAGCTTATTTTAAGAAATAGATAATCGGAAGTAAAGACTTGCGGATTTTTTGCCCGCTCCACCTTGCCGAAGCGGCCGCGTCCCCGTACGATGGCCGAGTGATGCGCATTAGCTGGCTTTCTTCCCTCAAACACGCCGTCCCGATGGGCCCTGAAGGCTTGGTCTGGTGGCTCGCCCTGGTCCAGGCCTCGGGCATGACCGCCGTCCTTCCCATCCTTCCCCTCTATGCCGACAAGCACGGAGCGGATCTCAGCTTCATCGGCCTCATGGTCGGCGCGTACATGGCGGCCAACCTCGTCGGGCTGCCTCCCGCCGGCTGGCTCTCGGACCGCATGGGCCGCCGCCGCCTCATGGCCGTCGGACTCCTCGGCTTCGCCCTCGCCTCCTTCGGCTTTCTCGTCTTCGACTCCCCCTGGGCGTTCGTCATCCTGAGAGCGTGTGAGGGCTTGGCTGCTGCTTGCTTCACGCCCGCCGCGTTGGCCTACGTGGCCGATCGCGCCCCCGAGGGTCAGCGCGGCACGCGAATCGCCCAGCTTACGGTGGCGCAGAACGTCGGAACACTCGTCGGGCCGGTCTTCGGCGGGGCCCTCGTGATGGCTTTCGGCCTCGGTGCCCCCTTCTGGGCGCTCGCCATCCTCTGCGGGGTCGGCGGCTTGCTGGTCGCTCGCCTGCCGGGCGGCGGCCATGCCGAAGCTCAGGCCCGTCGCGAGAAAACCGGGGGGCGCGATCCGGTGGGCATCTGGAAGGAAATCCGCTGGCTTCCCTTCGCGGGCCTTTCCATCAGGGTCCTCTCCAACGGCTTCGCCATCGGCATGTACGAGTCCATCTGGGCCATCTACCTGAGGGACCTGGGGGGCACCCCCTGGCATATCAGCTTGAGCTGGACCCTCTTCGCCCTTCCGGCCATCCTGCTGGCCGGGATTGCCGGCCGCACCATCGATCGCGCGGGGCCCGTCCGCCCGCTGGTCCTCGGAGCCCTCTTCTCGTCGATCCTCGTCATGAGCTACGGCATGACCCAGAGCGTCCCGCTCCTGCTCTGGCTCGGAGTCGTCGAAGGCATCGGCTTCGCCTTCGCCTACCCCGCCCAGAGCGCCATGATGGTTCAGCTCGCCCCCGAGGCCCTGCGTGGCCGGGTGATTGGCCTCATCACCGCCATGAGCACCATCGGCGCCCTCATCGGGGCCATGGTCACCCCCCTTCTGTACAAGAACAGCCCCTTCTGGGTCTTCGCCGTCACCTCGTCCCTGCTCTTCTTCTCCGCGCTCCTGCTCGCGCTATCCATGGCCTGGGCCAAGCGCCCCCGCCCCGAGGAGTCGCCCCTCGGCATCCGTGGGTAAAATGGGGATGACGCCGCCGATTCAACTGCCCGCGCCCGTGAGGATGGACCTTGTCTGAGATCGAACGCCGCATTCCCCAGACCCTGGAGCGCCTCCAGCTCAAGCTCGCCTACGCCTACCTCGCCTCCGGCGAGACCGCGGAAGCCCTCGCCGCCTTCGACCGCGCGGCTGACGACGAGCCCCATGCCTTCGAACCCCTCTTCATGCGGGGTGTCATCAAGCTCCAGCAGGCTCGCTACGAAGAGGCGTTCCATGCCTTCGTTCGCGTCATCGAGCTCGCTCCCGCCGTTGCCGAGAGCTACAATAATCTGGGCATCGTCTACTGGCACCAGGAGGATCGGGAAGCTGCCCACCGTTGCTTTGAAAGCGCGTTGGGCGTGAGAGAGGACTTCCCGGCGGCGACCGCCAACCTCGGGGTCTCCTACCTCTCGCGCGGCATGCCTCACGAGGCCTTGCCGTGCTTCGAGCTCGCCGTCCGCCATTATCCGCGTGCGGCATGGGCCTACAACAACCTGGGCGTGGCCTTCTGCTTCCGAGGTGCCTTCGGCGACGCCGAGGCATGCTTCGAAACGGCCATCCGCCATGACGATCAGCTCGTGGCCCCGGTCCTGAATCTGGCGCATCTCTACGCCTGCAAGGGCCTGGATGCCGAGGCCGTCCGCAGCCGGACCCATGCGGCCACCCTGTCCAAGCATGACGCGGTCCAGGTGCCCCCGTTCGAGCTCTGCCTCGAACGCGTGGAGCGCCCCTTCGAGCGATCCTGAAGACCCCCCTAGCATTGACGAGGCCCTCCCAGCGGGAGGGCCTCGTCAATGCTAGGGGGGTCTTAGACGATGAACTCGGGGCTGCCCTTGGGCCGTGCCTCGAACTCGTCGCGTGCCGCCTGCATGTCGGCGCGTCCCAGGTTGGCGAACATGAAGCGCTTGTAGGCTTCGACTCCCGGCTGATCCAAGGGGTTGATGCCCATGAGGTAGCCTTCGGCCACGGTCGACAGCTCGAACAGGTAGATCAGCTGTCCCATGGTGAAGGCGTTGAGCTCCGGGATGTGGAGGGTCATGCTGGGACGTCCCTCGCGGGCGTAGGCATAGACGGTTCCTTCGAGGGCCTTGCGGCTGACCTCCGAGAGCTTCTTGCCGGCGACGTAGTTCAGGCCGTCGGGGTCGCCTTCCACGAAGGGAACTTCGACGTCCTGACCGGGCGTCGCGACCAGGAGGTTGGTGACGACCGTGTTGCGCTGGCCTTCCTGGATCTGCTGCCCGCGGGCGTGCAGGTCGCGGGTGTTGACCGAGGTCACGGGAACGCGGCCCTGCTCTTCCTTGCCGAGGCTTTCGGCGGCGAGCTGGTCGTACCAGAAGCCGAAGAACTCGAGACGCTTGCTCCAGGCGGCCATCAAGGAGATGTCGTAGCCCTTCTTCACGGCCTGGACTTGGATCGCGGCATAGAGATAAGCCGGGTTCTGGTGCAGATCCGCCGTGCGGCAGCGTTCGGCCATGAAGCGGGCACCCGCCAGCAGTTCGCGAATGTCGATGCCGGCCACGGCGGCGGGCAGCAGGCCGACCGGCGTGAGGACCGAGTAGCGGCCCCCGACGTTATCGGGGATGACGAAGGTCTCGAAGCCTTCCTTTTTGGCCAGTCCAAGCAGATTGCCCTTGGAGCCATCGGTCGTGGCCACGATGTACGGGGCGTACTCCGCGCCGTAGACCTGCCGCATCCGCTCATGGAAGATGCGGAAGCTGACGGCGGTTTCAAGCGTGGTCCCGGACTTCGAGATGACGTTGAGGGTGAAGGCCCGCTCGATGCGGTCAGGTCGGGACTCCGGAAGAATGCCCAGCAGGGCGGCCATGGCGTCGGGGTCGACGTTGTTGCCTTCCCAGTAGATGCGCGGGCGGCCGTTGCGCGCGTCGCGCGGCAGCTCGTTGCGGTACGGGTGGGTCAGAGCCTCGATGAGGGCCCGTGCGCCCAGGTAGGAGCCGCCGATTCCCATGACGACATGCGTGTCGCCGAGGGAGGCGAGGCGATCCGCCGCGGCCTGGATGGTCACGAGGACGTCGTCACTCTGATAGGGCAAGTCGAGGAATCCGAGGAAATCGGCTCCGCGGCCCGTGCGCTCGGTGATCTGCCGGTGAACCTTGTCGACGTCACCTTGCAGACCGAAGATATCCTGGGGATCCAGGCCATAGGCGTCTCCGAGAGTCGGCTTGAGCATGGCATTGAAGTCCAGCCGGACGGCCATCTTGGTTTGCCATTGGGGGTCGCGGGCTTCGATCGTGGGCATGCGTGATGCGGGCATGGGCTCTCCCTTCGGCGTTGGCTCGGTGGGGTGACGGACGATGGGTTGCCCATCGACCATGGAGGCTTTACACTGGCTTAAGCATAATCAACCGAGCGTTACCTTGCAAACGCCGCGAAAGCCACCCCCCCAAAGTCGCAGCAACCTACCTGGAGGAGACTCATCACCATGGCCAAGCGTATTGGCATCTCGACCGGCGGTGGAGACGCCCCCGGCCTCAATGCCGTTATCCGTGCCTTCACCAAGACCGCCATCTCCGAGTTCGGATGGGAAGTCATCGGCATCCGCGATGGCTTCGATGGCCTGATCAAGCCGGATTTCACGATGCCCCTCGGCCTGGATGACATCCGCGGCATCACTTCCCGGGGCGGGACCATCTTGGGGACCACCAACCGTGGCAATCCCTTCAAGTATCCCGTTCATGAGAACGGACAGGTCGTGCTCAAGGACATCTCCGATCAGGTCATGGAGAATTATCATCGCCTGGGCCTCGACGGCATGGTCATCATCGGCGGCGACGGCACCATCGGGATCGGTCACCAGCTGGCCAAGAAGGGCATGAAGATCATCGGCGTGCCCAAGACCATCGATAACGACCTCTCCTCGACGGACCAGACCTTCGGCTTCGACACCGCCGTGAACACGGCCACCGAGGCGATCGACAAGCTGATCACGACCGCCGAGAGCCATCACCGGGTCATGGTGGTGGAGGTCATGGGGCGCGATGCCGGCTGGATCGCCTTGTACTCGGGCATTGCCGGTGCGGTCAACGTCGTGCTGATTCCCGAGATCCCCTTCGATATCCAGCATGTCGCCGACGAAGTTTACAAGCGCTCGGAAGCCGGAAAGAGCTACTCGATCGTGGTCGTGGCCGAAGGCGCCAAGCCCAAGGGCGGAGACGTGATCTACGCGGAATTCGATCCGACCAAGGGCGTCGCTCGCCTGGGAGGAGTCGGCAACTGGGTCGGCAGCCAGATTTCCGAGCGCACCGGCCTCGAGACCCGCGTCACCGTCCTGGGCCATATCCAGCGCGGCGGATCCCCCACGCCCTTCGACCGGATCCTGGCGACCCGCTACGGCACGCATGCCGCCCACCTGATCAACGAGGACAAGTTCGATCAGATGGTCATCCTGCGGGGCGGCAAGATCATGGGGGCCCCGATTTCCGAGGCCGTGGCCCAGATCAAGTGCGTGAATCCCGACGGCGATGAGGTCATGGTCGCCAAGGACACCGGCATTTATTTCGGCGATTAGCCTCCAGAAACTGGGGTTCGGCCGCGACTAGCTGTGGCTGGTCTTGGGAGCACGTGAAACGGCGGACGTCTCGACGAGGCGTCCGCCTCGTCGTTGAATGATCGTCCGGACCTGTTCGTCGAGGGCCGCCGGGGATTCGACGGTCAGGATGTAGTGGGAGTGCAAGGGCTTCTCGGCCGAGCGACGTCCCAGGATGCCCCAGGCTTCGGCCACCGTCGCGGCGAGCATCCCTCCCAGGATGGCGCCGCTGAGACTCCAGCAGGCAATGATGAAGAGCCTGAGCATCCAGTCGAAGAGGCTGAACGTCACGGGATCGCTGGCCGCCCGCTCGGCTCCCGGCACGGCATCGAGCGGCCAGAAGACCGCGGCGACCCCCAGGGCAATCCCGAGCAAGGCGCCAAGGCCTTGTCCAATGGGCAAGCTTTCGCAGCTTCCCGGGGAGAGCGCGTCTCGCTCGTAGGCGCAGGCGGGACAGTCGTCGTCGAAGGTCAAGGAGAGCTGACTCTGGGCGATTCCGGAACCCTCCAGCTGTCGGCAAACGCGCTCCGCGGATTCGAGGTTCACAAAGACGCCGCTCAGAGTCTTCATGCGTGCTTCCCCCCTTCTACCGGCATTTTCCTGGATCGGTTCACTCACGGCCTTGCAGGCATCGCCCCAAAGCAGCCGGTCGCCGTTTTCACCGGCATGTGGGTCGATGACAAAGCCGACAGCGAACTGGTCTAGGGGTAACATATCCCCACCCTCTGAACAATCGCCGCTTCTCACCTCGGGCGCGCATCGTTTCCCTGCTTGGCCGATTCCTTGCCCGCTCGGGTATGAGGAGCTTGGTTCCCTGCCCTGCGCTTGGAGATTTCCGGGATGAATCCGCTCGTCGAAAAAGGCATCAAAGCCTTCCAGGCCAATCGCTACGCGGAGGCGATCGCCTTCTATGAAGAGGCCCTCGCCGCAGAAGTGAGCGATCCCCGCCTCCACGTGCTCTTGGCCAGCGCCTATCACCACAACGGCCAACTGGAGCTGGCCCGCAACCACTACGAGATCGCGCTCGACCGGAGCGATGCCGAAGCGATCCTGCGCGCCGCCCAGGCCGGACTCTCCAAGGTCGTCCAGGGAGTGGTGCCTCGCCGCGATCCTGTCGTCTCGACGGACGGGCTTCGACTTCCCGCGCGCCCCCGGGATGGCCTCTTGGCCTGTCCGCATTGTGGCGAGGTCCTGGTCAAGCAGGCCTGCGTCTGCGGCTTCCTGCTCACGGATCCGGAGCGGCTCGGCCTGGATCTCGTGCAACGCTACTGCGAACAGGCTGAAGTCGTCATGTTCGCGCGCCTGGGTCTCGATACCTACCTGATCGACCGGGACCGGGTCTGTTACCGGACCGCCAACGATCAACTCGCGGCCATCGACCCCCGGATGGTCTTTCGGCCTCTTCACGGCATGCCGATGATCCGCAAGAGCGAGCTTCAGCCGATATCCCCCTTTCAGTCCCTCTGGGTGGCCTACCCGCGCCCGGGCCAACCAGGCGAGCCTCGCCCGTACACCTGGGAAGCCTTCGTTCAGGCCGTCTCGGACAAGCTGGCCGTGGAGCTTCCCGAACGCTTGAGCGCCTTCGATGCGCGGCGCCTCTTCGCCACGTTTCGCCTGCTCCCACCCGGCGAGCTTTCCCGCATCCAAGATGACGCCCAGCGCTGGGGCCTCTCGTTTGGCCAGGGCCTCATGCGGGCGACCAACATGCCGCCCGAATCGCTCTTGCAGGAGATGCAGGGGGCGGGCTCCTACTTCAGGCCCTCCAATCGGATGGCCAACTCGCTGGGATGGGACCTCATGTCGGACGGCCTGCTGGAACCTGACGAACTTCGCGAGGCCATCACCCGCCAGGTGGAGTATCCCAAGCCGCTGATTCAGCTGATCCTCGCGAGCACTCCGCTCTCCCCGGAAGAGGTGGAGCCGGTCGCAGAGGCCGCACGCCAGCGCAAGGTGACCCGGACTCAGCGCGATCGCCTCGGGGAGATCCTGATTCGCCAAGGCGCGCTCTCGCGGGCCCACCTTCAGGATGCGCTGGATCGCCAGGCTCGCCTCCCGGGGACGCCCTTGGGAGAGCTCCTCCGCGACATGGGAGTGTCGGGGAGGGTGATCGACGATGCGCTGCAGCGCCAGCGGATCAAGGATCAGTTTCGCTACGGGGGGCAGGCCCGCCTCGGAGAGATCCTGGTGAAGCGCGGCGCCATCAGCCGCCAGCAACTTCTCGAGGCCTTGCTCGCTCAGATTGACCAGCCCTTGCCGCTCGGCGAGATCCTCATTCGTCGGGGCATGGCGTCGCCGGAGCAGATTTACCTGGCGCTCGAGCAGCAGGAGACGACGTTCGACGAACTGGTCGAGAGCGAACGGGCCATGGAGTTGCAGGATCAGGCGCCCGGGGCGCCGTCGCTGACGCTCTCGATTGATCTGGAGCGGGAGAAGCAACGTCTTCATCAGCTCTGGGGTGGCCTCAAGACCGGTTTCAAGGCCGGGGTCAAGGAGGTCAAGACGGCCATCGAGGCGGTCCGGGAGTACGAGGCGGCCAAGCGCGATGAGGCGCAAGACGCGTGAGGGCCTCCGGATTCTCGCCATTGCGGGTAGAATAGGGGCATGCCCCACTTACCTCTCATCAATCGAAAGCTGCTGCCACCGAAGGTGCCGGCTTCCTATGTGCGAAGAGATCGCCTGATCGACCGCCTTGAGGCCGGTCAGGATCCGCGCATCAAGCTGACCTTGGTGAGCGCGGGGCCCGGTTACGGCAAGAGCACGCTGGTGGCCGATTACGTGGCCGAGAGCGGCGCGCCGGGCTGCTGGCTGAACCTCGAGCCGCATGATGCCGATCCGTCGACGTTCCTGAGCTACCTGATCGGCGGCTGTTACCGGAACTGGCCCGGTGAGGCGTCGCGGGCCCTGGAATTGCTGCATACCGCTTCGAACCCCGCGGCGATCCTGCCCAGCCTGATGGGGCTTTTCGCCGAGGAATTGTCCGAGCGCGTCGGCGAGCGTTTCGTGCTCGTCCTCGACGACTTCCATGCCGTGCAGCATGCCGAGCCGGTGGTGGCGGCCGTCGAGGCCCTCATCGCCTACCTGCCGGAAGCCGTTCAGCTCATCGTCGTTTCGCGCAAGGACCCTCCGTTCAAGCTGCCCCAGCTGCGGGTCCGCCAGCAGCTGGTCGAACTCGGGATCCCGCAGCTGCGCTTCAGCCTCGAGGAGATTGCCGCGCTGTTCCGTGCCCTGACCGGCATGGCCTTGAGTCCCGAAGAGCAAGGAACCCTTTCGGCGTCGACCGAAGGCTGGGCGGCCAGCCTCGTCATGGCGGCTTACGCCTCTCAGGGCGGCTCGCTGGCCCAGGGGCTCGGTGAGGGCCGGACGCTCTTTTTCGAGTACCTGGCCCAGGAGGTCTTCGACCAGCAGCCGGAGGAGGTCCGAGAGTTCTTGCTCCGCACGGCGCTCATGCCGACCCTGGACGTTTCGGTCTGCCGCGAAGAGCTGGGGATCGTGGGCATCGACGAGATGGTGGCCGGTTTGCTGCGCTCCAACATGCTCTTGACCCGCGCTTCCGCCGAAGCCACGGAGTACTACTACCATCCGACGCTTCAGGCCTTCCTCAAGGAAAAGGCGCGCGCCTCCTGGTCCGAGCAGGAGATTC
Source organism: Candidatus Sericytochromatia bacterium (assembly GCA_036676495.1). Classification (GTDB taxonomy): domain Bacteria; phylum Cyanobacteriota; class Sericytochromatia; order S15B-MN24; family UBA4093; genus UBA4093. The sequence continues at coordinate 53,281 of JAKFCT010000052.1, forward strand.
AGGCGATCGCCCTCAAGCTCGGCAAGCGCCTCACGGAGCGCGCTCCCGAAGATGCCCTGAGGCTGTTCTTCGATGGCGGCCTCTGGGAGGACGCGGCGGAGACCCTGGCCAACCTGGCCCCGGTCTACCTCTCCCAAGGCCGGGTCACGGCCTTGGAGCAGCTGCTGGGGCAGTTTCCCCCCGAGGTGGCGCACGCGAATTCCCGGCTCAACCTCTATCACGGGGAAGTCTGTCGTGCACTGGGCCGCTTCGACGAGGCCTTGCGCCATTACGAGGCGGCTGAACGCCTGGCTGGCGAGCAAAAGGACCCCTCCGCGGCGGGCCATGCATTGGCCTTCCAGGCCGCTATCTGGGGCAGCCGGGGAGATTCCCGTCTGAGGAGCTTGGCGACCAAGGCCCTAGAGTTGCTGCCCGAATCCGATCAGGCGGGACGGGCCTTCGCCGAGAATGCCCTGGGCCTGTCCTACCAGATGGCCAACGACATGAACCGGGCCCTCGAGCATTTCGAGCGGGCCCGAGAGCTTTACCTCGCGCTGGGAGACGCGGCGGGCCTGAGCAAGGCCCTGCATAATGTGGCGCTCGCCACGTTCCGCCAGGGGGACATCGACCGGGCGCGGGCCACCTACAAGGAAGCCATCCGACAGGCGGAACGGGCGGGACGGCGTGGCTACCCCGCGACCTACAGCAACCTCGCCATCGTTCACCTGGCCTTGGGGGAGTTCGATGAGGCCCGGACCATCGCCGAAGAGGGCCTGATGCTCGCTCAGGCGCTCGGCGCCCGCCGCGATGAGGGCTGGACCTTGTTGACGCTGGGCGAAGTCGCGAGTGCCCAAGGCCAGCCGATGCGGGCACTCAATTACTTTGCGCGAACCCGCGAGGTCGCGGTCTCGCTGGGTGACCGCGTGCTCGAAGCTCAGGCGCTCTCGGGTGAAGCGGAGCTTTCCCGCCTGCAAGGCCAAAAGGATCGGGCCTGGGAGTTGATGCAGCTCGCGATCTCCTTGAGAGGCCTACCTGCCGAGGACCCGGCGATGGTCGACTTCCAGATTCCCCTGGGAGTGCTCTGCATGGAGCGCGGCGAGCATGCGCGCGCGCAGGAGCTGCTGAGGCTGGCGCGCGAGACCCTGGCGTCGCAGGGGTACCGCTACCGGCTCGCGCAGCTGCGTTTTTACGAGGCGCGCCTGAGCCAGGCCACCGGAAACGCGGACGAGGCCCGGGCGATTGCACAAGAAGCCCGCAGGCTTTGCGAGGCGAACGGCTATCACTACCTGATCATGACCCAGGGAGGCTGGGAGGGAGCGGCCAAGGAGCTGCCGCCGGACCTGGTCACGGTGCTGCCGCAGACCCCCGATCTTCAGATCCGGGCGCTGGGCGAGCTCGAGGTCGTCAACGCGAACGGGGCAATCGCCCCCAAGCAATGGCAAGGCTCCAAGACCAAGCTCTTGCTGGCGTGCTTGCTCCAGCACCGGCAGGGAGTGACCCGCGAGCAACTCGCCGAAGAGCTTTACGGAGAAGAAGACGTCTCCCGCTCCGCCATCCTGATGCTCATCAGCCGCTTGCGGCAGGCCCTGGAGCCCGACCTCGCCAAGAACGCTCCGTCCCGCTTCGTCCAGTGGCGGGAAGGGCGCTACTGGTTCAACTTCGACGCCCATTACACGCTGGATGCCGACGAGTTCACCTACCACCTGGCCCAAGCCAAGCGGGAGGGCCTGTCGGCCGACGATCGGATCTCCGAGCTCGGAAAGGCCCTGGATCGTTACCGCGGACGCTACATGAACGATCTGGCGAATTCCGGAGCGCTCTGGCTGATCGGAGTGCAGGAGCATCTTCACCAGCTCGCGATGGCGGCTTACGGCACGCTCTTCGAGGAGCTCCAGGCCTTGGAGCGCTACGAGGACGCACTGCAGCGCGCAGAGCAATGTCTTGCGGTGGATCGCTGCTCGGAGCCTGCTCACCAGGCTAAGATGCGGGCGCTCTTGGCCCTCGGAAACCGCACGGGCGCCTTGCGCCACTACCAGCAACTCATCGACATCCTCGACACCGACCTGGGCATTGCCCCGGATGCCTCGTCGAGACGCCTTTTTGAGCAGATTCAAGCCGGCATCTCCTGAAGACGTCCAGCGGAGACCTGGGCCCCGGAGCTTCAATGCGAAGCTCCGGGGCCTTTCCGTTGGGGGCATAACCAAAATTTAACCGATCAAAATCGACTGCTTGCTCGTCATGTGATCAACCACGTGATCGCTTGCACGTAGTCTACGCTCAGGAACGGTTGAAACCGACAGGAGGTCGCTATGATTCGCCCGACGCTTTACACTCTGCTGGCCACCACCGCGCTGGTGACGTCCCTTTCGGGATGCGTGATCGTCGACAAGAACCCGACATCGATGGTGGGCTATCCCGGGGCGACCGAGCCGAGCTCGGTGAGCAAGCGCTACCCCTGGGATCAGATCACGACGATGGAGGGCTCGACTCTTTACGACGCGCATCACCAGGTGAAGCGCTACTTGACCCTGCACTTCCCGGACGCCAAGCTGGTCTCCGTGAAGGCCATGCAGGTCGGCGCCAACGGCAAGATCGCCAAGACCAGCTCCTGGCAGTTCACCTACCAGGCGATGGTCCGCAAGCAGCCGGACCCGACCCCCTCGCCGTCGCCCACTCCGAGCGTCCAGGCAGTCGAGATCCCGACCCTGTATGACGTTCGCCTGCTCACCTTCACGTTCACCGGCGACGGCAAGCTCCTGGCTCCCGAGGCGGATACCGTCTCCACGGACTCGGGCGTGACCATCGACTTCGACCGGGTGCTCTACTTCAACAAGGTGATCGAGACCTGCCTGGACATCGGCATGGGCATGGGGCCCGCCGGCATGCAGATTGCCTTGCGCCCGACCTCGAGCGGGGGGGCCGTCTACGAGATCGACACCTCGGTCTCCGGACGGGAAATCATGGCGCATACGTCCAGCTCCGGCAGCTACTGGTACGAGGATTTCTACTACGACGAGCCCAGCTACTCCTACCAGAAGCCGCAGCCCACTCCCACGCCGACCGTGTCGACGCAGTACTATCGGGGTAAGTACGTGATAAACGCCTACACGGGCGATATCATCGAACGTCCTACCCGGCTGTAGCCGGGTAGGGATAGGGGGTACCGGATGGGCTTGAGATCGTCCCGCCGTTTGAAGGCGCTGCTGGGCTTGACCGCCGCAGCGCTCTCGGCGGGTTGCCCTCCAACCAGCACGCCGCCGAGTGGCGTCAATCCGAACGAGGCGGCCGATCGACAGGCCATTTCCTCGGTGCTCGGAGAATCCGAGGTTGCGCCACTCTTCCCGTCCCGACTCATCAACGATGGGGTCGGCATCTTCAGTGCCGGCACCGAGGTCCTGCCGTCGGGCTTTCCAAGGCGCTGGGGGCGCAGTTACTCCTTCACCGTCCAGGGAAAAGAGACGTCGATTCCCGAGTCGACGTCTCTCCAGTTCACCTCTGCGACCGAGGCCACGGGGCTTTTCAAGCAGGATCGTGCCGGCAAGCTCGTGCTCGATTACACCTGGCAGCGCAACCTGCTCTCCAAGCCGTTCGTCGAGACCGCTCAGCGGAAGGCCCACTTCCGCAAGACCGCGGGGACTTGGCGCTTGACCGACGTCAACCTGGTCAAGATCCAGCCCGAGGGCTCGGCGTTCAAGGCAGGGACGATCGTTTTGACGGTGGACGGTCAGCCCCCGCGGCGCTTCCTGCCGGATGGCTGGATTGCGATCGACGACCTGCCGCGCGTCAAGGCCGATCAATGGGCATCCCTCGAGGTCGAACTCTCCTTCGAGGGGGCGACGACGGATCCGGCGTTTTACGCCTTCCTTTCCGTGCCCCCCATGCGCGATCGCCTCAGGCTGCGGGACGACGGCCTCGGCGAGGACCGCCAGGCCCGAGACGGGGTTTACACGGCTCACTTCCGTTTCGGCGGAGAGGCGGGCCTGCGGCACCTGGTGATCGACGCGATCGCCGGCAAGACTTTCGCTGATCCGGCGATGACCAATTATGACGGCACCCAGTGGGGAATCCCCTACCGGGTCGAAGGAGGTGAGGGACGATGACGCGGATTTGGACTCCCTTTGGGAGGTCCCTAGCGGGATTGTGCCTTGCCGTGGTCCTTTCCGGGTGCGCGAGTACCCTCCCGAACGGTACCTTCGGCCCCTACTGGCCGGTCGGTAACGGTCTTTCCGAGGAGGACAAGTCGGGAGGCGTCGAAGGCAAGCCGGGCTCGGAGACGGAGCAGCCGCCTTTCGTGGGCCTCTACCAGACCTTGCAGGGACCGCTACTCTCCAGAGACGGCAAGCTCTACTCCCTGAGCACGGGGGCGCTCAAGGAATGGGGGAAGGCCCCCCGGTCGGGTATGGCCTGGTCGATTTTCATGCTCTCGTCCCAGGAGGGCTGGAGTGTCGGTGGCGAAGGCATCGCCCGTTACAAGAACCAGCTCTGGGAGCCGGTCGTCAACGGCAGCCATGAGCTGCTCTCGCCAGCGACCAACAACGGGGTGGCGGTGCGGCTCACCGACGTGGCCTTCTCCGACGCGGGTCGCGGCTTCGCCGTCGGGACCCACGGGACGGTTCTCGAGTACGCCAACGAGAAATGGACCCGGGTTGAGCGTCCCGAATTCGGCACCAAGCACTTCGGAACGGTGCGGACCTCGGGGCAGGAGGTCTGGGTGGCCGGCGAGGACGTGCTGCGCTTCAACGGAACCGCTTGGGTGAAGGTCGGCCCCCCCCAGGCAGGCTTGGAGGTCAGCGGATTGCTGATCCGCGACGATGCGGTCTGGGCGAGCACGGGGACGGACCTCTGGCGCTGGGACCGGGTCGCCCAGAAATGGGATGCGAAGTCGCACCTCTCCGCCGATTACCTGGGGGGACTCCAGGCGATTCCCGGGAATCCGGCATCGCTGCTCGCGGTGGCCATGGAAGTCGGAGTTCCGGGAGGCCGGATCTTCGGGCTGGGAAGCGGGGGCAACTGGAACGCGCTTTCGCCTCAGACTCCCGTGCAGGTCGGTCTCGATTCCCTGGTGATGCTGGATCACGATACGGGATTCGCGCTGAGCTTCGACGGCGCGGTGCTTTACAAGTTCGATCAAGGAGTCTGGACGACGCTGCCCTTCTAGCCCACCCAGGGCCGCGAGGTGTTTCGATGGCAACGGCCCCGCTCGGCGGGGCCGTTGCGCGTTGCGGTGGGAACGACGGGACGCGTCCCGCGGGACGGGGCTAACGCTGCATGTCGCGGCGAATGTCCTCGGCTTTCTCCTTGATGTCGCCCCAGGCCTGGCGCAGATTGCCCTTGGCCTGATCCATCTTGCCTTCGCGCTCGACGCGCTCCTCGCCCATCATCTCGCCCTTGAACTCGCGCATCTTGCCGCCGAGTTCCTCCTGCTTGCCTCTGAGCTTGTCGTGTTCGCCTGCCATGGTCCTACCTCCCTCTGCCAAAGCCCGCACGTTCGGCCGCCATGCGCGGGAACCCGCTGGGATCGTGGCGGGAAACGGCGTTCGGGCCCGCTTTTAATAGTTATTTGATACTCCTTTGATGGGTCTTTGTCACCAGCCGGGTATAGGATCACTGTCGGTAAGAGAGTGAGGTGTGCCATGTCCCGTCGCATTCCTGTGAAACGGCCGGTGGCGATTGCGACCGCCCGTCCCATGCCCAAGCCCATGACGGGCTCGCTGGTGGCCGTCGTGGCCGCAGGCGCGTTCTTCATCCACCCTTTTCTGGGCCTCGGCATCGTGGGCCTCGCCCTCTGGCAAACGCTCGGCGAATAAGTTCTCAATAGGTCGGAGGGGCGGGAAGATTCCCGCCCCTCCTTTTTTCGTCTAATCTAGTGCCCGCGGCTGTTGCGCAAGGCCGCGAAGCGGTCCTGAAGCAACTTCGATTGCTCTAGGGACCAAGCGGGTATAATACGGAGTAGGGAACGATGGGGTTCCTGAGAGCCTGAGAGGACGATGCGATGTCCATCTCGCGTACGACGTTTCGCTTGATTCAACGGTCCCAGCAGGGACCCGAGGCCATGAACCTGGCCTTACTGGCGCTTCGCGCGGTCATCCCCTATGCGCAGATCGACTGCGTGCAACTGAACCGCACCAAGTTCTGGATCGATTCCTCCCGTTACCCGCAAGCCATCTGGCACCAGTTGCTGCAAAACCCGGAATGGCATACCAAGCTGGTCTTCCACCTGGCCAACAGCCTGGTGGCGAGAGATCATGCCGAGCGCTGCGAGTTGCAGGGCGATTTCGGCAAGCTCCTCAACGAGCCGGATACCAAGGTGATCCTGCATGGGTCCATGCTCTTCGAGAGCGAAGGCACCCCGGCCTTGCTGGCCGGACAGGGGTTGCCGATGATGGAGTCCTTCGGCTGCGACCTCCAGGTCGACGCCTACACGGAGTACGTGAAGCAGCTCCGGCGTGACGAGCAGCTCAGCGGGAAGCTGGCGCTGCAGCAGTCGCTCTACGAGACGATGGAGTTCTCGGTTTCGGTGAGCCGCACCGCGGATTAGCGCTCCAGGACCACCATGGCCATGGCCTGCCCTGCCGTATGGGTCAGGCTCAAGTGGGCCCGCTTCACCCCGAGCTCGTTGGCGAGCTTGGCGGCCGCTCCGTGCAGCTTGAGCACCGGTCGGCCTCCCGGTTCGCGCATGACCTCGAAGTCCGTCCAGCGCATCCCATGCGTCCACCCCTTGCCGAGGGCCTTGAGTGTTGCCTCCTTGGCGGCGAACCGGGCGGCGAGGCTGATGTCCGGGTTCTTCTGACGCAGGCAGTACGCGGATTCCGCGTCCGCGAAGACGCGCTTGAGGAACTGCTCCCCGTGGCGGGAGCGGACCTCCGCGATGCGGTGAATCTCCACCATGTCGACCCCGATCCCGAGGATGCGCGACTCGTCGAAGGACGTCATGCCGGTACCCGCGCGGCCATGGCGAGGGCCTGCCGGAGCGTGTCGAGCGCCTGGCTCAGCGCCTCCGGATCCCGGTGCCCGAAGCCGATCCGCAGGGCCCCCGGGTAGCCGAGGCAGGATCCCGGGACCACGAAGCAGTCATGCGATTCGCGGAGCTGCCGCCCGAACGCCATGTCGTCATGCGTGCCGTGCGGCCAAACCAGGGTCATGACCCCGGCGGGCGGCAGCTGCACGTCGGCCCACTCCGACACCGTGGCAAGCCAGTCGGCGACACGGGCGCGGTTCTCCTGGGCGATCGCCGTGTTCTCGGCCCAGAGGACCTCGCGCTGTGGCCAGAGCCATTCGAGCATTTGCTCGCTCATCCGGCTGACCGAGCACGTGAGATGTTCATGCCACGCCAAGATCCGTTGAGCGACCCGGGGATCGGCGCAGGCCACCCAGCCGAGCCGGAAGCCGGGCAAGCTCCAGCGTTTCGAGAGGGCGTTAACGGCGATGCCGCGCGGGGTGAGGGTGGCGATGCTGGCATCCAGGCCAGGAGTGACGCCCCGGTAGATCTCGTCGACCAGCAGGTAAGCCTCCGGCAGCGACTCGACCCGTCGCGCGATGGCCGTGAGGGTGGCCGCGGACAGGACACGGCCTGTCGGGTTATGCGGGGTGTTGAGCACGACGAGGCGAGTGCGGGCGTCCAGCAGGTCCCAGAGCCGGTCGAGGTCGGGATCCGCGAAGGGATCGGCGGGCAGCGTCCAGCGGCGCACCTCCACTCCCAGCCCCTCCGCGAGGCCCGCGAACTGGTAGTAGAGGGGATCTTGGAGCACGAGGTTGCTTCCCGGCTCGAGCAGGGCGAAGAGCACGGAGGCATTGGCCTCGGTGGCGCCGCTGGTCAGGATCAGCGCATCCGGGTCCAGGCCGTCGGAAGCGGCGAGCGCGTGGCGCAGGGTCTCTGAGCCGGGGGTGCTGGTGTAGCCGGTCTCGAAGGTGGCCGGCGACCAATCGGAAGGCAGCAAGGATGCCAGGCGGGGGCCGGGTAGCGGCGCGATCATCGTCCCGCCGAGCTGGTGCTTGGCGCCGCCTTGGTAGCGATTGAACCATGCTTCCAGGGATGGGCTTTCAAGTTTCACGGCGGACTCCCTTCACATCGCCTCGATGCTACCAAGAAACCGGGCCCCGGGCAAACGTCCCCTCCCTTGACGCCCCGCCCCGCACAGGGAATAATGAAAGCCCTTTAAGACCCTCTCGACTTCCACTGAGGAGGAAAGACATGTCGACCGCAACGATGCAAAAGTACGAGGTTCGCGAGTATAACCTGGCCGGCCTCGAGGGCATCTCCGAAGAGCAGATCGCCCAGCACAAGAAGCTCTACGAGGGCTACGTCAACAACACCAACAAGCTGCTGGACGAGACCCGCAAGATGCTCGAGAGCGGCGAGGCTGATGGCCTCAACCCCCATTTCGCCGAGCTCAAGCGCCGTTTCGGCTTCGAGTTCAACGGCATGGTGCTTCACGAGTACTACTTCAGCAACCTCAAGGCCAACGGCGGCAGCCTTCCCGCTGGCGGGCGCCTGGCCAAGGCCCTCGAGGATTCCTTCGGTTCCGTCGAGAACTGGATGAAGGACTTCATGGGCGTCGCCAAGATGCGCGGCGTGGGCTGGGCCATCCTGTACCAGGACAACCGCACCGGCAAGCTGACGAACCACTGGATCACCCTTCACGAGGAAGGCAACGTGGCGGGCTACCGCCCCGTGCTGGTCATCGACGTCTGGGAGCATGCCTTCGCCGTGGACTACAAGCCCACCGAGCGCGGCAAGTACCTGGATGCCGTCATGAAGAACATCGACTGGGCCAAGGTCGAGTCGCGCCTGATGACGGACGACGAGGTCGCCAAGAACCGCCAGATGGTCAGCAAGTAACCGATAACCGGTCTCGGAGCGCGGAGGGCACGACCCTCCGCGCTCCTTTTTTGTGCTTGCTTGCATGACGACGCGGAATCGGTTTTAATGTCCCCTAATGAACCGCATGCTTCCGCTCTCCTGGATAGCCGGGCTGCTCGCCCTCATGCTGCTGGTCGTTCCGGGCTGCTCCCGGGCGGAGGCGCCGTCTGCCGATGCGCTCGAGCGCGTGCGCCAGGCGGGTGAAGTCGTCATCGGCACCGATGCCACCTACCCCCCCTTCGAAAACAAGGTCGGATCCGAACTCGTCGGCTTCGACATCGAGCTGGGCCAGGCCGTCGCCCGGAAGCTGGGAGTCAAGCCCCGCTGGGTCAACTCGTCCTTCGACGGGATCTTCCCGGCCCTCCTGAGCCGCAAGTTCGACATGGTGATCTCGGCCTCCACCATCACCCCCGAACGCAAGAAGACCCTCGCCTTCAGCGACCCCTACTACGACGCGGGCCAGGTCATCACCCTGCGCCAAGAGCAGCAGCCCCTCAAAGTCGACGACCTCACCGGCAAGACGGTCGGCGTCCAGATCAACACCACCGGCCATGTCATGCTGGAGGCCCGGACGGGCATCCGCCTCAAGAAGTTCAACTCCATCGACCTCGCCTTCCTCGACCTCCAGAATGGCCGCCTGGACGCGGTGGTCAACGATGCGCCCACCACGCGCTACATGCTGAAGCAGAGCTTCCCGAGCCTGGTGGTTTCGGGAGAACCCTTCACGTCCGAGCACTACGGCATGGCCTTCCATCCCTCCGACGGATCGCTCGTCAAGGCCGTGAACCAGGCCCTGGCCGAGATCCGGGCATCCGGGGAGTACGACCGGCTTTACTCCAAGTGGTTTGCCACCAGTGACGTGGCCGCGCCGGCCCCATCTGCCCCCAAGCTCTTCGACCCGTCCTTGCTCAAGGATCTCTGGAAGTACTTGCTCAACGGCATGGTCTGGACCGTTCAGCTCACCGCCTGGGGCCTGCTCTGCGGCCTGCCGGCAGGCTTGTTGATCGGACTCCTTCGGGTCAGCCCGTTTCGTCCGCTTTCGCTGGCGAGCATGGTCTACGTGGAGGCCATCCGGGGCACGCCCCTTTTGGTCCAGATCTTCACCATCTACTTCGTCCTGCCGGCCTTCGGGATCCGGATCCCCGAGTACCTGGCCGCGATCCTGGCGCTCAGCATCAATGCCAGCGCGTACATCGCCGAGATCTTCCGGGCCGGGATCGAGTCCATCCCCAAGGGACAGATGGAGGCCGCCCGCTCTCTGGGCTTCGGCTACGTTCCGGCCATGGGGCTGGTGATCCTGCCGCAGGCCATGCGTCGGGTCGTGCCGCCCTTGACCAACGAGGCGATCGCCCTGCTCAAGGACTCCTCGCTCGTCTCCCTGATGGGCATGACCGAGCTGACCCGAACCGGACAGGAGCTCGCGAGCCGCCTCGCCAATCCCATGACCGTTTGGCTGGCCGTGGCCCTTTGCTACCTCCTGCTCACCATCCCCTTGACCAGTGTCTCCCGCCTGCTCGAGAAGCGGTGGACCTACTAGTGCCGCCGCGACTGCTAGCATCCGAGCGAGGAGGCCGCCGGTGATCCGCTTCGAAGGAGTCGTCAAACGTTTCGGCCGCCATACGGTGCTCGACGGGATCGACCTGCACGTCCCGGCCGGCCAGAAGCTCGTCCTGCTCGGACCCAGCGGATCCGGCAAGAGCACGCTCTTGCGCTGCATCAACCGCCTGGAGCGCATCGACCAGGGGCATATCTGGGTGAACGGGGTGGACGTGGCGGACCGCCGCACCGACCTGAACCTCTTGCGGATGGACGTGGGAATGGTCTTCCAGTCCTTCAACCTCTTTCCGCATCTGACGGTGCTGGAGAACATCACCCTGGCTCCGCGGCGCCTGCGCGGAGAGAAGAAGCCGGACCTCGTCGCCATGGAGCTGCTCGAGCGCGTCGGCATCCCCGACAAGGCCCGCTGCTTGCCGGGGCAACTCTCCGGCGGACAGCAGCAGCGCGTCGCCATCGCCAGAGGGCTCGCGATGCGTCCCAAGGCCCTGCTTTTCGACGAGCCGACCTCGGCCCTGGATCCGGAGATGGTCCAGGAAGTCCTCGGCGTCATGACGGACGTCGCCAAGGACGGGCTGACCATGATCGTGGTGACCCACGAGATGGGATTCGCGCGGGAAGTGGCCGACCGGATCCTCTTCATGGACGGAGGCCGGATCGTCGAGGATGCCCCGCCGGAAGATTTTTTCGATCGTCCGGCAACCGAGCGCTCGCGGGCGTTTCTGGCCAAGCTGGCACGCCCGACGCTGCCCCAGCTCCCGGCCGTGTGATCGCGGTCCTGTTGCAACACCCTGTTACCGGGTAAGATGCCTGCATGGACTAGTATGAGGGGATGAGGCATTGGTCGTGAAACCATTGGAACGCCTACCCAGGGGAGGCGCGCTTCTCGAGACCTCGGCGGGCTGGATCCAGTTCGGAGCCGTTCCCGAGACCATCAAGGACACGCTGGGCACGGCCTCCGGGGTGCCCCAGATCTTCGTGGTGCCTCCGAAGCTCATCTCGCTCGATCGCGGCGTCTCCTTCGCCGACCTCGAGTTTCCCGTCTACTTCAACTTCTTCGCCCTGGGCCGCCGGATCACCGTGATCTGCGACGAGGCCCAGCAGGAGATCATCGGCACCGTGCTGCGCGAGGCGGTCTTCGGTCCCGAGCGGATCGACGTCACCCTGGATCAGCCGGCCTGGCGCCCTTCGCGAGCGGTCGCGGACCTGGAAGCCGAGCTCGCATGGTTCCGCAAGCACCCCACGAAGCCGGGATCCCGCATCGAACTCGAGGACCTGGTGGAGTTCGTGACCTACGACCCGTCGGGAACGGCGCGGATCGGGGAGGTCGCCGTCACCCGCCGTGGGGAGGCTTTCCTGGTCGTGGACGGGGACGAGGTCGTCGCCGAGATCGGCGCCGAACTCAAGCTCCCCCCGCTCAAGCAGGAGCCCGTCGGAAAGCGCAAGCCCTTCATCCCCCCGTACTTCGGCATGACGTTCATCGGGACGGGACACGGCTTCGACCCTTCCGCCAAGACCTCGGGCTTCATCCTCTGGGTCAACGGCCGCGGCATCATGGTCGATCCTCCCGTCGACTCGATCGAGTGGCTGACCGACTACGAGGTCAACCCCAAGCATATCGACTCGTTGATCCTCACGCATTGCCACGCGGATCACGATTCCGGCACCCTCCAGAAGATCCTGGAGGAGGGCCGCATCAAGCTCTACACCACCCGCACCATCATGGGATCCTTCGAGCGCAAGTACCGCACCCTCCTGGGCCTGGACAAGCGCCGCTGGGAGGACCTCTTCGATTTCGTGCCGGTGACGGTCGGCGAGCCCATCCGGATCGCCGGCGGGGAGTTCTGGTTCCAGTACACCCTTCACTCCGTGCCGTGCATCGGGTTCGAGTGCTTCTTCGGCGGCAAGTCCATGGTCTACACCTCCGACACGCTCTACGATCCGGCGATCTTCAACCGCCTTTTCGAGGAGGGGATCCTCAGCGAGGAGCGCCGGGACGAACTGCTCAACTTCCCCTGGCACCATGACTTCGTCATCCACGAGGCGGGTGTGCCGCCGATTCATACTCAGGTCGAGATCCTGGCCCAGCTTCCCGACGAGGTGAAGGACCACCTCTGGCTGGTTCACACCAACCCCAAGAGCCTGCCACCCGACTCGAACCTTCGCATCGCGGCGACGGGCCTTGACCAGACCCTGGTCATCGAGGCCGAGGCCCTTCCGACCAGCGATGCCATCGAGCTCCTGCAGGTCCTTTCCAAGGTCGACCTGTTCAAGGGCTTCACCGTGGACAAGGCCGCCGAGTTCCTCGGCATGGTCTCCAAGGTGAGCTTTAAGGCCGGAGAGCAGATCATCTCCAAGGGGACGCCGGGCGATCGCTTCTACATGATCGTCTCGGGCAAGGCCGCCATCCGGGACGGCTTGCACGACGTGAGGCACTACGGCCCCTACGATTACTTCGGGGAGACCGCCATCATCCTGGATCAGCCCCGCAATGCGGACGTCTTCGCGACGACCGACATGACGGCGCTGGCCATCGACCGGCATGATTTCCTTTACTTCGTTCGCGGCTCGGGGATCGTGGAGATGCTGCGTCGCCTCGCGGCCGTACGCCTGCTGGATTCCTGGGAGTTGCTGGACTCCGTTGACGCCTTCGGCTCGCTGACCGCCACGCAGAAGACCATGCTTCAGACGCTCATGGTGACGCAGTCCTTCGCGCCCGGTGAGGTGATCGCGTCGTCGGGCGAGCCCCTGCGCGCGTGTTTCCTCTTGGTAGAGGGAGAGGCCGAGATCCTGCTCGGGGATGACGTGGTCGGACGCGTGGAGGCGGGAGGCTTCCTCGGCGAGGTGAACTTACTCTACGAATCCTCCAAGCTTGGCGTCACGTACCGGGCATGTGGCGACGTGAAGGCGTACCGCTTGCCCAAGCGCGATCTGGTCTGGTTCTTGAAGAAGAATCCGGGCGTCTATGTGCGCCTGGCCGCAATGGCGCACGGCGCCTAGGCGCACCAAGCCGTCTGATGAGGCTCACGCAGCCCCGCCGGGTCATCGACCCGGCGGGGCTGCCGTCTTGCGGAGGGGATGGGGGGCTATAGCCCCGAAGGCGAGCTGGAGTAGCGGCCTGCCAGCATCTGCGCGAACGCCTTGGCGCCGGCGTCCGGCGCGAAGGCTTTGACCTGGTGCAGGGCCACGATCTCGGCGTGGCGGTCGTGAAGGGCTTCTTCCAGCTTGGCGATGGCATGGTCGGCGCTGAAGAGGTGGGTGGCGAAGACCGCGGCCTGCTTGCCCTCCAGGGAGGGCAGGTTGGCGACGAAGTTCAGGATCTCGCGCGAGGGAAACTGCACGAAGAACAACGGGTAAACCCACGTGCCGACCACGAGCAACTGGTAGTCCTTGACCTCCTCGGGATCGCTCACATGGACCGATTTGAGGCTGACGTGATACCCCTCGGTCCGAAGCTCATCGGCCACGGCCTTGGCGGTGGCCTCGGAGCGTCCGCCGATGCTGTCGTATACGATGAGGGCGCGTAAGGCGTTGTTGGCGTTCATGCCATCTCCTCTCTGATCCCGAGGCGAGTTGACCTGGGGGCGCAAGCACGGAACTATCTCGGATGATTGTAAACATATTTTACATTCCAGGCAATCCCCTGTTAGACTGGACAGCAGGAGGTGGCCATGATGGATATGAGCCGTGGAGACGCTTACCGTAAGGAACGGGACTCCCTCGGCGAGCGAGAGGTTCCCAGCCACGCGTACTGGGGCATTCAAACCCAGCGGGCCCTTTCAAACTACCCCATCAGCGGCCAGACCCTGGGTTTCGAGATGGTCCAGGCCTGCGCCACGATCAAGCTCGCGGCCGCCCAGGTTCACCGCGACCTGGGCCTCCTCGAGCCGGCGATCGCCGACGCCATCCTCCAGGCCGCCCGCGAAGTCCGCGAGGGACAACACCCGGAGGCGTTCGTCGTGGACGCCTTCCAGGCCGGCGCAGGGACCTCCTTCCACATGAACGTCAACGAGGTCATCGCCAACCGAGCCAACGAGATCCTGGGCCGTCCCCTCGGCACCTACGCTCCGGTCCACCCCAACGATCACGTCAACATGGGCCAGTCCACCAACGACGTCTTTCCGACCACCATGCGCCTCGCCTTGATCGTCATGCTGACGGCGCTCGCCACGGAGACCGACCTGCTCGCCGAGAGCCTCCGGCGCAAGGCGCAGGTTTTCGATGGCATCGTCAAATCGGGGCGCACGCATCTTCAGGATGCCGTGCCCTTGCGGCTGGGTCAGGAGTTCGGAGGGTACGCCCAGGCGATCGCCAAGGGCAGGCTTCGGCTCGAGGCCGCCCGTGAGCCGCTCTACGAGCTGGGTCTCGGCGGGTCGGCCGTAGGCACGGGGCTGAACACCCATCCGGAGTACCGCGCCCGCGTGGTCGCCGCATTGGCGGCGCTCACGGCCTTCCCGTTGCGGCAAGGTGACGACCTCTTCGAGCTCATGCAGAGCATGACGCCCTTTGCCGACGTCTCGGCCGCCCTGCGTAGCCTGGCGCTCGACGTGACCCGGATCGCCTCGGACCTGCGGCTCTTGAGCTCCGGCCCCCGCACCGGGCTCGCCGAGATCACCCTGCCTGCGGTGCAGCCCGGCTCCTCCATCATGCCGGGCAAGGTCAACCCGTCCATCCCGGAAATGGTCAACCAGGTCTGCTGGCACGTCATGGGCGCGGATACGGCGGTGGCCTATGCGGTTCAGGCCGGACAGCTGGAACTCAACGTCATGATGCCGGGGATGGCCTACGAACTGGTCTTCGCCACCCGCATCATGACCAACGCCGCGCGGATCTTTCGGGAGCGCTGCGTGGAAGGCCTCGTCGCCAACGAGGAGACGTGCCGGTTCTTCGCCGAGCGAAGCCTGGGCCTCGCAACGGTCCTCAACCCGGTGATCGGGTATGCCAAGGCAGCGGAAGTGTCCAAGGAGGCTTTCCGGAGCAATCGCAGCGTCTTGGAGGTCGTGAGAGAGCGCGGCGAACTCAGCCCGGAAGTCGAAAAGGCGCTCTCGCCCCGGGCGATGACCGAGCCCGGAACGCTCTAGCGGCCCGCGAGGCTACCAGAACTTGGCTTTGCCCCAAAGGACGGAGCCTCGGTGGGCGCGGCCTTCTTCTGCGCGGATCTCGCAGCGCAGGGCGTGCTCCGCACCGATCAGGCGGGTGGCGAGAACGGGTTCGGGGGCCTCGTTCTCGGGCGCGAGCTCCGTGGGTTTACGCCCGAAGAGCCTCTGGCCGTAGCATTCCGGGCAGAGCGTCCGGCTCATGGTATTTTGGAAGAGCTTGGTGCATTGGGCGCAGTTCGAAAGGGCCATGACTCTCCTCCTCATCGTCTCGCCTACTCATGGTATCGACCGGTTGTCCCGCCGTCTTGAGGGCGGGGCGAGGCCCCGATGACCGCTGGTTATTTGGATGCGGCCGTCGCAGCCTTCAATCGCCGCGCCTTTTACGCCTGCCATGAGATCCTCGAGCAGCCCTGGACGTACGCGACTCCCGCCAGGAAGCCCTTCTACCAGGGCCTCATCCAGGTGGCATGCGCTTACCTCATGCTCGAGCGTGGGAAGCGCGGCCCCGCGATCCGCCTCTTCCGGCGCGCCCTGCCCAAACTGGCTCCCTGCCGGAATTTTGGCCCCTTGGCCGGGTTCATGCGCGCGGCCTCGGAGGCCCTGCCGGCGCTCGAGCTCGGGGAGGAACTCGGTGCCGTTCTTGAGCGGGCGCCACGCCTGCCGCCCGCCCTCGCTTCGCTTGAGGAGGCCATATGGCGCCTGTATAATGCAAGCGGAGGGACCCATATGCTGATTACTCGCCGCTTCCGCTTTTCGGCAGCACACCGGTACTACGACGAGTCGCTCTCCCCCGAGGAGAATCAGCGTCTTTTCGGCAAGTGCGCCGGAGCCCATGGCCACGGCCATAACTACGTCCTCGACGTCACCGTCCGCGGGCCGATCGATCCGAAGACGGGCATGATCGTCAACCTCAAGGATCTCAAGGCCGCCGTCAACGACCTCGTCATCGAGCGATACGACTTCAAGCACCTGAACTTCGACGTCGACGACTTCCAGGGAACCCAGCCCACCTGCGAGCAGATCGTCGTCACGGTCTGGAACTTGCTCGAGGGGCGAATTCCTGGTTGTGAGCTCGCGCGCTTGCGGCTCTACGAATCCGACGAGCTCTTCGCCGAATACGAGGGCCGCTGACATGGCCCGCGTACGCCTGGGCCGCGTCTACCATTTTTCGGCGGCTCACCGGCTTCACAGCCCTTACCTCTCGGCCGAGGAGAACACGGCCCTCTACCGGGATTGCAACAACCCCGGCGGCCACGGGCATAACTATGTCCTGGAAGTGCTGGTGGAAGGCGAGATGGATCCCAAGCTCGGGATGATCATGGACCTGGGCGAGCTGGATCGGCTGGTCCAGGAGCGCGTCCTGGATCGCCTGGACCATCAGTTCATTGGCCGGATGGACTGGTCGGAGACGCCGGCGGAGGCCTTCATCTCGACCTCCGAGTCGGTCACCTACGTCATCTGGTCCTGGCTGGAAGGAGCGCTTCCTGCTCACGTTCGGCTTCACCACGTTCACCTCGAGGAGACGCGCTCCAACTTCTTCGACTATCAGGGGGAAGATCACCCCGGGAGGGCCACGGCATGAGGGTCGCCATCGTCACGGGAGCCAGTCGGGGGATCGGCAGCGCCATCGCGCGCGTGCTGGCCGCCAAGGGCTGGAAACTCGTCCTCGCGGCTCGGAACGCGCAGGACCTGGAGGCGCTGGCGGGCGAGTTGCCGGAGGCGATCGCCCTCCCCACGGACGTCACGCGCCCCGACGAGGTGCAGCGCCTCGTCGACGCGGCTCAGAAGCGCTGGGGCCGCGTCGATGCCCTCGTCAACAACGCGGGCATGACGCATGTTTCCCGCTTCGAGGAGATCAGTCCCGAGGTCTTCGACCAGCTGATGGCCGTCAACGTGAAGGGCCCCTTCCTCTGCACCCGGGCGGTGCTTCCGCTGATGCGCGCGCAGGGCTCGGGCGAGATTCTCAACGTGGTCTCCGTGGCCGCCAAGCGCGTCTTCCCGGAGTGGAGCGTCTACTGCGCCTCCAAGTTCGCGCTCGACGGCATGGGCAAGGCGCTCGCCGAGGAGCTCAAGGGGACGGGCATCCGCGTGGGAGCGCTCTACCCGGGGGCCACCGACTCTCCCCTTTGGGACGTCGTCGGACCGGATATCCCGCGGGGAGGCATGATGCGGCCCGAAGCCGTCGCGGAAGCGGTGGCCTTCATGCTGGACCAACCCGCCTCCGCCCGCATCTCCGAGCTCGTGCTGGATCCCGCCGCCGGAGACATCTAGCCCTCAAGATGGCGTTGACGCCCCCTTTCTCCGCGCTATGCTCTGCCGTGACGGGATGCGACGCCCGCACGGATGGGCTTCGCGGGGGAGGGCCGCATGGCACAAGAGCCGGAACGGAATCGCGAGGAGCTCCAGCCGGAAGCTCCGCATGCCCCGCCGGGACCGATGACCGGAGATATTCCCGAGGAGTGGCGTGCGGGTCGCTTCGTCACCTTGACGGTGGGGGGCGACGTCGACATGGCCGAAACACACCCCACCGCGGCGAATCCCGAGGCGAGAGGCTAACTTCAGGGAGCCGGCTTCGGAGTCGGCAGCCACTCCCGGCTGGGAGCGGGTTGCTCGCTGCCTTCGCCGGAGCGCAGCAGCGCGTGACGGGTCAGCAAGGGCCCCACCGTCTCGAAGATCACGATGGCTCCCAGGGTGATCGGGATGATCGGTCCGGCCACGTCGGGGAACTTGGCCTCGACCATGGCGGCGAGCCCGATGGCCATGCTCGCCTGGGGGACCAGACCGTAGCCCATGTAGCGAACGCTGACGGGGCCGGCTCCTGCCGCCCATGCGCCGAGGCTGCCTCCGGCAACCTTGCCGATCAGGCGGCCACCCACGTACGCCAACCCCAACCACCCGAGAGCTCCCAGCTCCGCCAGGTGCAGGCTCGCCCCGGAGAGGGTGAAGAACATCACCAGGAGCGGGGCTTCCATCGCCCGTCCCTGGTCGAAGACCTGCCCCTTGAAGGGATGGGTGTTCGCGACGACCGCTCCGAAGGTCAGCATGCTCAGCAGCACCGAGAGGTGGGCGGCTTCCGAGATGCCGGCTCCCAGCATGACGAGGCCCAGGGTGGGGATCTTCGATGAATCCCTTCCGAAGCGGCTCAGTGACCACGCGCGAAGGCCGAAGCCGAGCGCGAGCCCGAGGGCCATGGAACCGCCGATCTCCAGCGCGGGGCCCTGCATGAGGGTCATCGGGTCGGCCCCACCGCTGCGGAGGACGGTGACCACGGTCATCAGGGCGCTGAAGAGCACGATCTCGACGAGCCCGTTGAGCGCGACCACGGCGAGCAGCGTCTTGACCAGCTCTCCCTTGCCGCGCAGCTCGCGGATGACCGAGACGGTCGCCGCGGGATCGGTGGTGCCGGCGATGGCGCCCAGCAGCAGCGCCACCTCGATGCTGGCCCCGCAGAGCCTTGCGAGGACCGTAACGACGGCCAGCGTGACGATGGATTGAATCACCGTCAGGGTGAGGAAGCGCTTTCCCAGCTTTTGGAGCTCGCTGAGCCGGAACTCCTCGCCGAGCAGGAAGAAGATGGTCGCGAGGCAGAAGGCGCCGAGCGGTTTGAGGGCGGCGATGGCGTCACCGCCCACGACATGCAGCATGGAGGGGCCGATCACGACCCCGGCGAGCAGGTAGCCCGTGACGGCAGGAAGACCGACGCGCTTGAGCAGGCGCGAGCCGAAGAACCCGATGAGGATGAGCAGCCCGAGGGAAAGCAGAATCACAGGCGCTCTCCCCTCGTGGCAGTGGGCTTGTCACCCTGGTAGCAGCGATACGTGCCGACCTTCCAGCTACAGAGCATGCCGCTGTAGGGGGCCGAGAACCCGCCGAGGACGCGGTCGGCAGCTGAGATGACGGCCTCGGCGACGTCCTCCGGGACGACGGTCAGGATGGTCTTGCCGGTTTCGTGATCCGTGCCTTCCATGCCCCAGTGGCGGGCCATGGCCGGGTGCATGCCGAGCCAGCCGAGTAACTGCATGCCTTGGCTGTCGTAGACCGTGGCGCCGGGAGCCCCTGCGTCCGTGATGGCTTCCATGAGGTCGGTAAGACGGTCGGAAGAGGGAAGAGTAATGAGAATGGCTTCCAAGGAGGTCTCCTTTCCAGACGGAGGCGGTCGCCTCGAGAGTCCTCCCAGTTTAGGCAAGCGGAGTTACCCCGGCTTAACGAGGGGAAAAAGCGGGGATGAACTAACCCTTAGCTGCTTTTAGCAGGTTGATTACGCGAAGAAGCGCATGGATTCGGCGAGCAGGTAGCGGGCGGTGCGGTCGCCCAGGGCCGCGATGGTGATCTGGGGGTTGACGCCCAGCGAGGACGGGAAGAGGCTGCCGTCGCAGACGAAGAGGTTCTCCAGGCCGTGCAGGCGTCCCCAGGAGTCGGTGGCGGCGTGATCCGGGTCGGCCCCCATGGCGGCGGTGCCCATCTGGTGGGCGGAGAAGACGGCCATGCGGTTCGGGACGATGGGCATGCGCTCCAGGTGCGCCAGGTCGGCCTCGCTGCGAATGACGAAGCCGTCGGAATGCGGTACCAGGACCTCGCGCGCTCCTGCGGCCAGGTAGATCCGGGCCAGCGCGTCGAGGCCCTTGCGGAACTTCTCCTGGTCCTTGGCGTTGACCCAGTAATCGATCTCGGGAAGGCCCCATTTATCCACGCCGACCTGCCCGCGGCCGTCGTCGTGAAGCAGGACGATGGCGGCGGCCATCTTGTCGTACTGGGCCATGCTCTCGACGGCGCGGTTTCCCCAGCGAAAGAGGTTGGAGCCCATCAGGCCGGGGTAGGCGAAGATGGACTCGATCAGGATGCCGTCGGGTTCGAGGTCCGAGACGTAGGTGGTGAAGTGAATCCCCTGGTAGGCCTTCACGTCGTGGTCGAAGAGGCCGACCGCGGCGGTGGTGGGGTGCACGGTGAGGTTGCGGCCGACGTGCGCGTTGCCGAGGCCGTTCTGCTTGAGCAGGACCGGGGTGCTGACGGCACCGCCCGAGACGCTGAAGACCTTGGCGCGGACGCTCACCTGGTACTGGGCGCCGGTCTCGGGATTCGTGAGGATGCCGCGGACGGCCGTGATGCGATCGCCCTCTCGCTCGAATTCCGTGGCTTCCGCGTTGGGAAGAAGCCGCGCTCCGAAGTGGAGGGCGCGCGGGACGTAGGTGACCAGCATGCTCTGCTTGCGATCGTACGCGCAGCCGAGGATGCAAAACCCCGAACTGAGACATTGCGTGCGGTTATGCTCGAAGATGCCGCCCGTCATGCCGAGCTTTCGGGCGCCTTCCAGCAGCAGCCTGCCGTTCTCGTTGACGGCCTCGGGGGGGATGGGCTGGACGTTGAGGATCCGGCGGACCTTTCTGAGGCTGGGCTGAAGATCCTCCAGGCGGATCCGGTCGATGCCGTGCCGGGTCGCCCAGTCCTCGAGCACCGCTGCCGGAGGGTCGAAGCAGATGGCCCAGTTGACGGTGGTGCTGCCTCCGACCGAGGTGCCATGCAGGACGGAGATGCCGCCGTCCTTGGTGGTGCGAGCTCCTCCTTCCTCGAAGAGCAGGGGCATCATGTCCCGCTCCTGCTGGTTGAAGGCCTTGCGGGTGTGGTAGCCGCCCTTTTCAAGCATGACGACGGAAAGGCCGGCTTCGGCGAGCTCGCTGGCGAGCACCGCGCCGCCGGCCCCGGTTCCGATGACGCAGACGTCCGCAACGAGGTCCTGGTCGCGATCGTAGGCCGAATCGACCTGGGGCATCCAGTCCGTCATCCGGGGATCCTCTCGAAGACATGGGGATTGGGGTTGGCGGGCATGTCGCCCTGGTTGTCCAGGCCTTGCCCGAAGTTATACCGGCCGATCCAGGGTCCGGGGTACCGGATCTGGGGCCAGGAGTCGGGGTCCATGTAGAAGAGCATGGCGGAGATCTTGGAAAGCGCGATGAAGCCCTGGCGCTGGAGGCCCAGGGGGCTGCGTTCCCAGGACGTGAGGTAGGCGTCCTGCTCGGGGCCGTCCATGGCGGTGAAGGGCTGAAAGCGCAGGTTCAGCCAGGCGAGGTCTTCCAGGGAGTTGAGGAGTTGCTTGAGGTCGCTGCGCAGGCGCGGGGAGGCGGTCGCGAAGAGCCGGTCGACGGCGGAGGCGACTTGCAGGTCGGAGGCTCCGACCTTGCCGGGCAAGCGTGGGATGAGGCGGTTCGAGGCCGCGTCGAGGATGGCCCACTCCTTGGGGGTGAGGAAGTGGAGCGCGCGATCCGGGTAACGAACCGGAGCGCAACCGCTCAAGGGGACGGATCCCGCGAGCCAGCCGGCAGTCAAGCCGAGCGCGCTCTGGAGAAAGCGGCGCCGGCTGAGGCGGGACGCCTCGCTCACGACTGGGGCTGGGCCTCGGCGGCAGCCGCCGCGGCTTCACGGGCGAGCCGCTGGGCCTTCTTGGTCCGGATCATCGCGACCAAGGTGAAGATGATGAGCCCCCAGCCGACCAGGGAACTGACAATGGCGACAAGGGGAAGCCAGGACGGGATCATCGGAAGCTCCTTACTGAGAAAGTCCCCTCACCCGAGGGGACCTACCCATTATAGGCGCTAAGCGCGCTCTCGAAAAGGAAAGAGGGAGGCCGCGGCCTCCCTCTCGAGGGGTTACGCCCGGGCGGGAATCCGCTGGAGCTTCTCGATGATCGCGTCGGCGAACTCGGAGGTCGAGAGCGCCTTGTCGACGTTGTTGGTGATGAGGTCGGGGGTGACCTTCTTCTCGCGGAGGCACTCGACGATGGCCTGCTCCATGCGGCGGGCTGCGTCGGTCTCGCCGAGGTCCTTGAGCATCATGATGGCGGAGAGCATCTGGGCCATGGGGTTGGCCTGGTTGGTGCCCGCGAACTTGGGAGCCGAGCCATGCGTGGGTTCGTAGACGGTGGCGATGCTGCCGATGTTGGCGCCAGGAGCCACGCCCAGGCCGCCGATCAGGCCCGCGCCGACGTCCGAGAGGATGTCGCCGTAGAGGTTCTCGGTCACGATGACGTCGAAGGACTCGGGACGGATGACCAGCTGCATGCAGGTGGCGTCGACGATCAGGTCCTCCAGCTCGATCTGGGGGAAGTCCTTGGCGACCCGGCGGCCCACCTCGAGGAAGATGCCGTCGGTGTACTTCATGATGTTGGCCTTGTGGACCACCGTCACCTTCTTGCGGTTGTTGGCCACGGCGTATTCGAAGGCGGCGCGGATGATCCGCTCGGAGCCCGACTCGGAGATGGGCTTCAGGGTGATCGCCGACCCTTCCTTGATGGTCTTGCCGGTCGTGCGCTCGACCAGGGCGCG
Source organism: Candidatus Sericytochromatia bacterium (assembly GCA_036676495.1). Classification (GTDB taxonomy): domain Bacteria; phylum Cyanobacteriota; class Sericytochromatia; order S15B-MN24; family UBA4093; genus UBA4093. Next base: position 76,089 of record JAKFCT010000052.1, read on the forward strand.
GATTTCCTTGACGCCCTCGGACTCCTGCTCGAACTCGAGGCCCGCGTAGGTGTCCTCGGTGTTCTCGCGGAAGATCACGAAGTCCACCTTGTCGAAGCGTGACGGGATGCCGGGATACAGCTTGCAGGGACGGACGCAGGCGTAGAGATCAAGCTCCTGGCGCATCGCGACGTTGACCGAGCGGAAGCCGGTTCCGATGGGCGTGGTCAGGGGGCCCTTCAGGGCGATCTTGTTCTTCTTGATCGAGTCGATCACCGCCTGCGGCAGGGGGGTCGTGTCACCGGTCCGCGCCATGTAGTCGGCGCCAGCGTCGAAACGCTCCCAATCGAAGGCGACTCCGGTCGCTTCGAGGACGCGAACGGTCGCTTCGGTGATCTCGGGACCAATGCCGTCTCCGGGAATCAGGGTCACGCGGTAGGCCATGAAGAAAGTTCCTCCGTTTTACTTGGCCGAGCAAATGCCCGGTTGCTTCTCATGAGAAAATGATGCCACGCCCCTAGGGGCTTGTCGAGGTTTCTTAGCGAAGTTTTAACCTCGCGCGATCCCGGAGGAATGGCATGACGACCCGTTTGCAGCGTGCCCAGGGCCCTGAAAGCCTGTCGCTATCGGATGATCAGCTCGAAGTCACGATCCTGCCTGCGCATGGCGGCAAGCTGCTCAGCCTGGTCGATCGCCGGACGGGCCGAGACTGGCTGTGGAAAAACCCTTACCTGGAACACAAGCCCCCGCAGCCCGACGCGTCCTTCGTGCGCGACCACGACACGGGAGGCTTCGACGAGTGCTTTCCAGCCGTGAGCGAGGGGCCCTATCCGGCTGCCCCGTGGCAGGATCGACGCATCCCGGATCATGGCGAGCTCTGGGCGGTCCCCTGGGACGTCGCGCCGGCGGAGGACGGCTGGACCATGGTCGCCCGGACGACGCGCTTCCCGATGCGCTTCGAGCGCCGGGTCAGCCTCAGGGAAGGGGTTCTGCGCCTCGATTACCGGGCGTTCAATCCGACGGAGCACCCGTTTCCGTTCATCTGGAGCGCGCACCCCTTGTTCGCCCTGGAGGAAGGGATGCGGCTTGCGCTGCCCGACGCGCATCCCCTGGAGGTCTTCGGGTCGGATCGGCTGGGCGATCGCCACACCCGCCTTCGCTGGCCACATGCTGCGGGCCTCGACCTGTCGCGGGTCTCCCGGACGGGCTGGTCGGCCAAGCTCGCGGGCCCTTCCCCCGCGCGCGGCTGGGTGGGTCTCAGGCATCAACACCGCATGCTGCGCCTTTCCTACGACCCGGCGCAGGTCACGGATCTCGGCCTCTGGCTGAACATGGGCGGCTGGTGCCCGATCCCAGGCAAGGAGCCTTACTTCAACCTGGGCCTCGAGCCCTGCATCGGCTGGGGGGACGATCTGGCCTATGCCGTGACGCATGGCTTGAGCCATGGCGTCTTGCCGCCCCACGGGGAGCGCCGCTGGTACCTGGAGCTGCGTTTCACCGACGCACGCTGACCTGGAATCGCCGCAGAGAGCGCCGGGCCGGGGGAGATGGTAAGATCGTCAACAGCCGGTCACCCCGTCATTCGATCTAAAGGATGTCAGCCATGATCAAGGTTCTGTTCGTTTGCCTCGGGAATATCTGTCGTTCTCCCCTGGGCGAGGGGATCTTTCGTCACCTGGTGGCGGAGCGCGGGCTCGAGGATCGCTTTCTGATCGATTCGGCCGGGACCGGCAACTGGCACATCGGCTCGCCGCCGCATGCCGATTCCCAGCGGGTGGCCCGCGAGCGCGGCATGGACATCTCCGATCAGCGCGCCCGCCAGCTCACCCCGCTCGATCTGCGCGAGTTCGACTACCTGATCGCTATGGACACGTCCAACAAGGAAGGGATCCTGGCGCTGGATCCGAACGCGCGCTTTGCCGACAAGGTGAAGCTCATGCTCGAGTATCACCCGACATGTGGGTTCAAAGACGTTCCGGACCCCTATTTCGGGGGTCCGGAAGGGTTCTATCCAGTTTTGGACTTGATCGAGGAGGCGGCTCGCAACCTCCTGGACGAGATTCTCAGCGAGCGGGGACTGCAAGCGCCGGGGCGCTGAGGTCCAGCATCCGCTGGAGGGGTTTGAGGGCCCGGAGGCGCAAGTCTTCGGGCAGCGTGATCTCGGGGGTCATGTCCCGCATGCAGAGATACAGCTTCTCCAGCGTGTTGAGGCGCATGAAGGGGCACTCGTTGCAGGCGCAGGTCTCGTCCTTGGGGGGCGCGGGAATGAGCGTCGCGTCCGGGCTGTCCTTGGCCATCTGGTGCATGATGCCGGGCTCGGTGGCGACGATGAACGTGCCGCGGGGATGCTTGCGGACATGCTCGAGCAGGGCCTGGGTCGAGCCGATCACGTCGGCCAGCGCGAGGACCGACTCCTCGCATTCGGGGTGGGCGATGACCGTGGCTTCCGGGTGCTGCACCTGGAGCTGCGCCACGCGCCGCGCCGAGAAAGTCTCGTGAACGATGCAGGAGCCTTGCCAGAGCACCATGTCGCGGCCGGTCTGGCGGATGAGGTAGCGGCCCAGGTTCTGATCGGGGGCGAAGATGATGCCCTGATCGGCGGGGATGCTGTTGATCATGCGCACCGCGTTGCTGGAGGTGCAGATCAGGTCGCTCAGGGCCTTCACGTCGGCGGAGCAATTGATGTAGCTGACGACCGCGTGGTCGGGGTACTGCGCCTTGAGGGCGGCAAGCCCTTCGGGGGGGCAACTGTCGGCTAGCGAGCAGCCCGCGGCGAGATCGGGAAGCAAGACGGTCTTGCTGGGATTGATGATCTTGGCGCCCTCGGCCATGAAGTGGACGCCCGCGAAGACGATCACGTCCGCTTCGGTCTTGGCGGCCGCCTGGGCGAGCGCCAGCGAATCTCCAATGAAATCCGCCACGTCCTGGATATCGGGCTCCTGGTAATAGTGGGCCAGGATAACGGCATTACGCTCTTGCTTGAGCTCCGCAATCGCCTCGAAGAGATCGAGGTTGGGATCAATCGGTTTTTGCATCACGGTACTCTGAATACCCTTTCGCGGGGTGCCTCCCCGCTCTATTAATCCTCCAGTCTACCCCGGTTTCGGGGTTTTGGGTATGAGGAGGCTCACGCTATGACTCACTCTAGAACGGGCTATCGAGTTTTGACAGCCGCTCGTACATCTTTTGCAACTTGGAGAGCTGGTTGCCGACGCTTGAAAGTTCCACGTGATCCGTCGGCTTCTCCAGCAGCTTGGCCAGCAGGCGGCTGGTTTCCGCCATCTTGCGCCTCAGCGTGAGCGCCTCCTCGATTCGCTCGAGCTCGGTCTGGGTCTTCTTCTCGGGAACCTTGCCCAGCAGGTCTTCGAGTGAGGGGGGCTTGAACATGCCCTTTTCGAACTTCAGGAAATCGTCGTCGTTGCGCATGGCTTTCGTTCCAGTGATCGGGTCGGGGGTTACAGTCTGAAGCGGACGTCCTTGCTGGGACGTTCGGCGGAGGCATGGCCCTCGGCATGCTTTTGCCGGAAGGCGTGAATCCAGAGGTTCGCCGTGTCGGCCGGCGTGGAGACGAAGGACGCGGGCTCCCGCTGAAGCTGCTCGGCCTGATTGATGAGCACGCCCATGTCCTGGTTCAGGATGATCCGTCCCATGAGGGGCACGAACGGAGTGATGAGGGGCGTGAGCACGCCCAGGTTCCAGGCCACGTGGACGAAGACGCGGGTCTCGAAGTCGGAGACGGGCGTGCAAATCTGGTGGCCGATGATCGTGCCGCGACGGCCGAATTCGTAGCTCACCTTGACGATCGACGGCATGATGAAGCGGTCCACGTGGGTGACCTTGCTTCCTTTGGGGATGAGCAAGCGGCCTAGCAGGCTGTCGGTCTTCGCTTCCTCGTCGATTTCGATGACGACGCCGTCCTCCACCTGCTGGATGCGGGTCTGGACGTCTTTGCAGGCGGGGGTGCGGAAGAGGCCCCCGTGGACGTAGCCCGTGTGGCAGCAATCGATGAAGTTCTCGATCACGTTCTCCACGGCGTTGGGAAGCATGGCCTCGATGCGTGAATCGCCCCAGCCGCGCTCTCCCGCGTGCGGGATCCGGTAGGGAAGGCCCTCGGGAGCGTCTCCCATGAAGACCCAGAGGTAGCCGTCCTGCTCGACCACGGGGTAGGAAGGGACCTGGCTGCCCTTGGGGATGCGATCGCCCGCACAGAGGGAGGGAATGCCCACGCATTGCCCTTGTCCGTCGAATTGCCAGCCGTGATAGGCGCATTGCAACCGGCCCTCCTCGACCTTGCCCAGCGAGAGCTGGACGTTGCGGTGCGGGCAGCGATCCTTGAGGGCGCGCGCTTCCCCGCTCGTCTCGCGAAACAGCACGATTCGCTCCCCGAGCACGGTTGCGGCCAAGGGCTTGCCCTTGAGTTCGGCTGCGGCTGCGGCGACGTACCAGTGGTTTCGCATGCGCGTTACCTCCCGAAGCGCTTCATGGCGAGCGTCACGCCGTCACCGAGCGGCAAGAGACTCATCTCCACTCGCTCGTCCTGGTGGATCTTGTCGTTGAGCGCTCGGATGGCCTGGGTGTCGTCGTCCTGATCGCTGGGATCGGCCACGGACCCTCCCCAGAGCACGTTATCGATGGCAATCAGGCCTCCCGGACGAACCAACCTCAAGGCCCGCTCGTAGTAGGCATCGTAGCTGAGCTTGTCGGCATCGATGAAGGCGAAATCAAAGGTCTCCGCCTCCCCGGCGTCCAGGAGGCGGTCGAGCGTCTCCAGGGCAGGAGCGATGCGAAGGTCGATCTTTTCGGCGATTCCAGCCTCTTGCCAGTAGCGCATGCCGATGGACGTCCACTCGGCGCTGACGTCGCAAGCGACGTGGCGCCCCTCGGTGGGAAGGGCTTGGGCGACGCAGAGGCTGCTGTAGCCCGTGAAGACCCCGACTTCGAGGGTCTTGCGGGCCCCCATCAGCCGGACGAGCAGGGCCATGAACTGGCCTTGCTCGGGCGAGATCTGCATCCGGGCCATCGGAAGCTTGGCGGTCTCTTCGCGCAGACGTCGCAGGACGTCGTTTTCGCGCAGCGCATGTGCGGTGAGGTAGTCGTAGAGGCGATCGGTGACGGTAAGGGTGCGAGTGGACATGGCGTGGGCCCTCCTCGCCCCATGATACCAACACCCATGGTATCCTGCTTATCGCCCACCTGGAGGGGGTTCGATGCAGCCTGTCAAACTGATGATCGAGGTTCAAAGCGATTTGGAGGGGATCCGGCGCTTCCTCCTGGGGATGGCCCCGAAGCTCGAGAGCCGCCAGCCCGGAATCACGACCCAGCTTCAACACGCGGATCTTCACCATCCCATGGTCATGCCCACTCGGGGAGGCGATACCATCACGGTGCTTCTCGAGCCTCGAGGGGAGCGCACGGCCATCAAGGTGAGCATTCAGCCCTCCATGCGTCCCCGGGCGAAATGGGCGGACGCCTGGTGGCGGTGGCGTAACCGCTTAATTGCCCGACTCGTCCTCAAGCGCCTCCGGCCCGCCATCGAGCGGGCCGCAAAGCAACCCTAGCGCCGACGGCGACTGTTTTAGGAGAACCCATGGATCTCATTCTTATGCTGGTCGACTTCATCTTGCACTTCGACAAGCACCTGAGCCAGATTATCCTCGACTACGGCACGCTCACCTACCTCTTCCTGTTCCTGATCGTCTTCTGCGAGACGGGGCTGGTCGTCACGCCGTTCTTGCCGGGCGATTCGCTGCTCTTTGCCGCCGGGGCCTTTGCCGCCGCGGGATCCCTGGAAGTCAGCTTCCTCTTCCTGTTGCTCTTCGCGGCCGCCGTGATCGGGGACTCCACCAACTACTGGATCGGCCGGACGCTGGGTCAGAAAGTCACGGCCATGAACGTGATCAAGCCCGAGCACCTGGCCAAGACGCATGCGTACTTCGAGAAGTACGGCGGCAAGACCCTGATCATCGCGCGCTTCGCGCCCTTTCTCCGGACGTTCGCGCCCTTCGTCGCTGGAGTCGGTCACATGACCTACCGGCGCTTTCTGATGTTCAGCGTCACGGGGGGCTTCCTGTGGATCTCACTGTTCACCTTCGGGGGCTACTTCTTCGGTAACCTGCCGGTCGTCAAGGAGAACTTCAAGCTGATCATCCTCGGAGTGATTGCCGTTTCGCTGTTGCCGGCGGCGATCGAGTTGCTGCGCCACCGCCTGAAACCCGCTAAAACGCCTTGATCGAAGGGCTCGCTTGCCGCTAGAATGAGGCAGGCGCTCGTGACGAAGCCCAGGGGAGCCTCTGGGCCCTGAAAGGATTGGTCGTGCACCAGCTGGGACTGTCTGCCGCCGAGTTCGTAGCCCTCGTTCACCAGGAGAGCGAAACGTGGGCGGAAACACTCTCGAAGTTCGAAGCCGCCAACCGGCATGCCGGGTTGGAGCCTGAACAAGCGCAGAAACTGGCCATGATCCAGTACCTTCACGAATTCTCCGCGACGCTGCTCGAAGCGAACAACCGGAAAATCGCGGCCGACCTCATCCGCCTCGGCGTGCTACCTGGCACGATTCGCCGTGGCGGCGAAGCGACCTTTTAAGAAAGGGCCCCCTCCGTATGCACAAGCTCATCGGGATCGTCGGCATCGTGACGATTCTGGCGATCGCGTTCGCCCTCTCCTCCAATCGCCGGGCCATCAAGCCCCGGGTCATCCTCTGGGGCCTCGGCATGCAGCTGGCCCTCGCGGTCTTCATCCTCAAGGTCCCCATCGGCCACCAGATCTTCCAGGCCCTCGGAGCCGGCGTCAGCAAGATCCTCGACTTCACCAAGGTCGGTAGCTCCTTCGTCTTCGGCGACCTCGTCACGAAACTCGACTCCTTCGGCTTCATCTTCGCCTTCCAGGTCCTGCCCGCCATCGTCTTCGTCGGCAGCTTGATGGGCATCGCCTACTACCTCGGCATCATGCAGTTCATCGTCAACCTCGTCGCCAAGCTCATGGTCAAGACCATGGGGACCTCTGGCGCCGAGAGCTTGTCTGCCGTCGGGACCGTCTTCGTCGGCCAGAGCGAGGCCCCGCTGCTCATCAAGCCCTACATCCCCGACATGACCAAGTCGGAGCTGATGGCCATCATGACCGGCGGCATGGCCACCATCGCCGGCTCCGTCATGGCCGCCTACATCGGCATGCTCGGCTCG
>JAKFCT010000053.1:0-6778 GCA_036676495.1 Candidatus Sericytochromatia bacterium
GACGGCCTTGGTGGTGTTGCCGACGGCGTCGAGGGCGTCGGTGGTGTGGCGGACCGATTCGGGCAGCTCCGACATCTCGGCGATGCCGCCGGCGTTGTCGGTGATGGGGCCGAAGGAGTCGATCGCCACGATCATGCCGGCGGTGGAGAGCATGGCGACGGCGGCCGTCGCGATGCCGTAGGCGCCGACGAGCAGGGGCGTGGTGCCGAGGACGGCAGCCATGCTCTGGGAAACCCAGTAGGCGCCGCCGATACCGGCGACGATCACGATGACCGGGGCGAGAGTGGACTCCATGCCGACGGCCAGGCCCGAGATGATGTTGGTCGCGGGGCCGGTCGAGGAGGCTTCCGCGATCTTCTTGACGGGACGCCACTCGGTGGAGGTGTAGTACTCGGTGATGATCGTGATCAGGCCCATGACGGCCAGACCGATGACGGCGGCCCAGAAGAAGCCCCACTGACCCGGGAAGAGCCAGTTGATGATCGCGGCGAAGGCGCCGGCCGACACGAGGGTCGTGACGATCAGGCCTTTGTAGAGGGCGCCCATGATGTTGGTGCCGCGGCCGAGGCTGACGAAGAACGAGCCGATGATGGAGGCGACGATGGCGGCGCCACCGATGGCGATCGGCAGCAGGACGCCGGTGATGTTGCCCGCCGGGAAGGCCATCTGGCCGAGCAGGAGGGCGGCGACCATGGTGACGACGTAGGTCTCGAAGAGGTCCGCGCCCATGCCGGCGCAGTCGCCGACGTTGTCACCGACGTTGTCCGCGATGACGGCGGGGTTGCGGGGGTCGTCCTCGGGGATGCCGGCCTCGACCTTACCGACGAGGTCGGCGCCGACGTCAGCGGCCTTGGTGAAGATGCCGCCGCCCACGCGGGCGAAGAGCGAGATCAGCGAGGCGCCGAAGGCCATGCCCTCGATGGCGAGGTTGAAGGAGTGGACGTTCTTCTCGAAGAAGAAGTAGAAGAAAGCGGCCACGCCCAGGAGGCCGAGGCCCACGACGGCCATCCCGGTGACGGCGCCGCCCTTGAAGGCGAGGGCCAAGGCCGGGGCGAGGCCCTTCTCGGCGGCAGCAGCGGTGCGGACGTTGGCCCGGACCGAGATGTTCATGCCGACGTAGCCGGCGGCTCCGGAGAAGATGGCGCCGACGAGGAAGCCCACGGCGGGCTCCCACGCCTTGAAGGCGAAGCCGAGGATGATGGCCAGGGGGATACCGACGATGGCGATCGTGCGGTACTGGCGGTTGAGGTAGGCCATCGCGCCTTCCTGGATGGCGCCGGCGATCTCCTGCATGCGGGCGTTCCCGGCGGGCTGCTTCACGACGCTCGAGGCGAGGAAGGCGCTATAGCCGAGGACGAGCAGGGCAGAGATGATGGCGAACCAGGAAATCGGCGTGAAAAGCTGAGTGACCGTTTCCAAATCCGTGGTACTCCTGTTACTGCGAACTCCCCCGGCTGTAAGGATAAAAAAACGAGGCCAAACCCCGGGGGGCTGGTCCGGACTCGGCCCTGCCTGCGGGTTTAACGCCTCCCGAGGAGGGACGCGGCGCGAGGCAGGGACATTCGGAGCAATGATACAGGCTTAAGCAGGCCTTCGTCTAGTGTTAAGCGCGGAGGCCCGGCAAGAGACGGGGCACTTCCCAGGGTTCCGCCTCGGGGAGGCGGGGGAGAGGCGCCGGGGCTCAAGCTCAGGGAGTGACGGTCTCGGGGGCCTTCTCGTAGACGGTGACCCGGTTGCGGCCGGCGTGCTTGGAGGCGTAGAGCGCCTGGTCGGCGGCTTCCATGAGGGTCTCGTCCGTCTGGGCATGCAGCGGCAGGGTGGCCACCCCGATGGAGACGGTGACCTGCAGGGTCTCGCCGTTGGGGCCGGGAAGCGGGGTCTCCTCGATGGCCATGCGGACGCGCTCGGCGAGGATGCGGGCGCCTTCGGTGTCGGTCTCGGGCATGAGCACCATCATCTCCTCGCCGCCGTAGCGGGCGGCGATGTCGAGGTCCTCGCGCACGGAGCGCTTGATCACGCCGGCCACCAGCTTGAGGGCTTCGTCCCCGCAGGCATGGCCGTAGGTGTCGTTGAAGCGCTTGAAGTGGTCGATGTCGATCATCATCAGGCTGAGGTGGGTGCCGTAGCGCTGGGTGCGGCGGATCTCCTCGGTGAAGCGCTGCTCGAAGTGGCGCCGGATGTAGAGCTTGGTGAGCCCGTCGACGGTGGCCATCTCGTAGAGGCGGGCGTTCTCGATGGAGGCGGCCGCCTGGACGGCCAGCGCCGAGAGCAGCTGCATGTCGCCGTCGGTGAAGGCGCCGATGCCCATGCCGGCCTCCTTGTCGAAGACGGCGAGCACTCCGACCACCTGATCGCGGCTGGAGATGGGCACGGCCAGGCAGGTGAAGGAGTCGAACTCGGCGGGGATGATCAGGGGGTTGTCGAAGATCTCGCCGCGGTTGGTCAGGATCACGTTCTCCAGCCAGAGGTCGTCGAGCGGGAAATGCGTGCCCTGGGGCCAGTAATGGAAGTTGAAGGAGGCCTCGAGCTCCAGCTCGGCGTGGGTCTCGTCGAAGGTGAAGAGCACGCCGCGGCGGGCGTTGAGCAGGCTGACCGCATGGGCGACCAGCTCGCGGATGATGGTCGTGCGGTTGAGGGTCGAGTGGATGATGCTCGTGATCTCGTGGAGGCGTTCGAGCTCCACGACCTTGAGGTCGAGCTTGAAGTTGAGCGAGTGGTTGTAGAGGGCGACCGCGATCTGGCGGGCCATGACGCTGAGGAGGTCGCGCTCGACCTCGGTGTAGGGCTGGCCGCCGAGCTTCTCGGAGAGCATCAGGAGGCCGAAGAGCTGCCCCTTCATGACGAGGGGGATCCAGAGCGTGCGGGGCAGGCTCTGGAGGGCCGTCTCGTTGGCGATGGAGAAGTTGCGCATCGCCGGGAGCGCCTCGATGTCGTCAGCGGTGAGGGGCGCGTCGTAGGAGGACCAGTAGGCCTCGGTGGGCTGAGGCACCGAAAGGACGGTGGGCTTCTCGTCGAGGCCGATGGCGGTCAGCAGGGTGAGGCGCTTGGTCTCCTGCTGGACGTGGAAGATCGCTCCCTTCGAGATCGCGAACGAGCCCTTGATCATGCGCAGGACCGTCTTGAGCGAGGCCTTGAGCTGAGGGTTGGTCGTGATCTCGGCCGCCATGTCGCTCAGCCCCGCAAGGCAGATGAGCAGGCGATCGAGATGGTCGGAGGCGTTTTCCACGGTCTAGCGGGCTCCTTCGGGGTGCCCGCTAGGCGAGCAGGGTGACGGCGGAGGCCTCGTCATCCGCGATCTGGGCGAACTGGGCGAGTCCCATGATCGTGAAGGTCTTGGCGATGGTCTTGGTCAGGCCGCAGAAGACCAGCGATCCTTCGATCTCCTGGATCTTCTCGATCACCTCGATCAGGATGGAGATGCCGATCGAGTTGATGACGGTCGACTTCTCCATGTTGATGATGAGCTTCTTGTAGCCTTCGCCGATGAGGGCCATGGCGGCCTCGCCGATCTTCTCACCGCCGAGGTTATTGACGTAGCCGTCCGTGTAGAGGACCGCATAGTCGGCCTCCTTCCGAACGGTTACTGCGAACTGATTGATCACTGCGAACCTCCTCGCTGCCGAAGCTTGCTCATGGTCAAGGTGGTGCCTTGGCCCCCGGAGATGATCTCGACGGAGTCCATCAGGCTCTCGATCAGCATGAGGCCCCATCCCCGCTTGTAGGTGTCAGTGCCACCCACCTTGGCGTGGATGTCCGGTTGGGGGACCTCGGAAACGTCGAACCCTCCGCCATGGTCCTGGATGACGACCAGGAGATCTTCCGGACGCATGACGAATTTGATGTAGACCTTGCCCTCCTCGGACTTGGAGTGCTCGAACGCGTTGATGCAGGCCTCGATGAGGGCGTGCTTGACCTCGTCGGTCTGGTCGGCGTCGAACTCCATGAACCGGGCGACCGCCTCGGCGGTCTGGGTGGCGGCCACTTCCATGTCGGGGATTATGGGGATGGTCAGGTTAATTTCCTTGGGAAATTCGGCAGTGCCTGGCTTGTTGATCAAATGACCCACCTCCGAAACATCCGCGGGGACGGTTGCCCCCCATTATACGAAGCGCCACCGGGCGCGTCCAGACGCGAACGCGCCGTTAATCGGCTTTCCGCGTCGCGGACTAGTCCGCGTCGTCTGCGCTTGAGAGGGGAGCGAAGCGAAGATCCAGGATCTTCTGCCCCAGCCCCGGGAACGAAACCGCCAGGCATGCCCGCTCGCCCGAACCGATGATCCGGGCGACCACCCCGAGCCCGAAGGCGGGATGTCGGACCCGGTCTCCCACCTCGAACGGCACCGTGGCGACCGTCTGGGCGGGCTTGGCCTTGGTCCGAAGGGAATTGGCCTGCCCTTCTCCTATGCCCCAATCGTCAGTCCACCTAACGTCCGGGCTGTCTGCCCATTCGCTGCGCCCGTCGGCACGGCGGCGGCGGGCGGAGCGGGTCTCGTCGTCGGGTTTGACGGGCGCGATCGTGTAGAGCAAGTCGGCGGGCAGCTCGTCGAGGAAGCGCGACGGCAAGGTGTCGGTGTACTCTCCGAAGACCATGCGCCTTCCGGCGTAGGTGATGAACAGCCTTTCGCGCGCTCGGGTGATTCCCACGTAGCAGAGCCGCCGCTCCTCTTCGATCTCGGGAGGGTTGTCCAGCGTGCGCTTGTGCGGGAAGACGCCTTCTTCGAGGCCGACCAGGAAGACCACCGGAAACTCCAATCCCTTGGCGGAATGCAAGGTCATCAGGGTGACGGCGCGATCCTGCTCCTCCTGCTTGTCCATGTCGGTCAAGAGGGACATGTGCGTGAGGAAGCCGCCGAGGCTGGTGTCATCCGAGAATTCGACGAACTGGTGGGCGACGTTGAGCAGTTCCTCGAGGTTTTCGAGGCGGGCGCGCGGGTCGGTGCCGGGGGTGCGTCCGCCGGGGCCCGCGGCGGCTTCGGCCTCGAGTTCGGCCAGGTAGCCGGACTCGGTGAGCACGCGCTCCAGCAGCTCGGGGACGGTTTCCGATTCGGCGCGGGTTCGCCACTCCTCGACCTTGGCGGTGAAGGCGGCGATCGCCTTTCCGGCCTTGCCCCCGATCCCGGCGGCTTCCGGCACCCGGCCCGCCTGCAGCATGGGCGTCCCGGCATCGTGCGCCAGGGCGCTCAGCTTGGCCAGCGAGGTGGCTCCCACGCCGCGGCGGGGGGCGTTCACCGTCCGGCTGAAGGCGGAGTCGTCCGAGGGGTTGAAGATCAGTCGAAGGTAAGAAAGGGCGTCCTTGACCTCCTTGCGCTCGTAGAAGCGGGTGCCGCCGATCAGGCGGTAGGGCACGCCCCAGCGCATGAGCGCCTCTTCGAGGGCGCGCGACTGCGCGTTGGTGCGGTAAAGCACCGCGATGTCGGAAGGAGGGTGCGCGGGGTCCAGCTCGCGAATCTTCTCCACCACCCAGCTCGCCTCGGCGCGGTCGTCCTCGGCGGCGTAGAGGGTGATGCGCTCGCCCTTGGGGTTGCGGGTCCAGAGGGTCTTGGGGTAGCGCTCGGTGTTGTTGTCGATGACGGCATTGGCCGCGTCCAGGATGGTCTGGGTCGAACGATAGTTCTCCTCGAGCGCGATGACCGTGGCGTCCGGGAAGTCCTGCTTGAACTGGAGGATGATCCGGAAGTCGGCGGCGCGGAAGGAGTAGATGCTCTGGTCGACGTCGCCGACCACGAAGAGGTTGCGCGAGGCCTCCGAGAGCAGCTTGACCAGCTGGTACTGGGTCTGGTTGGTGTCCTGGTACTCGTCGACCAGGATGTGCTTGAAGCGGCGCTGGTAGGCGGCGAGGCGATCGGGCCGGGTCTGGAAGAGGCGGGCGGCCAGCAGGAGGAGGTCGTCGAAGTCGAGGGCGTTCTGGCGCTCGAGGTTTTTCTGGTACTCGGTGAAGACCTTGGCGATGTTTCGGCCGCCATGGCCCACGGCTTCGTCGGCGAAGCGCTCGGCGGTGAGGTTGTTGTTCTTGGCCTTGGAGATCTGGGACTGGACGGAGCGGGGTGGGTAGGCCTTGTCGTCGAGGCCCAGGCGGTTGATGGCGTCCTTGATGAGGGCGAGCTGCTCGGTCTCGTCGAAGATCACGAAGTTTCGGCGGTAGGGGCCGCCTAGGGCCTCGATCTCCTCGCGGAGGATGCGGGCGCAGAGGGAGTGGAAAGTGCCGACCCAGAGGCCGCGCGGCGGCAGGGCCTTGCCGGTGGCTTCCGTGAGCAGGGTCTCGATCCGCTCGCGCAGCTCCTTGGCGGCCTTGTTGGTGAAGGTGACCGCCATGATCTCGTAGGGGGCGGCTTCGCCGGAGGTGATCAGGTGGGCGAGGCGGTGGGCGAGGACGCGGGTCTTGCCCGAACCGGCGCCGGCCAGGACGAGCAGGGGGCCGGACGCGTGGGTGACGGCCTGGTTTTGAGCCGGGTTCAGGAGGGCCATGAGAATTCCTCGAGGAGGGGAAAACGTCGTCCGCAGGATGCTTGCAGGCGACCGGAAGTGGTGCTATGATCCGGGGGACCAACACTCCTTAGTTTAGCGCGATTTCCCCGCCCTGAACAGGGTCGTGACGAGCCTCGCAGGCTGATCGACCGGGGAGCGCCCGGCGCAGAAGGCGCCAGATTGACCACTTTTTTCGCGAGGGAGACACGTCAAAATCATGGATGTCAACACCGCCGCTATGCCCGTGACCGTCGACGCCCTGATGCAGGAGCTGATGACGATCCAGTCGTCGGGCTCCAAGAAAGTCGCGATCC
>JAKFCT010000054.1:0-10114 GCA_036676495.1 Candidatus Sericytochromatia bacterium
GGATCGGGAGCTGGCAGACGCTTGGCGATTTTTCCGCGGCGCGGCATATCCTATCTCCTCTTACTTCTTCTTGGCGCCGGCAGCGGCCTGGCCGGGCTTGGGACGCTTGGCGCCGTACTTCGAACGGGCCTGCATCCGGTCCTTGACCCCCGCGGTGTCCAGCGACCCACGGACGATGTGATAGCGCACACCGGGCAGGTCCTTGACGCGGCCGCCGCGGATCAGCACCACCGAGTGCTCCTGCAGGTTATGGCCGACACCGGGGATGTAGCTCGTGACCTCGATCTGGTTGGTGAGCTTCACGCGGGCCACCTTGCGCAACGCCGAGTTCGGCTTCTTGGGCGTGGTGGTGTACACGCGGGTGCAGACGCCCCGGCGCTGGGGGCAGGACTGCAGGGCGGGGGACTTGGTCTTGTAGATAACCTTGGCCCGCTCCTTGCGAACCAACTGGCTAATCGTGGGCAACGGAACACCTCCTGAGTAAGGATAGTTTAATCCAGTTTTAAAACTAAGTTTGCGATCTACGAGTGTACCGGAGCGAGCCGCTGGGAGTCAACCCATGCGACCCGCTCCGTGTCTGACTAGGACAGGGTTTCGGCTCCGCCGATCATCATGCCTTCGGTGATCGGGGACGCTTCTTCCTCTTGGGTGTCGAAGAAGCCCGTGCCCGCGGGAATCAGGCGGCCGATGACCACGTTCTCCTTGAGCCCGTGCAGCCAGTCCTTCTTGCCCTCGATCGCCGCCTCGGTGAGCACGCGGGTGGTCTCCTGGAAGGAGGCCGCCGACACGAAGCTCTCCGTGTTGAGCGAGGCCTTGGTGATACCCAGCAGAACCGGGTGAACCACCGCCGGGGTGCCTTCCCGCTCGACGACTTCAGCCTGCAGCTGTTCGACGTCGAGGGAGTCGACCATCTCGCCGGGCAGCATGGTGGTGTCGCCCGGATCGTCGACCTTCATCTTGCGGGTCATCTGACGGACGATCACCTCGATGTGCTTGTCGGCGATCTCGACGCCCTGCGAGCGGTAAACCACCTGCACTTCGTCGACCAGGTACTTCTGGACCGCCTCGACTCCCAGGATGCGCAGGACATCGTGGGGGTTGACGGGGCCCTCGGTCAGCAGCTCACCGGTCTCGATGGTCTCGCCATCTTCGACGATGAGGCGGCCGCCGCCGGGGATGGCGTACTCGTCCTCGCCACCCTCGTACACCACGTAGACCTTGGTGGCCTCTTCGGGGGCAGAGAGCAGCTTGACGACGCCGCCACGCTCGGCGATGAGGGCCGATTCCTTGGGCTTGCGGCCTTCCAGAAGCTCCTCGACACGGGGCAGACCCTGGATGATGTCCCCGGTCTTGACCCGGTCGTAGACCAGGGTCGCGAGCGTCTCGCCGCGGACGACGATGTCGCCGTCATCGGTCAAGAGCTGCGTGGCCGAGGAGATCAGGTACGGGCGGGCCAGGCGGATGGCGACCGAGTTCTTGTCGATCACCCGCAGCTTGCCGGTCACCGGCGAGATCACGCCGCCGCCGAGATCGAGGCCTTCCTGAACGAAGGCGCCGTCCGCGACCGCGAGGCCCTTGACCGTGAGCTTGACTTCCTGCTCCGAGGTGACCAGGAGCAGGCGGCCACCCGCCTCGCCGGCGGGGAACTCGACCTTGCCCGTGTCATGGCTCAGGATCTCGGTCCGGACGATCGGAGTGCCGGACTTCACCTGAGAGCCGTTCTCGGCCAGGAGATAGGTCACCACCATCGGCTCGCGGGCATCCGCGCGCTTCGCCAGAGCAGGCAGCTCGCGGCGCAGGGGCATCGACTCCAGGATGGTGATCCGGAAGCCGCCGGTCTCGCCCGCCGTGACGTCGGGAAGCTCGACCTTGCCGGCCAGGTGGGCCAGGTTCCCGGTGATCTTGAGCACCGCCTCGGTCTTGGCGACCGGGGAGTTGGCCTTGATCCGCTCGCCATCCTTGACGAGCAGCCGGGTGAAGAACGCCAGGCCGATGTCATCGGTCGACGCGTCGTAGGGAATCTCCTCGGTCTGCGGAGCGACATGCAGCTCCTGGGTGGTCCGGACGACGACGACCTGCTCGGCCGGATCCTCGCCCATGTCCAGGATCTTGACCACGCCGCCGCGGGTCGCCTTGACGCCCGCCGCCAGGGTGGTGCCCGCCTCGATCAGCGCGCCGTCGGCGACCTCGAGGTCGGCGTCCATGGCGATCTCGTAGCGATCGCCGGGGAACACCACCACCTCGCGGATGATGTTGTTGCCCTCGATGATCTCGAGCACGCCGTTGTTCTTGACCTTGATGTCCTTGACGACTTCCTGACCGGCCTCGACGACGGAACCCGTCATGAAGCCTTCCTGCAGGAGGGAGATGTCCTTGTTGACCGGGATGCGCTCGTCGGGGATGAACAGCAGGCGGCTGGGCTTGACCAGCAGCCGGCGATCGCCCACGCCCACTTCCAGGTAACGCACCTCGCCCGAGGTGGGCACGGTATGCGTCTCCTCGACGTGCTCCGCGATCACGGTATCCGACTCCACGCGCTGCTCGTCCGAGACCCGCAGCGCGTAGACGCGCTCGGAGCCCTCGGGGCCGACCCGCAGGATCGGATCCTTCTTGCCGGGCATGACTTCGGACTCGGTCACGATCAGCTCGGCGGTCACCACCGAGACGTCGCGGCCGTGCTTGATCACGATCCGGCCGTCCTCGGCGACCTCGGTCTCGATGTCGCTGCCCAGGCGGACTTCACCGCCGTGCTGCGTCGCGACCACCGTCTCGGCAATCACGTCGCCTTCCTTGATGCTGGTGCCGTTCGCCACCTGGAGGTTGGCGCCGGCCGGCATCGAGAAGACGTCGCCCGCCATGACCCAGATGACGCCCGCGCGGGGAGCCGTCTTGGAGACGTTGCCCTGGCGGTCCCGCTTCTCCTCGGGGGTGAAGCCCTGGAACTCGACCAGACCGCCCGCCTCGGCGGAGATGTCCTTGTAGGCGCGCTCCAAGCTCTTGCGCGAGGTGCGGCCCGCTTCGGCGAAGGCCTCGGCCAGGACGGCGCCGTTGGGCACGTGATCGCCGGCCTTGAACTTCAGGTCGAAGCCCTCGGGGATGGTGATCGTGTAGGTCTTCTTGGTGGCCTTGATCTCGACCGTGATGTCCTGGTCGGTGATCTGAATGACGTTCCCGTGCGCCGTACGGAAGTCGCGCAGGGGAGCGTCAGCCGCCACGTTGAACGTACCGGCATGGCGCGCCTTGATCTGAGCGGCCGTCGAGCTCTTGGTGAAGACGCCACCCGTGTGGAAGGTCCGCATCGTGAGCTGGGTACCGGGCTCACCGATCGACTGGGCGGCGATGATGCCGATGGCCTCACCGATGTCGACCAGCTGGTTGTTGGTGAGCGACCAGCCGTAGCACTGGCGGCAGACGCCGCGCTTCGACTGACAGGTCAGGGGCGAGCGCACGAAGAGCGACTCCGGCTCCGCCTGCTTGACCAGGTCGCGGTTCAGCGGGGTGATCAGGGTGTTGCGCTCGAGGAGCACCTCACCGGTCGCCGAGTCCACGAGGTTCTCGGCCAGCACGCGGCCGTTGACGCGATCCACCAGGGCCACGGCGACGTTGTCGCCTTCCTTGATGGAGGTCAGGCGCAGGCCCCGGTCGGTGCCGCAGTCCTCGTCGCGCACGATCACGTCCTGCGCCACGTCCGCCAGACGACGGGTCAGGTAACCCGAGTCCGCGGTGCGGAGCGCCGTGTCGACGATACCCTTACGGGCGCCGTAGGACGAGATGAAGTACTCGGTGACGTTCAGGCCCTCGCGGAAGTTCGACTTAATCGGCAAGTCGATGATCCGGCCCGAGGGATCGGCCATCAGGCCGCGCATCGCCACGAGCTGACGCACCTGGGAGACGTTACCGCGGGCGCCCGAGAAGGCCATCATGTAGACCGAGTTGAGGCGGTCGTAGTCGGTCTGGATCTTCCCGGCCAGCTCCTCGGAGGCCTCCGCCCAGGTGTCGATGACCTTGGCGTAGCGCTCGACCTCGGTGATCTCGCCGCGCAGGTAGGCCCGGCGCGAAAGCTCGATCTCCTCCTCGCAGCGGGCGAGGATGGCCTTCTTGTCCTTGGGGATCTCGAGGTCCGAGATCGCCAAGCTCACGCCCGACTTGGTGGCCCAGCGGAAGCCGAGGCCCTTGAGGCGGTCGGCGAGCAAGGCGGCGGAGTCGGCCGAGATGGTGTCGTAGGCCAGCATGACGATCTTCTCGAGGCCCTTCTTGTTGATGATCCGGTTGAAGAAGGGGAAGGTCTCGGGAAGGTTCTCGTTGAGGATGATCCGGCCCGCCGTGGTCAGGAGCAGCTTGCCCTCTTCGAGCTTCTTGGCGGCCCACTCGCGGCGCTCGGCGGGGATCACCTCGAGCATCTCGGGGGTGAGCGCCGCTTCGTCGCGGGCGCCCTCGTAGCGGACCAGCACCTTGGTATGGGTCTGGATCTCGCCGGCGGAGTACGCCGAGAGCACTTCAGCGAAGTCCTTGAAGAGCATGCCCTGGCCCTTGGTGGCGTTGGGATCCTCGGTCGTCAGGTAGTAGCAGCCCATGACCATGTCCTGGGTCGGAGTGATGATCGGGCGGCCGGTCGCGGGCGACAGGACGTTGTTCGAGGCGAGCATGAGGACCCGGGCCTCGGTCTGAGCTTCGACCGAGAGGGGCACGTGCACGGCCATCTGGTCCCCGTCGAAGTCCGCGTTGAAGGCGGTACAAACGAGGGGGTGAATCTGGATGGCGCGACCCTCGACCAGGACCGGCTCGAAGGCCTGGATGCCCAGACGGTGCAGGGTCGGGGCGCGGTTCAGGAGAACCGGGTGGCCCTTGATGACTTCCTCGAGGATGTCCCAGACGATCGTCTCGCCGCGCTCGATTTTCTTCTTGGCGGACTTGATGTTCTGGACGATCCCGCGCTCGACGAGCTTGTTCATGACGAACGGCTTGAAGAGCTCGAGAGCCATCTCCTTGGGCAGACCGCACTGGTGCAGCTTGAGCGAGGGGCCGACCACGATGACCGAACGGCCCGAGTAGTCGACGCGCTTACCGAGGAGGTTCTGACGGAAGCGACCCTGCTTACCCTCGATGATGTCCGAGAGGGACTTCAGGGGGCGGTTGTTGGGACCGACGACCGCGCGGCCGCGGCGGCCGTTGTCGATCAGGGCGTCGACGGCCTCCTGGAGCATGCGCATCTCGTTGCGGATGATGATGTCCGGAGCGCCCATGTCCTTCAGGCGGTGCAGGCGGTTGTTCCGGTTGATCACCCGGCGGTAGAGGTCATTGAGGTCGGAGGTCGCGAAGCGGCCGCCGTCCAGCTGGACCATGGGGCGGAGATCCGGCGGGATCACGGGGATCACGTCGAGGATCATCCAGGAGGGGTGCATGCCGGCGGCGTTGAAGGCGTCCACGACGCGCAGGCGCTTGATGGCCTTGGCGCGCTTCTGGCCGGTGGTCGAGTTGATCTCGGCCTTCAGGTCCTCGCCCAGCTTGAGCATGTCCATCTCGGCGAGGAGTTCCTTGACGGCATCGGCGCCCATCTTCGCGACGAAGTGGGCCTCCTCGTTGGCGTCCAGGGTCTCGAAGTCGTCTTCGGTGATGGTCTGGCGCTTCTCGAGGTTGGTGTTGCCCGGGTCGAGCACGATGTACGCGTTGAAGTAGACGACGTCCTCCAGCGAGCGCAGGGGGATGTCGAGCAGCAGGCTCAGGTACGAGGGGATGCCCTTCAGGTACCAGATATGCGCGACCGGCGCGGCCAGCTTGATGTGGCCCATGCGGTAGCGGCGGACCTTCGAGTCGGTGACTTCGACGCCGCAGCGCTCGCAGATGATGCCCTTGTGGCGGACGCGCTTGTACTTGCCGCAGTGGCACTCCCAGTCCTTGGCAGGCCCGAAGATGCGCTCGCAGAAGAGACCGTCGCGCTCGGGCTTGAGCGTCCGGTAGTTGATCGTCTCGGGCTTGGTCACCTCACCGCGCGACCAGGAGAGGATGCGCTCCGGGCTCGCGATGCCGACCTTGATGTAATCAAACTTCTCACTCATCGTGTGAGTTTACTCCTTAATCATTGCCTAGCCCCCGAAGGGGGTCCGATCCTTTGAGGAGGGCTGGTGGGCTCTCACCCGGAAGTGAGAGCCCATGACCCTTTAGGGGGTCTCCAGGCCGATGCCCTCGGAGAGGATCGGTTTGAGGAGCTGGGTGCGCAGGCGCTGACGGGGCTCTTCCTCTTCCTCGAAGAGTTCGATCTCCGTGCCTTCCGCGGTGGCGACGTGGATGTCGAGGCAGAGGCTCTGCAGCTCGCGGATGAGGACCTTGAACGACTCGGGGATGCCGGGCCGCGACAGGTTCTTGCCCTTGACGATCGCCTCGTAGGCCTTGGCGCGGCCGGGGACGTCGTCCGACTTGATGGTCAGGATCTCCTGGAGGGTGTAGGCGGCGCCGTACGCTTCCAGGGCCCAGACTTCCATTTCTCCGAAGCGCTGACCGCCGAACTGCGCCTTACCGCCCAGCGGCTGCTGGGTGACGAGCGAGTACGGGCCGGTCGAGCGGGCGTGGATCTTGTCGTCGACCAGGTGGACCAGCTTCATCATGTAGATGGTGCCGACGGTGACCGGGCGATCGAAGGCGTCGCCGGTGCGGCCGTCGTAGAGCCGGACCTTGCCGGTGTCGGTCAGCCAGTCGAAGCCGGACTTCTCGCGGGCTTCCTGCAGCTTCTCGCGCAAGAGGTCGTCCGAAGCCGTCTCGCCGAACATCTCGTCGAAGGGCGGCACCGCGAAGTGCGTGTCCAGCAGTTCCGCCGCGCGACCGAGGATGGTCTCGTAGGTCTGGCCGACGTTCATACGGGACGGGACGCCCAGCGGGTTGAGGACGACGTCGACGGGCGTGCCGTCGGGCAGGTAGGGCATGTCCTCGACCGGCAGGATCTTGGCGACGATACCCTTGTTGCCGTGGCGGCCGGCGATCTTGTCGCCCACCGAGATCTTGCGCTTCTGCGCGATGTAGACGCGCACGACCATGTTGACGCCGGGCGGCAGCTCGTCGTTCTTCTCGCGGGAGAAGACCTTCACGTCGACGATCCAGCCCTTCTCGCCGTGCGGAACCCGCAGGGAGGTGTCGCGGACGTCGCGGGCCTTCTCACCGAAGATGGCGCGCAGCAGCTTCTCCTCGGGGGGGTGCTCGGACTCGCCCTTGGGCGTGACCTTCCCGACCAGGATGTCGTCGGGCTCGACCTCGGCGCCGATCCGGATGATGCCGCGCTCGTCGAGGTCCTTGAGGGCATCCTCGCCGACGTTGGGGATCTCGCGGGTGATCTCCTCGTTGCCGAGCTTGGTGGCGCGGGCTTCGATCTCGTACTTCTCGATGTGGATCGAGGTGAAGACGTCGTCCTGCACGAGGCGGCGGCTGAGGAGGATGGCGTCCTCGTAGTTGTAGCCTTCCCAGGGCATGAACGCGACGGTGATGTTGCGGCCGAGGGCCATTTCACCGTACTGGGTGGCGGCGCCGTCCGCGAGGGGCTGGCCGGCCACGACGCGATCGCCCTTCCGGACGATGGGGCGCTGGTTGATGCAGGTGTCCTGGTTGGAGCGCAGGTACTTGAGGAGCTTGTAGGTGCGGTTCTTGCCCTCGTCCTCGGCGATCACGACCTCGGTGGCCGAGACGCGCGTCACGGTGCCGGGCTTCAGCGCCTTGGTCACCATGCCCGAGTCCTGGGCCACGCGATCCTCGATGCCGGTGCCGACCCGCGGCCGCTCGGCCTTGAGGAGGGGCACGGCCTGACGCTGCATGTTCGAACCCATCAGGGCGCGGTTGGCGTCGTCATGCTCGAGGAAGGGGATCATCGCGGCGGCGACCGAGACGATCTGGACCGGGCTCACGCCCACGAGGTCGACCTGGTTGGGCTCGGCCTCCAGGAACTCGCTCTTGAAGCGAACCGGAACCTGCTTCTCGGCGAAGGTCTTGTCGGCGTTGAGCTTCACGTCGCCAGGAGCGACGCGGTAGTCGTCCTCCTCGTCGGCGGTCAGGTAGACGATCTCGTCCGAGACCTTGCCGCCGAGGACCCGCCGGTAGGGGGTCTCGAGGAAGCCGTAGTCGTTGACGCGGGCATAGGTGGACATCGAGCCGATCAGACCGGCGTTCGGGCCTTCGGGCGTCTCGATGGGGCAGATGCGGCCGTAGTGGGTGGGGTGGATGTCGCGGACCGCGAAGCCCGCGCGCTCACGGCTCAAGCCGCCAGGCCCCAGGGTGGAGAGGCGGCGCTTGTGGGTGAGCTCGGCCAGGGGGTTGGTCTGGTCCATGAACTGCGAGAGCTGCGAGGAGCCGAAGAACTCCTTGATCGCGGCCACGAGGGGCTTGGCGTTCACGAGGTTCTGCGGGGTCAGGGTATCGGCTTCCTGAATGGTCATGCGCTCGCGGATGATCCGCTCCAGGCGGGTGAGACCCACGCGGAACTGGTTCTGGAGCAATTCTCCCACGGAGCGGATGCGGCGGTTGCCGAGGTGGTCGATGTCGTCCACCGTGCCGATGTCATGGGTGAGGTTGATCAGGTAGTCGATGGAGGCGACGATGTCCTCCTTGACGAGCACGCGCTCGGCCTGGGGCACGGAGATGCCCAGCTTCTTGTTCATCTTGTAGCGGCCCACGCGACCGAGGTCGTAGCGCTTGGGGTCGAAGAAGCGGGAGAACAGCACCGAACGACCCCCCTCGACGGAGGGCATGTCGCCGGGGCGGAGCTTCTTGTAGACCTCGATGAGGGCGTCCTCGACGGTCTGGGTCTTGTCCGCCTCGAGGGTCTTCTGGAGGTACTCGCGCTGACGGAAGAGATCCAGCATCTCCTGGTTCTGGTAGCCCATCGCGCGCAGCAGGACGGTGGCCAGCAGCTTGCGGGTCTTGTCGATGCGGACGTAGATGAGATCGTTGACGTCGGTTTCCAGCTTCAGCCAGGCACCCCGGTTGGGGATGATGGTGGCCGAGTAGGTCTTCTTACCCGAGGGGTCGGTCTCGCGCTTGAAGTACACTCCCGGGGAGCGCACGATCTGGGAGACGATGACGCGCTCGGCACCGTTGATGATGAAGGTGCCGTTCTCGGTCATGACCGGCAGTTCGCCGATGAAGATCTCCTGCTCCTTGACTTCGCCGGTCTCCTTGGTGATGAGGCGGACGGGAATGCGGAGCGGCTTGGAGAACGTGGCATCCCGGGCGCGACATTCCTCGACGGTATACTTGGGCTCTCCCAGGGTATAATTGGTCAGGAAGTGAAGCTCGAGACGGTTCGAGTAGTCGACGATCGGCGAGAAGGAGAGCAGCTCTTCTCTCAAGCCTTCGTCCAGGAACCATTTGAAGGACTGCTTTTGGATCTCGATCAGATCGGGAAGCGAGGCGGAGAGCGAAGAAGAGCCAGGGTAGACGTTTACCCTTTCACCGGCGTTCTGAGGCATTGGCACCACCCTTAAGTGTGTTTTTCCGAATCCAGACAGAATTGGGGCCAGATCGCACCCCTCCCTTTGAGAGGGCGACTAGCCGAGGTTGAGTTGGTCAAATTATAGAATATCCATTCAACAAAATAGATCTGGAATGATACCCCATCTTCCTCTAAGGAGTCAACGATCGGGGTTTTCGCCTCCTTTCGCCGGGGAAATCGAGAAAAGGTGTTGACTCCGGCCGAGCGGTGGAGTTAGGATAGCTCTTGTCGCAGTGAGCGAGAGCCGCTGCGGCTCCTTTTTGCCCCAGGGCCTTAACGAAAACAAAACTCGTTTTTAAGAAGGCCTTGACACAGCGGGAGCGCTGCGGTAGAGTAGGAAATCTGCACCGGGTGCCGCTGAGGCGCTTCGGGGCGGTAAGAAGGACCTTGACAACTGGATAGCGAGAAGCCAGACGTGAGTGCGGCTTGTTTAAGAAATTAGGCAAGACGATATCTCGTCAAGAGAAATAAGTCGAGCCAAAGGATTGACGCCACCTTGCCACGAGCAAAATGGTGTCGAAAAACTCTTTACGGAGAGTTTGATCCTGGCTCAGGACGAACGCTGGCGGCGTGCTTAACACATGCAAGTCGAACGAGACCTTCGGGTCGAGTGGCGGACGGGTGAGTAACACGTAGGTAATCTGC
>JAKFCT010000055.1:0-7646 GCA_036676495.1 Candidatus Sericytochromatia bacterium
CACCGGACGCACCGGACCTCCACCCAGCCCTCCGCCGCGGCGACGTCGCGGCCGGCCCGAAGGATCAGGACGGAGGAGATCATCCGACACCGAGGGCAACCGCCGTTGCTCAGCGAGAGGGCCTTGCGCTCGGTCTCATGTCGTTTCTTCGCTCGCTTCACCGCCCACCTCCCTCTGTCCGCTTCTCCAGCAGCTCGCGCCGGATCTGCACCTGCTCCAGGGTCGCGCCCCAGGCCTCCCAGCGGGCCGCCGGCACGTGCAGGAACTCGCCCACCTTGGCCAGCCAGAAGGCGTCTGCCTGGTGCTCGTCGCGGATCCATGCCTCCGGATCCTTGGCGCGCGCCGCGGCGATCATCTCCGGCTTCTTGGCCTTCGGGTTGCCGGTGGCGAAGTTCTTGAGAGTGCTGGGCGGGACGACGAGCATCCGCGCCTCGTACCCTGCCCGGAAGATGGCGAGGCGGACGACGCCCCCGACTTCGCCCATCTGCTCGCGCGAGTACTGCGTGCCAAAGGCGTAGCCCTCCAGGACGACGAGGGCCGGGCGCTCGGCATCGAGGACCTGGCGGACCTTGGTCTCGATCCGGTCGAGGCGGGCGGGGCCGGAAAGGCCCTCGCCCTTGATGGTCTCGCCCCGGCCGGTGAAGGTGCTGAAGATTCCCGTGCTGGCGCTGGACTGGTCGATTCCGATAACGCGGGTCATGGCTGCCTCCGGGTATGACGTTGGTAGGTGTGTGATATGAGGGGGATAAAGGTCGTGTACATGCAACCGTTTTTCTGGGCAATCCGCGTGCTGGCTTTCTTCGCGGTCTTCGCCGCCTTTTCCCAGATGCTTGGGACTTCGGCCCGGCGTCTCTGGCCCTTCCTGCCGACCTGGTTGCCGTGGGGCTTTATCGCTATGGGCGTGCTGCTCGCGATCCTCGTGTACTGGATTGGCTGGCGCAGCGAAGAGGAGCGGATCTGGGGGCGGTACCGACGGCGGTAGCTCATGCCCCCACCTCCCGCTTCTGCTGTGCGAGCTCGTCGACGTGCGCGCGCTCGGCAAGCCAGAGGCCGTTCTCCCGCTTGCCTCTGACGGCTCCCGCCTCGAGGAGTCGCCGCATTTCGTCTCGGCCGATACCGAGGACCCGGCGCGCCTCGCTCTGGGTGTAGTAGCGGATCGCGCGATCCTCGTGCCGACGCTGGCGGCGCTTGCCGATCGAGTACGCCCGGGCCTTTGCTCGTTCTGCCTCCAGGTGAGGGAGGTCTCCCCACTCCCGGCGGGTCACGCCTTCTCGCTTGAACTCCGCGACGAGCTGCTCGACGTGCTCAGCATCGACGTACCAGCGCTCCCCACGACGGACGCCCCGGATAACCCCAGCCACCAGTAGCCGAGTGAAGTGGGTCTCCGAGTAGCCCAGCGCACGCATGGCCTGGGTCTTGGACATGCTCTTGGCAGGCGCCGGCGGGAACTCCTTGCGGAGCTGCTCCATCGTCTCGTCGGAGAGCAAGCCGGCCTTTCCTCGCCCCTTGTACTTGATGGATCCGGTCCTCACCCGGTGGTGGATGACGTGGACGCTGATCCCAAGCTCCGCCGCCGCCTCCTTGACCGTCAGGTAGCCGGATGCCGTGCGATGGTCGAGATTCAGGGCGCCGGCGCGGACGATGATCGCGGCGATGCTGCGAGGACTGCCAGTCTCCCGGAGGATCCGACGCTGCAGAGCCGCGGGCTTTTCGAGGCCGTACCAATCGAAGAGGACGTCATCCTCGGCGGCCGTCCAGTTGCGCTTGGGGGCGGCCATGGCCTGCAGATCGATCTTGGTTGGCTTCCTGGGCTTCCGGCTCATGCCTGCACCGCCTCTCGGATAGCCTGGGCCGCCTCGGGGGTCTCCACCTGAAGCACCACCGGGACGAGCGAGGCAACGATCTTCCGGAGGTCTTGCTGGTAGGCCAGCATCGCCAGCATCTGCTGGCCGGAACGGTTGACGTAGGCTCCCATCGGCTAGCCCTCCGTCCGCTCGGGCGGGAACGCGTCGAGCAGCACCAGGTAGACGACGATGCCGATCGCGATGAGCAGCATGGCGAGCGCGGCGCCTGCAATCAGGATCCAGCTCATGCCGCACCTCCCCCGGCGATCGCCTGCTCGCGGAGGACCTGGGCCTCCTGGATGACGCCGGCCAGCCGATCCGCGAAGGCCTTGCGGCCATCCTCGGAGGTCCACTGGATGGAGGTGGCCAGGGCATCGGCCCAGCTGCGCCAGCGGTAGACGGTGGACTCGTCGCCGTACCGGGCCATGCTGACGGCCTCGGCCATCACGACCTGGCGGAAGTCGGCGACGGCGCGCTCAAGGAGCTTCGGGTGATCGGTGAGGCGGAGGGCGTTGGGAGTGAAGCTCATCGTGCGACGTCCTCCACTCCAGGCGCGCCCTCGATGCGGCGGCGCGCGTCCTCAACCAGGGCGACCGCGACGGCCGCGACCTGGACGGCCTCGGTGATGATGTGGTCGAGGGCAGCGATCTGGTTCTCCGCGAACCGACTCTCCAGCATGGCGCGCTGAAGCTCGCCGACTTCTTCACCGAGAATGAGCGACCAATCGCCCCAAGGGAGCGTGCGGTCGGCTCCCCACTTCTCGTCTTGGCGATCGCGCTCAATGGCGATCGCCTGGAGAATCACTTGTTGCGTCGTCTGTGCTTTCATGGGCTTGTCCTCCAAGGGGACCGGGGCGCGGCCGGGGCTCAATCTGACCGCGCCCTCGATCTGTCTACGGGTGGGTGACGTCCGTCGGGATCCGGATGACGGGGATTCCGAGCTGCTCGGCGTAGGCGATCTCCTGCGCCATGCCCTCGGAGGGGCCGGTGGCTGGGATGAAGGCCCAGAGCTCGTCACACTTGGCGAGTTCGAAGAGCCCCATCAGGATCCCGATTTCGCGCTCCTTCGGCTTGGTGTCGTCCATGAACTGCGGGAAGAGCAGGTGCGGCGCATACGGCACGTGCCCCGCAGCCATCACCATCCGGCAGAACCGGCGGGCCCGCTCGGTGTTGGCCTCGTAGTCGCCCCGAAGAGGCGAGCAGACGAAGACCCGCTTGGGAACGCCGATGCCGAGGATGGCCTTGGCCTGCCGCTGGGCTTGCTCCATCAAGTCCATCTACGCTGCCTCCTGGTCGTCGGCCGGCTCAGTCTCGCCGCCTTCGAGCGCGACCGGCCGCGCGGTGCCGCCCACCGTGTTCAGGCAGACGCTGCAGGTGTTGGGGCTCGTGCTGGTCTCCAGCGCGAAGAGACGCAGGCAGACGACGCACTTCACGTCCGCCGCTTCGGCGCCGCCCTGCTCACCACCATCCGAGGCAGTGGTGATCTGCGAAGGGTCCGTCTCGGCGGGAGCCTCCGTTTCGGCCGTAGCCTCCGGCTGGGCGATCTCGCCCAGGGCGTGGAAGACGAGCGGCGAGAGGAGGTAGCTTTCCTGGGGCTCGACGAGCTCGCTGATCTCGATTGCAACTTCGCCGCTGGCGCCATCCAGGATTGCCACCGGCTTGCCGTCCTGAATCGCCACGTCCGCGATCACCCAGCGCTTGCCCTGGTACTCGACACGGGCATCCATCGGCAGCTCGACCACCGGCATCAGCCAGGGCTCCTGCAGGCGCGCATCCGTCTCGGGGTCCAGCGTCACCGGCTTGACCTCGGCGTTCTCCCACTTGGCCAGGTCGACGGCCTCGAGGTCGGCCAGCGGTTCCGCCGGCATGACGGCCGCGGCGAAGACCCAAGCGGGCAGGGCCGAGTACAGCGCGTAGAGCGAGTGGAAGTAGACCCGCTCCCCGTTGATGTTGTGGATCCGGACCTGGGTGCCGATCCCCTTGAGCAGCCACTGGCTGCCGACGGCGAGCTGGTCGATCGTGACCTTGGCGGCCGTGCCGGTCTCGGGCGCGACTTCCGCCGGGGTCTCCGAGATCTGGCCAGCCTGAGCCCAGGCGACCATCGAGACGACCATGCCGTGGCGCTCCATCTCGAGCTTAGCCTCGATGACGTAGGGCTCGTTCCCGCCCTCGATGACGAGGTACGGGGTCTTGGGCGAGAGGCCCTGAAGCTCCAGGTCGAGATCCGCGGCCTTCAAGCCGGTCTGCTTGCGGAGCATCTTCTTCGCGGCCTTGAGCTGCTTCTCGTCGGTCGGCAGCTCCAGCAGCAGGAGGGAGTACTTGACCGGCTCCTGGTGGTCCGGCCGGACGTCGGCGTTGATGTCGGTGATCGAGAGCTGGCCGGCGGCGACGGGGGACTCTCCGCCGGCAGCGCTGGGGGCCTTCACGGGGAGCGGCGACTGGTCGCTGAGCAGAGTGAGGCGCGACGCGCGGCGCAAGAGCTTCGAGAGCGAGTCCCAGTTGATCCGGTGGTTGATGGGCACATCGATCGTGAGCCTCAGGACGGGGCCGCTCGCGACCGTCTTCGCGGCGTAGGTGATCAACTCGGCCTGCAGGTTGTCGAGCTTCACTTCGGGGACGATGGTGTCGGACATGGGTTTGGGTCTCCTTTTCGAACAAGTGTTTGACATGC
Source organism: Candidatus Sericytochromatia bacterium (assembly GCA_036676495.1). Lineage (GTDB taxonomy): Bacteria > Cyanobacteriota > Sericytochromatia > S15B-MN24 > UBA4093 > UBA4093. The sequence goes on from JAKFCT010000055.1 coordinate 4,515, forward strand.
TGCCCTGGCGGGCATCCTGGGAATCGGGGTTGGGTTTGGCCGGCTCGCTAAGCCGTCTTGGCGAGAGCCTCACCCCCTCTCTCTCCGCCGTTATTCGGCGGGCTCATGAGCTCTGCGAGGAGCTGCTCTTGGGCTGCGAGGTCGGCCACTAGGAACTCCCGGGCGGGTCCGGGTTCTGCTCCCCTGACGATGCGGCGGTAGCGTTCGACCACTTCGCGCTGGGTTGCGACCTGCCATTCGTGGCCGTCCAGGCGGTCGAATTTGGTGGAATCGTGCTGCTTGGCCATCAGGAGACGCCCCTTTCGTGCTCGTCCAGCTCGGCGGCAAGTTCTGCCAGCGGGTGCTGGGTTTCGTAGTAGCGGCGCTGCTGCGGGTGGCACTCGGCAAGCTTTCTCGCGAGTTCTGCGGCCTCCGAGCGGATCAGGCGATGGAAGTCGGCGTCGTGGGCACCCTCGCGCAGGCGCTTGTTCTCCACGCCCTTGGCGCCGTTCCAACCAGGGAACTCGCTGGCCACGCGCTTGGCGTAATAGCTCAGGCGGGCGGTCTCGTAGGCGTGACTCCAGGACTTTGCCGGCTGCTCAGCGGTCGCCTCGGCACCACCGATCGCCCTGGGCGCTGCCGCTGCGCGTGCAGGCTTCTCAGCGGGACGAGCAGATCCTGGCGGAGCCTGCTTCTCGCGGCTCGACTGGATGACGCGGGACACATAGCGCACGTGCCGCACGCCGTTGTCTGCAGCCTCCTTGATGGCCAGGCAGATCCAGTCGCACCATGCCGCGGGGTTATCCCGGAGGAGGGCCGGTGGGTCATCGAGCTCGTCGGCGATCTCCTGCACCTGGATGGGGGCGAGGACGAACGCGTACTCCTCGAGGGTGCGAACGATCCGAGCGACGAGGGGATCCTCGGAGAAACCTCCCTCATGCGCACGCGCATGCGCGGGGGGTGGTGGTGTATGTATATTGCTTGATTGCATGATCATGTATGAGGGAGCGGGAGACGTGCTCGCTGTGCCGCTTTCGGGCCTGTCGATCGCAACTGTAGTTGCGCTGATCGCAACTGGGGTTGCTATTTCCGCAACTGTAGTTGCGATCGGGTGCAACTGTAGTTGCGATCCTTCGCCCTCAATCGCAACTGTAGTTGCGTTTTCCTGAGTCCCCTCGACTAAAGAATTAGCAACTGGAGTTGCGATTTCTTGAGCGTCATCCGCTAAGGGTGCAACTGGAGTTGCGGTCCTCTTGGGCCGAGATCCTCCATTCCGGAGAGCCTCCGGGATCTGCTTCTGCCACTTCTCGTAGGTGGGCAAGAAGTACCAAGCGTCCTCCTCGACGAGATACCCCTTGGCCACCAACGACTTGATGAGCTTGGCGAGGCCCTGGCGCGTCCAGACCGCTTTCCCGGTCGCCTTGCTCGTGAAGTACTCGCGGTGCAGCAGGGTGACGTTCTTCGGCACCCGCGCGTAATCAGGCCGCCCCGCGCTCCAGCCAGCCACGTGGAAGAGCACGTCGAAGACGACGTACTCGCCAGGCGTGATCAGACCCTCGGCCAGGTGCTCGATTTTGCTCGTGTAGCTGAAGACGTAACGGTTCATGGGCTTACCCTTTCAGGCGCGGAATTCCTGCGGGGAGGTACTTGTTCTCGAGGTCCAGCTCGATGCCGATCACGCGGCGGCCGTGGCGCTGGGCGGCGTCAGGCCCGGTGAGGACCCCTGCGAAGGGATCCACGACCAAGTCGTCAGGGTTGCTGTAGATGCGGATGGCCTTCTCGGCGAGCCAGAGCGGCTTTTGCGTCGGGTGGATGCTCCGCCAGCGCTGTTTGCCCTCCTCGTCGATGTAAGGCTCCTTGAGACGCTCACGCCCTTGGCAGAGGGGGCCCTTCCAGACGTCATGCATCTCGGTGTAGGGGTAGAGGTCCCAGTTGACCGTGTTCTTGCGCCCAGGCTTGCGCGCGACGAAGAGGTACTCGTGGCTCCAGACGAGCCGATTTTTCACGAAGAGCGGCGACGGGTTAGGCTTCCACCAGATGATGCGGTTCATGATTTCGAACCGCTCGCCGAGCCAGCGCTTGAAGTTGTCCTCCTCGTGGTGCGAGCAGCAGACGATGATCGTCCCGCCCGGCCGGAGGACGCGCCACGATTGGTCGAGGTAGCCCGTGATCAGCCCCTCGAACATCTCGGGATCCATCCGATCCCACTCGCCCTTGTCGCCGGCGATCGGCGAATGCGGCCGAGCCTCGCGGGCCATGCCCTGGTTCTCCTCGTCGGAGAGGTTGTAGGGCGGATCCGACCAGACGAGGGACGCCGATCCGCCGGCAATACCGGACATGACCTCCCGGCAGTCGCCCTTGTAAATGGCGACGCCGGGGGCCTGGTAGTAGGGCGCGTGGCCAGCGACCGGGAGGATCATCGCGCCCCCCTCCCCATGGCCAACCCACGCTCCACGATGAGCCGCACATCAGCCGGAACCACCGACTTGTCGAGCGGCGTCCGCAAGGGATCGTCCAGGCGATAGACGTCCCAGGTGTAATCGGGCCGGACCTCGATTTCTAGGCCAAGCTCTACGTTCTTGAAGTGGACAGGCGCGGGACGGCCGAGCGAGTCAAAGCCAAAGGTACTTTTCATCACGCGCACCCCACGCCGTCGAACTCGGGGGCTTCGGATACCGCGCCTTCGCCACCGCACGTAGCGCAGACCTCGCCGTCGAGGACCCGATCAGGATCCTCGTCCCTGAAGATCAAGTAGCCTTCGCCATGGCAGGTAGTGCAGATCATCAGGCACCCCGCTTCCGCTGGGGCTTGGTGCAGGTGGTGAAGTGCACGACGTGACCCTCGACCGCGCTGTAACGGAGCGAGAGCTTGCCGTGATCCGCCTTGGGGACGCTGGAAAGGTCGAGCGGGATCGCCTTGTCGCTGCCGGTCTTAGCCCAGAAGATCCGGGCGTTGCAGGAGCTGCAGTAGCTTATGGGTGAGCGCATGGGGGACCTCCTTGACTCCTGTTTACAATCCGATATAAACTGTTAGTTACAAACTGGTGAGGTATGCGGCGGGTCGTCTCGCCGATGCTGCCGTGTGCCCGTGTGAGGCCGGTTGGTGGCCGGCCCCTGAGCCTCGGGCCCTATTTGCTGATCACGCCGTGCTTGA
>JAKFCT010000056.1:0-21633 GCA_036676495.1 Candidatus Sericytochromatia bacterium
GGCGGCGCGGGCCGGCGAGCACGGCCGCGGCTTCGCGGTGGTCGCCGACGAGGTCCGCAAGCTGGCCGAGCGCTCCGCCAAGGCCACCGGCGAGATCGCGACCCTCATCAAGGGCATCCAGAAAGAGACCGAGCAAGCGGTCAGCAGCACGAAGCAAGGCGCGAAGGCCATCGACGAGGGCACCGGCCTCGCGCAGAAGGCCGGTGAATCCCTCCGCGACATCGTCACCTCGGTTTCGCAGGTCTCGACCCTCATGGGCCAGATTCGCCAGGCCACCCAGGAGCAAAGCCGTGCCGCGGCCCAGATTGCCGACGCCGTGACCTCCATGAACCAGCTGACGCGCTCGGTGATGGGAGCGACCCAGGAGCAATCCAAGGGCTCCGAGCAGATCGTCATGGCCGTGGAGACCATCGCGACGATCACCCAGGAGGTGGCCGCGGCGACGCGCGAGCAGCGCCAGGCCGGGGATCGCGCGATTCCGGCCATCGAGAGCATCAGCGGGCTCTCGCGCGACGTCGATCGCAAGGCCCGGGACCTCGCGCGGGCGGTCTCCTACTTCAAGCTCACCAAGCATGCCAAGAGCCTGACCGTTCCGGCCGCGGCCTCCGCACCCCCCCGCCGCTAAGGCCCCCCACGGAACCCGGGACCGACCTCGGTCCCGGGTTCCGTGTTGTCTACGGACGCCCGGCGCGCGGGAACTGCTAGGCTTGAGGATGGAGCCCTCACCCCCCGGAGCTTCCCATGCCGACTCCCGCCGCCCCAAGGACGCCGACCCTGCCGTCCACCCGGTTTCAGCTCGAGCCCGGGCACTTCAGCCCCCTGGGAGCGACCCCGGACGCGGACGGCGTCAACTTCTCCCTGTTCTCGCAGAACGCCACGGCCGTCACCTTCCTGCTCTTCGACGATCCCGAGAGCACGGTCCCCCTCCTCGAGATCCCGCTGGATCCGCTGAACCACAAGACGTTCTACTTCTGGCACCTGTACCTGCGCGGCTTGCGTCCCGGCATGCTCTACGCCTACCGCGTGGAGGGCCCCCAGGAGCCCGAGAACGGCCACCGCTTCGATCCCCGCAGGCTGCTGATCGACCCTTACGCCCGCGGGCTCTCCACGGCCCTCTGGGATCGCGCGCGGACCCTGGCCGGCGAGGACGGCCTGACATGCGCCATGCGCAGCGTCGTGACGGAGACCTCCGGCTACGACTGGGAGGGCGATCGCCCCCTCGCACGCCCCATGCGCGAAACCGTCATCTACGAGCTCCACGTCGGCGGCTTCACCCGCTCCCCCAGCTCGGGCGTCCGGCACCCCGGCACCTTCCTCGGAGTCATATCGAAGATCCCTTACCTCCTGGAGCTCGGGGTGACCGCCGTCGAACTGCTTCCCGTCTTCGCCTTCGATCCCAGCGAGGTCTCCCGCCACGATCCCTTCACCGGGGCGCCGCTCAGCAACTACTGGGGCTACAGCACGGTCAGCTACTTCACGCCTCACGGCGGCTACGCCGTCTCAGACCCCATCCGGGAGTTCCGGGACATGGTCAAGGCCCTCCACCGGGCCGGCATCGAGGTGATCCTCGACGTGGTCTTCAACCACACGACCGAGGGCGACGCGAACGGCCCGATCCTCAGCTTCAAGGGCTTCGACAACGCCGTCTACTACCACCTCAACCCGGAGGATCGGCGCGAGTACCTGGATTACTCGGGCTGCGGCAACACCCTCAACTGCAACCACCCGATCGTGGGGAAGTTCATCATGGACTGCCTGACGTTCTGGGTGCAGGAGATGCACGTCGACGGCTTCCGCTTCGACGAGGGCGCGATCCTGACGCGCGGGGAGGACGGCCACCCGCTGGTCAACCCGCCCGTCGTCTGGAACATCGAGCTTTCGGACGCCTTCTCGCGCACCAAGATCATCACCGAGGCCTGGGACGCGGCCGGCCTCTACCAGGTCGGCTACTTCCCCGGGAAGCGCTGGGCCGAATGGAACGGGCATTACCGCGACGACGTCCGCCGCTTCATCCGCGGCGAACGCGGCCTCGTGAGCAAGGTCGCCTCCCGGATCGCCGGCAGCGCCGACATCTACCAGGCAAGCAAGCGGTTCCCCATCAACAGCATCAACTTCGTGACGTGTCACGACGGCTTCACCCTCAACGACCTGGTCACCTACTCCGAGAAGCAGAACCTCGCCAACGGAGAGGGAAACCGGGACGGGGCGAACGACAACTACAGCGCGAATTACGGCTGGGAAGGCCCCAGCGTCGATCCCGCGCTCTCGCGGCTGCGCAACCGGCAGGTCAAGAACTTCCTGGCCGTCCTCATGCTCAGCCAGGGAGTGCCGATGCTGCTCAGCGGAGACGAGGTCCGGCGCACCCAGCAGGGAAACAACAATGCCTACTGCCAGGACTCGCCCCTGAGCTGGCTCGACTGGAGCTTGCTGGAACGCCATGCGGACGTCCTGCGCTTCACCCGGAAGCTGATCGCGTTCCGCAAGGAGCATGGCGGCTTCACCCGGCGCCGCTTCTTCACCGGGGAGCGCAATGCCCGGGGCCTGCCGGACATCGCCTGGCACGGCTGCCGGCTGGACGCCCCCGGCATGGACGACCCCCTTTCGGGAGTCCTGGCCTTCACCATGGGCGAGGCCGACGACGACCTCCACGTCATGATCAACATGGAGGCCCAGGGGCTCGAGTTCGAGTTGCCGTCGGTTCCGGGCTGGGGGTGGTTCCGGGTGGTGGATACCTTCCTGGAGAGTCCCGAGGACGTGGCGGAGGACGGCCAGGAAGTCCGCATCACCACCTCGACGTACCACGTGAACGGACAGTCGGTCGTCGTCCTGCGCTCCAGGACGCTCGACGACCGGGCAGGCGAGGCGTTCCGGCGTATCCCGGCCTCGCCAGCGACCTAGCGCCCGGATACGACGAAGGGGCCCCGAAGGGCCCCCTCGCCGGTTGCGGGATCGCCTACGCCAGGTTGGCGGGGAAGGGATGGTTCTCCTCGAAGCAGATGAGCTGGGTCCAGCTCGTGAAGTTCTTGCCGGGCGCGCTCTGCTTGAGCGCTTCGGCGAAGTAGGCGGCCACGGTCGGATCGGTCGGAGCCGCGGCCCAGCCCTTGTAGAAGTCCGCGACCTCTTCAGGCGTGCGCTTCGTCGCGCGCTCGTTGACCCAGGTGACGATCTCGGTGTCGGACGCGCCGGACTTGATCAGCTCGCCCAGCGCCTCGGTGTCGAGACCGTAGAACGCGATGAAGCGCTGGTCGGAACCGCAGGGATACGCCACGTACTCGCCGCGGGTGCCGGCGAAGTGGGCGCGGGTCTTGTCGATCAGACGGGGCAGCCAGAAGTAGCCGCCGAGGGCATCGAAGGGGCTGCGCGGGACTTCGCGGGTCAAATCCAAAGCTTGCGGCATGAAACGTTCCTTTCTAAGATGAACGACAGCGACATGAGGTCGGCCTATCAATTATACTGCAACTAAGTAGACACCAAAGTAAAGTCGGTACCCTTTCGAAACCACTCCGAGGAGGCTCCCATGGCGAAGCGAATCCAGGCCGTCGATTGCCCGATGAGCATGTTGATGCGCCTACTCTCGGGGCCATGGACCATCTACATTCTCTGGATCCTGGGGCAGCATGGGCCAATCCGGTTCGGCTCGCTCAAGCGGCAGATCACGGGAGTGTCGAGCAAGGTGCTGACCGAGCGGCTGCGCATGCTCGAGGAGGAAGGGCTGATCTACCGGGAGTACGAGCCCACCATCCCTCCCCAGGTGACCTACGGGATCACCGAGCGCATGCGCGATCTGACGCCCGTCCTGGATCAGCTGGCGGCGATCGCCCGCAACTGGTACGGCGATGACGCCTGCCTGCCTCCGCTCGGCGAGGCTAAGGCCAGCGCCGCGGCTAAGGCCAGCGCTGCGGCTAAGGCCACGGATGCTTCGGATAGCGCCGCTTCAATTCCTTCTTGACCTCGGGATAGGTGTTCTGCCAGAAGCCGGTCAGATCGAAGGTCTTCTGGACCGTGCGGAAGTTGGGCGCCAAGATATCAAAAAGCACCGGAACGCGGCCCTCGTAGAGTTTCAGCGTCCCCTGCATGCCCAGCATGTCGCCGAGACGGGCGGATAGCTCGGGCGGCGCCCCCTCGAAGTAGGTGATGCGAGCCTTGCGCCCATTCGGAAGCAGCATCTGACGGGGCGCCTCCCGGTCGATCCGGGCCATGGCGGCCCAGCCCACGTACTCCCGGAGCACGCCCTCCAGCTCTTCCGTGCGGATCTCGCTCGCCGCGGCCTTCCCGGAGGCCAGCTCATGGTAAAGGATTTCCCAGTCCTCCGCGTCGAGCGCGGGGAGTCCCGCCTCGGGCCATGCCTCCGCCGCCAGGCGAATCCGCCGGATCAACTGCTCGACTTCCTCGGTACGCGCCTCCAGCGCGACCTCGCCCTCCAGCAGCTTCGACACCAGCAGGGCCTCGGCCTGGGCTCGGTCCCAATCGGCCGGAGGGAGCGGCTCACGGCGTACGACCAGACCGCCGACCCGCCAGTGGCGCTCTTGAACGACCCGCTGGCGCGGGGCATCCCAGAGGCAGACGACCTCGGGCGCGCCCCCTTGCCCGACCCAGTCGGCAAGGCAGGGGAGGTACACGGGAATGGAGACCTGGCGACTCTGGCCGGCCCCGCCCACCTCATGGAGCTCCAGGGCGAGGATCAGGTCTCCGGGCTGCCCGCCGGACGTCACCATGCCCTTGCGGCCGTCCGCAAGCTGGAAAGCCTTGTCCTGCTTGGCCGCGAGGCGATCCGCATAGGCCGTGAGCCAGGCCGCGGTGACCTGCCGGCGTCGCTCGCGATCGGCCGGGGAATCCGCCTCCAGGGCCGCCTCGGCCTGGGCGCGATCCGCCTCGCTCGGCCTCGCCAGGTCCCGGATCTGACGGAACGTCTCTCCGACCTCGCGGCCCCAGGTCTTGGCACGGGGATCCTGAGCCAGGGCGACTCCGAGCCGGTAGAGGTCGCCCTCATCCGCGACCGACCGGCGATCGGCGGCTTCCAGGAGCGCCACCATCGCTGCCGCAAGCGTCGCACAGCCCGACTCTCGGGCCGCCATGAGCACGCGCGCCAGCGCCGGGGGCAAGGGGAATCGCAGCAAGCGCGATCCCAACGAGGTGAGGCCGCCCGCATCGTCCAGGGCTTCCAGGCTACGCAGGCGCTCGACGGTTCGCTCCCAGCGATCCGAGGGAGGCGGGTCCAGCCATTGCAAGGGTTCGGGCAGCGCCGCGCTCGCCAGCGCCAGCCGGGAAAGGTCCAGGCGACCGATCTCGGGCGCAAGCGCCTCGGGCATGGCGCTCTCATGGGTCTGAGGCCAGAGCCGCAGGCAGCGGCCGGGGCCGAGGCGGCCGGCGCGACCCGCGCGCTGGGTCGCGTTCTGCCGGCTGATCATGCCCAGGTGCAGGGTGTCGAGGTCGCGGTGGGGATCGTAGGCCGCATGGCGCGCCAGGCCGGAGTCGATCACGGCCACCACTCCGGGGATGGTGAGAGAGGTTTCGGCGACGTTGGTGGAGACGATCACGCAGGGCTCGGAGGCCGGCAAGGACAGGGCTTTCTGCTGCGCCTCGGGAGTTTGGGAGCCGCTGAGTTCGAGCACGCGGAAACCCCGCTCGCGGCAAATCGGCTCGAGCGCGTCCACCGTACGGCGAATCTCGCCGACGCCCGGCATGAAGATAAGGACAGAGCCGTCGAGGCCCTCGGAGAGCAGGTGACGGAAGCCGCGCGCCGCCTGGCTCCAGAGGGGTTCATGCGGCTGGGGAGACTGGTAGGCGATCGCCACCTCATGCGCCCGCGCGTCTACTTCCAGGAACGGCGGCTGATCCAGGTACTCCGAAAGCGCCGCTCCCTCGAGCGTGGCCGACATGACGACCAGGGAGAGGTCGGGGCGCGCTCCTTCCTGGAGGCGCTTGAGCCAGGCGAGGCAGGCATCGGCCTCCAGGGTCCGCTCGTGGAACTCGTCGAGGATGACCAGGGAGACGCCGGGGAGGGTAGGCTCCTGCTGGATCCGCTGCCAGAAGACCCCGTAGGTGGCGAAGATCAGGCGGGTCCGCTCCGAGACGCTGCGCTCGAAGCGCACCTGGTAGCCGACGGTCTCGCCGAGGGGCTCCCCGCGCTCCGCGGCGACCCGGGCGGCCAGGGAGCGCGCGGCGATCCGGCGGGGCTGAAGGACGACCGCGGTGGAGGCCTCGGGCAGCAGGAACTGCGGCACCTGGGTCGACTTGCCCGTCCCCGGGGGAGCGGAAAGGATCAGGCGCTTACGGGAGGCGAGCTGCGTGCGGATGGTCTCCGCGTGAGGGTGAATGGGCAATGGGTTCATGGCGAATCGGGCTCATCGTACCACGGCGCGGAGGGGGTTTGACAGAGGCCAAGCGAGCGCTAGACTCGCTAATGAAGGAAAGCGAGGTCAGCATGAAGGACGTCCTGCTCGTCGGCATCGGGGGAGGCCTGGGGGCGCTCAGCCGCTATTCCCTGGGAATCCTCATCGTGCGCGCTTTCGGCACGGGCTTCCCCTGGGCCACCCTGGCCATCAACGTCATCGGATGCCTGCTGATCGGCATGGCGATGGGGGGAGGGCCTGGCCCGACGGCTTTCCTCTCCCGCGAACTGCGGCTCTTGGGGGTCATCGGCTTCCTCGGGGCGTTCACCACCTTCTCCACGTTCGGCTACGAGACCGTCGCCCTGGTCCAGGCGGGTAAGCCGGCGCTGGCCATGAGCTACGTCCTGGCGAGTCTGATCCTGGGGGTCGGATCGGTCTTCTTGGGACTCATGGCGATGCGGGCTTTGGCTTGAGGTATAATTCGGATTGCCCACCCGTCATGTGAGTTAGAGCAGGCGACCGAATGCAATCCATCGCTTCCACCCGCCAGGATGATTGCCTCAGCGCTTTCGCGGCGTACCTCAGAGACCATCAACTCGATGCCGTGTCCCGGGAGAACTTGCGCCTGACCCGGGAGTACGGGGTTCGGCTGCTCTCCCTTTTCGCCCATCTCGACGACGATCAGCTCTTGGCGCTCACCCGCGAGGGCATGGCTCAGTTCCTGGGTTCGCTGGCCGAGGGCAACGCCCTGGAAGTCGCGGCCCAAGGACTGCGCCGCTGGGAAGCCGGCGAGGTTCCGGAGATCCCCGTCGAAGAGGTCGACCCGCGGGATCTGGTCTTGATCTACGCGGCCCAGCGCCGGGCCATGCTGAGCTACTTGAAGGAGTTCACGGCGGATATCGACACGGTCATGGCCGTGATCGACGCCCTCGACGACTACTACCGGCAGGTCAAGGAAGCGGCCTTCCAGGCCACCACCCGGCTTCGCGAGGAGGCCGTCCGCCTGAAGGTCGAGCGTAGCACCGCCTTGGCTCATGCCGAGGAGCTGCAGGCCCTCAACGAGGAACTGACCGCGCAAACCGAGGAGCTGCAGAGCCAGCAAGAAGAACTCGAGACCCAGCGCGAAGAGCTCGAGATGCTCAACGAAGAGTTGCGGCTGCATAACGAGCGGATCGAGGCCGAGGTTGCCGAGCGCACCCTCGAACTCCGGCAGCAGGAGCGCTTGCTCGCGCAGGCGCAGCGCTTGGCCCAGCTCGGTTCCTGGGAATGGAATCCCACCTCCAGATCGCTTCACTGGTCCGGAGAGCTCTACCACATTTACGGCCGCGCGCCAGAGACGTTCACCCCGAGCTTCGAGACCTTCCTCGCCTGCGTGCTGGAAGCGGATCGCCCGCGCGTCCTCACGGCCATCGAGCACGCGCTGGCCCATGGGGGCGCCTTCAGCTACGACGAACGCATCCAGAGGCCCGATGGGGCCATCCGCCACCTTCAGACCCGCGGGGAGGTCGTTTGCGACGCGGCGGGCCATCCGCACCACGTCTACGGGGCATGCCTCGACATCACCGAGAGCAAGCTGGCCGAAGCCGAGATCCTGCGCCAATCGGAAGAGCTCTCCAAGGCCAATGAGGCGTTGCGGGCCGTCGATCGCTACAAGGACGAATTCCTCTCGGTGATCAGCCATGAGCTGCGCACCCCCCTCAACTTCATCACGGGCTTCGCCAGCATCCTCGACGACGAGGTCCCCGGCCCCTTGAACGAGACCCAGCAATCCTACATCCACAAGATCCTCACCGGCGCGGATCGCATGCTCTCGCTGGTCAACAACCTGCTCGACATGAGCCGCCTGCAAGCGGGCAAGCTCAGCCTGGTCTGCGAGCCGACCGCCTACGCCCCCCTGGTGGAAGAGGTCGTCGCCTCCTTGCGCCCTCTCGCGGATGACCGCTGGGTCGAGCTGACGGCCGACGTCGCGGCCCCGGCCTCCGTCCACGTCGATCCGCAGCGCATCCTCCAGGTGCTCACCAACCTGGTCGACAATGCCATCAAGTTCAGCCCGCAGGGCGGCAAGGTCCAGATCAAGGCCTTCGTCCAGGGCAAGGCCTCCCCCGAGCTGGTGACCGAGGTAATTGACGTCGGCGAGGGCATCTCCGAGGCGGACCTCCCCAAGCTCTTCCAGCGCTTCCAGCAAGCCGACATGAGCTCGACCCGCAAGGTCGGCGGCACGGGACTCGGATTGTCGATCGCCAAGGCCTTGATCGAAGCCCACGGCGGCACGATCGGGGTCCGTAGCGAGCTCGGAAAGGGAAGCACCTTCTGGTTCACCTTGCCGCTCGAACCCTAGCTAACGTCGTTTCTCAGGACCGCGAGAGTGAACGTTCACCCTGATACCGTCAGCTTCACGGCACTCTCGCGCGGCCTTTCGAAACAGCCGCGGGCGCTAAGCCTAACGTCACCCCGCTCCCGGCGGCCGGGGCGCTGGCGGGCCGCGCTGGCCATGCTCGCCCTTTGCGCCACCCTCGGGGCGAGCCCGGCGGCGGCGCACCAGGATCCGTTCCACCGGCTGGATCTCCTGCTCGCAGAGCCCGCCGCCAAGCAGAGCCACCTCGGCCTCGAGGTGCGCCGGCTCTCCGGCGAAGTGCTCTACGCGCATCACCCCCAAAGGCTCTTCACCCCGGCCTCGGTCGTCAAGCTGGCGACCGCCTTCGCCGCCCTGCGCCATCTGGGCCCCGAAACGCGCTTCAAGACCGAATTGCTCGCCACGACCGACGTCACGCTTGGGGAGCTGCCGGGCGACGTCTGGCTGAAGGGCTACGGGGATCCGACGCTTCGTATCAGCGACCTCGACGCGTTCGTCATGGCGCTCCAGGAGCGCGGCGTGAAGCGCATCGTCGGGGACCTGATCGCCGACGCGACCCTCTTCGAGGGTCCGCGCCATCCTTCTGGCTGGATGTGGGACGATCTCGACGCGGGCTTCGCGGCTCCCATGAGCGCCCTGAGTCTCGACGCCAACGCGCCCTCGGGCCTCTCGGAGCCCCCGGAGCAACGGGTGGCCCTCCGGCTGCGCGAGCGCCTGGCAGAAGCCGGGATCACGCTCGCCGGGACGGTTCGGGTGGGGGCGGCGCCCGTGGAAGCCCAGGTCCTCTACCGGCACGTCTCGGCTCCGGTCTCGGAGATCGTCCGGGACCTCAACAAGGCCTCGAACAACTTCTACGCGGAGACCCTGATCCGGCATCTGGGGCTGCCGCAGGCCACCGGCTCCCATGCCGCGGGCATGGCCGCGCTCTCCGAGACGCTCGACGCGATCGGCTGGGAGCGGGGACGATACCGCCTGGCCGATGGGTCGGGGCTCTCTCGCTACGATGCCGTGACGCCGGCCCAGATGACGGACCTGCTCTTGGCGGCGGCCCGCATGCCCGAGGCTTCCGTGTTCCTGGCCTCGTTGCCCGTTGCGGGAGTCGATGGCACGTTGGCCGCGCGCATGCGCGGCATGCGCGCGGAAGGCGTCGTATGGGCCAAGACCGGCACCATGAGCGGTGTGAGCAGCCTTTGCGGCTACGTGCTGATTCCGGGCAAGGAGCCATTGGCCTTCGCCCTCATGATCAACGGGTTCGTGGGCTCGGCAAGGCCCGTCCAGGAGTTTCAGGACCGCCTGATCGACGCCCTGATCGAGGCCGTGGACTGAGGCTCAACGCTGGAGGTAGTTCTCGAAGCCCGCGCAGAAAAACTCGACGCCCCCCGGGAACAGGCGCTCGTAGCGGCCCATGACGGGAGAGGCGGCATCCGTCGGCTGCTTGAGCACGACCGTGACCTTAGGCGCATAGCCGAAGAAGCCCCGGAAGAGCAGGTAGCGGATGTTGGCATCCGATTCGCTCAGCGAATAACCAATGAAGACGATCTCCTGCGCCTGGGCCAGCTCCCACTCGGCTTTCTTCCACAACGCGGAAAGGAACGGCGAGGGCGGCACCTTCAGGGGCGTCGGAGGAATGATGAGCACCCGCATGGGCCCCTCGCAGGTGGGACAGACCTCGTCCGGGCGCAGGCGGCGATCCCGGGTGAAGACCGTCGAGAAGCAAGAGGGGCAATAGCCCCAGTTGAGGGAGCCATGGAGCTTGTACAGCTTCAGGGTCCCGCGGGCCGGCGGCGCATGATGGCCGTCGAAGAAATCGAGCGCGTAATCCGGCTGGAGGCCCATCTGGAAGAGCGCATGATCCAGCAAGAGGTCGTAATTGAGCGAGATCAGGCTGGTGCTCTCGGCCGGGGCGCGCGCGAGCAGCGTCCGGTACAGGCTGTGCTCCTTGGAGCCGTTGGTCTGGACGTCCAGGGTGTCGCCGATGAAATCATAGATGCAGCTGACCAGCTCTTCCCGGCACTTGGCCAGATCGGAAAGGCTCCAGGCCTGGGCGATGGGCTCTCCCTTCGAGAGGCAGTTGTCGAGGATCGAGAGCAGCTCCTCGATGTAGGGGAGATCGTGACCCTCGGCGAAGCCCCAGCCTTCGAGGAAGCGTCTCAAGGTCAGGTACTGATCGGCACGACGGGAGAGGCCGCCTCGCAGGAGATCGGCGCTGGTGGGGGCGGCGGGTTCCTCGGCGGCACTGGCTCCGGCTCCGAAGAAGTAAAGCGTCTTGTATCGTTTCATGTGGCCCCTGCGGTCGGGCCCCTGCGCGCAGCGCGTTCGCGTGGCATGGGGCGACGCTTGTTACCCATTGTAAACATCCCGGACGCCGCCGGGAAGGGCCGGCGTCCCGGTAGACGCTCCCGTCAGGAGGCGTTCTTGGGGGTCGGGGCGTGGCGTTTCAGGAGGATCCGCGCCTGATCCGCCTCTTTCGAGTGGGGGGCCTGGGCGACGATGGATCTCAGGGTCGCGAGGCCCTTCTGGTAATGGCCGGCATGGCTGGGACGGCCCCACATGATGCCCGAGGCGTAGAGGTAGTCCCAGCCGATGGCGAGCTTCGCCGCGAGGACATGGGTGGAGCGCGGGTACTGCTGGATGAAGCTTTCGTAGCGGCGGGCATCCTCCAGGGCGAGCCCGGTATCCGGGTCCCACTCGTTGGGGGCGATCTCGTCGGAGGCGATGAGGCGCCAAGCGGCTTCATGGGCCAAGGCGTGCTTGGGGTACTGCTTGAGGAAGATCCGGTAAGCGTCTCCGCGGTAGCGGTAACGTCCTCCCGGTTCGTAATAGGCGAACGTCCCCAGGTGTTTGGCGGCCCAGTGCTGGCGGGGGCGGAGGTAGTCGAGCCACTCGGGGTTTTTGGGGTCGAGGCGCCGGCGCTGGCGCCAGCGGGCGTTGATCTGCTCGACGTAGGCCTCGGCGGATTCGCCGAGCAAGAGGAGGACGCGGGGCCCGCGATCGCTCTGGAGGACGTTTTGGTTGCGCGCCAAGGGGGCCAGGGCCTCGAGGGCTTCCTGGTAGTTCTTCCGGGCGATCGCCTGTTCCGCAGGCTTCAGCGAGACCGGCATGACATCCGCCCAGGCGGGGCTGAGCAGGCTTGATGACAGCAAGACGGCGCAAGCCACTCGGGAGAAACAGCGCATGAACCGCTCCTTTGGGTGCGGGGACGTTCCCATGCTCATGATTCAGCCAACCCTACTCATGCTAGCATCCCGGAGTGAAAAACGTTTTAAGAAACGATGACTTCCCGAACGGGCGCTCCAGGCCCGGAGGTCGTGGTATGGTAGGGGTAGCCCCCCCGAAGGCTAGATGATCGCAGGATTACGGCGAGATTACAGTTTTCGATTCGGGTTTCGGCGGGGGGGCTTCCGGGTAGTTTAACCCTTGTATGCTAGCCCTTTCGTGCTAACCCCGAGAGCGTCGGAACTCCAGGACGGGAAGGCAAGGGAAAGCATGGATTCGCTGAGGAACCTTCGAGCATCGATGACATGATGGACAAGCCGATGCCCTTGGATGGGGCCGAACGACTCGCGGAGCTGATCCGCCTGCTGATGGCGCATGCCCCGGCCGCGATCGCCATGTTCGATCGCGACATGCGCTATCTGATGGCGACCCCGCGCTGGCGGGAGGATTTCCGGCTCGGCGACCAGCCTCTGATCGGCCGCTCGCATTACGAGGTCTTCCCCGAGTCTCCCGACCACTGGAAGGCCATGCACCAGCGCTGCCTCCAGGGAGCGAGCGAGCGCAACGAGGAAGAGCCCTTCGTTCGCGCCGACGGCCGCATCGACTGGGTGCGCGGCGAGATCCTGCCGTGGCGCGACAGCTCCGGTGAAATCGGCGGCATCCTCATGTTCTCCGAGGTCATCACCCAGACCCGCCGCGCCGAGGAGACCATCAAGCGGATGGCCTACTCGGACCCGCTCACGGATCTTCCCAACAAGCAGCTTTTCATGGACCGGCTCAACCAGGCGATCGAGCATGCCGGCGCCACCCAGCGGCAAGTCGCCGTGATGTTCCTCGACCTCGACCGCTTCAAGCTGATCAACGATACCCTCGGCCATGACATCGGAGACCTCTTGCTCATGGCCATCGCCGAGCGTCTGGCGGGCTGCATGAGCACCGCCGACACGGTGGCCCGCCTCGGAGGCGACGAGTTCACCATCGTCCTGGGCGACGTCTCGGACGCCGAGGAAGTCGCCCAGATCGCCAAGAGCATCCTCGAGGCGCTCTCCAAGCCCATCCGGGTCCGCGACCAGGAGCTCTTCGTCAGCACCAGCATCGGCATCAGCATGTTCCCGGACGACGGGGAGCAGGCCGTCCACTTGCTCAAGAACGCGGACGCGGCCCTCTACCAGGCCAAGGAGCGGGGCAACGGCTACGAGTTCTACGTCTCCACGATGAACGCCACCGCCCCCGAGCGGCTCGCCCTGGAAAACAGCCTGCGCCGGGCCCTGGAGCGCGGAGAGCTCACCCTCCACTACCAGCCGCAGCTGGACCTATCGACGGGCCGCATCGTGGGTGCGGAAGCCCTCGCCCGCTGGCAGCATCCCGAGTGGGGCATGGTCCCCCCGGCCACGTTCATCCCGCTGGCCGAAGAAACCGGCCTCATCATCCCGATCACCGAATGGGTGCTGAGGACCGCGTGCCTTCAAAACAAGGCCTGGCAGATGGCGGGGTTGCCGCCGATCCGGATCTCGGTCAACCTTTCCGGACGCTCGTTCAAGCAACGGGATCTGGCCTCGATGGTCGATCGCGTCTTCAGCGAAACCGGCCTCCTGCCGCATCACCTCGACCTCGAGCTTACCGAGAGCAGCCTCATGGAGGACGTCGAGGCGACCACCGTCACGCTGAACCGCCTGAACGGCATGGGCATCCAGCTCTCGATCGACGACTTCGGAACCGGCTACTCCTCCCTGAGCTATCTGAAGCGCTTCCCGCTCTCGACCCTGAAGATCGACCGCTCCTTCGTGCGAGACCTGGCCAACGACCAGGACGACGCGGCCATCGTCAAGGCCATCATCGCGCTGGCCCACAGCCTTTGCCTGCGGGTGGTCGCGGAAGGCGTGGAGACCGAGGAGCAGCTGGCCTTCCTGCAAGCCGAGAACTGCGACGAGATCCAGGGCTACTACCTCAGCCGCCCGTTGCCGGCCGATGCGTTCGCGCAGTTCCTCGCCAAGCAGGCCAGCAGCCATCCCAAGTCATCCTTCAAAGCCAGCGCCTCGTAGCAGGCGCTCGCAGGCCCACGATCGCCAAAGGGGGCTCCGGCTTGGCCGGAGCCCCCTTTTCAGCGCCTGCGGCTGTTGCGTAAGGCAGCGAAGCTGACCTGAAGCAACGAAGATCGTCTAGTACGAGAGCTGCGTGCTGGCGAGCGTCAGGTGTCCGAGCGCGGGCTCCTGGCCGAAGCCGGCCACTTGCGCGTCGAAGCTCCAGGCCGTCAGCGTCGGCTGGGTCACGAGCTTGATCTCGCCACCGGCTCCCTGGTAGGCATCGTAGCCCGAGTAGAGGTGAAAGAGCGTCGGGATGGCGACGTAGAGCCGATCCAAGGGGCTGGGAATGGGGACCACGGCCGGAATCCACCAGAGCGCGACGGCGCCGATCAGGTGCATGACGGCTTTGGGGCGCTGCTCGTTGAAGACCCACTGGCCGAAGCCCGGCAGGATCACCGACGAGACGCCTGCCAACAGGGCGCGAATCTCCTGAGTATCGCTGTCCATGTCGTTATTCGATTGAACGGTCTGTTTGCGCGCCTGAGAAAGCTGGAAGGTCTCGTCAGCGGCAAAAGCGGGAAGCGCCGCTCCGACCGTCAAGGTCGCGGTGAGCAGGCCCGCGAAGAGTTTCGTCTGCATTCCAATCTCCTTCGTCGAATCCACGATCGTGACTGCGTCCTGGCGGGCGATCGCCCGCCCATCTTATTAGTTTACCCCGAACTCCCGACCGCGAAGCCGCCGGCTCGCCGTCGTCCAAACAGCGCTAGGCTCGCAAGCCTCCGAAGAGGGCATGCGAGCCTTGCGCCACGGGAACCGGATCAGGAGTTGTCGGTGAAGGAGAAGCCTTTGCCCGCCGCGGCGCGCTGGATGGCGCGGAGCAGCTTGTCGCTGAAGTCCTTGATCATCTGGTTGAAGTTCCACTGGCCGTAGCGCATGAAGCTCGCGAGCGCATCCTTGCCGGTCACGGTCTCGTTCAGGACGTCCTCGCCCCGCTCGTCACGCCGGCTCATCCCGGTATTGACGACCTTGGCCCACTCCTCGAGCGCGTTGGTCGGTCGGAAGTTCGACCAGTCCTGCTGCGCGCGAATGTCGACCTGCTGGGTGAGGCGGCTGGAATCGAGTCCCAGGCGGTCCATGAGCTGCCGCTGAAAGCCGAGCTTCCCGCCTTCCAGCTGACTGAGCTTCGACTCCGCCGAAGCCAGGCGGCTCTGGGCCGAAGAAACCTGACTTTCCGCCTGCGAAACCGTGGAACGGGCCCCGGAAATGGCGGCCTTCAGCGCGTTGGCCTTCTTTCCGTCCGGATCGGTCTTGGCGTCGAGCGCGGCCAGCTGCGCCTCCAGGGAGCCGAGGCGCGAGCGCGCGCCGCTCAGGTTGGCCTGGGCCGCGCCCAACGCGCCCTTCGCCAGGGAGAGATCCTGCTTGGCCTTGTCGATTTCCTTCTCGTAGGTCTCCAGCTTGTCCCAAGCCTGAAGGGTGGTGTTTACCAGCTCATCGGCGCCTTGCTTGTCGCTAAGGAAGACGAAGCCTCGGTTATCGACTCCGGTCCGGCGGGAAAACGCCTGGATATCTGAAAGATCAACCATCTCACGCCTCCTGGGCCGCGGTCATGGCGCGGCCCCTCCTATAGAGTCTTATCCCGCATTCCGGTGGATTCCTTTCATTAAATGCTCGTTAGACGCAATAAGTCTTCGTTGCGCGATCCCGATCGGGGGAGTGGCGCTCAACGGCGGATGACCTGCGCGTCGTCGGGCAGGGCCCTGAGGCTGGCCGCTTCCAGGCCCTGATCGGCCTTGAAGTCGGTCACGGACCACTCGGCGACGGCCTGCCCCCAGCTGTTCAGGACCTGCAGGCGGCGGATGCGCCAGGTCGCCTCGTCGATGGTGACCCGCATCCGGTTGGCGCCCGAGGGGGCTTCCAGCAGGTAGCGCTTTCCCTCGCGGGTCTGCTCGACGCCGGCGAGCGTGAAGCCATGATTGGAAGCCGAGCTTCCCAGCAACGTGGTCATCTTCGAGAAATCCAGCGGGCCGCCCTTGGCCGCCTCGGCCGCCGAGGAGACGACGACCTGGTGAGTCAGGGGAACGTAGCGCGAGGCCTGGGCCTTCTCGAGGATGACGATGCTGCCGGCCATCTGCGCCGGCGCCTTGAAGGCGACCCGCCGCAGGTCGAGGCGAGGGATCGCCGCGATCTCGAACTCCCCTTGCAAGCGCTTGGGACCCTGAACCAGGAATCCCTTGAGCGTGATGCGGACGTCCTTGTAATCGGCCTGCGACGAGACCAGCTTGGAGACCACCTGATCGGCCGTGAGTTCCGAGGCCCCGGCCGGCGCGGCCAGCAGGCACGTCGCGAGGGCCGCGACCATCCAGCGTTTGAACATGAGCTCCTCCTTTGAGGCGAAACGGGATGCTAGAGCGTCTTGCGGAAGCGCAGGCTCGCCGCGGTCAGCAGCAAGGTCGCGAAGACGGCGAGGGCGACGAACTCTCCGACCAGGCTCTCGAAGCCGGCTCCGCGCAGCATGACGCCCCGGGCGATCTGAAGGAAGTAACGGAGGGGGACCGCGTAGGAGAGGGTGTGGAAGAAGGCGTTGAGGCCCTCGAGGGGGAAGAGCAGACCGGAGAGGAAGATGCTCGGAAAGAGGTACGCGAGCGTTCCGAACATGGCCTGGAGCTGGTTCTGGGCCAGGGTCGAGATGACGATGCCGACGCCCAGGGAGCCGAGGATGAAGAGGAGGGTGCCAAAGCCGAGCACCCAGGGGCTTCCGACGAAGGGGACGTTGAAGAGCCAGACGCCGACCGCCAGGATGATGACGGCATCCAGCACTCCGAGCAGGAGGTAGGGGGAGATCTTGCCGAGGACCACCTCGGCTGGCCTGACCGGGGTGGCGATCAGGGCCTCCATGGTGCCGCTCTCGCGCTCCCGGACGATGGCGATCGCCGTCAGCAGGATGGTGATCAGGGTGAGGATGAGCCCGATCAAGCCGGGAACCATGTAGACCGCCGTGCGGTTATCCGGGTTGTAAAGGGTCTCGAGGGAGATCTCGAGGGGCATGGCGAGGCCCGGGGTGAGCAGCGCCCGCCCCACGCTGAGGGTCTCGATGATCTCCTGGGAGGAGGCCATGGCGGCGGCCCGGATCTGCGCCGCCATGCCGGGGTCCGAGCCATCCAGGGCGAGGCTGAGCGGGATGGCCTCCTCGGCCCGGGCCTTGGCCAGGGCATCCGGGCCAATCACCATGGCGGCCTTCGCCTCGCCCTTGCGGACGGCCTCCAGCCCCTCCTCCGGCGAGGTGACCGGCACGACCCGGAAGCGCTCGTCGCGCTCGAAGGCCTGCAGCATCGCGCTGCTGATGCGATCCTGCGAGCGGTCAAAGACGGCGAGCGGGATCTCCTTGACCGTGCTGTTGAGGGCATAGCCGAACATGATCAGGAGGAAGATCGGCAGGATCACGATCAGCCGGACGAGCACCGGGTCCCGGCGCACCTGGATGAACTCCTTGCGGGCGATCGCCGAGACCCGCTGGAACATGGGCAAGTCGCTCATCGCATTCCCTCCTTTCGGGCCAGGGCCACGAAGACATCCTCGAGAGACGGGGGCACGGTCCGGGCATTGGAGCCGAGCCGCTCGAGCCGCTCCCCCGGGATGGGGGCGTTGGAGGCCAGGCGCAGGCTCGCGCCCGTGATCCAGGCGTCCCTGACGTCGGAGATCTGAAGTGCGTGAAGGCGAGCCTGCGCGAGGTCGTCAGCCTCCAGGTCGTAGAAGTAGCCGGACATCCCGGCACGCAACTCGGAGGGGGGGCCTTCGGCCAGGATCCGCCCGTTCTCGATCAGGGCGAGGCGATGGCAGCGCTCGGCCTCGTCCATGTAGTGGGTGGTCACGAAGACCGTCGTGCCCACCTCGGTCAGGGCGTAAATGACGTCCCAGAGGTCTCTACGCCCCACGGGGTCGAGGCCTGCCGTCGGCTCGTCGAGGAAGAGCAGCTTGGGGCCGTGGACGATGGCGCAAGCGATGGAAAGGCGCTGCCTCCAGCCCCCCGAGAGCTTCCCGGCGAGCTGATGCTGGCGGGACGTCAAGTCGAGCTGCTCCATGACCCGGTCGACCGCGCGCGTCACCTCAGGCGCGGAGAGGAAGAGGGAGGCCTTGAAGCGAAGGTTCTCGGCGACGCTGAGGTCCGGGTAGACGCTGATGGCCTGGTTGGCATACCCGATCTGGGCCTTGAGGCGGTCGGGCTCCGTGAGGGGGACTCCCGCCACGGTTCCCGTGCCGGAGGTGGCGGGCAGGACGCCGGTGAGCATGCGGATCGTGGTGGTCTTGCCGGCGCCGTTGGGGCCCAGGTAGCCGAAGACGATGCCGTCGGGAACGGTAAGAGACAGGGAGTCGACGGCCAGCAACGGAGGCTGGCCATGGCTTTTGAAGCGTTTCGTCAGGGCATGCGTTTCAATCGCGTTCATGCGGAGTCCTTTCGGAACGACGGCCGATGAGGTAGGAGGCGACGTGGCTCTTGGGATCGATGGGAGGCAGGACGCCCGGGAAGTAGACCGAGATGAGGGTCACCATCAGGACCGGGGCCAACAGGGTGATGGCCGCCAGGGGGGGAGCCTCCGGGCGGAGCTTCCCATCGTCCTGATAGCGTGCGATCAGGCTCGCGAGCATCCCGAAGGTCTGCACGGGTTTGGCGAAGACGCCGCGAAGCTCGGGACGGCGGGTCGCCTCGGTCAGGAGGGTCGCCATGAAGCGCCCGCGTCGTCGAATCAGGGCCTCGTAGCCCGTGACGATGGCTTCGAGGTCCGCCGACAGGTCGCCCGTGTGGTGGATGCGGGTCTGAAAGTTCTCGGCCTCTCGCCGGACGAGTTCCTGAAGCAGCTTGGCCTTGGAGCCGAACTTCCGGAAGAGGGTGACCTCGTTGACGCCGGCGTACTCGGCGATCCGCTTGGTGGTGGCCTTGTCGTAGCCGAAGTCGATCATGGCCTTGAAGGCCGCCTCCAGGATCGCATCCTGGGTCTCGTCCGCCATCTCCCTCCTCCTCCCGGACACCGTGCATGCAAGTACTTACTTACATACCCTCCGAAGACGTTTCTTGGCAAGGGGGAAGGTTACGGAGATCGGAGCAACTTAGGGGCGAGCGTCCCCTTGGGCCAGCATGGCCAGCGCTTCGAGCGCGGACTCGCGGACCTCGGAGCCCTGCACCGTGCGGGTGAGGTAGGCGAACGCCTCATCCCCCCCGAGCCGCCCCAGCGCCAGCAAGGCTTGGGTGCAGGGATAGAACCATTCCCCGTGGCGCTCGTCCGCCAAGGCGACGAGATGGGGAACGGCCCGGCGATCGCCAAGCTCCCCCAGGGCCGTCGCGGCCGCTCCCGCCACGTAGCCGCTCGCATGCGCCAGCAAGTCCACAAGCAGGTCGAACGTCTGAGGATGGCGGATCTTGCCCAGGGCCGTCCCGATGGACATCAGGAGGCCATCGGGAAGCATGTCGGGATCCCGCAGGAAGCCCGCGAGCGTCACCTGGGCCTCGGGAAACGGAAAGTCGACCACCGCGGTAAGGGCCTCGAAAAGGCGCTCGTCCCGCTCGAAGGCATCCAGGTCGCGATCCGTCCGGGTCACGTACTCCAGCCAGGCCTCCGGGCCCCGCGGCTCTCCCAGCCGCAAGAGCCCCCGCACTCCGGCCAACTGGACGGACGGATCGGGATCGGTCGTCGCGTTCGCCAAAATCTGCCGGATGCGCTCGCGGTTCATGGCGATTCCCTCCTCGCGGCCAGGCCCTCCAAGGCCTCGACCACCTCCCGGTGGGTCTCGACGGGGAGGCCGTAGCGATCGCCCAGGGCGACGATACGGGCATTGAGCTGATCGATTTCGGTCGGGCGTCCCAGGCGGACGTCCTCCCACATCGAGCCCCGGTGCTCTCCCGTCCGGGCCAGCAACGACAAGGCCTGCTCCTCGAAATCCGCCCCCAGTTCGATGCCATCGGCAGCGGCCACGGCCATGGCCTCGTGAAGCATCGGCAGGAAGCGCCGATCCGTCATCGCCTCGGCGATCGTGCGCCCCCCCAGCGCACAAAGGGGATTGGAAACCGCGTTGAGGATCACCTTCTCCCAGGCGAACCTCCGGATGTCGAGGGTCGACATCGCCCGATGCCCCAAGTCGTCCAGTCGCTGGGCTATCCCCTGGCCTGCAAGGTCGTGGTGGCCCCCGATGAGAGTCGGACGACTCCAGAAGGAAACCTCGACATGCGACGGAGTGAGGCGTTTGGCCCCGAGGTAGAGGATGGCGCGCAGGACGCGGGAGGCGCCGAGCGCGGAGACGAAAACCTGCTCGGGATCGAGGCCGTTCTGGCAGACCAGAACCCGACTCTCCGCCGGGATCTCCTGGGCCATCCGCTGGGCTAACTCAGCGTTGAAGGGGGTCTTGGTGGTGACCAGGTAGAGATCGGCCGCGGGCAAGGCTCCTTTGGCCGTCGAAACGGGCGTGGAGAGGCTGACGGCGCCGCTGACGTCGAGCCCCCGTTCGGAGATCTCCGCGATCCCGGGATCTCGTCCCCAGAGCACGATCGATTCGCCGGCATGCGCCAGCTGCGCGGCCAAAAGGCCCCCGATGGCGCCGGTCCCCAGAACGGCGAAATGCGTCTCGGTTTGCGCGGTCATCCTCCCATCCTACCAGAAGCCATCCCTTAGCGGAAACTTAGCAGGGCCTTAACGTCAGGGCGCTTCCGGACTCCGGATAACTAGGGTAGTCCCCCTCTCGAAAGGAGCAAGCGCGATGTCCCGGAAACCGTTGATGACGCTAGGAGCCGTACTGGTTGCAGCAAGCCTGACGGTCGCTTGCGGGACGTCCCCCACCCAGGTGGGCCAGCTCAATGGGCAGAACGCTTCCTCGATCAAGCGCTTCGCCGCGAAGAAGGTCGATCGCCAGAGCGAAGGTTCGCTCGGCGAGGTGGTCCTGCGGCTCCCCAAGGGATCCGCCGTCGACGTCGGCAGCAGCGAGCTCGACCGCTTCACCTTCGGGGACAAGGAGTACGTGCTGGTCGAAGCCGGCAAGCAGGTCAACGCCCTGATCGCCAAGTACGGCGCCTCTCAGGGCGTGCTGGGCGCCCAGCGGAACTTCAAGCGCTTCGCGCTGGAGGACGCCCCCAGGACGGCCGTCGAACCCAACGATGAGTTCTATCACTTGCAGTTCGGCCTGAGCCAGCAGAACATCTCCCGGGTCTGGAGCGCCGCGCGCGGGGCCAACACCCTGGTCGCCGTGGTGGATACCGGCGTCGACCACTCGCATCCCGATCTCAAGGGCACGGTCATCGACAGCCCCGACATGACGTTCACCAAGAAGTGGTACCAGTTCGGCAAGAAGAACCCCGGCTCGATGGACCGCGATGGG
Source organism: Candidatus Sericytochromatia bacterium (assembly GCA_036676495.1). Taxonomy (GTDB): domain Bacteria; phylum Cyanobacteriota; class Sericytochromatia; order S15B-MN24; family UBA4093; genus UBA4093. The sequence goes on from JAKFCT010000056.1 coordinate 21,285, forward strand.
CACGGCACGCACGTGGCCGGCATCATCGGGGCGATCGCCAACAATAACATCGGCGTGGCGGGCGTCGCTCCCAGCACCAAGGTCCTCGGCGTCAAGGTCCTCGGCGAGAACGCCACCATGTTCTCCGTCATGAAGGGCATCGCCTACTCCGTCAACCAGGGAGCCAAGATCATCAACCTCAGCCTGGGCGGCGCGTTGACCGACAGCGTCGAGCGCGCTTTCTACGAGGAAGCCCTCGCCCGCCACAACGTGCTGATCGTGGCCGCCGCCGGCAACGACGGCATCGCCAACACGGGCTTCCCCGCCTCCTTCAAGAACGTCATGGCCGTCGGCTCCGTGAACCAGACCC
>JAKFCT010000057.1:0-55485 GCA_036676495.1 Candidatus Sericytochromatia bacterium
TCTCTTCGGGCCAAAGCGTTGGGTATCAAGCCTACTCCCGGGCCCTCGTGACCTCCCCGACTCGTTGCGGCCCGGCACGCTAGTCGAGAGTCCGCTTGAGGACTCGACCGCCCTTCCCTCGCCATCATTGCCCAAAGATTCCCCCGAGCTTCGGAAACATCCGGCGGGGAAACACCCGACGGTGCCCGTGCCTGCCTTCGGGCGCATGAAGGAAACCCGCCGGGTGTGTGACCGGCGGGCTCAGGTTCGAGAGGGGTGGTGTGTGATTGATCTACAGGATGCCACAGTCCGGCCTGGGCGGCTGTAGGTAAGGCCGCACCGGTGGTGTGAGCATGCATACGGTCGCTTACCTGGTATGCAAAACGGGGCACCGTGCGTCCCCCGGGCGAAATGGAGACGGGGTGGGACCCCTTCTTCTCATGGCGAGGGAAGCGTTGGACCGTACCGCCCGGACCGAGCCGCTCCATATCCCTGGCCGTCAAGAATTGCTTGAGTAACCAGACCTACGGTTATTGCTTGAGTAAACCGTTCTACGGTCGCTTCAAAATTAACTTCAGGATCAGGTGAATTTACCCGAGCCTTAAACGCAGAGGCACAAGCCCCCGCGGAGATCGGCGGATAAGAAATGCAGCAGAAGACCCTAAGGTGAGGAGGATGACGCCATGATTTCCGGAGCTTCGCAGTCGAACCCCTATATGATCCGGTCCGTCGCAACTCCGGCCAGCAACCCGCTGGGCGTCGAGTGGGTGGGTGGCTCTTCCGCCCCGGCCGCTCCCGCCGCGACCTCGGCTCCCGCTCCGGTTGCCGCTCAGCCCACCGCTCAGCAGCCCGTCGCCCAGAGCCAGGTTCAGCCGATGGCTCAGGTCCTCTCGCAGATCTTCTCGGGCCTGATGAACGCCCTCAAGGGCATCGTGGGTTGGATCGCCAACCTCTTCAAGCAGCAGCCCGCCACCCAGCCTCCCGCTGGTCAGACCCAGCCCCCGGTGACCCAGCCCCCCGTCTCGCAGCCTCCCGTGGTGCAGCCCCCTGTTTCGCAGCCGCCTGCCACCGGCGTGGACTACACCGCGATCGCCCGCCAGTACAACCTCCTCGCCACCCCTGAGAACGTTCAGGCCTTCCTCAACGAGGTCAAGACCTACGAGACCGATGGCGCCCTCGGCCCCGGCTCGGCCAACGCTCAGGCCGTCAAGGATCTTCAGACCGTCCTCGCCAAGTTCGGTTACGCCGTCCCTGCTACCGGCGTCTACGACAACGTCACCGCCCAGGCCGTTATCCAGTTCAAGACCCAGAACGGCATCCGTCAGAGCTACAAGGCCGCCAACGGCCAGCCTGCCGTCAACGAGTACGCCGACAAGCAGACCCTCGAGTTCATCATGAAGAAGCTGGAAGCCGCGATGGCTCAGCCCCCCGTGGCCCAGCCCCCGGTCGTTCAGCCCCCCGTTTCGCAGCCTCCCGTGGTCCAGCCCCCCGTGGTCCAGCCCCCCGTGGTCCAGCCCCCGGTCGTTCAGCCCCCCGTCGTCCAGCAGCCCACCCAGCCCGCCACCGGTGGCGTGAACGTCGCGGCCATCGCTCAGCAGTACAACCTCCTCGCCACTGCCGAGAACGTCCAGGCCTTCCTCAACGAGGTCAAGACCTACGAGACCGATGGCGCCCTCGGCCCCGGGACCACCAACACCTCCGCCGTCAAGGATCTGCAGACCATCCTCGCCAAGTTCGGCTTCGCCATCCCCGCCACCGGTACCTACGACAACGCCACCGCTCAGGCCGTCATCCAGTTCAAGACCCAGAACGGCATCCGTCAGAGCTACAAGGCCGCCAACGGCCAGCCCGCCGTCAACGAGTACGCCGACAAGCAGACCCTCGAGTTCATCATGAAGAAGCTGGAAGCCGCGATGGCTCAGCCCGCTCAGCCCCAGACGGCACAGCCGCAAGCCCCGGTTCAGTCGGTTCCCGCCCCGGCTGCCGCCAGCAACCCCCTCGGGATGCAGTGGCAGGGTGGCGCCCCCGCCCAGGCCCCGGTTCAGCAGGCGCCCGTCCAGCAGGCCCCCGCGGCGGCTCCCGCGGCCCAGCCCCAGGCTCCCAACCCCCTCGGCATCGAGTGGGTCAGCTAAATCGACTCTCTAGCAGGCGCCCCGCAAGGGGCGCCTGCTTTTTTGTTTAGCGGCCTGTCGATCGGTCGATCGGGGTGCGCCGGGTCTCGATGACCCGATTCTGTCTCCGGTCGTAGGTGCCTTCGACCAGATAGCGGAGCGGCAGGCCGGGGCCGGCGATCCCGATCACCGTGATCCGGGCCCGAAACGCGTAGCGCTGCCCCGGGATGATCGGCCGGACGTTCAGGGCCTGCACGCTGGGACTGTAATCGGGGTAGCCGCGCTCCAACTCTTGGCGGATGCGTTGGCGCGCCATGCGGTTCACGTTGGGATAGAACTGCTGCACGTGGTAGGCGCTGTCCTGCGGGTCACCGCTCGGGAGGCCGGGCCCTGCCGTGCAGCCGAAGAGTGGGAGCGCCAGTGAGATCCCCAGGACCCCGATCAGCCATCGACCGTCCATCACTCGCTTCCTCCTTTGCTTCACCTCTCGCACTCAGCCTAGCGGGGCGACAGAGGGGGAGGTTGGCCTTGAGGGCCGAACTTTGTCGGAGGATTGGCGCGGGGGTCAGGAGAAGGCGAGCTGCTTGGCGAGGGCGATCGCCCCCTCCCGGTCGCAGACGTCCCCGCGCACCTGGGCCTCGGTGACCGTGCGCAGGATCCGGGCGTAGGCGGGGCCCGGAGGCAGCCCCAGGGCCTTGAGATCGGCGCCGGTAAGGAGGCGCGGGGGATCGGTGAAGCGGGCGTCCTCGCGCCAGTAGGAGCGCATGAGGACCAAGACGCCCTCGAGGGTGGCCGCGACCTCGGCGTCGCTCACGGCGGGCCCGCGGGCGGCACCGCGATCGGCGATCGCCAGCAAGAGCAGACCCGGGGTCGTTTCGCCGGATTCCTGGAAGAGGCGATAGATCGCGACCGGATCGAGCCCTCCCCGGATCACGGCCATCGGCTCCAGGTGAAGGCCGACCAGCCGCATCAGGTGCTCGCGCTCTTTGACGCTCAGGCGCATGCGCCCGGCGATCGCCTCCGCATGCGGGAGGCCCGCACGGTCGTGGCCAGTGTAATCGGCTTCCCCGAAGGCTCCGAGCACTCCGCGGAACTGCTTTCCGACGTCATGGATGAGCGCTCCCAGGGTCAGGAGCGCCTTCAGGTTGGGAGCATGCGCGCTCGGAGCGTCGAGCCAGGCCTGAGCGCGCGGAGCGAGCGGGCCCGCCCAGTGCGGAAGGCTGGCGAGCAGGCGATCCAGCTGCCGAACGGTCTCCAGGGAATGGGCCAGGCCGTCGAGGTGATGCTCCAGAGAGGGAGGCACCTGGCTCAGGGCGTTGAGTTCCGGGACCAAGAGGTTCCAGATTCCCAATCCGAAGAGGCGATCCACCCATGTCGAGGCCTGCGGCAGGGCCAGGATGCGCATCAGCTCGGGGGTCGTGCGCTCGGGAGCGGCCTCCAGGATCTTGCGGCGGGAGGTCTCGACCCAGGTGAGGGTCTCGAAGTCGAGGGCGAAGTCCAGGGTGGCGGCGAAGCGCAGGACGCGCAGGGGGCGGACGGGATCGGCCAGCAAGTTCTCCAGGGAGATGGCCCGGACGCGGCGAAGGCGCAGGTCCTCCAGGCCGCCGGCCGGATCGATGAGGGCCTCGCTGCCGTCGAGAGGGACGGCCAGGGCGTTGAGGGCAAGATCGCGGCGCATGAGGTCGTCTTCGAGGCGATCGCCCTGCTGCTTGGCCAGATCGACGATGCGCCCGTCCGGGAGGACGACCCGGGCGATGCCCCAGTCGGCATCCAGCTCCACGGCGGAACCCTTCAGCTCCCGGGCAATCCGCTTGGCCAGGGGCATCGGAGGCGCGGCGACGACCAGGTCGAAGTCCGCCGGCGCCCGCCCGAGCCAGAGATCCCGCACGGCCCCCCCGACCAGCGCCGCAAAGACCCCTTCCGCCTGGGTGAGGCGGCGGAGATCGGCAAGGAGGGCATCGGAGGCAAGATCGATCGGCATGGACGCTCACAGGCTCAAAGGCGAAAGGAATACCGGAATGCTACAATTATGACAGATTGCCTCATGAACGGTGGCGCATCCCCGCCCAGAAAGGATGGACCATGGCTGTGCAGTCCCAGTCCCTCGAATCGAGCGTCGGCAGCCTGCAAAAGGCCCGTCAGCAACTCGCGCAGGCCGGACAGATCCTCGGCCTCCCCGCAGGCCTGATCGCGCGCCTCGGCGCTCCCGACAAGCTGATCCAGACTTATAGCCCGGTTCGGATGGACGACGGGTCGATCCGCCAGTTCAGCGGCTACCGCGTCCAGCACTCCAACATCCTCGGCCCCTACACCGGAGGCGTTCGCTTCCATCCCAACGTCGATCTCGACCAGGTGACCGCGCATGCCATGCTGATGACCTGGCAGTGCTCCCTGGTGGGCCTGCCCTACGGCGGAGCCCGGGGCGGCGTGACGGTCGATCCCTACCAGCTCTCGGAAGCCGAGCTCGAGCGCCTCACCCGCCGCTACACCTCCGACATGATCCTGGTCTTCGACCCCAAGAAGGACATCCCGACGCCGGACGTGAACACCGGCTCGCGCGAGATGGCCTGGATCATGGACACCTGGAGCGTCAACCACGGCTTCGCGGCTCCCGGCGTCGTCACCGGCAAGCCCCTCGCGGTCGGTGGCACCATGGGGCGCCAGGACTCCACCGGCCGGGGCGTGATCCTGGCCCTGCAAGAGCTGCTCGCCTTCAAGGGGCGTGACCTGCAGGGCATGAAGGTCGCCCTGCAAGGCTTCGGCAAGCTGGGCCAGGCGGCGGCCCGCGTGGCGTACGAGGCGGGCGCGAAGGTGGTGGCGGTCAGCGACATCACCGGCGGCATCCACCATCCCGAGGGGCTGGACATCCTCGACGTGCTGGAGTACATCCAGGCCCACCGCTTCGTGAAGGGCTACCCCAAGGCCGAGCCCATCTCCGAGGAGGGCATCCTCTACCTGCCGGTCGACGTGCTCATCCCGGCCGCCTTCGGAGGCCAGATCCATCGGGATAACGCCGAGCGGATCCAGGCGGAGTTCATCGTCGAAGGGGCGAACGGCCCCATCACTCCCGAAGCGGACGCCCTCCTCGAGGAGCGAGGCATCACCGTGCTCCCGGATATCCTCGCCAACTCCGGCGGGGTGATCGTGAGCTACTTCGAGTGGATCCAGGACAACCAGCAGCTCTTCTGGTCCGAAGAGGAGGTGAACGCGCGCCTCAAGGACGTGATCGCCCGCGCCTTCGCCAAGGTCGCGCGCAACGTGGAGCAGCGCGGCCTCTCCTTCCGGATGGGAGCCTACATCGAGGGAGTCGGCCGGGTCGCCGAGGCCCTCAGCCTGCGGGGCCTCTATCCCTAACCCCCCCGCTCCGAGGGCCCGCAGGGATCTCCTGCGGGCACGGTAGCCCGAGGGGCGATCGGGGTATCATGAGGGTAATGGAATCCCCTTTTCGAGGAGGCACGTCGATGTCCGAGGTCCTGGTGGTGACCTTTACCTGTCGCTCTTGCGGGAAGCCTTTTTCGTTCGAGTCCCCGGATCTGCGGATTCCCTTCCGCAAGATCCATTGCCCCGAGTGCAATTGGTGTCCGCTCGACCCGGTCAAGGACGATCCGCTGCGCACCTGATCCGTCGCTGCCCCGCGTCCCGCCCGTGAGCTGGGACGCTCCAAGCCCGGTCGTGTCGGACGCCCCGAGCCCCTGAGCTCGGGGCTTTCAGTCCGCTCGATCGCCAACGGCCGCCCCCGTTCGTGCGTTGACCTCCCGCGCCCCCGCCTTTAGGATCGGGACGTGGGCCGCTGGCGCGCAAGGGAGGGTGGCCGTGTACTATCTCGTGGGCGTTGACCTGGGCGGGACCAAGATCGCCACCGCCCTCACCGACACCGACTGTCAGATCCTCAAGTACGAATCCGTCCTGACCGAGGCCTCCCGGGGCCCCCAGGCCATCGTCGACCAGATGGTCGCGGAGATCCGCCAGATCACCGAAGGCCTGCCCAAGGAATCCATCCTGGGCATCGGGGTGGCCTGCGCCGGCCTGATCGAGCCCGGCACCGGCAAGGTGCTCTACTCCCCCAACCTCAACTGGCGCGATCTCCCCCTCCGGGAGATGATCGCCAGCCAGCTCCACTACCCGGTCTACGTCGGCAACGACGTGAACATGGCCGCCCTCGGCGAGCAGCATTACGGCGCGGGCATCGGCAAGAAGCAGGTGATCTCCGTCTTCGTCGGCACCGGGATCGGCGGGGGCATCATCATCGACGGGCACCTCTACGAGGGGGCCAACGGCTTCGCCGGAGAAGTCGGCCATGCCACCATCGAGTGGGACGGCCCCCCGTGCCCGAGCGGCAATCCCGGCTGCTGGGAAGGCTACGCCTCCGGCACGGCCATGCAGCGCCGCACGCTGGAAGCCCTCGCGCGCGGCGAGCCCTCCATGCTCACGGAGATGCTCCGGGGGGATGAGAGCCGCATGCGCGTGGAGCTGATCGCCGAGGCGGCCGCCAAGGGCGATGCCCTCGCGCAGCGCATCATCGCGGAGACCGGCGAACTGCTGGGGGCCGGCTGCGCCAACCTCGTTAATATCCTGAACCCCGAGCGGATCATCCTCGGGGGCGGCGTGATCCGGGGCGTCCCCGAACTGGTGGACATGGTCCGGGAGTCGGTCAAGCGCCGGGCCCTGACGGATGCGGCCGAGGCCGTGGAGATCGTGAAGGCCCGCTTCGGCCGCGAGGCCGGCGTGATCGGCGGAGCCGTCCTGGCCAAGCTCGCGGGTAGACCCTAGTTACTTGAAGAAGCCCTTGAGCTTCCCGAGAAGGCCGTTCGGCTCGGCGCTCGGAGGCTTGGGCGCCGCGGGGGCCGGCTTGGGCAATTGCCCCGAGCCGGGCGAGGGCAGGTTGCCCGAGTTCATGCTCAACGGCTGCGTGCCCCGCGTATTCTGGGGGGTCGGGGGCGGGAAGAGCTTGCAAATCACCGGATCGTTCTTGAAGTTGTCCCAGAAGCCGCAGACGGCGTAGGCCTTGCCCTTGGTCCGCTCGATGCCGAGCTCCTGGAGGCGCTCCCAGGCCTCTTCGAACGCGCAGGTCGCGATGCTATCGATGGTCTGATTGCCCTCTTCGTAGGCGCGGACCACCTCGTCGTACTGGTAAAGGGCCACCTGCGCCCGCTGCTTGACCCGGAGATCCCGAGCCAGCACGGTGGCGATGTCGAGGCCGAATTTCTTCTGGGGAGTGCCCAGGCCCGCGAAGGGATCCGGGGCCGGAGCCACGGGCTCGGCGTCCGCATTTTCCACCGTCGCCTCGGGCTCCGGCGGGAGGGCCGGCTGATCGAAGGACTCCATCGTGGGGAGTTGCGGCAAGGTGGTCAGGTGGACCGCGAAGCGCAAGATCGCGATCGAGGGGGCGAAGAGCGTCATCAGGTGACGCACGTAATCCAGCTCCCGCTTGACCTCGATCAGCTTGGCGGAAACCGCGTCCTTGAGGGGACCCGTCGGGGAGCGCAAGGGCCGGGTGACGTTGGGGGACGGACCTCCCCCCGAGGAGACGAAGGCGTCTCCGAAGGGCGTGGTCCGGGCCCGTTGAAAGGGCTGGGTGGGTTGTTTGGGATCGTGCTGCATGATCCGTGCTCCCTGTCCCCCTCGGGTTGCTTCAGCCTACACCCTTGCGGCGTCGCCGCAGGCGCGTCGAAACAGCCGCAGGCCCCTGATCCATGGGGCTAGGGTCTCTTGTTCCCCGGCGGGCGGTTTTTTAACGGCCGCTTACTTGCGAGCGAAGCCAACGGGGCCGCGGGTTTTGGCCTCTTCGGGGGACTTCGGGCGCCGGAAGACGTACGGCTTGGCGGTGATCAGCATCCAACCGTCATTGCCCAGCTCGTTGAGCTTGGCCTTGGGATCGCTTCCCAGGTCCTCCAGGATCTCGTACTCCCACTTCAGCACCTTGTCTTCGGCCACGCTGGGCACGAGGGGGGCTCCGGAACCGGCTTCGGCGGCAATCGGGGTCTGCATGAGGGCTCCTTTCCGAAGAAACGACGGTTATGGCATCACGATCGAAGGGACCGCACGTTCGGTCGGCCTCTGCTCCGATCTTAGTGCGCCCCCGTCCAAACCGCAAGGAAGAGAGGGCTCGCCGTCCGGCGCCTTGGAGGGGCGCGCGCGATCGGGTATCATGGCGGTCTCACTCGCTCCCCCCCTGGAAAGAGGTCCCGATGTCCCTGCGCACGGAGTTCTGCGGCGTCACCTTCCCCAATCCCTTCACCCTCGCCTCGGCTCCCCCCACCACCACGGGGGAGATGATCATGCGCGCCTTCGAGGCGGGCTGGGGCGGAGCCATCATCAAGACCGTGACGACCGAACGGGAGCGGATCGACAACGTCTCTCCGCGCTTCGCCGCCCTCAACGTGGGAGCCCGCCGGATGTTCGGCTTCCAGAACATCGAGCTCATCTCGGATCGCCCCCTGGAAGTCTGGCTGGAGGAATGCCGCCGGATCAAGGACCGCTTCCCGGATCGCGTCCTGATTGGCTCGATCATGGCGGCCGGCGACGCCATGGACGATTGGCAGGAACTGACCGAGCGCATGCAGGACGCGGGCGTCGACATGATCGAGTGCAACCTCGGCTGCCCCCACGGCATGCCCGAGCGCGGCATGGGCTCGGTCTGCTCGCAGAATCCCGAGATCACGGGCAACATCACGCGCTGGGTCACCTCGGTCGCCAAGGTTCCCATCCTCATCAAGCTCTCGCCGAACGTCACCGACATCACGGTCCCGGCGGCGGCGGCGATCGCCAACGGCGCCCATGCCGTCTCGGCCATCAACACCGTCAACGTCATGATGGGCGTGGACATCGAGTCCTTCGCGCCCCGTCCCTCGGTCGCCGGCCAGACCACCTACGGCGGCTACTCCGGCTCCGCCGTGCGCCCCATCGCCCTCAAGGCGGTCAGCGACATCGCCCGCCGGCACCCCGGCTTCCCCGTCTCGGCCACCGGCGGCATCGCCACCTGGAAGGACGGAGTCGAGTTCCTGCTCTCGGGCGCGAGCAACCTCCAGGTCTGCACCGAGGTCATGCTCAAGGGCTTCGGCGTCATCACCCCCATGCTGGCGGGGCTGGAGGAGTACCTGGAGCGCAAGGGCTTCAGCTCGGTCAACGACCTGGTCGGCCTCGCCCTGCCCCGGATCATGGATCACTCCCAGCTGAACTTCGACTACCGCCCCAAGGCCGTGATCGACGAGGCGCGCTGCATCAAGTGCGACAACTGCTTCACCGCCTGCCAGGACGGCGCTTACCAGGCCATCACCCTGCCTCATCCCCTGGGCACCCCCATCAAGCAGCGCGGCCTCCCCGAGGTTCACCTCGACCGCTGCACGGGCTGCTCGCTCTGCACCCACGTTTGCCCGGTCGACTGCATCGAGCTGATCGAGGTGGCCGGCGCCCCCCGTGACGTCACGGGCTACAAGCAGCTCTCGGTCGGGGACGACGCTCCCTACCGCGGGGCGGCCTGGACCTCCGCCCGGACGTGAGCTCCCTGGAAGCTTGAGCGGATCATCCGGGGAGTCGCTTCGAGGTTCTTGATAAAACTTCATTAATCGACGATAATGGTCGCTGCTTTGCTTCCTAGAGCGAGCGGCGTTTCTACGGGGCAGCGGCGCGTTGCTTCAAAAGCCGCTGCCTGGCGAAAACGCTGCGGGCGCTAAGCGGGGGAACTCGCGTGAGGGAGGTTCCGTGAGGCTGATTCCGTCGTCCTTCATGGCGCTCGTGGTCTTCAGCGTGGTGGTCGGCGTGGCCATCGGGCTGGGGACGCACACGTTCCTCTACGCGAAGGGCTGGTCCTACTTCTCGAACGATCCGCAGGCCTGCGCCAACTGCCACGTCATGCAGGGGCACTTCGACTCCTGGATCAACTCCAGCCACCGGAACGTCGCGACATGCAACTCCTGCCACACGCCCCATGGGTTGGTTCCCAAGTACGCCTCCAAGGCGTACAACGGCTTCTTCCATGCGATGGCCTTCACGACCGGCAACCACCCCAACCCGATCCGGATCAAGCCGATCAACCATGCGATCACGGAGCATGCGTGCATCGGTTGCCATCAGGCGATCGTTCAGTCGATCAGCCCTCCGCACCAGGAGGCGCTCTCCTGTACCCGCTGCCACAGCGACGTCGGCCATGCCTTGCGCTGAGGCCGCGTCTCGAGAGTCGAGGTGAGTCATGAACCGATCCTCCGAACCGACCCCGCCGCCCCCGAACGGGAAGCGCCGCTTCGTGCTCACGATCATGGGGCTGACGATCCTGGCCGCCGTGATCACGGCGGGGATCATGGCCTTGCTCTTCAATATCTTCGAGCGCCAGCAGGAGGCCCGTGAGCCCTACCAGCAGGTCGTCAAGGTGGACGACAACACGAGCGATCCGGCGATCTGGGGGCAGAACTTCCCGCTCGAGTACGACGACTACCTCAAGACGACGGATCAGGTGCGGACGATCTACGGGGGCTCCGAGGCGATCCGCCGCATCCCCACCGAGCGGGATCCGCGCGCGCAGGTGGCGCAGTCGCGCCTCGAGGAGGACCAGCGCCTGAAGACGCTCTGGGCGGGCTACGCCTTCTCCGAGGACTTCCGCGAGGAGCGCGGCCACGCCTACATGCTCGAGGACCAAGAGTTCACCGGGCGTCAGGCGTTCTCCAAGCAGCCCGGCACCTGCATCAACTGCCATGCCTCGGTCTACACGGTCTACAAAGGCCTGGGCAATGGCGATATCTTCGCAGGCTTCGAGAAGCTCAACCAGATGCCCTACCTGGAGGCGCGCAAGCAGGTCCAGCATCCGGTCGCTTGTATCGACTGCCACACGCCGCAGACCATGGAGCTGCGGGTCACCCGCCCCGCCTTCATGGAGGCCATGAAGGCCCTGAAGGCATCCCAGGGAGTCCAGGACTACGACGTGAACAAGATGGCCTCGCGCCAGGAGATGCGCTCGTTCGTCTGCGGGCAGTGCCACGTCGAGTACTACTTCCGCAAGGACGACAAGCGCCTGATCTATCCTTGGGGCAAGGGCCTCAAGATCGACGACATCTACGCCACCTACGCGGAGAACGGGCACTTCGACTGGCAGCACAAGCTGACCGGGGCGAAGGTCCTGAAGGCGCAGCACCCCGAGTTCGAGATGTTCAATCAGGGGGTGCATGCCAAGTCGGGGGTTTCCTGCGCGGACTGCCACATGGCCTACAAGCGCGTGGGCGCGCAGAAGATCAGCGATCACCACGTTCGCAGCCCGATGCTCAACGTGAACCGCTCCTGCCAGACCTGCCACAACATCCCCGAGGAGCAGCTCAAGGGGCGGGTGACCGAGCTCCAGCACCGGACCTACTTCATGCGGGACCGGGCCATGAACGCGGCGATGGACCTGATCGGGGACATCCAGGCGGCCAGCGCCTCCGGGATTCCTCAGGCCCAGCTCGCTCCGGCCCAGGAACTGCAGCGCAAGGGGCAGTTCTACCTGGACTTCGTGGAGGCCGAGAACTCCATGGGGTTCCATGCGCCGGAAGAGGCCCTGCGCATCCTCGGCGAGTCGATCGATTACCTGAGGCAGGGGCAGCTCAAGCTGCAGGAGGCGGGTTACCGGAAGGCCTCCCCATAGCTGTCCTGCAGCAACGACGAGCGCTCGAGGCCCGTCACGGAGTGACGGGCCTCGGCTTGGATCAGGAGTGGGTCTTGATCGCCTGGAACTGGCGGACTTCGCGGGGGCTCCGGAGGAACTCGACCGTCGAGGCGGCCAGCGGATGGAGGCGCTCCTCGCTGGTGACGCTGCTCCATTCCTGGCCCTTGAAGACCAGGACCGTCGCGGTGAGATCGCGGAAGCCGCGGACGATCCGGCCATGCAGGAGGATCAGCGCCGACTGCATGCTGTAGCGGGCGGTCTGGTCGTCCTGTCGGGCGCTGGGACCGGCCCATCGCTCGAGGACGGGCAGGAAGTCCATGGCGGAGTCCAGCTCTTCGAGCGGGCGCTTGAGGGCATTTTCGAGCACCTGGATGACGGACTCGCCGTCGAGAGGATAGAGGGCGAGGAAGAAGCTTCGGAGGATGCGGGCATCGTGCTGGGAGCCCAGTGCATGGGCCGCGTAGCGGACGACGTCCGCATCCGGGTCCGAGAGGGCCCGGCAGAGGGCTTCGGTCACGCTGGGGGCGGAATGGCCCGCGAGCGCCGTGACGGCCGCGCGCCGCAGCTCCGGATCCGGATCCGCCAGGACCTGGGCGATCGCCGCGATCCCCTGGGGATGGTCGATCGCGCGCAGCGCGGTGATGGCGTCCAGGCGGCCCAGGGCCTGGGGATCGAGCACGATCTTGCAGAGGCGCTCGAGCAGATCGGGAGGGTTGAGGGCGCTCAGGGCGCGGATGGCGGCCTTGACCGTGGCTTCGACCCGGGCGGTCGCGAGCGTCTGCATGAGCGGCTCGATGCATGCCTCCGGGTTGATTTCCCGCATGACCTCGATCATGCGCTCGCCGGAGACGGCCCCGGCCTCGGGAAGCAGGCGGCAGAGCGTGTCGAAGGCCTCCATGCCGAACTTCGCTAGGGCCTTGGAGATGATGCGGGCGACCTCCGCGGAGCCGGACAGGGCGCGGCAGAGGGGCTCGATGGAGGTCGGATCCTTGCGGTGAGCCAACGCCAGGGCCGCCGCTCCCACCACCTGCTCGTCGGAATCCTTGAGGGCCTGGCAGAGGAGCTCGGTCGCGCGGGGCTCGTCGAAGGCGGCGAGCCCCATGGCGGCGGCCCGGCGAATGAAGGGGTTGGAGTCTTCAAGGACGGTTCCCAAGGGCTCGATGGCGCTCAGGGAGCCCGTCATCGCCAGGCTTTCGACGGCGACCCGCCGCATGTCGAGCTCGTGGTGATTCAGCAGCGAGCAAAGCAGGTTGAGCGGTTTGGCCCCGCCGAGGCGGCCGAGGCCCATGACGGCCGCGAGGCGATCCTGCTTGGACAGGGAGCGGACCTGCCGGCTGAGATAGGGGTAGGTGCCGGGAATGAGCCCCCCGATGAACAGGGAACTGACGACTCCCCCCCCGATGGTCAGGGCCATCAGTGGCATCAGCAAGCTCTCGTTCATCGTCCTCGACTCCAGCGTGGCAAGCTCTCCGAGGTGCGGAGCGCTTGCGATAGGGCTATATTCGCATTATGACACGATTTCAGCCCAGCGTAACCCCCCAAGAGGGTAGTTGCTCGGTCGCCTTTGGCGCTTTTGCCGCGCTTGGCGCCGATTCCCGCTATAATGGGGAAGGCCCTTGCGGGCCTGCTTTCGATTGACCAGCCCCTTAAGGAGACCTTCTTCGATGAAACTGTCGCAGATGCTCGCCCCCACGCTGCGGGAAGTTCCCGCCGAGGCCGAGATCGTCAGTCACCAGCTCTTGTTGCGCTCGGGACTGATCCGGCGGGTGACGCCCGGTGTCTACAACCTCTATCCCCTGATGTGGCGCGTGACCCGGAAGGTCGAGCAGATCGTCCGCGAGGAGATGGATCGTTCGGGTGCGCTCGAGCTGCGCATGCCGATCCTCAACCCGGCCGAGCTCTGGGAGCAGTCCGGGCGCTGGCAGGTCTACGGCAAGGAGATGTTCCGGCTGCAGAACCGTCACGAGCGCTGGGAACTGCTGGGGCCCACCCACGAGGAGACCGTGACGGCGATCGCCCGTGACGAGCTGCGCTCCTACCGCCAGCTCCCCATGAACCTCTACCAGATCCAGGCCAAGTTCCGCGACGAGATTCGCCCCCGCTTCGGCCTCCTGCGCGGCCGCGAGTTCATCATGAAGGACGCCTACTCCTTCCACCCCGACACGGAGAGCCTGGAGCAGACCTACGCGGTCATGTGCCGGACCTACACCCGGATCTTCGAGCGCTGCGGCCTCATGACCCGCATGGTGGAGTCGGACGTGGGCGCCATCGGCGGCTCCGCCGCGCATGAGTTCATGGTGGTCGTCGACACCGCCGGCGGCGAGAACGACCTGCTTTTCTGCGACGCCTGCGACTACGCGGCCAACGTCGAGCGCGCCGAGAGCTCCCTGGACGTCAAGCACCTCGCCGCGAAGCTGCCTCCCGAGGAGCTTGCCGCCCTCCAGAAGGTCTCGACGCCCGGCACCAAGACCATCGAGCAGCTCTCGAGCTTCCTCAAGGTCGCGCCGGCTCAGATCGTCAAGACCCTGGTCTACCGGATCGAGCAGCACCAGGAAGGCTCGGAGGCCCCCAAGGTCTCCTTCGTCGCCGCGCTGATCCGGGGCGACCTCGAGGTCAACGAGATCAAGCTCGGCAACGCGCTCGGCGGCGTGCTCGACATGCGCATGGCCAACGAGGCGGAGATCCAGGAACGGGCCGGCGCGCCTGCGGGCTTCGTGGGCCCCATGGGCCTGAAGGTCGATCGCGTGGTCGCCGACGAGTCCGTCCGCTCCATGCAGAACTTCGTGATCGGCCCCAACGAGGCCGACATGCACTTCGTCAACGCCAACTGGTTCCGGGACTACACCCCCGAGCACTGGGTGGACGTGCGGCTCGCCAAGGCCGAGGAGATCTGCGGCCGCTGCCATGAGGGCCACCTCAAGGCCGCCAAGGGCATCGAGGTCGGCAACACCTTCAAGCTGGGCACCAAGTACTCGGCCAAGATGAACGCCACCTTCATGGACGCCGAAGGCAACGAGAAGCCCTTCGTGATGGGCTGCTACGGCATCGGCATCACCCGCACGGCGCAGGCCGCGGTCGAGAGCCTCCACGACGAGAACGGGATCAAGTGGCCGGTGGCGATCGCCCCCTACCACCTGCTCATCGTGCCGGTCAACGTGGCCGACGCCGAGGTCTCCAAGGTCGCCCAGGACCTCTACCAGGAAGCCCTGTCGGCCGGCGTCGAGGTCGTGATCGACGACCGCGACGAGCGCGCGGGCGTGAAGTTCAAGGATGCGGACCTGATCGGCTACCCGGTCCGGATCACGGTCGGCAAGACCATCAAGGACGGGCTGGTCGAGATGAAGTTCCGCATGGAAGGCAACACCGAGACCGTGGCCATTCCCGAGGCGATCGCCCGGGCCCAGGCCTACGTCAAGGCCGCCCTCGAAGGCAAGCCCGTCGCTGCAATCGTCTAATTCCGGGTATAAGCCCTAGGGGGGATTCCCCCTGGGGCTGACCGCCCCGTATCCCATGCCGGAGGAGAAATCGTGACCAACAAGCTTGAATCGTTCCTGATGCAGAAACTGGACAACCTGCCCCAGTTCGCCTTCTCCCCGGCAATGAACGACGTCATGGCCATGCTCGACGATCCCACCATCCCCATGGAGGCGATCGCCGAGAAGATCCAGGGAGACCCGATCCTCTCCAAGGCCGTGCTCAACACCAGCTCCCAGACCGCCCACCGCACGATGCAGAACGTCCACCAGGCGATCCGCCTCACGGGACTCCAGACGGTCAAGGCCTTCATCACCTCGACCCTGGAGGCCGATACCCAGACCACGGTCGACGGCAACACCTTCGAGATCATGCAGGGACGCCTCTGGCAGCACTCCCAGCAGGTCGCCATCTGCTGCCAGCTCCTGGCGGCGGAGTGGGACTACCCCAACCTCTCGCAGGCCTACACGGCGGGCTTGTTCCACGACATCGGCGAAGCCGTCCTCAACGCCTTCGCCTACGACGAAATCTGCGACGCCATCAAGCTGACCCAGGCCAAGGCGATCGCCACCTACACGGCGGAAGACCGGGCCCTGGGCTTCAACCACGCTTACTTCGGCGCCAAGGTCGCCGAGCGCTGGGGCCTGCCCCCGGCCATCGTGGAGCCCATCGCGCTCCACCACCAGCCCCGGGAAGCCACGCTCAACAAGAAGCTGGTCAAGATCGTCCACCTCGCGGACGTCGCCGTCCACTGCAACCAGACCAAGCTCCCCCTGGGCATCACGCTCTTCCCGGTGGACAAGTCCGTCCTGGCCGAACTGCCCTTCCCCAAGGAGCACCTCCTGGAGCTGGCCCAGAAGGCCGCCGACCTGCTCGCCAAGATCGAGGCCTCGGCCCCGGCCTAGTCCCTTCGACAAGAAGGCTCTCCGACTGCCGTGAAGCGGTCGGAGAGCCTTTTTTGATGGCTTCGGCTACTTCGCGACCGGAAAGTCTTCCCGCTCCCAGGACAGCATGCCGCCCGTCACGTTGCGGAGGTGCTTGAAGCCCTTGGCTTCCAGCTCGGCGACGGCCTTGGCGGAGCGCTTGCCCGATCGGCAGATGATGACGTAGGCTCCCTCGGGATCGAGCCCTTCGGACCAGGCGTCCAGCTGGCCCAGGGGGAGGTTGCGGGCGCCGGGAACGTGGCCGGCCGCGAACTCATGGGGCTCGCGCACGTCGATCACCGGGATGCCCAGGGTGCTGAGGTCGCGGGCCTCGGCGACGGGGACGTCCTGGACTCCCTGGAGCATGAGCGGGACGGAGCGCCCGGCGGCTGCCGGCGGTTCGGCCGCGGAACGCTGGGAGGCGCGCGGCGCGCAGGCCGAGACGCCGAGCGCCGAGAGGCAAAGCGCCGAGACGCAAAGCATCGAAACGACGGGCCTCGAGGTGAAGCGCACCGGCAGGCGCGGGGTCGAGGGGCGGAGCATGGGACCTCCTTCATCGAGAGCCGCGGGGGTCACGGCAGCGGATCGTCCTCATCGTAGAGGGCCAGGCCCGCCTGTTCAAGCATGGCGGCGGTGAGGCCCTTTCCGGGCTTGAGCGCGCCGCTGAAGCTGCCGTCGTAGACCTGCTTGCCCCCGCAAGAGGGGCTGCGGGCCTTGAGGATGGCGGCGGTCGCGTTGCAGTCGCGAGCGATGGCCAGGGTCTCGCGGGCGCCCTTGAGGAAGGCCTCGGTCACGTCCGGGCCGTCGATGCGGGTGATCCGGGCGGTACCCGCCAGGACGTCCGCGCCGTCTCCCCCCTGGAGTTCGGCCGGGGGGCGCGGGGTGGGCAGTCCCCCCAGCTGTTCGGGGCAGACCGGAACGGCGCGGCCTTCCGAAACCAGGCGGGCGAGCTCGGGGTAGCGGTCGAAGCCGCCGCCGTCGTAGCGGCAGCGGTTGCCGACCAGGCAGGCGCTGATCAGGATCATCGGGGGCCTCCGAATCGTTCGGCGAGGAAGCGGGCGATCGCCTCGTTGACGGCCCCCGGCCGCTCGAGCATGGGCACGTGGCCGGCGCGTTCGATCATGGCGAGGCGGGCCTCCGGGATGGCGGCGGCGAAGGTGTTCGCGTAGACCGGCGGGATGATGCGATCGCCTTCTCCCCAGATCACCAGGGTGGGCGCCAGGATCTCGCCGAGGCGATCCTGCATGTCGTGGCGCAGGGGGCCCGCGGTGAGCCGGAGCATGGTCTGGCGGGCCTGCTGTTGCTCGGGGGTGTCGACGAAGCGCTCGGCCAGCGCGGCCCGCGAATCGCCGGGCGCCCGGTAGAAGAGCTTGGCGGCGAAGTCGGCGGGATCGGTCTCGCGGACGTTGACCGTGGGGATGCCCGGAAGCTTCAGCCCCGAGCTGTTGATCAGCACCAGGCCGGCGACCCGCTCGGGATGGTCCAGGGCGAGCTGCAGCGCGACCCGGCCTCCCATGGAGTTGCCGACCAAGATGGCCTGCGAGAGGCCGAGCGCGTCCAAGAGGGCCAGGACGAAGGCCGGATAGTCATCGACGGAGCGGATGAAGTCCGGCAGCGGGGTGCGGCCGTACCCGGGAAGATCCGGGGCGAGCACCCGGTAGTCGGCCTCGAACCGGCGCAGCTGGTTGAACCAGACCTTCCCCGATCCTCCGGTCCCGTGGATAAAGACGATCGCGGGGCCCTGTCCCGCGGCGAGGAGGCGGGTGGGGACTCCTTGGACGATCCATTCCTGCTTCGATGTACTGGCCATGCGCGTTTCCTCCCGATCCAATTCTACACCATCGGGGAGACGAGACGGGCGAGCCTTTCCGGAGAGCCCCGCCGGGCGTTGTTCCGCCATGGGACTTGGGATAGGCTGTGCCCAGTTCCATGCCGGTCGTGGCGTCAAGATCGCGCCCGCGGCTCTCCGAGCCCCGGCGCTGGCGGAGGAGGTCACCATGGGAAAGCGGGTCATCGACGGGACGGGCGGGGGAGATCCCCGCGTCCAGGTGGACAAGGAGCGCGCGGACTCCTTGATTTCCGAGAATCCGGGCTGGGAGTCGGAGGCGGCCTTCCGCCACCATGAGCGTTCGCTGGCGGAAGATCCGGAGCTCTCGCCCAACCAGAGCATCCCGACCCCCATGGGGGAGACGCCTGAGGAGCCCCGGATGCATTTCGAGCAGATCGGCTTCCGCGAGCCGACGGATCACGCGCCCTCCTGAGCCGGATCCGCCTCGGGGACTGCTCCGCGACCCCCTGCTTCCGCTGCGGCGGGCGCGGGGGGTCGCCTCATGGGGCTTGCCCTTTGAGGTTAAGGAATTTATACTGACGATTAACCTAAGCTTAACCCCTTGGGCGTCCCCGGCCGCGCCGCCCCATGATCGGGCCTCGGTTTAACCCAAATCTTGCTAAAAATTAGCCGCGCGTTGACCCAAGGGGGTTCAGGAAGCGGCGACCGGGGGCGATACAGGAGTTAACGGCTTATTCAAAGTCGAGGAGGGGAGACCACGATGCAGCCTAAAACCAAGTTGCTAGCCGGAGCCATGGCGCTCCTGACGCTTCTGGCCTCCGGTTGCGGCCAGGCTCCCAACGCCGCCCCCACCGACAAGGGGGATCGGATCGTCATGAAGATCCCCGCCGGCCGCGTGACGGGCTTCTACACCAAGAACGTGATCTACCGGGTCGACGAGGACATCACGATCGGCATGCCCAACCTCAATGCCGACATCCAGGTCTACGAGCCGAACCAGCCGTTCATCCCCGCCAACCGCGAGGACTACGTCGTCCGCATCCATACCGGCGACATGGTCATCGACCAGGATGCGATGGCCAAGATCTTCAACAAGTACGAGCTCACCTATCCCGGCTGCCCGCTGAGCAACCTCTCCATCGAGGCCAAGCAGGGCAAGCTCAAGATGTCTGGTACCCTCCGTAAGGGCATTCCGCTTCCCTTCGAGATGGAAGGCTCCCTTCGCCCCAACGGCAACGGGCAGGTCGTGCTGACGCCGGATTCCGTGAAGTCCGCCGGCATCCCGGTCAAGGGCCTGATGAACCTCATCGGCCTCGAGGTCGCCAGCCTGATGAACTCCCGGCCCAACGGCGGCATGAAGATCGACGGCAACGACATCATCATCTATCCCGACAAGCTGCTTCCCGCCCCGGCCATCAGCGGCTTCGTCTCCGGCGTCCGGGTCGAGCCCGGCAAGGTCATCATGGTCTTCGACGACCAGGTCCGCCGCGACGTCCCGCCCCTGCCCGAGCCCTGGGCCCAGAACTGGATCCTCATGCACGGCGGCAACGTCCTGATCAACAGCCACCTGATCCTCGACGCCTCGCTGCACATGATCGACCTCAACCCCAAGGACCCCATGCACTACTACATGCCGCTCTACCGCGAGCAGCTCGAGGCCGGCTTCACCGTTGCCACCCGCAACTCCACCATCGCCTACCTGCCGGATCTCTACGACATCCACGCGCCCTTGCCCCGCTACCGCCCCCAGATGCCGGGCTCGCCGGGCGCTTATTAGCGCCCGCGGCTGTTGCGTGAGGCCGCGAGCGATAGCCGTGAGTCGCATGATAGGGGTTGGTTTTTTGCGCGCGGTCCTGTAGCAACGTTTCGCACTAAGAAACGACTTCGTAGACCATCCTCAGGGCCGTCACCAGAATGGTGGCGGCCAAAAGCTTGCGCAGCACGCTCACCGGCAAACGATGGCTGACCTTGGCGCCCTGGGGGGCGCCGACGAGCGCTCCCAGCACCAGGAAGATCGACTCCTGCCACGGGATCTGGTGGGCCAGGGCCTTGCCCAGGGTGCCCATCAGGCCGGCGACGAAGACCACGGCGATCGACGTCCCGATCACCAGGCGAATCGGAAGCCGGAAGAAGGTCGTCAGGAGCGGGATCATCAGGACGCCGCCTCCGATCCCCACCAGCCCGGAGGCCAGGCCGACGCCCAGCGCCAGCACCGCCGCGAGCTTGAACCGGAAGTCCTTCGGAACCTCCGTGCCCTCGTCGGAGCCCGCGGCCGGGACCATCATCAGCAGGGCCGCGACGACGGCGATCGCCGCGAAAACGAGCGTCAGCGCGCGTTCGGAAACCATCCCCGAGGCGACTCCCCCGATGAGGGCCCCGATCGCGACGGCGATCCCCAGGGGAACGACCAACTCCCGGGGCACGGACCCCCACCGGGCATGGGCGCGCATGCCCATCAGCGACGCGGCGAGCACCTGCACCATGCTCATCCCGACCACCTGCGCCATAGAGTAAGGGCCGATGCCGAAGAGGGGCGGCACGTAGAGGGCCAGGGGAATCAGGATCACGCCGCCCCCGATTCCCAGCAAACCGGAGGCGAAGGCTCCCAGAAAGCCGATCGCCACCAAGAGCAATTCCGCCACGCCAAACTCTCCTCTCGAACCCGCGCGTCCCCATGATACTCCTCCTGCGGCGCGGGGCTCCCCCTTGCGCGGGCCGGGGGAAGGCCTTATGCTCGAACTCATGTTCCCTATCGTCGGCTACAAGACCCGCAAGTCCCCCCTCTCCCGTTTCAAGGCTCCCTTGATCGCCGGTGGCATCGGGCTGAGCGTGCTGGGCCTCCTGGGGGCGCTCATCTACCATCCCTTCTCCGGAGCGCTCGGACCGCAATCTCGCTCGGTGCAGGCGCTTCCCGCCATCGCGGCCGAGGTGCCCCCGGACCTGGTCTGGGGCGTTTCCTGGCATCCCGAGCGCCTCATGGATCTGCCGGGCGGCTACCGGAGTCAGCTGAAGGCGGTCGAGGACCTCGGAGTCGGGCTGATCCGCTTCGACGTCCACTGGAACCGCATGCAGCCGCAGGCCGGACAGCCCCTGGACGTGAAGGAGCTGCCTTATTTCCGCGCGCTGATCGCGGACGCCCGGGCCCGAAACCTCCAGGTGAAGGTCAACCTCGGCGGCTACCCTTCCTGGGCCGTGGAGCGGATCCACCAGGATCCGGAGGCCTTCTATGCCGCGTACCGGCCGTACGTGAGGACGGTGGTCGAGGCGCTCGGCACCGGCGTGGACTACTACCAGATGGGCAACGAGTTCAACACCATCCTGGATCCGATCCCGGAGGCCCAGGACGGGCGGCTCTTCCGCGAGGCGCGCGCCGAGATCGATCGGGCCAGGGCGGCGCGGCCGGGCTGGGGCGTCAAGACGGTGATCAACGCGTGCGACACCTTCTACCTGCCCTGGAAGGACGACCTGGAGCGGGTGCTGGAGGAGGCGTCGGCGTCGATCGACGTGATCGGCTACGACTTCTACCCGGGGAACTACTCGCATCCCCACGACTGGAGCGCCTGGCATACGCTCGATTACCTGTCGGGCCTCATGGAGCGCTACGACAAGGAGGGGGCCATCTGCGAGACGGGCTGCCCCGCGTTCCTCGGGGAAGGCCGGCAGGCGAGGTGGATCACGGAGTCGGCGACGGCGCTGCGGCAGGCGATCGCGGCCAGCCCCGCGCGGGATCGCTTCCGTTTCGCCGTCTTCTATGAGCTGGCGGACGATCCGCATATCAAGGCCTGGCCTCCGCCGACGGAGAACACGTTCGGGCTTGTGGCCTCCGACGGCCGGCGCAAGCCCGGTTTCGAGGCGTTCCGGCAGGTCGTTCAGGCGCCGCGGGCGCCGGGGGGTGGGAGTTGAACTTCGAGACCGTCTACGCCACGCTGGCCGAGGCCATCCGGCTGGGGCCGCATCAGCAGATCGCGCTGGTCCAGGCCGTCGACGAGGCCTATGCGCTGATGGACGCCGAGGAGCTGTCGGACGAGCAGATCCTGTCCTTGAAGGTCCTGATTTCCCATGCCGAAGGCTTGATTGGCCGTTACTTCGGGATGTGAGCGGGAGGCGGCCTGAGATTTCCTTTGGCCGTTCGACCATGGCCTCCACGCCCTCCTTTCGCCTACGGTGAGGGACGGTAAAGGAGAGCACCATGCGCGCCACCCAGTTTCGGATCGGGATCGCGTTCGGGCTGGCTCTCGGTCTCGGGGGCTGTGAGCCCGGCGGGACCGTCGGAGGCCCCAACCCGCAGCAAATCCCGATCATCACGCGCTTCGAGGTCTTCCCGAACCCCCAGGCTCCGGGCACGGGACCGTTCGAGATCCTGGCCCATGCGAGCGGGGAGGGCGTGCTGCAGTTCACGTGGAGCGCGACCGGAGGCTGGCTTTCGGTGGCCAGCCAGAGCGCGACGGCCTCGGGGATGGTCCTGGTTCCCAGCTTCAGCGCATGGCAACCTCCCGAGACCATGGGCACGTACGAAGTCTCGCTCGTCGTTCAGGACTCGGGGGGAGGCACTTACCGCCGGATCGCTCGTTTTCAGGTCGAGCGCAACGCCACGCGGATCCTGGCTCCGCAGCCTTCCCAGGTGGGGCCTCCGGATCGGGGGAGCTTCTAAAAACCGTCCAATCGGGGCATACTGGGTTTTGCAAACCTCTTTGGCGGGAGAAGAACGTGGACCCAAGTACGCTTAACGAATTCCTGATCGTCCTCGGGGTGACGGGCGGCCTGGTGGCCGCCGTGAACCTCTTGCATTACATGCGGCACGGCACCGGCCTCCAGTTCAAGCTGGCCATCATCACGGCTCCGCTTCTGCTCACCGTGACCCCGGCCGGCTGGCTCATCGGCAAGTACGGGCTCAACCCGCGGGTGATCCTGGTCGCGGCCGTGCTCGCCTTGCTGGCGGCGGCCCTCAAGGACTACGCGACCCGGCGCTGGGTGATCCGCCCGATCCAGGCGCTCAAGACCTACAGCCAGGCGATCGCCCAGGGTCACCTCTCCGCCTCCCTGGAGCTTGACCAGCGCGACGAGATCGGCGAGATGGCCGCCACGCTGCGCGACATGCGCGCGACCCTGCAAGGCATCATGGCCGAGGTCCGCTCGGCCTCCGACACCGTCGCCGCGGCCGCCGAGCAAGCCCACGCCCGCATCCAGGAAACCACCGACGCCATGGGCCAGCTGGGCGATCGGACCCATCGCGTGGCCCAGAGCGCCGAGGTGCTTTCCGGGGACGTCTCCAAGACCACGGCCCTCATGCAGGAGATCATCACCAGCATCCAGGGCGTCGCCCAGACCGCCGAGGAGACCTCCGCGGTCAAGACCCTCGCCTCCCAGGCCGCCGAGTCGGGCAGCCACGCCGTCACCAAGACCGTCCAGGCCATGGGGGGCATCGAGCAGTCCATGCAGCGGATCGTCGCGGTGATCGAGGAGCTGGGCCGCAGCTCGGCCGAGATCGGCACCATCATGGGCCTGATCGACGGGATCGCCAAGAAGACCAACCTCCTCGCCCTCAACGCCGCCATCGAGGCGGCGCGCGCCGGCGAGCACGGCAAGGGCTTCGCGGTCGTCGCCGACGAGGTCCGCCGCCTCGCCGAGCACTCGGCGCAGGCCACCGGGGATTCCGCCAAGCTGCTTCTCGAGATTCAAAACCAGATCGACGAGGCCCTGCTCTTGACGCGCCAGGGCAGCGACTCGATCCAGGGCGGCATGGCCCTGGCCCAGTCGACCGGCCTCGCGCTCGACGATATCGTCGCTTCCATGGCCCAGGTGGCCGACCGCCTGGAGGTGATCCGCCTGGCGACGCGCGAACAAGCCAGCAGCGGAAACGGCGTCCTCCGCTCCGTCGAATCCATGACCCGTCTCACCCAGCAGGTCTCCGCGGCCACCTCGGAGCAGGAGCGCGACGGAGCCCGCATGCACGACGCCCTGGGCGATATCCGCCGGATGGCGGCCAGCCTGCAGCATGAGGCCCATGCCCTCCGCGAGGCCATCGCCTTCTTCAAGCAGGAAGAGGCGCAGCGCAAGGTCCCACAGGCCTTGACCGTCCTTCCGAGGGATTGACGAAACAAAACTTCATAAAGTAGAATTCTCTTGGCGCTTGCACCCTTGCCGTCCGTCGGCACCGTGAGCTGAAAGGAGTTTCGACTATGCTGTTGATCTTAGCTTCGGCCTTCTTGATGGTGGGGGGCGTTCTGGGATTCGGCCTCTGCGCCCTCTTCGCGGGAACGGCCCTCAGCCAGTCCAACTCCGAGCTCGAGAGCGCCAAGGCGCAGGTCGAAATCCTCAAGGCCCTGCTCGAGGAGGGCAAGGCCACTTTCAAGGATTTCGCCCCAGCCCCCAGCCCCTGAGCCCCATCGGCCGCCAGAACGCCCGCCCAGCAGATCCTGAAGGCCGCGTGTGAGGCGGCCTTCGCCCCGATCCTCCGGCTTGACTCCTTTTGGGGGCTGGACATTCGCCAGGCATTCGTAGCAAAATCAAGTTGGCGTCAATGAGGATGCGATGGCGATGGACGACCAGCTTAAATCCCGCGAGCAGCTTATCGCGGAACTCGACCAGCTCCGGGCCGAACGTGAGACGCTCGACCATCTGGAGGTGGTTCCGGATCAGATCTTTCGGCTTGCCCCCGATTTCACCCTGATCGGCTACCTGGGGGGCAAGGACGCCACGCCGATGATTCCCCCCGAGCAATTCCTCGGGCGGCACCTCCTCGAGGTCTTCCCCGGCGCCCTGGGCCGCCAGTTCCTGGCCACCCTCGAAGCCGCGCAGCAGACCGGTGACGTCCAGTCCCTCGAATACCAGCTCGAGCTCGACGGCCAGTTCCAAACCTTCGAGGTTCGTGCGCTTCGCGCCAGCCACGGAGAGGTGCTCGCCTTCGTCCGGGATATCACGGAGCGCGTGCGCACCGAGGAGAGCCTTCGCACCAGCCAGCAGCTGCTGACGGACTCTCAGCGGATCGCCCATATCGGATCCTGGCGCTGGGAGCTCAAGACCGGCGCAATCATGTGGACCGACGAGCAGTACCGGATCTTCGGCTACGCCCCCTGCGAGATCATGCCGACGCCCGAGGCCTTCCTCTCCCATGTGCCGCTGGACGAACGCGAGGGGGTCAAGGGAAAGCTTCTTTCCTCGGCGAAGAGCGGCGAGCCCTACAGCTGCGAGCACCACATCGTGCGCCGGGACGGCGAGGTTCGCGTGGTCCTCTGCACCGCCCATGTCCTGCGCGACGCCACCGGCCGCCCGCATGCCATGGTCGGCACCACCCAGGACATCACGGAACGAAAGGCCCTCGAAGAGGCCCTCAGAGCTCAGAACGACCAGCTCCTGGAGCTGGATCGCCTCAAGAGCAGCTTCGTCAATTCCGTCACCCACGAGCTGCGCACCCCGCTCACCTCGATCATGGGCTACGCCGAGTTCCTCGAGGACGAGGTGGCCGGCGGCCTCAACCCGGACCAGCACGCCTTCGTCACCCAGATCCAGCGTGGCGCGGTCCGCCTCGGCAACCTGGTGGACGACCTGCTCGACTTCGCGCGTCTGCAATCCGGAGCCTTCAAGCTCCTGATCCGAGAGGTCGACCTGGGAGGGAAGCTTGCGGAGACGCTCGACGCCTTGTATCCCCAGGCGCAGGAGGCTCAAGTGGCTCTCGGTCACGCCCTCTGCGCGGACCTGCCCGCGTTTCGCGGGGACCCCGAGCGCATCGGGCAGGTGCTCACCAATTTGATCGGAAATGCCATCAAGTTCACGCCCCCGGGAGGGCGCGTCGATGTCGCGGTCTCCGTCTCGGGCGGGGAGATCCGCGTGGAGGTCCGGGACACGGGCATCGGGATCTCCCCTCAGCATCAGGCCAAGCTCTTCCAGAAGTTTTATCAGATCGACCCCAGCACCACCCGCGAGAAGGGCGGGGCGGGCCTGGGGCTTTCCATCTCGAAGGCCCTCGTCGAGGCCCACGGCGGCCAGATTGGCGTGACGAGCACGCTTGGCGAGGGCTCCTGCTTCTGGTTCATGTTGCCGATTGAGCCTCCGTCCTGCTACTCCGAGCGCTCCTTCAAGGCCCGTCCCTCGGCGCCTTCGCGCCGGGACTAGGCGATGACTGACTCCTCCTGGCCGCACGTGACGGCTGCCCTGCGGGCCCTGAGCGACCATAGCAGCGACCCGATGATCGTGAAGGACCTGGAAGGGCGCTTTCAGTACATGAACGCCGCGGGGCGCGCCTTCTTCGGCGTCGCTCCCGACGCGGTGCTCGACAAGACCCTGGGGGATCTGCTCGGGGCCGACTGGGGCTGGGAGGCGCGAGAAACCGATCTTGCGGCGATCGCCAGCGGAGCGCCCCAGCAAGCCGAGCTGGAACTCCCGGATCGCACGGGATGCCTGCGCACCTTCACGGTCACCAAGCATGCCGTCCGGGATCCCGAGGGAGCCATCCAGGCGATCGGGCTTCTCATGCGGGAGATCTCCCAGCGCAAGGAGGCTGAGAACCTCCTCCTGCAGAGCCAGTCCACTTTCCTTAGCCTGCTCGGGTCAGCCTTCGAGGGTTTCGCGATCCATGAAAACGGCATCTTTCTTGAGGTCAGCGAAGGCCTGGCCCAGATGTTCGGCTATTCGACCGAGGAGTTGATCGGCATGTACGCCGTCAACATCGCGATCCCCGAGCACCGTGAACAGATCGTCCAGTACATCCGCACGGGCTACGACAAGCCCTACGAGGCGGAGGGCTTGCGGCCGGACGGGACCCGCATCTATGTCGAGATGATCGGTCGTCCGTTCTATCATCAGGGGCGCTGGCTCCGAGTCACGGCCTTCCGGGACATTACCGAGCGCAAGCAGCTCGAGGCCACCTTGCGCGAGCAGAACGAGAAACTCAAGGATCTCGACCGCCTCAAGAACGGCTTCATCAGCTCGGTTTCTCACGAGTTGCGCACGCCGCTGGCGTCGATCATGGGGTATTCGGAGTTCCTCGAGGACGAGGTCGCCGGCGCCCTGAACCCCGATCAACAGACCTTCGTGCGCCAGATCGCGGAGGGAGCCCGCCGCTTGCAGCTGCTGGTGGATGATTTGCTGGATTTCGCGCGGTTCGATTCCGGGGCGTTTCGGATTCACCCGCGGGAGGCCGACCTGGCGGAAAAGGTCGCGGAGATCGTGAACAGCTTGCAGCCGCAAGCGATCGAGGCGGCGCTTCGGCTCACCGTCCAGCTTCCAGGCGAGGAAGTGCCCCTGGCGTTCGATCCCGAGCGGATCGGCCAGGTGCTGCTCAATCTCTTGGGGAACGCCATCAAGTTCACGCCCCGGGGAGGACGCATCGAGGTGCGGCTCCTGCCTGCGGAAGCAGACGTGCGCATCGAGGTGGAGGACAGCGGCATCGGCATCGACCCGGAGAATCTCCCCAAGCTCTTCCAGAAGTTCTTTCAGATCGACCCCAGCACCACCCGCGAGAAGGGCGGGGCGGGTCTGGGGCTTTCCATCTCGAAGGCCCTGGTCGAGGCCCACGGCGGCCGGATTGGGGTCGAGAGCCGCCGGGGCGCCGGCTCGCTCTTCTGGTTCACCTTGCCCCGGGGCCAGGCCACCGGCGGCGTCCCCGACGTCCCCGGAGCTCCGGATCGGATCTCGCGCTGACCCGTCAAGCGGATCAGGGGCGGTAGTCCAGCGCGGAGAGACTGTCACGCTCCAGCGCCTCGCCCCTGAGCGCCTTGCGGAGCCAGAACTCGGTGACCTTTCCAGCCATCACCACCCGACCGTCGAGCGCGATCACCGGGATGGCGTACCGGTAGCGGTCGTAGAGCTCCGGCTCCCGGGTGATGTCCACTTCCTCAACCGTCAGGGGCACGTCCTGGGCCACCCGCTCCACGAGGAGCTTGGCCTTGTCGCAAAGCGAGCAGCCAGGACCGGAGTAGAGCGTCAATCGAACGGGCAACCGGAACCTCCCAGGATGGGCCGATGGAGCGAAGCCGCGGGCGCCTTGGCTGCGCCCAGGGCGCTAGAGCTTGAAGAGATCGTCGGAGAGCTTGGGATTGAGCGCCATTCCGGAGAGCTGGGCCCGGAAGACCACGGTCGTTCCCTCGAAGCCCTCGACTTGCAGGGGCATGCGGTTCTGGCGATCGATGGCGAGCTGCATCTTGGAGCATCCGGGCAGCACGCCGGAGCCCTTGGTGACGTCGAGCAGGTCCGCGGGGCGCCCGGCGATCGTCACCGTGCCGGCATGGCGCACGGAGGCCGCCGGATCCAGGAGGCCTTCGATAATGGAGGTGAGGCTCGTCTGGTCGATCCGATAGCCGCGCAGCGAGAGCACCTGCGGATCGTCGTAGGGGAGGGTCCGCTTGATGAAGCCGAGCTTGGCGGTGATGCGGCCGTCGCCGAGGTAGACGAGCTTGGCGCCGCGCTTGGTGACGGAGTCGGCCTCGGTGATGTTCGCGCGGAGCTTCTGGGGACGGGCCCAGAAGAACTCGGCCTTGCTGGTCGTGGTCTCGCGCCCCTTCTGCTCGAAGAAGGCCACGACGCCCGAGGCGCTCGTCGTCTTGCTCCAGGTCTGGCGGACGGCTTCCACCACCGCGCCCGCCTGGGCGTCCTTGGCACGAAGGCCCTGCTCCGAGCCTTGGTTCAGCTGAGGAAGGAACGGGCTGACGCCGCAACCGGTCATAAAGGCGGCCAGGGTGACGCCTGCCAGCAGGATTCTGAGCTTTCGCATGAGGCCTCCATCGCTAAAGGACGAACGCCTAATTTTAACTTATTTTTAAGCGAATGAAAACATATCGGGATCCCTGCCGCGCATGCGGGGGCTCAGGGGCGCTTCCGGGTGGCGGTGCGGCGCAGCATCATGCAGATCGTGAGCCAGAAGCAAGCGACCAGGGCTCCGGCGACGACGTCGGTGAACCAGTGGACACCGAGGTAGAGCCGGCTCCACATGATGCCTGCGGGGATCGCGAGCAGGGCCAGGGCGGCCGGCCAGGTCTTCCGGGGATTCTCCATGAGCACGAGCAGGCTCAGGAAGCCGTAGAGGCAGACGCTCAGCAGGGAGTGCCCGCTCGGAAAGGAGTAGCTGGTCTCGGGGGCCAGGCTTTCGAAGAGGGCGGGGCGGGGCTGCTGGAAGAGCTGTTTCAGGACGACGGTGAGGGTGCCGGCGCCGGCGAGCACGATCATCAGGGTCGCGGCCTCGATCGGCCGCCTGAGCACGGCCAGCAGGGTCAGGACGCCGCCGGCGATCAGCAGGCTTCCCATGATGCCCCCGAGGGCGCTCAGGGACAGGGCCAGCTGATCGAGCCAGGGGGAGGCATGCGCGTGAAGCAGGTGGAGGATGGCATGGTTGAGGGTGGTGAACTCTCCCTCGAGGACGTCCTCGGCGAGGCTGGCGAAGAGGCCCAGCAAGGCGAGCGCCATCCCCCAGCCCAGGGCGTAGAACCATCCCAGGCGTCGGATCAGGCGGAAAAGGCCTGCGAGAGTGGCCGAGAGGATCCCGCTGAGGGTGCCTCCTCGGGGGCTAGGGCTTTCGGGCGGTTTCAAGGGATGGGGACTCCGATCGACATGAGGGCCCTTTTATTCAACCACGTCCGAGCGCTTGAGTCGGGTGGGGGAGGGAAAAGCTAATCGGATTGAAACCTGGAGTTCATCTTGCGGAGGCAAGGAGCCCGTAACCTGGGGGGCGAAGGCGTTCCGACGAGAGAGGAGAGAGCGATGCGACGCTGGTTGATGGTCATGGTGGCCGGGACGATGCTGCTCACGGGCTGCGTCACGCACCATACCTACCGCTCGGAGGCCCCGGGGCATTACAAGGGGTACTACCTCCAGGATGGCACCTACGTGAAGGTTCATCCGAAGAAGAGCTACGTCCAGGGCTACGTGCTCAGGGACGGGCGTCACGTCAAGGTGCACCCGAAGAAGGGCAAGAAGAAGTAGCTTGCCAAGCAAAAAGGTCCCCGTCTTGCGACGGGGACCGGAGGGGCTGATTGACCGTCCTCGCTTCCACTCGTTTCAGGTCTCACCTCTCTACCTTTAAGGTAGCGGATCAGGGCCACATGCTCCATCCGTAGTTGTTACTGAAACTTTGCGGGCGGCTTTGCGGGTTTTTCATGCCTGAAAGCCGCTTTTCGTGGTCCCGGAGAAGGCGCCGGCCCCCGCTGAAACAGCGGGGGCCGCGTTGGTGAATATTCGGTTGGTTTCGACCAGTGGCTGATTCATGGTGACGGGTGGGGGCCCGTCCAGTGAACGCTCCTTTCGGGTCTCAACGCTGACGAACCTACCGTACCTCCGTCCGGTCACGGCGGCTATCCGGAGAGAGTACTGATGTTTAATCAGGCGAGCGTCACGAAGTCATGGCGGGGCGTTCGGGAGAAGGGTGGCCCCCGCCAGGGCTGGCGGGGGCCGGAGGGGCTGTTTGACCCGTTGAAGCGTGATGACAACGCGGCGGTGTCGATTGAGCGGCCCGGGTTACGGGTGCTGGGTGTTTGACCGTCCTCTTGGGTTCGGTTTTAGGGTCTCACCCCTCGCATGCTTAACGTACCACCGCGGCGCGATCCAGGCATCCGCACGGACTACGGAACTTGCGAGCGTGCCGGGATCAGGTGCCGCCCAGCCTTGCGAGCAGCCAGTAGACGGCGCCGAGGGCGAGGAGAGCGACGGCGAGGGTCAGCATGGCGTTGCGCATGTTTCGGGCCCATGGTCGGGGCGTCAGCACCATGGTTTTCGGGCTGGCGACCCAGCGGATCACCTTCCCGGCGTCGTTCTGGACGGGGAAGAAGCCGGCGACCGTGCCGTATCGCGGGTAGCGCCCATCCTTTCGCTGGATGACGACGGGCTGCTCGTCGCTGGCGAAGTGCTGATCCCCACGGTAGGTGGCGGGGACGGGGAGGATGACGTAGGGGAAGCCCTGGGATTTCGGTTCTTCCGGGAAGCGGAAGCGCGCTCCGACGGGAAGGGAGCCGAGGGGGAGGGTTCGGGTCAGCATGGGAGGCCTCATCGGAGCGGGCGTCTGGGGCGCGGGTCGCGCGTCCATGCTCATCCTAGCAAAAAAGTCCCCCGCCGGGATCGGCGGGGGAGCATGAGGCGTATCGACCTTCTTTAACCTTAGTAAGGCTACGTGGCGGGGCTCCCAGGTGGGTGCTTTACCGTCCTCAGAGTCACTGATTGAAGGTCTCAGCTCTCTCCCTTTCATCATACCCACGCTTTTTGGGGCAACACCCCGTGGAATCTACGGATCTTTGCCGGAGGTGCGAGGCCGATTCCCGTCGGGGCTGAATCGAGGGATATGGCGGGATTTTCGCGCGGATGCGCGCCAGGCCGGCCCGATTGGCCGCATCGGGGCGAAATCCCCGAGGATTCTCACCTCGAGAGGATCCTATGGTTTGATTCGCTGAAATCGACAGACAATATTGTCCATTGCTTCTCGGCGCGAGACTTGTTACCCTTTTTGATAGAGACGTGTTAGAGGAGGGGAAAATGCCTCGAGTCAAAAGTGTTGCTACCATTGAAAAGCCGGTTTCGGGCTCCCCTAAGGGGCGCCGGGCCAAAGCGTTTGAGACCGGCGAGGCGGTCGTCACCCAGCGTCGGCCCCGTCGTTCGCCCTATGACGTGGTCAAGGAGCTCAAGGCGCGGCGTGAGGAGCTGGCCCAGACCTACCAAGCGCGTCTCGCCAAGCTCGATCTTCGCATCGAGCGTTTGGAGGCCCGCTACGAAAAAAAGATCATGGTGACCCAGTTGCTCAACACCCGGACGCCTGAGGAGCTGGAGCGCGAGCTGGCCGCGGTCAAGAAGCAGCAAGCGATCCTCAAGAAAGCCCTCAAAACCCAACGGTAACGGCCTTCCGACGCGTCGAGGCCCGCCGGCTCTTTAGCCGGCGGGCCTTCGGCTTGAAGGGCTTGGCGTCCGAGCGTTGATATTGCTTCATTAATCGCGGGTAAGGTAGGCATGGCAGTCCCGGAAGTGATGCGGGGGAACGGATCATCAGGATTCTGGTCGTCGATGACTCGCGCTTCGCGCGGGAACTGGCAGTTGAGATCATCACGGAGCAAGGCTGGAGCGTGGTCGCGGAGGCCCAGAACGGCTATGAGGCGATCGCCAAGTACCGCCAGTACCTCCCGGACCTCGTCGTGATGGATATCAACACCCCGGAGATGGACGGCCTCTCCGCCCTGCAAGAAATCAAGCAGCAGTTTCCGGACGCCAAGGTCCTCATGTGCACGGCTCTCGGCACCACGGATAACCTCAAATCCGCCCTGGCCCTGGGCGCGGCCGATTTTGTGGTCAAGCCCTTCCTCAAAGAGCGCCTGGTCATGGCCATCCAGCGCATCCACCGTCAGCGGAGCCACTAGCGCCACGAAAAAACCGCCGACAGACTTTCATCTGCCGGCGGCGGTTGGATTTTCACCAACTGAGATCTTTACCGTCCATCAGGATTGTGAAAGACCTCGCCCTCAACTCTATCTCCACCCCCTCAATCCGCAACAAGCCACGAAGCGTTTTCTTGGCGGCGACCTCCGCCTCCTTGGCGACTCCGGGAGGCTTCCGGCATAAGATGAGCCCGGGTCCGGAAGGAGGGGCACATGGAATGGCTGGCGGGATTGGCGGGGCTTTGGCTCTTCTTTCAGTGGGTTTTGCCCATCGCGGTGCTGCTCGTGATCGCGTTTTTCGCCTACCGCTGGGCGCAGCGCCGGAACGCGCAGTTCACGTCGAGCGCGCCGCCGCCGCGGCGGGATCGCGACGATCGCCTCTGAGCGCGGGCGCGCCGCTGGGCCTGCCGCGGAACCCTCGCATGCCGTAGAATGGGCGCATGACCATTCATTACCTGCACACCAAGCTTCAAGTGAGCGACCTCGACGTCGCCATTCGCTTCTACGAGAACGCTTTCGGCTATGCGCTGCGCAGCCGGCGTCCCGGCCCCCAGGACAGCGAGATCGCCTTCATGCGCCTCCCCGACGAGGCCACCGAAATTCAGCTCTGCCGCTATCCGGAAGAGGATGTCGTCGTCCCCGAGCGGCTCATGCACCTGGCCTTTCGCGTGGACGACCTGGACGCGGTCCTCTCGGGGGCGCTGGCGGCCGGGGCCTCCCTCACCTCCGAGCCCTACACGCTGCCTTCGGGCTCGCGCGTGGCCTTCATCCGGGATCCTCAGGGGTACGATATCGAGCTGATCCAGAAACCCGAGTAATGGCGCCCGACCATCCCATGCGACCCGCCTCCGACTTTGCTAGGATGCGGCGTACAGGGCTTCGTCCCGGGAGGTGAAGGATGACGCAATCGATAGTGGTTTACTCGATGGAAGGCTGTCCGCCTTGCGCCATGGTGAAGCAGTTCCTGACCCGCATGGGCGTGGACTTTCAGGTCAAGGACGTGAGGAAGGACGCGCAGGCGCGCGAGGAGTTCATGCGCATGGGCTTTCGCGGGACGCCGGTGACGGTGATCGACGGCCGCGCGATCGTGGGCTTCGACCAGACGCGGCTGATGGCGGCGCTTCGCGATCGTCCCGCCGCGTCACCGCCCAGGAAGCAACCCGTCAAGATCGAGTGGTGACGCGCTCCGAGCCCCGCGGCGCCCTCAGGGCTTCTTCATGACGAGCAGGTGGAGCGGTCTGCCTTCGTCGTCCTGATCCTTGCGGGCGATTTCCGTGAACCCGCATCGCTGGTAGAAGGCGGGGGCGATCGGGTTGTCGGCGTAGACCTCGACGGTCAAAGGCCCCTTGAGCTGGTGGGCATGCGCGATCAGCGCTCGGCCGATCCCTTTGCCGTGCGCGTCCGGAGCGACGAAGAGCCCTCCGATGAAGCTGTCGAGGAGGCCGATGAAGCCGACGACGCGCCCCTCGTCCACCGCCAACCAGGTCTCCGAGTTGGGAAGGTAGACGTCGGCGACGAGCTTTTGCTGGCGCATGAGGTCGTCGTGGGGAAGAAACGGATGTCCGACTTTCGAAGCCTCGAGCCAGATCGTCAGGACGACGGCTTGATCGGATTTTTCATAGGGTCGAATCTGCATGGGGTTCCTCGATACGCCGGGGACTTGGCATGGGACGACGGCCACTTCTCCTGAGAGTCATTCTCCAATACCGGGGGCAAGGGCCTTCCGTCAAGCATGGGGGCGCTCCAAACGCCCCCATGACCGCTCCATCCCTTGCTAGAACGTGGCATAATCCATCAAGAGCCCCCATGACCCGTGAGGAGACTGCCGTGAGTAATCGTTATCCGGAAGAGGGACGCGCGAAGCCCGAGTGGGAGAAGATCCGGCGCGAGGTCCCCGAGTTCGTCGAGGACGTCGTGGCAGCGGCCGTTCGGGGCTACCGGAAGGGAAAGCAGAGGGATGGAGTCTCTCCTCCTCCCGCCGCGGAAGCCGTCGTCATTTCCGGTGAGCGCGAGGTGACGATTCCCGTCGAGCCGCGCGATAACTCGCGACAGGACGTCGTATCCGTCCTGCCGCGCCGCAGCCCCGCCACCTTGATCATTTTGGTCGCCGCGTTGCTGGTCGCCGCCCTGGTCCTTTCGCTGGCCTTCAACGTGATCGGCTTCGTCTTCACGCTCTTGAGCGTGGTCTTCGGCTTCCTCTCGGGGCTCTTCAAGGTGCTGGCCGGCTTGAAAGGACTCGCCATGGCGGTGTTCTTCCCCGTGGCGGTCATTGCGATCGTGCTGTTCGTCGTGGGGCGTTTCCAGCGGCGCTAGACGGGGAGCGCGTAGCTCGAATTGCCTTTGTCCGTTTCCTTGGCCGAACGTTTGCGGAAGGCCATCAGCAGGGACTCCACCTGCCAGAAGAGGTACTTCCGGCGCTTCTCGATCACGAAATGGACGAGTTCGTAGCCTTTCGCCGCCATTTGATTCGCGGCCTCCTCGCAGCTCGTCTCCCGGATGAAACTCGCGCCGAGCAGCAACGTGCCGAGGAAGCCTTCTTCGACCCGGACGAACTTGTAGGGGCCGGTTCCGTGGTTGATCATGGTGCGCTCACTCTCTTTGTGACCCGAATCGCCTTGCGTGCATGGACGTCACGAGCCTTATACCCGAGCAGCGAGCAGCCGTTAGCAACTTTCCCTCGTCCAGGCACGAACCCGCCGGCGATTGAACCGGCGGGTTTCTCATTGGTCAAAGCGTCCCTTGATAGAGGGCGTATCCCACCCAGAGCGCGAGCAAGACCCAAACGACGATGATCAGCCCTCCGACAATCCAGTTCCTGGGCTTTTCGTTTCCCAGCCGGGCCGCCGCTTTTTCCCGGCAATCCATGAGGACGGGCTGCGGAATCAGCTTGAGCAGGAGGAAGACGCCGAGGGGCACGAGGATCAGGTCATCGAGGTAGCCCAGCACGGGAATGAAGTCGGGAATCAAGTCGATGGGGCTGAACGCGTAGGCGACGAGGCCGATCGTCAGGAGCCGGACCACCCAGGGGACGCGCGGATCCTGGTAGGCGAAGTACAGGGCGTACACGTCTTGTTTGAGCTCCCGGGCCCAGCGCTTCAGGGATTGCAACATCGCTTCTCCAGGGAAATTAGCCGCCGGTGGAGACCTGCCAGACCATGGAGGCCGCAGAGAGGTCGATGAGGGCATGAACCGCCATGAGGTAGGGCAGCAGCCGGGGCCGCCAGCGCAGGACGAAGCCGAGCAGCAGGGCGAAGGGAATGAACATCCCCAGCCGCCACAGGATGAAGCGCGGATCCGGGATCAAGGGCAGGGTCACATGCTGGGCGGCCAGGACGAAGGCCGGAAGTATCACGGGCCATCCGTACCCGGGGCGGCCGGCGGCCAGACGGGGCATGACGTAGCCGAAGTAGAAGGGGAGTTCGGCAAACGCGATGGTGAGCGGGAAGAGCACCATGGCCATGAGCGCGACGGCAACGGGCAAGGGCTGCGCGAACATCGCGACCGGGGCCATGGGATCGCCGAAGAGGAGCTGCGCCAAGCCGATATTGGGCAGCATGGCGGCAGGGGCTGCGGCAATTAGGACTCCGAGCACGGTCAAGAGATCCCGCGTCACGTGCTGCCGGTCGAACACGGCGCCGATCAACTGCCAGTAACTGACGCCCTCACGGGCCGCTTGGCGGCGCAGGTACGCAATGGTGACGAGGTTGGTCAACGTCACGGAGACAGGCCACCAGGCTGCCGAGGCCGACCACGGTGCGGAGTGGCCCATCACCAGGTACCCCACCGCGATCAGGGCCTGCCAGATGAGAAAAAGAACGAGTCGGTGAGCCAGCACCAAGCCGGCTTCGGTTCCCTTCACCTGAATCTGCTGCCCTGCGTGGCTGTCATGCGCTTGTATCACGGATATCCCCTGAGTGTGTCGAATGCGGCTAAACGTGCTATTTCAGCATACCCTGCCGCGAATAAGGCAGGCAATTGCTCAGTTTCAGGGTGGCAAGGGTTTCTATCTGAGTAAGTGTCGTCCGCTGGCAAATCTGACCCGAGGGGGTAGACGAAGCTAATCGCAGGCTGGCTTTTCGAGATGATGTAGTCCTTGGTCTGCTGCCCTAAACATTGGGCGTTACAAATCCTGCAACTTGTTGAATGATGACACTAGGGATATCACTACCAAGACAAAGGGGAGACCATTCTCTTGATTGCCGCAACACCCCCAACCCCCTCACTCCCCTCATCCTTGGATCCGCTCATGGACTTAATCACGGGCCTTTTTTGGCTGGTCATCCTCCTGGGAATCGGAATGATCGCCTTGAGAATCCTGAGTCGCAGGCCGGGAGTGTTAGGAAAGGTTTCAAGCATCATTCTAGAAGTGCTGGCAGAGGCGGGAGGAGGGCGCTCTCGAAAGCCTTCGTCTCGGAGAGCACTCGAGCGGGCGTATGAAAAGAGTTCAAACCTCTCATCGGAGGATTTCCCTTTCAAGGTAGACTCAAAGGCCTACTTCTTCACTAAATCTGAGGGCATTTTCTATCCCGAAATCGTGAAAGCCGCCGCAGAACTTGAACTGTTGGTTTTTCCAAAGGTTGGCCTATGCGACATCTTCATTGACAAGCGAGGCGCCGATCGCAGTCAACATGCGCGGTACTCGCAGATGCACGTAGACTATCTGCTGGTGCGCAGATCAGATTATTCACCCGTTGTAGGCATCGAGTTGAACGGGGCGAGCCACCTTGCCGAGAAGCAGCAATCGAACGACCGCAAGAAGAAGGCGGTTTTCGATGCGGCAGGTCTCCCGCTGGTGACCTTTTACAATCAGCCCTCTTATTCGGCGTGGGAGGTTCAGACGAAGTTGCAAGACGTACTAGGCCTCAACTACCGTCCGAGCAGCCGTTAGCAACCTCACGGTCGGAGGGAGATCACCCGTACGCCGCATCGAAGCGCGGTATGGCATTCTAAGAGCATCAACCACACCACCCCTCTCTGAGCCGAGCCCGCCGGTCACACCCCGGCGGGTTTTCCCTTTGATTTGCCTAAAAAGCCCCTTTAATTGCCGACAGGCACTAAGACACTTACAGGCATTTTTTCGCCTGCTCTAGAGGCACCAGCATGGTCTGAAAGGCTTCCGTTCGATGGTCTGACCCTCGCCGAATTGCTGGGTATGAGACAAGAAGCGTCACCATCAAATGGGGGGAACGATGCGGATTCTCGATAACGACACGAACAGAGCATTGGCTAACATCTCCGTCTTTCTAACCCCAGCGGATGCGAAGGAGATGATCGGGTATTTGGAGCACCTTCTCGAAGAGCCTCTTCTGCATCATGCTCACCTGAGCGACGAGGAATACAAGCGAGAGATCACGCTCGCCGTTTACTCGGAATCGAACCTGAACGAGTTCGACGAGCGTTCCAGAAAGCTCATCATTGAAGGTCAGTAGCAGGCTCAGCTTGGAGAGGCATAAATTTGCCTACAACAGTAAGGACTTGCTAGTGCAAAAGCTTGAAGATTTAAGCCCATTTGAGTGGATAGAGAATAGCCTCCCGCCCGCACCCAAGAAGTTCGAAGCTGAGGTCG
This sequence comes from Candidatus Sericytochromatia bacterium, assembly GCA_036676495.1. GTDB lineage: Bacteria > Cyanobacteriota > Sericytochromatia > S15B-MN24 > UBA4093 > UBA4093. Next base: position 37,816 of record JAKFCT010000057.1, read on the forward strand.
GCATTACGGTATCCGACTACCTGCCACCCAACTTTCAGGCCTACTGTAAGATCTTCCACCCCATCTACGTCGATCTTTCCGTCAAAGATAAGCACCTGGCCTGGGATGAGGAAGCCCGAAGGCAGTCTACTGAACTGCCCCATGATTTACCCCCTGAGATTAGGCCCGTTTTGGCGGAGATGCAATCACGGGCAACATTGATTTGGGGATTGCCAGACGAGCCGTTTGAGGGGAAGAGGATTCTGTGGAAGGAAGTGGCACGTGAGTACGGCCTGCACTTTCATCCTGAATTTAGTGAAAGGTCGCTGACAAGCAGTTTTCCAACGCGAAGTTGGCCTCGTTACCTCATTGGGCCTGATGAAGGGCTATTAGATGCAGAGAGCACGCACCAGCTCATTCTTCTACTAACGCCGTTTACCGGTAGGCAAGAGTGCTTCTTCTATTATGACAACTTTGCCACACGGAAAGTCGAGACGCTCATTTACCGAGGTGCTCTTGAAGAGGTTGCTGATTTCGTTGCAGGAAACCGAGTAGTCTTTGGAACGCCAACCTACTGGTGGCCAGGGGATCGAAGTTGGTGTCTGAAAACGGATTACGACTCTACGTTCACTCTGGTGGGAGGATCGCAACAGCTTGTTCAGACGATACTCGCTGACCGTGTTTTGGAGGCAGTTGAAGTCTTACCTTCAACAAGGATCGACGGTCACGCCGACCAAATCAACTTCGAGCGCCAAGGTTAGAGCGGAGCTTCATGGCGTCTACAGCATCGGGCTTGCGGAAGGCGAGTTACCGCCCGAGCCAGATAACTGCTCGGTTAACGTATGGGCTGACATTGCCCCAGTCGGTAAACCAGGCGCGGAACAGTTCGTTTTCGAAGTTTGCACCCCGCAGTATCTCCAAGAGCACATCAAAGGAATTGACTATCGCTTCGGAAGGCACCTGCTCATTGTCGAGAATTTCAGCTGGCCGCTCGTCAGGAACGCCATCGAAAAGATCTGCCACACCTTTGAGGGGGACACGTGGGATGAAGTCGCCAACAAGATAGGGCGCTACGGATACTGGGAATTTGAGGATTACCGTCCCTCCAGCGAGTAGCGGTACCCTGTCTGCCAGTGTAGTTGAATCTTGTCTGAGCTATGTTTCCGCTGAAGAAAAAGACCTACTAGGTCTCCCCGGCGGATCTCGATGAAACGCGTTTCGTTTCATTCCGAATACGAAAATTCCTCCCCAGCTTCTTGGCTGGCATCTTACCCCCCCTTATCCACCTGAAGCAGATAGTCCTGCCGATCCCAAGCTCCTTACTGGCTTCAACGGTTGATAAATACTCGCTTTGGCTCTTCGTCTCCACCACCGTAGAAGCGAATGCAGTACGAACATAGAGTTCTTTCCTCCGGAAGTGAAGCAGCACCACGGAAGCTCAATTAATCACAAGCATGTCCAGGCCGTATTGTTTGCTGCATATTTTTCCACGTCAATAATTTGCGACAGTATAGCCGTAAGCCAAGTAATTGAGCGCGTCTAAAGTTCTGTTACTGGTTCAAAATATTGGACTTTCAAATGGTGTGGCGTTTGGTGTACAACTGAGTGGCCGCATAATCTATGGGGTGCTTTATTGGCAGGCATAGAACCAGAACGCAGAAGGAAAGAAATGAGACGCATTACACTCCTAATCACCGCTACGCTTTTAGCATCAAGTTGTTCGCTTCGTCCTACGCCGCATCAGGTGGTCACTCTAGCGAATGACCACCAAACAGCCCTTAGTCAGTACCATAAACCGCTCTCACCCGAAGAACTTTCAGAGATTTCTCGTCGCCTACAAGCACTTAAGACACAGCAAGAGCACGGTGACTACTCCGTGCAAGCATCAAAGCCGAAATACGCATACAAAGGCATTCCAGGTCACCGTCACATTGATCAATTTTCGAAAGATGAATTAAATAAAGCTTCAGAAAATGAGCTAGTCGTAATTTTATTTGATAATGCAAAATTGGATAAACTTAGGTATAGGTTGGCTAATATGGGGTATTTCATTAGTGATTATTATTATGACACAATAATTGTACGCCTTGCGGATTCCGGGGAAATCGGCATAAAAAAACATTTTAAAATATTAGAAGGCTTCCCAGAGGTAAAGGTAGTTTCACCGAGGTTCTATATAGATGCTTCTTTAAATAGCTCTGATGCAAATTTGCCGGCTCAATGGGGGGTAAGTCGGATTAATGCTCAAACTGCTTGGGAGTATCCTGGAATTCGTGAGTCTACGTTTAAGATTGCCATGCTTGATACAGGAGTCGATTGGTTTCATGGTGATTTATCAAGCAAAGTTTCTCCAGATAGTATAAGGATTGTTCGTAATACTTCCGCGGGGCACCCTCAATTTGCTTACGATGTGTATGATCAGAACGGTCATGGAACTCGTGTAGCTGGAATTGCAGCAGCAGCGACAAATAATAGTTTAGGAATTGCAGGGGCTGGATGGGGTTCGCTCATTCTGGCGCTTGCTACTGAAGAGCCAATAGGGGCCGATAATTTTCCACACGATTTTCTTAGGTATGCAACCCAGCTTGCGACTGAAAAAGGCGCTAAAGTTATCAACCTTAGTGCCCGTTCAACTGTGGATTCATGGATGTTGAGAGATATGGTTGCCAGAGCAGAAAGTAGCGGAATTCCAATAATTTCAGCATCAGGCAATGATAACTCCGCAAGTTTATATTACCCATCTGGATATAATAATCAGAACATTATTTCTGTCGGTGCTATCGACGAGAGTAATAACAGGGCTTCATTTAGTAACTACGGTCCAAGTCTTGATCTTGTTGCGCCAGGTACAAATATCCTCAGTACAACAAAATACAACACCTACTCTTCTGCGTCTGGAACTAGCATGGCTGCCCCGTTTGTCTCAGGCGCTTTTGCCAGTCTTTGGTATGCTTGCCGGGCATTGCCTTACGGGCAAATTCGAGATGTTCTATACATGACGGCAATTAAGCCCAGTAATTATACTTTTACCAATGATTTTGGTTGGAATCAAGAAGTCGGATATGGGATTTTGAATTTTGGGAACGCGGCTAAATTTTTGCTTGATTCAGGTGTAGTTTATCAATGGAGCACATCTGTGCGCGGTATTACGGCTTGGTCGAACAATCCGGCAGAGAGCTTTTCTGGGACATACCAGCGCATGAAATTTGGATTAAGTGTCACGCAAGTTCCAGGTACAGTTCCTGTCTACCGTCGTTACTATCCCCCTAACGGTGACCGAATACTGACGACGGATATTAATAAAGATAGTTATTACGATTATGAAGGCATTATTGGATATATTGCACAATCTCCTTTACCGTCAGAGGGAATGGTTCACGCATTGCACCATTTCTGGAAAGCAGGGCAAGGTCATTACTACACCACAGAGTATTCGGAAAGCGATTACCTTTTTAGTAATGGGTGGAATTACGCTCAAGTTATGGGATATGTTCGTTACTAACAAGTAGTCGAGAATCGAGGCCTGCTAGTCATTGATCAGCAGGCCTCCGCATTTCCGAATGTTATATCCCTCCTAAATTGAAATACTTATGGGTGTTTTTCACTCGTCCAAGAGGTTCCTGCATGGTCTGAGTGGCATCCGAAGGAATTCCCCCTATCCAAAATCAGCGACTCCCATGCCTCAAAGCAGGACAGCGGGAAGGTTTGGCCGAAAACGCAATAGTTTAGAAAATTGATTCTTAGATAATACCTCGTTATTTGTTTGGTTTTTCTGGGGACGTAGCACATATGAGAGCCATTTTTGATGCCGCCAGATTCCTACGCTTACTCGCTTTGACGCTAACCATTGCGACAGGCGTGACAGCGGCAATACCGCCTTATCGCTCTCCCTTTCAATTGCCCATAACCCTCGGCTGTATTGCTCTGGCATTCGTCATCTTTCGCTTGAAGCAGCCGCTTTGTGATATCGAGGCGAAGCTTGGAAGCCCCCGTGAAAAGCACAATCGAGGCGTCGAATACTATTACGGGCTTGGAGTAGCTTTAGACTACGAGAAAGCCTTTAGCTGGTTCAGTGCGGCGGTTGAAGAGGGCTTAACGCTAGCTAATTTTTCCCTGGCAATCATGTACGAACAAGGCAAAGGTAGACACAAGGACTTGGCCGCAGCGATTGATTTGTACGAGAGCAGCGCAAAGGATGGGTTTGGCCCAGCGATGCTTCATCTTGGTAGTTTTTATGAGCGAGGCGAGGTTGTGGCCAAGAATCCCGAGGTGGCCATTTCTTGGTACAAGAAGGCCGCTGAGCAAGGCTGGCCCGAGGCCCAGGTAACTCTCGGGGTCAAGAATGAGTACGGAGTAGGTACCCAAATTGACTTCTCTGCCGCGCACGCCTTGTACGAGAAGGCCGCAAACGCGGGGTGCGCCGAGGCATTCTTTCATCTCGGCAGACTTAGCGAAATGGGCAAAGGCGTTGCAAAGGATCTAGAGAAAGCCGTTGATCTGTATCACAAGGCAGCCAAGCGGGGCAGCACCGATGGCATGACCGCTCTTGGGTACAAGCTTTACCATGGCGTCGGAATACGTAAGAGCCGAAGGACTTCAGTACGTTGGCTGACAAAAGCCGCCGAACAGGGTAGTGAACTGGCTTGCTATTACCTGGGCGCGATCCACCAGCAGTCTGGTACAGAGAGAGGACTCGCTGAAGCTCTACGCTGGTACCGCAGAGCGGCAGATAGAGGCTATGCAGACGCACTTGCACTTGCTGGTCGAATAGAGGAGAACCTTTCGGAACGAGGGCTCTCTGGTTTTCAGCCGTTCGAGACTTTCCAGGAGGCAGCTCGAAACGGCAGTAGTCTTGGGATGTACGAACTCGGCAGGTATTACCTAACCGGTAAGCATATTAGCCAAGACTATCCCGAGGCGTTGAAGTGGTTCCGGAAGTCAGCACGGATTGGCAATACCGACGCGAAAACCAGCTTGGGAACGATGTACGCTGAAGGGCTTGGAGTCCCCAAGAACCTCCTTGCTGCGAGGAATCTGTTTGAACCTGCTGCCAATGTGAACAACTCAACAGCACAGTTCAGCTTGGGAGAACTGTTCGCGAAGGGCTTTGGTGTTGAGAAGAGTCTGATCACCGCGTTGAAATGGTACTTGATTGCCGCTGCTCAAGGAGATGACGACGCTCGAGAAGCTGCTGACCGATTGAGCACAGAGATGGACTCCGTCCAAACCGAAGATGCCCGACGCCTTGCCTTGAGTTGGAGAGAAGCGCATCCAGTAGAAACGGCTATCTGGCCGCCCTACCCGTTGGTGTAAGAGGGATCTCCACGTGGCAAAGAAAGCCCCTAACTTCCCGAACCGCCTGGGTGTGGCATTTTAAGAGCATTAACCACACCACCCCTCTCTGAATCGAGCCCGCCGGTCACAACCCGGCGGGTTCCTCTTTTGAGCTTGTTTATAACCCGCTCATATCTTGAGATACCGAAAGGTGTTTTTCCGCCCACCCAATAGGCTCCAGCATGTTCTGAAGGGCAACGAGGAGAATTTGCTCTGTCCATAATTTGCGACTCCCATACATCAAAGCCAGACAAAGAGAAGATTTCGGCGAAGAGCATTAGTTCAATAGAATAGAAGATTAGATGTATTGATGGTGTATCGTTAGGTGTGTAGCTGGGTGTGCAGCGTAACTAGATAACCAACAACACATGATGGCCAGAGGGGTTTCCCGGTGAATGTAGAACCGCCAGACCTTGAAGAATTCTCGCGTGACGTTTTTGATCTCGCAGGGGAGCCGCTGGCTCGGCTGTTCTTCTCAGTGGACGTCGAAGCATCCGCGCGCAAGAGAAGCCACCTAGTCTCTGGCTACTGCGATCAGGTTCTCATCGTACTGGGTAACGATAAGGTTCTAACCTTCGAGCAACGGCAGATCCGTTTCTCAAACGAGAATGGGGAAACCGAGGTATTCTTCGACTACGGACTCGAAAGTACTGTCGAGGAGTGGATTCAGCCCTTCTCCTTCGGTGATTACCTTAGTGCCGAAGAGATGACGGGAACTTATCCCTGGGTCCGAACAGCAGGACAAACGATAGAAAGGGTAGAGTTTTGCGTAAGCAGTACATCCCTCTGCTTCGAGAGAGACCTTTTCATTCGTAAGAGAATCCTATGGCCTCCACCGTTTGACCTGGCCATCCCAGCAGGCGACTCAGTCTCTGTCTACTACCCAAGGGAAGTTACTCTTTTCCTCTCATCAGGCTCGAAGCTGGTGATCGAGGGCTTGCTATCGACCGACGGCACCGATTTCTTGGCAATAGGTGGAGTAAAGGCGACTCTGCTTGACGAGGGCTCATTGCGAGGATGAACAATCAACGGCCCACCTAGATTCTGTAGGCCTTCCTAAGCACGTCGAAGGATACTGGTACCCCATCGAGTTTCCGATCGTGCCGCTTCTGGGATTGTTACTGGGGGCGATCGTCTTACTTGTTTTGAGGCGCCGAAGAAAATTGCGTTGACGTGGCGAATACCACCCTTGATCGCATTGCTCCAGGGAGTAGCAAGTTGGCTCGTCGTAAAGCTAATCCGCAAGGGGAACAAATGACCAAGTTAACAAGCTGGGATCAGCTAATCGGCAAGAGAATCAGTATTGCCATCCAGCAGCCCCCAGACAGATGGCTTAGGCTGATGTTCACCGATGGAACCTATGCTGAGTTAGAAGCAGAACTTGAACCGCTAACGCTAGACTTCTACTCGGCATCTAGTAATCCGAGGTTTGAGGTGCCACTTCCACTTGGTCGAGTAGCTGGCAAGAAGGTCGAGAAGCTAGTCGTCCCGTTCTTGGCTCCCGACGTTAGCGACGCGGGCTGGATCACCTTTGGCTTTGACGACAACACGGACGTATTCCTTGCCGCAGAACATCCCTATAGAGCTATCAAGCTTAAGTAGCAAGCCATCCCATGGTGGTAATGAATGTCCGAAAGAAGAAGACCCGCAAAGCCTCCAGGGATGCCACTATCCTTCCTCTATTCCATATTCGACAGTCAAATCTCTTAGTAGCGCCAGATGATGGGGCGTTAGAATTCGCTTAGGGGACGCGTCCCACTGCGCGTTAAATTCATCTAGTCCAACTTCATCGATCAAGTTAAAGACAGCGGATGAAAAGGCTTTCAGGAATTAGGTCGCCTCACAGACTTCATCAAACTCTGGTGGTTCGTCCTCATTCCCCCAGTTCCATTCCCAACCGACCATTGATGGCTGGTTTTCGCCGATCCGAACGCGAACCTGCTTCGCCTGAAAGAGTTGGTCGCCGTACCAATCAATCCGGAAGACCGGGTTTCCTGGCTCAAGCTCAAACAAGACAGACTGCGATGTCCGAAGGAAAAAGAATGCAATAACCGCAATGGTCATTTCAGCAAGACCGTCAGCAACGTACGAGATTTGGAACTTAGTTCGCTTTTCTCGCACCCGAACATTCACATCAAGCCACCCATGAGAATCAGGAGGCAGGCTGAACTGGATCTCGCAGGTTGGGACCATACTGTACCTTGCCTTCGTTAATGGGGGCTCTGATGTTCGGATGCCAGCTAGAAACATCCTACCCTTGTGAAGCTATGTGGGCTCCCTATGCAAAAGAACGACCCGCCAGGTCTCCCCGGCGGGTCTCAGAGAAACAATACGCGTTCCATCTGTTTCAGTGGTTTCACGTTCAGACGTGAGCCGGCCTGACTCACGCCCGTGGGAGAAAAGAAAAAGGGAGACCACCGATCCAGGCGAATGCCATAAAGGAAACGGGGCTCCCAGAGCCGGATGTGGGAATCGAACCCACGACCTTTCGATTACGAATCGAATGCACTACCGCTGTGCTAATCCGGCTTGAACACGTAGGGGATAGTTTATCAAAGCCCACGCCCGCTGTAAAGGACTTCCACGCTAGCGTTTCATTAACGTGCCCGCTATGCTCGTGACATCCGGCAAGGGTACGTTAAAGGCGGGCGCCTAGCGGGTAGACGGGATCTAGCGCCTGCTGCTGTTGCGCAAGGCAGCGAAGCTGTCCTGAGGCAACGTTACCGGCTATTGGAGCGATGACGGGAGGCGGAATGCGGGTCGATCCGAGATTCCAAGTCGAGGTCACCCACGTCAACCGCCAGCCCATCGGCAGCGCGGCCGCGCCGCCCATGCCGGCCCCCGGGCCGACCCTGCCCGGCGACCATAGCCGCATTACCCGCGGCTTCCGGACCACCCTCCAGTGGTCCCAGACCAAGCTCACGCGCCCCCTCGAAAGCCAGACCCCCACCGATCGCCTCCAGTTCTCGGAGTCATGGCGCAAGGCCCGCGACAAGTTCCAGGATCCCGATCTTGCCAACCTCAGCCAGGCCGAGTCCGATCTCGCCGGCTTCCTGGCCGAGCTCGACGCCCGCGGCCTCAAGAACCATCCCCAGTACCAGCAGCTCTCCCGCCTGAGGGACTCCCTGCGCCGCCTCGCCGAGCGCGAGGAAGCCCGCCAAGCCCCCAAGGGCCAATCCGAAGGCCTCCTGGCCGAGATGGAGGAAGCCTGGAACCAGCTACTCGGCGTCGTGATCGGCCCCGGCCACCATCAGCAGCGCCTCCAGCGCCTACTTCAAGATGGGACGACCATGGCTGCGACCGGCCGCAGGGACTCCGCCATCAAGGCGTTCAAGCGGGCCCTCACGCTCAACCCCGACCATGCCGAGGCCAACGCCCGCATCGGTAAGCTCCTGCTCGAGGCCCAGCGGTACCCCGAGGCCGAAGCCCATCTTCAGCGCGCCGTCACCTACCGGCCGCGCGACTTCGACCTCCACGTCTCACTCGGAGAGCTCTATTACCATCTGGGGGAGAGCCAGCTCTCCGAGCAGGCCTTCGGCCAAGCGCTGATCCTCAACTCCCGGCACTCGGATCCTCACGCCTGGCTGGGCATCCTGGCCTACGAGGACAACCGCATGCCCGAAGCCGCCCGAAGTCTCGAGCACGCCGTCGCGCTCGACCCGGCCAACGCCGTGGCTCGCTTCTACCTGGCCCAGCTCGCTTACCAGCTCAACGACCCGCTGCGCGCCAATTACCAGCTCCAGATGGTCAACCGCCTGGAGCCCCTGGCCGATCTCAAGCGCTTTGCCTCCGACAAGCCCGCCCTGCCCTCCGGAAACCCGGATCCGCAGCTCGACGCCCATCGCTGGATTCCGCCCAACCGGTAACGACCCGTCAATGCGCGAAGGGATTCCCCTGCGCGACCGCCCTGGGCGCTAGGCGACCCAGAGCTTCTGTGCGATCCGGATGGCCAGGCTTCCGAGGGTGATCCCGAAGTAGAGCATCACCGCCCACCCCCAGCGCTTGTGACGAGCGAGAAAGAGGCCGAACGCCATTGAAATGGTGACCACGCCGTAGGCATAGCGCTCCACCGAGGCGAGGCTACCGGAAAGCAAAATGAGCAACACTGCCCCGGCGCCATAGACCAAGGCAACGGGCGGAAGGGGCTTTCGGTACTTCCATAGGAGGAATCCTCCCCCCAAGAGCATGAGGGCCTTCGTCGCGCCGTTCCACGTCGGAGTGCCAAGCGCCCCGAACGAGAGGATGCTCAGCCAGCCTTGCCAGTCGAAGCCCAGGCTGTCGCGCCATCCGCTTTGCGCCTTGATGAACGCCAGGGGTTCTCCGAAGCGAACGGCGCAGTACCCGATGAAAAGCAAGAGCCCGAGGCTGGCGCCCAGGGCGGCCACGTACGCGAAGGGCGTCCGGCGCTCCCGCCAGGCGACGAAAAGCATGGCCGGCAAGAGGGGCGCTGCCGTGATGCGCGTGGCCGTGGCCAGGGCCCCCGTGACCATGGCGATCCCGTAGCGCTTCCGATCGAAGGCCCACAAGGAGGCGGTCGTGAGGAGCAGGAAGAGCCCTTCCGTGTAGATGATGGTGTTGAACAACGAGTAGGGGCAAAACGCCAGGATGGCGGTCGACCACCGGGCGATGCTCACGTCGAAGCGCTCTTTCATCCACCGGTAAAGCAGGAGCAAGGCCCCGAGGAACGCGAGGTTGTTGATCAGGGCCCCGGCAATGTTGAAGGGGACGCCGAGTGCGACGACGCCCTTGATCAGGAACGGGAAGACTGGGAAGAAGACGATGGAGTGCTGACCGCCATCGGGCGCGTAATCGTAGCCGTTCTGAACGATGTGGTGGTACCAGTTGCTGTCCCAGCGCGAGAAGAGATCCCAGCCGAGCGTGACGCTTTCTCCCGGGGCGATGACGGGCTGCGTCGGGGCGATCGCCATCATCGACACGAGGACGACCATCCGGCTCAGCAGCCACATCAAGGCAGGGAACGCGAGGTCCCTCGCCCAGCCTGACGGTGATAGGCGTGTCGAGTCGCCCCCGGGCGACTCCGCAAGGGGTTCTACGGCGAGGGGATCGTTGATCACGAAGGGGTCTCCCATTCTTACGAGGTCGTTTGTTGCGTTCTTAGAAGGTCCAGGTCGCGCCCGCACGGGCGAAGGCTCCGCCGATCACCGGGCTCGGCATCGGCTCGGTCACCGGCTTCGACTTGTCTGCTCCCATATCCTGGGTCCAGCCTCCCACCTGCCAGGGCGACATGTAGCCCCCGTCCAGGAAGAGGTTCAGGCCGCCGAAGGGCGAGACGTTCGCACCCACCGAAGCCAGGGCGTTGAGCGAGCCCGAGGTGCCCGTCGCTCCGGCGTTCGGGATGTTGGCCAGGAGCAGATTGCCGCCACCGCCCAGCGTGAGGTAGAACCAGAAGCGCTCGGGAACGATCTCGAGCTGGGGCTCCAGGCGCACGAAGGCTCCGAAGCCGTTGATGCCGCCCCGGTGCGAGACATGGCCCAGCTCAACGCCCCAGCCCAGGCCGTATCCGGACTGGTTGAAGTGGAGGTCGAGGCCGTTGAAGGCTCCTTCGATCTGGCCATCACGGGTCAAGAGCGAGCGGTTGGAGTAACCCACGCCGAAGGGCATGCCTCCGTAGGGCTGCTCGACGGCCGAAGCGCCGGTCTTGATGCTGTAGTAGCCGCGCACGATCTCGCCGACCGAGTAGGCGTCGTTCACCTCCACCACGCGGAGGCGGCCCTGTTCCTCGCCGTGACGGCCCACGGCCTGGAAGAAGAGGTCGGACTTCATGCCCTTGTTGCGGCCCTGATCGAGAATGAGGCGCCGGCCGTCCCGGCTGGTGATGAGGGCGTTCAGCTTCGCGCGATCCCGCACGCCTCTCACGATGTCGCTCACGAGGTTGTCCATGGCACGCATCTGCGCCTGCTCGCGGGAGGTCGAGTCGCTCGCCTCGGCGCTCACCTCGAACGCGTCATACGCCACGCCCGTCGCGACATCGATGAAGCGGATGCTCGCCCGCGCGTAGCTCTGATACCGGTAGCCCTTGTCTTCCCGGATGGCCTGGGCCGTCGGGTCGCTGGTCATCTCCGCCACGAGCAGCTTGTTCGCGTTGAGCAGCTTCCCGATCTCCTGGGCCCGGGCGTAGCCGCCACGCACCAGGTCGCGCTCGTTGACCAGCGACTGGACCCGCGAGCGCTCCAGCATGTTGAAGCGGTCGAGCTGGATGAGGGCCGTCTGAAGCTTGCCGAAGAGAATGTCGTTGTGGGGGCTGTAGATGCCGCCCCCGGGGAGGATCGCCAGCGTCGGCTTGTTGTCGGGGACCACCGCTTCCGAGAAGGACTGGATGCTCGGAGAGCGCTTCATCTGGGCGAGGGCCGCTTCGGGAAGGAGCGCTCCAAGGGTGGCGAGGCCGAGCGAGAGGGCCAACAAGCGTCTGAACATGCGAATAAACCTCCTATGACACTACGGCCCCATTGTTCCCAGGGGAGCCGCGCCCTAATCGGAAAACCCTTCGGGAGGGCGTGCGTCCGGCAAACGCCTGGTCGCTTCCACCTTGGAGACGAGCCGGGTAGGCCCTGGGTTCCGTTGTGACCAATACCCTTGCGGGATTGCCAGACGGGGACTTACGCTTTTTCCGGGTCAATGCCGCGCGGCACTCCGGCCGTCAGAGCGGCTGGCGGCCCTCAGCGCAGGGAAAGGCTCCTGTTAGGCGCTCTTAGAGCCGTTTGGCGACCTTGCGCCCAGGGTAGAATACCCAGGGCTAACCGGCTTCCGGTGCAAATTTAGAGGAGAATCTTCGTGGGTTCGATGTTCGGCTTGGTGGTCATGGCCTTCTTCATCCTCGTCACCATGGCGATGCAGGGGCCCACCGTTAGTTCGCTCTTTTCCACGCACGCCCTCGTGATCGTCATCGGCGGCTCGATCGCGGCGACGTTCCTGGCGTTCCCCGCCGACATCGTCATGAAGGTCCCCCGGCTGATGTGGGAGGCCGTGCGCCCCACCAAGCTGGAGCTTCCCTCGGTCGTCGCCTCGCTGGTCCGCATCTCGGACCGGGTGCGGCAATCCGGCCTCAACGGCATCATGGCCGAACTCAAGCATATCGAGGACCCGTTCATGCGCCGCGGCCTCCAGTACGTGGCCGAAGGCTTCGACTCCAAGGAGATCGAGGAGCTGATGGAGGCGGATCTCGTCTCGATCCGCGGCCGGCACCGCAACAACATCGGCGTGTTCGACACCTTGGGTGGCTTCGCACCGACGCTGGGCATCTTGGGCACCGTCCTGTCGATGGTGGCGGTGCTGGGGAACCTCGCGAACCCCGAGGAACTCGGTCCCGAGATCGCCGAGGCCATGCTCGCCACCCTCTACGGCGTCGGCGCCGCCAACCTGGTCTTCATTCCCATCGGCAGCAAGCTCAAGAAGCTCAGCGAGGAAGAGCTGCGCATCCGCTGGGTCATGATCGAGGCCATCCTCCTGATCCAGGGCGGCGCGCATCCGCGGGTGATCCGCGAGCGCCTGAAGGTCGCCCTGCCCCCCAAGACCCGCAAGATGATCCAGGACGTGAAGGGCAAGCGCAAGCGCGGCACGGCGTCGCTGGGCAACGACGAGATGGTCGTCCCCCAGATGGACGAGGGCTAAGCCTTGAAAGCCCGGGATTGGCGCCTGGAGCGCGACGGCGAGGAGGAGCACAAGGACTCCGAACGCTGGCTGATCACCTACGCGGACTTGATCACGCTCCTGATGATCTTCTTCGTGGTCATGTACGCGCTCTCTGCGCGCATCTCCGGCTCCAACTTCGAGAAGCTTCAGCAGTCGCTCGCCAGCAGCCTCAAGAAGACCCCCAAGGACCTCTTCGCCTCGACCCCGTCGTCCAACCAGGAGCTCACCGACCTCCAGGACAAGGTCAAGCGGGCCGTCACCGAGTTCGAGGGCAAGAGCCAGGTCAAGGTCGACATGACCTCCCGGGGTCTCGTCATCTCGCTCTACGACACCGCCTTCTTCGACGTGGGACAATCCAGCATCAGCCCCGCGGGCTACCCCGCGCTCGCCAAGATCGCCACCACCATCGCCACGATGTCGAATGCCGTCAGCATCGAAGGCCATACCGACAACGTCCCTTCGCCCAACAAGACCAACTGGGTCCTCGCCGCGGAACGCGCCGCGAGCATCGTCGACTTCATGGTGAAGCGGGGCGTTCCCGCCAAGCGCTTCCAGATCGTCTCCTACGCCGAGTACAAGCCGCTCTTTCCCAATGACACCCCCGAGCACCGGGCCCTCAACCGGCGCGTGGACATCGTGATCCAGGAGCACGCTCCCAAGGCGGCCCTCACCCCCACCCCGACGCCCGCCGACCAGTTGCTGAGTCCGGTCATGACCCCGCCTCCGCCGGCCTTCCAGAACCCCTTCGGGAACGGCGGCATGACCAATCCCTTCGGCAACAACTTCTAGCTCCGATCGCTGATTTAGCGTCACCTTAAATCAAGTTTGAGGCCTCGTTTACCCTCATGCGGAGGGAACGGGCGATAACTCACTAGCGCAAGTTGCGTCAGGAGGTTCGCCATGGCCATCAGCTTGAATTCCACGCCCTATCCTCCCAACACCCGTCCGCAGGTGCAGACGCCTCCGCTGGGCGTCGTGGCCGGGGCGGCCACTCCGGTGGTGCGGGTCGGCCAGATGTACAAGGCGGCGACCCTCAACGCCTCGCTCGGCGCCGGCACGATCACCAAGGCGGGCCTCTTCGGGAAGCTCGCGCAGTCGCTCAACCCCATGGGCTGGCTCAAATCCGGGCTGGTGGGCGCGCTCATCTCGTTTCCCCTGGCCGCCGTCCAGAACTTCATGGACCTGAAGGCCGGCAACGTCACCGAGAAGCAGTTCTTCGCCGCCACGGTGGCCGACGGCGCCGCCTACACGGTCGCGGGCGTCGCGGGCAGCACGCTCGGCGCCATGCTGGGAAGCATCATCCCCGTGGCGGGAACCTTCCTCGGGATGGCCATCGGCGGCATCATCGGCATGGGCCTCAGCCACTTCTACGACACCCAGTTCAAGCCCAAGATGCGCCAGGAGGTCGAGGCCGCCATGTTCGGCGGTGCCTGATCCCGCCAATCGAATCAAAAAGGCTGTCTCACACGCGTGAGACAGCCCGTTTCAGTTGCGCAGCGCCCTCCCGTCATTCCCGCCCCCCGTTTTCACGGGGGTGACGGCGGGAATCCAGGCCCCTGGAGGCATGTGGCACTCACTGGACTCCCGCTTTCGCGGGAGTGACGTCTGAAGGTGCGTCTCTACTTCTGAGACAGTCCCATTTTTTGGGGGGTTATTCGGAGCGCTGGGAGGCCACGTCGACGGGGTTGCCCTTCGGCATTCTCCAGGCGATGAAGACTCCGACCGCCATCAAGACCAGCGACAGCACGAAGACCATGTGAATCGAGTCGGCCAGCGACTGCGAGAGCACGCCGATCACGTTCGGCGGCAGCTGGGCGTGGACGGCCGGATCGAGGATCCGGTGGGGCTCCGCGGCGAGCTGCTTCAGTTCGGGGGCGGGGTTCGTCCTCTGGAGCAGGCGCAGCTGGATCGCGAAGATGCCCAGCTGGATGCCCCCCAGGACGGCGAGTCCCAGGGTCCCTCCGATGCCGCGGAAGAGCTGGTTGCCGGAGGTCGCCGCGCCGATCATGCGCTGGGGCGCGGCCGACTGGACGGCCAGTACCGTGGTGGTGGCCACGAAGCCCATGCCGAGGCCCAGGATCACGTTGAAGGCCGTGAGCTGCCAGGACGAGGTCTGGGGGGTGGCGGTGGCGAAGAGCGCGAAGCCGGTGGCCATCAGGGCGGCTCCCATGACGGTGAGGTTGCGGAAGCCATAGCGGTTGAGCAGTCGCCCGCAGAGCGTGGCGCCGGTGACCCAGCCGATGGACATGGACGTGAGGACGCGGCCCGCGACGCCGGCCGATTCACCGAGCACTCCCTGGACCCAAAGGGGAACGAAGCTGGAGGTCGAGAAGACGGCTGCGCCGGCCAGGAAGCCGAGGCTCACCGAGGCGGTGAAGACCGGGTTCTTGAAGAGCGCGACGGGGAGGATGGGATCCGGCACCCGGCGCTCGTAGACGATCAGGGCGAGGGTGAGGGCCAGGCCGAGCGCGATGGCCGCGATCTCCCAGGGGTAGACGGGGCCCTGTCCGATTTCGAGGAAGCCGTAGAGCAGGAGGAGGATGGCGCTCGAGAAGAGGGCGGCGCCGATCCAGTCGACCTTCGGGCGGGCTTCGCGGTGTTCGGGGACCTGGAGGAAGACCCAGATGAGCCAGGCGGCGAGGACGCCGAGGGGCAGGTTGACGTAGAAGGCCCAGCGCCAGGAGAGGGCTTCGATGAAGAAGGCGCCGGCGACGGGGCCGACGACCGAGGCGACGCCCCAGACCGAGCTGAGGAGGCCCTGCATCTTGCCGCGGGTTTCGGGGGGGAAGAGGACGCCGAACATGATGAAGCTCATGGTGAGCAGGCCGCCGGCCCCGATGCCCTGGACGGCGCGGAAGATGACGAGCTGGAGCATGGTCTGGGCCATGCCGCAGAGGACCGAGCCGATGGCGAAGATGGCGATCGCCAGCAAGATGAAGCGCTTGTGGCCGTAGATGTCCGAGAGCTTGCCGTAGATCGGCGTGGCCACGGTCGATGCCAGGTTAAACGCGGTCGGAGCCCAGGGGTAGAGGGAGAGGCCACCGATCGAGGAGATGACAGTGGGCATGAGGGTGCCGATGATGGTGCCGTCGAGGGCGGCCAGGAACATCACCATGAGGATACCGGCCACGACGGCGCGTTGCCGGGCGTCCATTCGGTTCACGGGGGTCCTTTCGTGGAAGGGGTTACTCGGTGGGACTGGGACCGAGCAGCTCGGGGTAGACGCGCTCGGCGAAGAGGCTGACCAGCCAGGCATCGTAGGAGAGGCCGGCGAGGCGTTGGAGTTCGGCGAGGGCCTCGTCGGGTTCGAGGGCTTCGCGGTAGGGGCGGCGGTGGGTGAAGGCTTCGTAGGCCTCGGCGATCGCCAGCACCCGGGCGGGAAGCGGGATCGCTTCACCCATCAGGCCGTCCGGGTAGCCGGTGCCGTCCACTTTTTCGTGATGCCAGCGGACCCAAAGGGCGGGGGCGTCGCTCAGGCCGATCTCATGGACCATGCGTTCACCCTGGAGGGGGTGTTCGCGCAGGGCGTCGCGTTCGGCGGGGGTGAGGGGGGCGGCTTTGGCGAGGATGGGGGCGAGGTCTTCCTCTCCCAGGTCGTGGAGGTAGCCGGCTTCTGCCAGGGAGTCGAGGACGTCGGGGGGGAGGCCGGCGGCGCGGCCGAGCTTGCGGGCGAGCATGGCGATGCGGGCGGCGTGCTCGGAGTCGTAGCCTTCGAGGTCCGACATGTAGCGTCCCCAGGCGGGGAGGTCGAGCGGGTTCTCCGCCTCGGTGCCAAAGCGCGGCAGGCGGAGCTGTTTGAGTCGCTCGAGGACGGCCGGGGGGGCGAAGAGGTAGAAGAGGTAGGCGATGGCGGCCAAAAGGCTGAGGTAGCCAATCACACGGAGCGCGAGCTCGATGGTCATGGCTACCTCAGGGTTTCCGATGGGTTAGGGAACGAGGGTCGCGGCCATGGCCGTGACGGCCAGCAGCGCGACGATGTTCACGATCTTGATCATCGGGTTGAGCGCGGGGCCGGCGGTGTCCTTGAAGGGGTCACCGACGGTGTCACCGACGACCGCGGCCTTGTGGGCATCGCTGCCCTTGCCGCCGAAGTGGCCCAGCTCGATGTACTTCTTGGCGTTATCCCACGCGCCGCCGCCGGTGGCCATCATGAGGGCCATGAGGAGGCCGGTGATGATGACGCCGACGAGCATGCCGCCCAGGGCGCGGGCGCCCATGAAGGCGACGGCGATGGGCACGGCGATGGAGAGGAAGCCAGGAAGGAGCATCTGCCGGATGGCGGCGGCGGTGACGATGTCGACCGCGCGGCCGTAATCGGGCTTGTCGGTGCCCTGCATGATGCCGGGCTTCTCGCGGAACTGGCGGCGGACTTCCTGGATGACGGCCTGCGCGGCCTTCCCGACGGACTCCATGAAGAGCGACGAGAAGAAGAAGGGCAGGACGCCACCGATGAAGAGGCCGATGATGACCTTGGGATCCTGGAGGGTGTACTGGATGTTGGTGAGGGCGGGGTTGAACTCGCCCATCTCCTGGACGCGCTGCGTGAAGGTGATGAAGAGCGCGAGCGCGGCGAGGCCGGCCGAACCGATGGCGTAGCCCTTGGTGACGGCCTTGGTGGTGTTGCCGACGGCGTCGAGGGCGTCGGTGGTGTGGCGGACCGATTCGGGCAGCTCCGACATCTCGGCGATGCCGCCGGCGTTGTCGGTG
>JAKFCT010000058.1:0-51748 GCA_036676495.1 Candidatus Sericytochromatia bacterium
TGTTGCAGACAAATCCCAAGGCCGGAGGCCGGGACGTGGCGCTAGGCGCCTTCCTTTTGACGGCGAACCGCGTCGAGCGCGTACACCAGGTTCCTGGAGACGGCCGAGAGGACGGAAGCCAGGTTCTGCGGGGGAGCCTGGAGGCTGCCCAGCATGCGACCCAGCAGCTGCTCCTTGGAGGGCAGGTTGGCCAGGTCCTTGACGCCGGCGACATCGAGAGCCTTGCCCTCGAGCACGCCGCCGCGGATCTTGACTTCAACCTTCCGCTTCTCCTTGGCGAAGTCCGTGAGGGCCTTCATCGGAGTGACGGGGTCGTCGAAGCCGATCGCCAGAGCGGTGGGGCCCTTCAGGAACTGCTCGAGTTCCTTCCAGTTCTCCTGATCCTTGGCGACGAGCTTGATCAGCGTATTCTTAGCGACCGTGAGTTCGCCGCCAGCCTTCTGGATGCGGCGACGCAGGTCGGTGATCTCAGCGACGGTGAGACCGCGGTAGTCGGCGACAACGGCGACGGAAGCCTTACCAAAGGCTTCGCGCAGTTCGGCGACGCTGGTCTCCTTCTGAGTTTTAGTCGGCATAGTGTTTTCACCTCCTTGCCTTTGGGATAAGTCCGCAACACGAAGGGCTCCCGCCCGGAGGTGGCGAGAGCCCTCCTGGATTTCTCAAGGAAATCGGAAGCTGGCTCGTCCGCTGCCTCGGTAGGGGGATCGCTCCTTTAAGACTTCACGGGTGAAGTCCCCTACGGTCTTTGGTGACGGGGAAGTCTTCGGTTGTGGGGCCGCTCGCCCGGCGGACGAGCGGCTAAGGTTTGCTAAAGGCTAGTTTAACACTTCGCCTCGCGTTTGGCTAGCCCTTTCGGGCCGGCCGTTTCAGGCTTAGGCCTGGACGGCAGTCAGCTCGCCGAGCTTGCTGGTGTCGACCTTGATGCCGGGGCCCATCGTGGAGGTCACGTAGACGCTCTTGATGTAGGTGCCCTTGGCGGCCGCGGGCTTCGCCTTGTTGATGGCGTCGACGAGGGCGCCGAAGTTCTGGGCGAGCTGCTCCGGGGTGAACGAGGCGCGGCCGATGGGCACGTGCACGATACCCTGCTTGTCAGCGCGGAACTCGACCTTACCGGCCTTGAACTCGGTGACGGCCTTGCCCACGTCGAAGGTGACGGTGCCGGCCTTGGGGGAGGGCATCAGGCCGCGGGGGCCGAGCACCTTACCCACACGCCCGAGGGCGCCCATGATGTCGGGGGTGGCGATCAGAAGATCGAACTCCATCCAGCCTTCCTGGATCCGGGGGATGAGCTCCTCGGAGCCCACGACGTCGGCGCCGGCGGCCTCGGCCTCCTTGACCTTGTCGCCCTTGGCGATGACGGCCACGCGGACGGTCTTACCGGTACCGGCGGGCAGCGCCACGGTCGAGCGGACCTGCTGGTCGGCGTGCTTGACGTTGATGCCGAGACGCATATGCGCTTCGACGGTCTCGTCGAACTTCGCGTTGGCGTTCTTCTTGACGAGATCCAGGCTCTCGCCGGGGGTGTAGGCCTTCTGGAGGTCGAGACCTTCCAGGAGCGCCTTCTGACGCTTGCTAAGCTTAGCCATATTCTCCTCCTGTGGTCATGCGGGGCGACGCCCCTCCCACATGGTGTTGAGTCTTACTCGGTGACGGTGACGCCCATGGAGCGGGCGGTGCCTGCGACCTGGACCATAGCGGCCTCGATGTTGGTCGAGTTGAGGTCGGGCATCTTGGTTTCGGCGATCTCGCGGACCTGAGCCATCGTGATCGTGCCCACCTTCTGCGAGTTGGGCTTGCCGGAACCGCTGGTGACGCCGGCGGCCTTCTTGATCAGCTCGGACGCGGGAGGGGTCTTGAGGACGAACGTGAACGAGCGATCCTCGTAGACCGTGATCTCGACGGGGATGACCTGGCCGGCCTTCTCGGTGGTCTGCGCATTGTACTGCTTGCAGAACTCCATGATGTTGACGCCGTGCTGACCCAGCGCGGGACCGACCGGGGGCGCGGGGTTGGCCTTGCCGCCGACGAGCGCCAACTTGATGAGCGCGGTAACCTTCTTAGCCATGATGGATTTTCACCTCCTTCTTTCGGGATTAGACTTTTTGAACCTGGGCGAACTCCAGCTCCACCGGGGTGGCGCGGCCGAAGATCGACACGGAAACCTTGAGCTTGCCCTTCTCGGGGTTGATCTCGATGATGTCGCCCGAGAAATCGGCGAAGGGACCGCCGATGACCTTGACGTGTTCTCCGACGTGAAGGTCGATCGCCACGCGGGTCTTGGTCGCGGCGCGCTTGAAGATCTTGCGCACTTCGCGATCCGAAAGCGGGGTGGGCTTGGTGGCGGAACCGACGAACGAGGTGACGCCCGGGGTGTTGCGCACCACGTGCCACGAATCCTCATCCATCTCCATCTCGACGAGCACGTAGCCCGGGAAGACCTTGCGGGGCTTTTCCTGCCGCTTGCCTTCCTTGATCTCGACCACCGTCTCCTCGGGGACTTCGACGTGGAAGATCTTATCGGTCATCCCCATCGACTCGGCGCGGCGAAGGATGTTCTCCTTGACCTTGCTCTCGTACCCGGAGTAGGTGTTGACGACGTACCATTTTCTGCTCATGGCTACCTGCTGTGTTGTTTCTGTGATCGGGCCCTAGACGAGGAAGCGGTTGGAGATCTGGGTGAAGACCCAGTCAAAGCCCATGACGAGCCCCGTCAGGAAGGCCACCACGATCAGCACCACGATGGTCTCGGTGACGACCATCTGGCGGGTGGGCCAGCTGATCTTCCGGAACTCGGTGCGGACCTCGGCGAAGAAGCGCTGCGCCCCCTGGAGGGGACCGAGGCTCAACGCGAGACCGCCGCCCTTCAGGGACAGCGCGCTATCGCGCTCGTCTTGCTCCTGATCCGCCGCCGGCTCCTCGTGATTCGGGTTGGAAGCGGAAATCTTCTCGCTCAATCGGGACCTCTTCCGGCTGGACCGGACCCTCTAATTCAACGGCCCACCCCCGGGGGACCAACCCACGTTCCACTGGGGCTGGCGGGGAGGTGGACCGTTTCGTTCCGAAAAATGGCGCGGCCTGTAGGACTCGAACCCACGACATGCGGTTTTGGAGACCGCCGTTCTACCAACTGAACTAAGGCCGCAAACCTTACAAACTACTTGGTCTCGCGGTGATCGCGGACGACCTTGCACCGGGGGCAGAACTTCTTCAGCTCAAGACGATCGGGATCGTTCTTCTTGTTCTTGTTGGTGACGTAGTTCCGCTCCTTGCACTCGGTGCAAGCCAAGGTGATGATGACGCGCATGGGATCTCGCTTCCTTTCCTACCGGCCCGCGGGTAATCAGAAGCGTCCCTGGGCCCAAAAATTTCTTAAACGGTCGATAACCGTCTCGCAACAATAGAAACTATCATAGCGCCGAGCCCGTGTCAACACGCTTGTACGCTTTTCTTCGGGCGCAGCTTCCGTAGTATACCTCATAGCCGCCCCCATGGGAGCCCATGCGCCCCCCTTTTCCGAGCGCCGGCCGCAACGCCCCGTCCTCCGCCGCGCCTTGCCTTCCCGGCCCCCTTTAAGGTAGGATCGTCGCGCCTCCCCGCCCGTCGCGCCCGTCGCGAAGACCCGCCTGAGGATCGCCATGACGCCCCAGCTCTCCGTCGTCGTCACCACCTACAACCGCGCCGCGATCCTCGCCAAGTGCCTCGACGCCCTCCTGCACCAGGAAGGCGATCCGTCCTACGAGGTCCTGGTGGTCGATGACGGCTCCACCGACGAGACCCCGGCCATGCTCGACGCCCTCATGGCCGAGCATCCCCGCCTGCGGGTCTACCGCCAGCCCAACGGGGGGCGCGCCGCCGCCCGCAACGCGGGCATCCGCGAGGCCCGCGGAGAGTACCTTTGCTACGTCGACTCCGACGTCTTCGTCGCGCCGGGCTTCGTCAAGGCCCACCTCGACGCCCATGCCGCCTTCCAGCAGAAGCGCGCAGCGGGCAAGGCCGGCCGGTTCAAGGACTGCTTCGTCCAGGGGCTCTCCGTGAACATCTCCCGCCTGGAGGACGCCTACCGGGTCAAGGTCTTCGACCCCTCGCGGGCCTTCTTCGACACCAAGAACGTCTCCCTGAAGCGCGCATGGCTCCAGGAGCTGGGCGGCTTCGACACGGGCTTCGTCGAATACGGCTGGGAGGACCTGGAGCTGGGCGTGCGCCTCAAGGAGCGCGGGGTCACGATCGTGCGCGCGCGCGACGCCTATGGCTTCCACTTCCACCCCGCCTTCACCGTGGACGACCTGCCCAAGCTGCGGCGCATCGAAGAGGAGCGGGGCCGCATGGCCGCACGCTTCTACCGCCTGCGCCCGACCTGGGAGGTACGGATGATGATCCAGCTCACGCCGCTGCACGACGTCCTCAACGCGATCGCCACCTGGGGCGGCCTCTTGGACGAGACCAAGCTGCGCGGCGTCTTCGCCTGGCTGGAGCGCCGCGACAAGGCCTGGTGGGCCGGCCAGTGGGCCCAGATCGTCCTCAACCAGTACAACCTCCGCGAGCTGCACCGCGCCCTGCGCGACGCCTAGCCACCAGGCGACCGCGACCCTCGCTCGATAGCTCGCCAGCCGAGCATCTTCGCCGCGCGATCCCCCCCGGCGCCCGGCGGCACAACCGTAGGCCGCTCGGTATGGCGGCGAAACTCCGGTCGTTTCGCCGTGGGCTCCCCCGCCCGCCAACGGCTACCTTTGAGCTACTAGCGCTCGCGGCTGTTGCGAAAGGCAGCGAAGCTGACCTGAAGCAACGAAAGCTAGTAATCGTGGCTCTTGCAAAGGCAGCGAGCGTTAACCGAGAACCATTGGGTTCGAGGCTGAGAGTCAAAGTTCGCTGTCCTGCAGCAACAACGATCGCTCTAGAGAGTCACAGCGGGAAGCGCTCGGCTTCCGATCGCTTAGCTTCAAGGAGGGTGCTGCATGCTCCGGAAGGGACGCCGCGGGGTCACGGTGGGGGTCGCGCTCTTGCTCTTGGCGGGGTGCGGCACGGACTTTCTCAACCGCAAGTCGGATTTCCGCGCCCCCGCAGGCGGGAAGACGACCGAGCTGACGTTCGAGGATCCCCAGCAGCTCTCCCAGTTCGACAACCCGGCCGTCAAGGAGCCCGCGGGCTTCACGCCGGGGGACTGGAAGGTCGAGGGGGGCGCCCTCAAGCAGGTGATGGGCATGACCAACAACACGGCCAACCACCTGAGGTACAAGGGCGACGCCTTCGGGCGCGGCGACGGCCAAGCGGGCCTGCGCTACCGCGTGGACGTCGACGCCTCCGCCTACAAGGAGGCCGATCACCCGCAGGTCCACGGCTACCCCACCGGCGTCCTCAACCTGATGCCCTACTACCAGGACCCCACCCACTACGTCATGCTCGTCGCCAAGAAGCAGACCGTGGAGGCCTGGGTGGCCGACGGCCAGCGCCCCGCCTCGATGGCATGGCCCGACACCAACAAGCTCTGGGGCATGTGGCTAAGAGAGCCCATCGCGGTCGGCACGGTCTTCCGGCTCGGAGCCGAGGTCGACGTCGAGGCCAAGAAGCTGCGCATCTACGTCAACGACGAACTCAAGGCCGAGCGCGAGGTCCCCATGATGAACGCCGCCACCCCCCACTGGGTGGCCCTGGGAGCCAACGGCAACTATGCCCAGTACGACAACCTCAAGCTGCAATGGCTGAAGTAGCGCGAGGCTCCCTTTGGGTTCGAGGAGGTCGGCCGTGAGGAAAGTTACGCCCCTGCCCCTGCTCCTGGGGCTTGCGATTGGCTGCACGCCGGCAGGCGGAGGCGGCGGCCCCGGCTCCGCCCCCCAGCCCGGCTCGAGCCCCGTCACCTACACCGGAGATCCCCAGAGCCTGCCTCCGGGGCCTCCCCTGGGCAATGCCACCCTGGTCGCCACGATCGACTTCGACGCGCCCGCCCCCTTCAGCGACCCGATCCCCGAGGCCGCCCGGGCCAACAACTTCACCGCCGGGGACTGGCAAGTCGCGGACGGGCGCTACCAGCAAGACGCCGAAGCCTCCAGCACCACGCTCTCGGTCCGCAAGTACACGGGCAACGCCTTCAGTCCGGGCGGGCGCCTACCCTCGAAGTACCGCGTCGAGACGGCGGCCTGGCAGTACCGCTGGGTCGGCGTCGATCAGGCGAAGAACCCCGGCAAGCTCTTCTTGATCCCCTACTGGCGCGACGAGCAATCGTACGTGATCGTCTCGGCCTCCCCGACCGTCGCGGAGGCCTGGACCGCCAACGGGGTCTACCCGGGCCGCCCATGGCCCAACGAGCTCAAGATCTGGCGCACGGAATGGAAGGAGCCCCGCCTCGTGGGGCAGGCCCTCAACCTCGCGGCCGACGTCGACGCCGACGCCGGGACCCTCACCCTCTACCTCAACGGCGAGCCGCAGGGCACGTTCGCGCGCAGCTTCATCACCAACGCTCCGCATAGCTTCGCGCTGGCCAGCAACGGCAATCAGGTCCGTTACGACTGGGTCAAGCTGTACCGGCTTCCGGGGGCCTCGGACGCCCCGAGTGGCGCTCCGGCCGCCGCTCCCGCCAACTAGTGCTATCATGGGCAAAATCCGTCAAAGTGAGGACCAGCATGACCGGCATGAACTCCATCTTCGAGACCCTGGCGCAGCGCTTCCGCGCAGGAACGCTCACGGCCGCCTCCAACCGCCTCTCGGGCGGGGTCGCTTGCCCTGAGCCCCATGAGATCGCGCGCATGCCCGAGCGCGGCACCGAGGCCTACCAAACGCTCTGGCGCCTCGGCCGGGAGGCCCTGGAGCGCGGGGAGCTGGGAGCCGTCATCCTCTCTGGAGGCATGGCCACCCGCTTCAACTACGCGCTGCCCAAGGGCTGCTTCCCGATCTTCGAGTCCCAGAGCTTCCTGGAGCTGAAAGTTCGCTGGATCCGCCAGGCGGCGCCCCGCATGCCCATCTACGTCATGACCTCCTTCGCCACCGACGAGGCCGTCCGGAAGCACTTCGCCGAGCACGCCGACTTCGGCTGCGAGGAGGGGCAGGTCCGCTTCTTCACGCAGTACCGCTTCCCGCGGCTGCGCCCCGACGGCAGCCTGTTCCAGTCCCCCGACGGCTCCGAGGACTTCGCCGCTCCCGGACACGGGGACTTCCCCGAGGCGATCGCCGCCTGCGGCATCCTCGACGAGTTCCTCGCCCAGGGCGGCAAGTACCTGCTCTTCTCCAACGTCGACAACCTCGGCGCCACCGTCGACCTCGCCATCGTCGGCTGGCACGTCCAGCAAGGGCATGAAATGACCGTCGAGGTCGCCGCCAAAGCCCCTGGAGACAAAGGGGGCGCTCCCGCGCGCGTCAACGGCAGGCTGCAGCTCGTCGAGGGCTTCGCCTTCCCCGCGGACTTCGACCAGGACTCCATCCCCGTCTTCAACACCGCCACCTACGTCTTCTCCGCGGACGCCCTCAAGCGCCCCTGCGACCTTCCCTGGTACGTCGTCGACAAGAAGGTCGACGGAGAAACCGTGATCCAGTTCGAGCACCTGGCCGGAGACCTCTCCTGCCACCTCTCCTCGGGCTACCTCGAGATCGATCGCGACGAACGCTTCATCCCCGTGAAGAGCCAGTCCGACGTCCCCGAAGCCCAAGGCAAGATCCGCCAGAAACTCGGCCGCATGGCCTCCGTCTGAGCCGTATTCAACGCGACGGGCCGCCTCCAGCTGGAGGCGGCCCGTCGCGTTGAATCCGTTAGCGCGCGAGTTCGAGCGGGACGGCCGTCTTGACCAGCTCGCCCCTCAGGGTGAACGGACGCGCCTCGGTGATCTCCACCTTGACGATCTGCCCCTCGAGGTCGGGAGTGCCCGGGAAGAAGCACTGCTTGTTGCCGCGCGTGCGGCCCATGAAGACCTCGGGGTTCTTGCTGGAGGGCCCTTCGACCAGGACCTCCTGATGCGTGCCCACGAGCCGGCGGTTGCGGCGGTAGGCCACCTCGGTGGTCAACTCGTTGAGGCGGCGCAGGCGCTCGGCCTTCACCTCGTCGCTGAGCTGGTCCTCGCGCTTGCCCGCAGGCGTCCAGGGACGAATCGAGTAGGAGGCCGTGTTATTGGAGTCGAACTCGATCTCGTCGACGATCTTCAGCGTCTCCGCGAAGTCCTCCTCGGTCTCCCCCGGGAAGCCCACGATCAGATCCCCCGAGATGGTGGCATCCGGAATGTAGCGCCGGATCATGGCGACCTTCTCACGGTACTGATCGACCGTGTAGAGGCGCTTCATCTCGGCGAGCACCTTGTCGGACCCCGCCTGGATCGGGAAGTGGAAGTACTCCATGACGTTGGGGAGCTCGGCGACGGTGGCCACCAGCTCCTCGGTCATGTCGAGCGGGTGAGAGGTGAGGAAGCGGACGCGCTCCACGCCCGGGATGGCCGCGACGAGGCGCAGCAGGGCCGCCAGCGTGGTCTTCTCGCTCTCGGGAAGGTCGAGGCCGTACTTGTCGACCGTCTGGCCCAGGAGCGTGAACTCCTTGAAGCCCTCGGCGACGAGTTCGGAGATTTCCTTGGCGATCGCCTCCGGACGGCGGCTCTGGTAAGGCCCTCGCGTGTACGGGACGATGCAGTAGGTGCAGAAGTACGAGCAGCCGTAGATGATCGGCACCCAGGCGTGATACTTGCCCTCGCGCATGGTCGGCAGATCGTCCGGGATCGGAGCCTTGAGGTTGCCGATTCGCGTGATCGGCAGCCCGGTATTGGCCACCTCCTCGATCAGCTCCGGCAGGTCGTGGAAGTTATGGGTGCCGACCACCAGATCGACGTAAGGCGCCCGCTTCCGGACTTTATCCTTCTCCTGCTGGGCCACGCAGCCGGTCACGCCGATCAATGTGCCCGGCTTCTCCTGCTTGAGCTGGTTCCACTGGCCGAGGAGGCTGAAAAGCTTCTCCTCGCCCCGCTCCCGGATGGAGCAGGTATTGACGAGGAGG
The DNA here is from genome assembly GCA_036676495.1 of Candidatus Sericytochromatia bacterium. Taxonomy (GTDB): domain Bacteria; phylum Cyanobacteriota; class Sericytochromatia; order S15B-MN24; family UBA4093; genus UBA4093. The sequence continues at coordinate 8,960 of JAKFCT010000058.1, forward strand.
ACGTCGGCCTCCGCTTCATCGTCGGTCAGCTGGTAGCCCTTGGCGGCCATCAGCCCGACCATCTTCTCGGAGTCGGACATGTTCATCTGGCAGCCGTAAGTCTTCACGTAGAGGCGCTTGGTCATCCTTGAACCTTCTTCATCATGGGGCCGAGAAAAGCCCCCGCATGGCATTTGACTAGTTTATCACGCCTGTACCGGGCGAGAGGCGCCATCCGTCACTCCCGCTCCCCCCCCGTCATCCCCGTGACAACGGGGACCTGTGGACTCCCGCTTTCGCGGGAAGCCCGGATTCAGGTATGCGTGCGTAAGCTAGACCTGGGGCACCGACAGGCTCATGACCTGCTCGATGGCTCGCGAGTAGGGGGCCCGGAGGATGCCCCGCTCGGTGATGATGCCCTTGATGAGGCGGTTCGGCGTCACGTCGAAGGACGGGTTGGCGACCTTCACGCCGGCCGGGGCGACCGCGACGCCCGCGACGTGGGTGACTTCCCCGGGCTCGCGCTCCTCGATGGGAATCTGATCCCCGGTGGGCAACTCCGGATCGATGGTCGAAAGCGGAGCCGCGATGTAGAAGGGGATGCCATGAGCATGGGCCAGCACGGCGAGGCCGTAGGTGCCGATCTTGTTGGCGGTGTCGCCGTTGGCGGCGATCCGGTCGGCGCCGACGATGATGAGATCGACCGCCCCCTGCTGCATGAAATGGGCGGCCATGTTGTCGGTGATGAGGGTGAAGGGAATGCCCAGCTGCTGGAGCTCCCAGGCGTTGAGGCGGGCGCCCTGCAGGCGGGGACGGGTCTCGTCCACCCAGACATGCAGGCGTTTTCCCGATTCATGGGCGGAGCGGATGACGCCGACCGCGGTGCCCCAGTCGACGGTGGCCAGCGCGCCGGTCGAGCAGTGCGTGAGCACGTTGGCGCCGTCCTCGATCAAGGCCGCGCCGTTCTGGCCGATGGCCTGGTTGATCTCGATGTCCTCCCGCGCCATGACCTGGGCCTCGAGCTCCAGGTAGCGGACCAGATCGTCCTTGGCGAGGTGCGCGCGGGAGCGCGCCGTTTCGAGCATGCGATCGACCGCCCATGCCAGGTTGACGGCCGTCGGGCGGGTGGCCTTGAGCGCGTCGCCGACGCGCAGCAGATCGTCGATCAGCGCGTCGCTGGAGCTGGCCAGGGACTGGTGCGCCGCGAGGGCCATGCCCATGGCCGCCACGACGCCGATGGCCGGGGCTCCACGCACCTTCATGGTGACGATCGCGTCGGCGACCTCTTCCCACTTCTTGCAAACGACGGTCTCCAGGACGTCCGGAAGCCGGGTCTGATCGATCAGCTCGACGGCCCCATCGTTCCACTGCACGGTTCTCATGCTCGCACCTCATTAAGCTTTGTTCGGCAGGTTTCATTCTACCAAATCGCGGGTCTTGCGGCTCGTTGTTGTGAGGAACGGACGCCGGGGCTAGAATGAGGGCGCTTCACAATCGGTAACAAGGGGGACGCATGGCGGTATGTGTCGAGGAACCGGTCATCATCCGCGCGGACGTATCGACCTTCTTCGAGGTGGTTTCGAACGTGGAGGCGTACCCGGAGTTCATCACCTCCATCCGATCGGTAGACCTGCTCCGGAAGAACCCCCAAGAGATCTGGGCGGGCGTGGACTCCCATCTGGTGCTGGACTGGCATTACCTTCAGGTGCTGAGGCCGGAGTTCCCCGACCGGATCGTCTGGGAAATGGTGGAAGGTCCCTTCCGCATGGCCCAGGGCGAATGGATCGTCGAGGACGTCCACGCGGACCGGCTCTCGACGATCTACGTGGCGCACATCGAATTCGGGCGCTTCATCCCCCGCAGGCTGCTCGAGATGGCGATGCACGCGGCGTTGCCCGAGCTGCTGCGCCAGTACGCCGGGCGCATGGAAGCCTGCGCCTTCCAGCCCGCCTGAAAGGAGACGACCCATGGCACTCGCGCGCAACGGCTGGCTCCTCTGGAGCTACATGACCGAGGTCGTGGCCCAGGAAATCTACACGCAGCTGCAAGCTTTCGTGAGCGACCCCGAGCTCCGCACGGAGATCGATCGCTTCTTCCAGGAGGAAAAAGCGCATGCCGAGACGATCCGTCAGGATCTCCCCTGGCTACGCGGGGCCCTGGAGCTAGGACTCGACAGCATCGGGCACCTGGCTGGCGCCCTCTGGGGCTTCGGCACCGCAATCTCGGGCTCGCGGCAGGCAAGCAACCATATCCTGAACCTCGAAACCTCGGGCATCGACTACTACGCGCAGCTGGCCCGGACCTTCCCGGAGGGGGATCCGCGACGGCGGCGCTACGAGGAGCTGCGCGCCGAGGAAGAGGAGCACGAGGACTGGTTCGAGAGCAAGGCCATGCAGGACTGGCGCGACGAGCCCGGCCCGCCGGGAGAGGTGATCGAGGTGACGACCGTGATCCCCGCGACCGTCGAGGAGGTCTTCGCCTTCTACACCGATACGCGCTCGCTGGGCGTGGTCATGCCACCCCTCCTGCCGGCCATGCCCGTGGATCCGGTCTCGCGCTACGCGCTGGGGTCGCAATTCCGGCTGGCCGTGGGGGTCGGACCTTTCCGCCAGGTGCTCGACACGGAGATCCCCGAGTTCGATCCCCCGTTCCACTACCTCGACAAGAAGCGGCACTGGGCGCTCGACACCTACGAGGATCACCACCACTTCGAGCCCATGGGCAATGACCTCTGCCGCCTCACCGAGCGCTTCACGATCAAGCTCAAGGGGATCGATTGGCCGGACAACCTGCCTCCGAGCCCGCTCAAGCTTTCGGTGCTGTTGTTGCTGCTCTACCGGCACATGGCGACCTACCGGTACTTCAGCCTCCAGGCCACGTCCAAGCCCGCCGGCAAGCTCTGGATCAGCTGGGCGACCTCTGAAGCGGCGGCCATGAGCCACGATCGACCGCGCTGAGCGGCTAGTAGCCCGGGAGCTTGAGCCAGACGAACATCATGACGTCGTAGACCAGGTGGCAAACGATGGCGGTCCAGGAGTTGCGGGTCCAGAGGGCAATCGCCCCCCAGACGAACCCGAAGCCGAGCGCCGCCAAGGCGAGCCAGGGACTTCCCGTCAGCAGATGAACCGCCGCGTAGAGCATGGTCGAGGCGCCCAAGGACATCCACCATGACTTCAGGCCCCAGTGGTAAAGCCGATCGAGCAGGAGCCGCCGCCAGAAAAGCTCCTCGCCGAACGCGATCAGGCTGATCGACAGCAGCTGCGCCCAGATCGGGTACGCGGCCGCCCACTTCAGGACGACCGCGAGCCCCGAGGTCAGCTCCGGCACGACGCTCCCGACCGTCGCATGGGCCACCCAGGCCGCGGCGTAGAGCGCGACTCCCGTCAAGACTCCCAGCGCCGTGTCCCGAGGCGTCAGCCGGAGGGCCGGATGGTGGTGCCCGCGCCCTGCCACGAGCGACCAAACCCCCAAAATGAGCATGAGGCCAGCCATGCCCGGCCAGAACCAGGCCCCGTTCCGCATGATCACGCCGTAGGCGAGTAGGATGAGAACGGCGGCCGGGCCCCAGAGCCAAAATTCAGGATTCCGCACGCGTGGTAACGGCATGGCTCCTCCTGCCCCTCCACCCTAGCGCAGCCATCGCGTCCTGACAGCCGACAGGCGTTGAAACCTTTTCCCGCTCCGGCACGTATCATGAGCAGCAGGTCTGCTTTTCTGGCAGGAGGGGCTTGGGTCCCCGGCCCATTCGATGAGGTATGCACGTGAAACGAAAACGGATTGCGGTAATCGTAGGGCTGGCGCTGGCCCTCGGCGGAGGCTCGGCCGCGTGGTTCATGCTCAAGCCGGACGCGGCTCCCACCTATCGGACCGTCCAGCCGGATCGCGGGACCATCGCCGCCAAGGTGACCGCCACCGGCACCCTCTCCGCGCTGGTCACGGTCCAGGTCGGCAGCCAGGTCTCGGGGCGCATCCAGGAGATCTTCGTCGACTTCAACTCCCCCGTCCGCAAGGGGCAGGTCCTCGCCAAGATCGACCCGCAGCTCACCGAAGCCGCCGTCAACCAGGCGCGCGCCAACTACGTCGAGGCCAAGAGCAACTTCAGCCGGATCCAGGTCCAGGCGGCGCTGGCCAAGAAACAGTACCAGCGGACCAAGCAGCTCGCCGAGCAGCGCCTGATCGCCATGGCCGACCTCGACACGGCCCAGGCCGACCTCGATGCCACCCTGGCGCAGGTCGAAGGGGCCCGCGCGAGCATGCAGCGCGCCCAGGCCTCCCTGAACCAGGCGGAAGTGAACCTCGGCTACACGACGATCGTCTCGCCCATCGACGGCGTGGTCATCTCGCGCGACGTGGACATGGGCCAGACCGTGGCGGCCTCCCTGCAGGCGCCGACCCTCTTCGTGATCGCCCAGGATCTGCGCAAGATCCAGGTGGACGCCAGCATCGCGGAAGCCGACATGGGCAAGATGCGTGCGGGCATGAAGGCGGAGTTCACGGTCGACGCCTACCCCGACGAGACCTTCGTGGGCACCGTGCGCCAGATTCGCAACTCGGCCGTGACCGTTCAAAACGTCGTGACCTACAACGCCATCATCGACGTGGAGAACCCCGAGATGAAGCTCAAACCCGGCATGACGGCCAACGTCTCGTTGATCTACGACGAGCGGGAGAACGTCTTGAGGCTGCCCAACGCGGTGCTGCGCTTCCGGCCGGCCCCCGGCACCGTCGAGCGGCCCGAGCGCCGCGCGAACGATCGCCGAGCGGGCGAACGCATGGCCTCTCGAGAGCAGCAACAAGCCGGCGCGTCCGCGGGGGGAATGCGTAATGGCCGGGCCGAAGGCTCCAAGCGCCAGGGCGGCCAGGAAGTCGATCCCGACCGGCGCATGGTCTGGATCCTGGTGGACGGCAAGCCCAAGCCGGTCCGGATCAAGACCGGCCTCTCCGACGGCAACCTGACCGAGGTGGTTTCCGGCGATCTGAGCGAGACGTCGATGCTAATTGTCGATGCGTCCAACGGCGCGACCGCGAAGAGCACCCAGGGCGCGCGTAACGGGGGATCGGGCCAGAACCGCCCGCCCCGGATGTTCTAGGAGGCGCCGTGACAAGGATTATCAGCCTGGAAGGCATCACCAAGGTCTACGGAGAGGGAGAGACCACGGTCCACGCGCTGCGCGGAGCGTCCCTGGAGATCGCCGAGGGCGAGTTCGTCGCCGTCATGGGGCCTTCCGGCTCGGGCAAGTCCACCCTCATGAACATCATCGGCTGCCTGGATCAGCCTTCGAGCGGCCGTTACGTGCTGGGCGGCCAGGACGTCTCCACGCTGGACGCCGGCGCCCTCGCCGAGATCCGCAACCAGCTCCTGGGTTTCGTCTTCCAGAGCTTCAACTTGCTGCCGCGCACCTCGGCCGTCGAGAACGTGGAGCTGCCGATGGTCTACGGCGGAGTCCCCGCCCGCGAGCGGCGCGAGCGCGCCATCGAGGCCCTGGATCGCGTCGGGCTGGGCAACCGGCTCGATCACCGTCCGAACCAGCTTTCGGGAGGCCAGCAGCAGCGGGTGGCGATCGCCCGCGCCATCGTGAACCGTCCCCGCGTGATCGTCGCCGACGAGCCCACCGGAGCCCTCGACTCACGGACCAGCCTCGAGATCATGGCGCTCTTCCAGGAGCTCGTGGCCTCCGGCATGACCGTGGTCCTGGTGACCCACGAGCCCGACATCGCCGCCTACGCGGGACGCCTGCTGGTCGTCCGGGACGGCGCCATCGTCTCCGACGCCCGGCAGGTCCCGGTCGCTGCGGCGGCCCAGATGGAGGCGACCCGCGCATGACCCTCCTTCAAACCTTCCGCACGGCCCTCAAGGCCCTGATGATCAACAAGCTTCGCTCGATCCTGACCGCCCTGGGCGTCGTCATCGGCGTGGCGGCGGTCGTGGCGATGATGGCCATCGGCGAGGGCGCCAAGGCCCAGATCCAGGCCACCTTCGACGCCATGGGCACCAACATGCTCAACATCATGCCCGGCTCCAGCAACACCGGCGGCACCCGCGGCGGCGCCGGCTCGCGCTACACCCTCACCTGGAGCGACCTGGACGCGATTCGCAAATCGATTCCCTCGGTGGCCCACGTGGCGGCCCAGCTTCGCTCCAATTCCCAGGTCATGAGCCCCTACGAGAACTGGCAGACGAGCATCATCGGGACCTCCTCCGACTACTTCGCCATCCGCAACTGGGATGCGCAGCTCGGCGGCCTCTTCACCGAACAGGACAACTCCAGCGGCGCCAAGGTCGCCGTGCTGGGAGCGACCGTGGCGGACATGCTCTTCACCCCGGACGTCGACCCGATCGGGCAGACCATCCGGATCCGCAACGTGCCCTTCCAGGTGGTCGGCGTGCTGGCGGCCAAGGGCCAGACCGGCAACGGCAACGACAACGACGACGTGGTGATCATCCCCGAGAGCGCCTACCGCACCAAGATCCAGGGCGGGCTCAACCAGTACGTGCAGGGCTCCTTGATGGTCACGACCGTCGATGCCGACTCCCTGTCGCGGGCCCAGGCCCAGATCACCGACCTGCTGCGCGAGCGTCACAAGCTGGCCCCGGATGCCGAGGACGACTTCCGGATCCGCAACATGGCCGAGATCGCGGATGCCCGGCAAGCCGGCACCCAGACCCTCACCATCCTGCTGGCGAGCATCGCGGCCGTCTCGCTGCTGGTGGGCGGCATCGGCGTCATGAACATCATGCTCGTCAGCGTCACCGAGCGGACCCGCGAGATCGGCCTGCGCATGGCCGTGGGCGCCAAGCCGCATCACATCCTCTCGCAGTTCCTGGTGGAGGCCATCACGCTCTCGATGATCGGAGGCTTCCTGGGGATCGCGATCGGCGTGGTGGCCGCCTACACCGTCGCAGGGCAGCTCGACTGGCCCATTCTTTTCCATCCCGGAGTGGCGATCCTCGCGGTCGTCTTCAGTGTCCTCGTCGGGGTCGGCTTCGGCCTCTACCCCGCCCAGAAGGCCTCGCGCCTTCACCCGATCGATGCGTTGAGGTTCGAATGAAATGGCCTAGTCTCGTCGTGGCGGCCCTGGTGGCGTTGCCCGCCCCCGCCGTCCTGGCAGCCCCAGCAGTCCTGACCCTGGATCAAGCCCTGGTCAACGCCCAGCAAAACCAGCCCCAGTTGCTGCAGGCGCAGGCCTCGGTGAATGCCGCGCAGGCCCGCACCCTGTCGTCTCGCGCCGGTCTCTTGCCTCAAGTCAGCCTGGGAGCTGGCCTCAACACCGGCTCCGGACGGGAGAACCTCGGCATGGTCGGGGATAGCAACTTGAGCCTGCGGGCAAACCAGCTCATCTACGACTTCGGGCAACGCAGCAATCGCTTCGAAGCCTCGAACGCTCAGCTTGCGGCCCAGCGGCAGTCGGAGCGCGAGACGCGGCAGCAAGTGGCGCTGAACGTCCGCACGACGTTCTTCTCCGCGCAGGCCGCAAAGGTCCTGGTCAGCGTCAACCAGGAGGCGCTGGCCAACCAGCAGCGCCACCTCCAGCAGGCCACGCAGTTCGTGAACGCCGGCACGCGCCCCCCCATCGACGTGGTGCAGGAGCGCGCGAACGTGGCGAACGCCCAGCGGCAGCTCATCAACGCGCAAAACGATTACACGACCGGAAAGGCGCGGCTCAACCAGGCCATGGGCCTGGAGACGGACCTCGACTTCGAGGTGGCGAGCGGCTGGATGCCGGAAGTCGCGGGCGAGGCCCAGCCGCTTGCGGCCCTGCTCCTGGAGGCCGAGGCGAACCGCCCGGAAATCGCGCGCTTGGCCGAGCAGGTTCGCGCCCAGGAGCTGTCGCTGGCAGCTCAGCGGAGTGCCGGGGCACCGACCTTGAACGGCTCGGCAGGGCTCGGGGACAGCGGTCTCTTGCTCGGTCGTCCCGGGACCTCCTGGCAAGCGGGCATCTCGCTGTCCTGGCCGCTCTTCACGGGCGGCGCGGTCCGGGCGGGGATCAGCGAGGCGGAGGCGAACCTGGAGGGCATCCGGGCGCAGGTCGCCACGTTACGCCAGCAGGTCCGGCTGGAGTTGACCGAGGCGACCCTGGCGATTGGCTCGCAGAAGGCGGCCATCCGGGCGGCCCAGGAGTCGGTCCGCAATGCCGCGGAAAGGCTCAAGCTGGCGGAAGGGCGGTACGCGGCGGGGGTCGGCAACATCATCGAGCTTTCCGATGCACAGCTGGCCTTGACCACCGCGCGCTCGCAGGTCGTCCAGGAGGAATACCGGCTCGCCGTGGCGCGCGCCCAGCTCCTGAAGGCCCTGGGGAGGGAGTAGCTCTCGGCACTCCCGCTCTCACCACCCGTCATCCCCGTGTCAACGGGGACCTGTGGATTCCCGCTTCCGCGGGAATGACGGGGTGAGAGCGGGGAGGACGGCGAAGAAAAGGCCGGAACCCCTCGGGGTTCCGGCCTTTCGACTTGAAGCGCGCTTCGCGTTAGGGGTAGAGGCCCCGGACGTTGAGCGCTTCGGCGATCCGACCGACGCCGATCGAGTAGGCGCCCATGCGGAAGGTGAGGTCCTTCGAGGTCACGAGTGCGCTGACCTGGCTGAAGGCACGGGTCATGATCCGGCGGAGGCGGTCGTTGACCTCATCCTCGCTCCAGAAGAGCTGGCTCATGCCCTGGACCCACTCGAAGTAGCTGACCACGACGCCGCCCGCGTTGGCGAGGATGTCGGGAACCACCGTGACGCCCTTCTTCTCGAGGATGGCATCGGCGGCCGGGGTGATGGGGCCGTTGGCGCCTTCGACGATGAACTCGGCCTTGATCTTGTCCGCGTTGGCCTCGGTGATGACGTCACCCAGGGCGGCGGGGATGAGCAGGTCGACGTTCAGGAGGAGCAGGTCCTCGTTCGAGATGGGATCGGCATCGGGGAAGCCGTTGAGCGACCCGTTGGCCTTGGCGTACTGCTGAGCCGCGGGGATGTCGATACCGGCGGGGTTGTGAATGCCACCGAAGACGTCCGAAACCGCCACGACCTTGGCGCCCTGCTGGTGGGCCAGCAGCGCGGCGGTCGAACCGACGTTACCGAAGCCCTGGACGGCGACGGAAGTGCCGGCCATCTGGCGGCCCTTGAAGCGCAGCAGCTCGTCGGCGATGGTGATCACGCCGCGGCCGGTGGCCTCGAAGCGACCCAGCGAACCACCGATGGAGATCGGCTTGCCGGTGACGACGCCGGGGGCGGCGTAACCCTTGTTCACGCTCCAGGTGTCCATGATCCAGGCCATCTCGCGCGGGCTGGTGTTGACGTCGGGAGCCGGGATGTCCTTCTGGGGGTCGAAGACGAGGATCATGTCCGCGGTGAAGCGGCGGGTCAGGCGCTCGAGCTCAGCGAGCGAGAGCTGACGGGGATCCACGGTGATGCCGCCCTTGGCGCCGCCGTAGGGCAGGCCGACCAGCGAGCACTTCCAGCTCATGAGCATGGCCAGCGCGGTCACTTCGTCGATGTCGACCGAGGGGTGGAAGCGCAGACCGCCCTTGTAGGGCCCGAGCGCGTTGTTGTGCTGGACGCGGTAGCCCGAGAACATCTTGGTGGAGCCGTCGTCCATGCGGACGGGGCTGTTGACCTGGACCACGCGATCCGGGTACGAGAGGCGCTCATGAACGCCGGGGTCGATGCCCAGAATGTCAATGCACTTCGCCAGTTGCTGGCGCGCCGACGTCAACGGTGACGTATGGACGGGTTCGGTGATAATCATCGTATGCACATCCTAAAGCGGAAAGGGGTCAGACGGAGTGGGGGGCAAGGCTTAACCTCGCTTTGGCGTTGCGCCGTCGTGCGTTCAATCGACCTCCTCGTCGAGTAGGTGGAGTGACGCCAGTGTCACCCTCTTGGTTGCACCCATTCTAAGCAATGGTCTCTTGGCTGTCAATTTAGGCTACGCCTTGTTACCAGCCCCGTAAAGGGGTTCGGAGGAAACGAAGCGCCCCGCCCTCACATCCTGCCCGTAACGCTGCAGCGCCTCCACGATGGTTCCGTGGAGATCGGCATACATGCGCGCATGCTTGGGGCGATGATCGACATGCAGGCCCAAGAGATCATGGAAGACCTGAATCTGCCCATCGCAGGCCTCTCCGGCCCCGATCCCGATGGTGGGGATCCGCAGCGCCTCGGTGATGCGCTGGGCGACCGCCTCGGGCACCAGCTCGAGCACGAGCGCACAGGCTCCGCTCTCCTCGAGTTCCTTGGCCTGGCGCAGGATCTCCGCGGCGGCCTCGTCGGTCTTGCCCTGGATGCGGAAGCCTCCTAGCTGGTGGAGGTGCTGCGGGGTGAAGCCCAGGTGCGCCACCACCGGGATGCCGTGCTGGGTGAGGGCGCGAACCGCCGCGACCTGAGGGGCATGGCCTCCTTCGAGTTTCACGGCCGAGGCTCCGGCCTCTTTGAGGAAGCGGCCCCCGTTCCGCACGGCCTCTTCCGGGGTGATATCCGCCATGAAGGGCATGTCGGCGACCACGAAGGCCCGCTGCACGCCGCGCGTCACGGCCTTGGTATGGTGGATCATCTCGTCCATGGTCACGGGAAGGGTGTTGGAGTAGCCCAGCACGACCGGAGCGAGCGAATCGCCGACCAGGATCAGGTCGACTCCGGCCCGGTCGACCGCGACGGCGGTCGGGTAATCGTACGTGGTCAATGCCACGATACGCTCCCGAGCGACCTTCATCTGAAGCAGGGTATGAGTGGTGATGCGCTTGGTCACGGAAAGGCTCCTCTCGAACTTCTCCCCGCCATGGTACCACCGATGCGAGGCAGGCGCGTTCAGGTGGCGGCGATCGCCCAGAGCCCTCCATCAAACGACGGAAAGACGCAGAGCCCCTCTCCCACCGCCGGGGTGGTCATGATCGGCCCCGCCGTGGTGATGGCGTCCAGGTGCGCTCCCGTGGCCTTGTCCAGGAGATAGAGCTTGCCGTCCGTGCTGCCCACGGCGATGCGATCGCCCATGAGGGCCGCGCCCCCCACGATGGCCCCGCCGGTGGTGGCCATCCAGCGCACCGCGCCCGTCGCGCGCTCCATGGCCACCAGGCGCGAGGACGATCCCCCCGCGATCACGAGATCGTCCACGATCAGCGGCCGCACCTGAAGGCGATGGCCCAGCTGCCGCTTCCAGAGGACCTCTCCGGTCGCGGCGTCCAAGGCATAGAGCTGCCCGTCGAACGAGCCCACGAAGCAGCGCCCCTCCGCGTCCACGACCGGATCGCCCTTGACCTCGCCCCCCGTCACGACCTTCCAGCGCAGATGGCCGTCCTCGGCATCCGCGGCGTAGATCGCGTAGTCGTTCGCCCCCACGATCACCTGCTGGCGATCGCCGTCGAAGCACGGAGAGGAGTGAATGTAATGCCCCGCCTTCAGCTCCCAGGCCTGGCGGCCCGTCTTCGCATCGAGCGCCAGCAAGCTGCCCCCGGCCTCGCCGTACTCGACCCCGATGAGGATCCGATCGCGAACCGGATCCAGCGCCGGAGAGGAGCCGACCCATTGGCCCGGCCGGGTCTCCCAGACCACCCGGCCGGACTCGGCGTCGACCGTGTAGACGAAGCCGTCATAGGCGCCGAAGGTGACCCGGCCCGTGTGATAGAGGGGCGTGGAGTGGATCCCGCGCTCGCGATCCCGCACCACGACTCGCCAGCGCTCCTTCCCGTCGAGCGACAAGGCCGCCAGGAAGCCGGCGTCGCTGCCGACGAAGAGGCCATGCTCGGTGAGGATCGGGCTCGACTTGGGCGCGGAGTAGCGGCCATGGTTGAGGGGGCCCCACTTCCAGCGCACGGCATGCGATTGAGGATGGCGGGCATGACCCAGGTCGACCCCCAGCTCCCGTAGCGTGAAAAGCGACTCGAGCGGGAGGCCCTGCGCCTGAAGCCAGGCGGAGCCCGCGCGTTCGCAATCGATCATGGCTCCGACCGCCACGACCTCGGGGCGCATGGGCGCGAGGATGGAGAGGGCGCGGCGCTGGGTCTCCCCGGAGTTCACGAGATCGTCGAGCAGAATGACCCGTGCGCCGGGCTTCAGCGGGGGACCTTCGACCCATTTCTGAAGGCCGTTGCCCTTGGGCTCCTTGCGGATGATGAAGCCTTCGAGCGGATAGCCGTCCGCCCTGCTCTCGTAGAGCAGGGCGATGGTCAGGGGATTCGCCGCGAGGGTCATGCCCCCCACGGCATCCGGACGGTAGGGCTTGAGACGCTCCCAGAGCAATCGCGCGGCGTGGTGCAGGGAGGTCGGCGTGAGCAGGACCTCCCGGCAGTCGACCATCCAGTGATACGGACGTCCCGAGTCATCGACGCCCTGGCCGAGCTTGACCCCGTCGTTGAGAAGCGCCTGGCGAAGTTCGCGCTGGTACCGGGAAAGAAGGTTATCCTGGGCGATCACTTGCCCCAGTCCTTGACCCCGAACCAGACATCCTCGGTCATGTGGGTCTGGCCGTCCTGGACGAAGCTCGAGCGCTCGAGCGTCTCGCCCTTGGCGTTCTTTTCGTGATGCATCTTGACCGAGATCTCGGTGATGCCCAGCTCCCGGAGGGTCTTGAGCTCACCGCCCTCCAGCTTGGCGTCGCCGTCATCGATCCAGACCTTGAGGCCGTCGAGCTCCTCGCCGGTGAGCTTGCCGTCGCCGTCCTTGTCGAAGCCCTGAAGTTTTGCGTAACCGTTGTAATACGTGCCGCGCTCGTCTCCGAAGAGGCGCTTGCCGTCGATCTCACCGTTGGTAAGCATGGCGCCGGTCGCGCCGCCGTCCCGATCGTCGACCAGCAAGCCGTCTCCGTCGCCGGCCAGCCACTCGATCTCGTCCTTCTTGCCGTCCCCGTCGAGGTCGAAGGAGACGGTGCGTCCGAGCGTGCCGCGGTCCCCGTCGCGGGCGGTGGTCTGTCCCGTGACGCCGATCTTGCCGTCGTGGTTGAGGTCGAGGACCAGCGGGTCGCCGCCGCCGCCGTCCCCGCCGTCACCGCCCCCGCCGCCTCCCCGCGCGGGGATGTCGTTGTTGGGGCGGCTGACCGGGAAAACCGTGCCCATCTCCATCCAGGGAATCCCCTGGGGGACGCGATCCTTCCAGGGATCGGGCATGACCACTTCGTAGCTGTCCGCCCAGTTGCTGACGCTCGGTTTGGGCGCCTCGCCGCCCGGCAGCTTGACCTCGTCCGACCAGGAGGTCTTCTGAGGCGCCACGGGAGTCTCCGAGGCGGGAATGGTGACGGCTTCCGCCCAGTTGCTGGTGATGGGGGTATCGTCGGGAAGCGAGATGGTATCGGTCCGCGGCGTGTAGATCACCTCGGCCCACTGGTTCGTGTAGTTGTTGCCAGAGCCATTGATGGGGGTGCTCATCCGTTCCTCCTACTTCGACGCGAACCAGACGTCTTCGGTGACCTTGGTCTCGCCGTTCTGAACGAAGTTCGAGCGCATCAGGTCCTCGCCACGGGCATTCTTTTCAAGCTTCATCTGCACCGAGATCTCGGTGATGCCCAGCTCGCGCAAAGTCTTGAGCTCACCGCCCTCCAGCTTGGCGTCGCCGTCATCGATCCAGACCTTGAGGCCATCGAGCTCGGCTCCGGCAATCTTGCCGTCGCCGTCCTTGTCGAGGGCCTTGAGCTTCTCGTAGCCGTTGGCGTACTTGCCGCCTTGATCTCCGAAGAGGCGCTTGCCATCGATCTCACCGTCGGTGAGCATGGCGCCGGTCGCGCCGCCATCCCGGTCGTCGACCAGCATGCCGTCGCCGTCGCCGCTCATCCACTCGATCTCGTCCTTCGTGCCGTCCCCGTCGATGTCGAAGGAGACGGTGCGGCCGACCTGATCGTCGATACGCTCCTTGGCCGTGGAAACGCCGGTCGTGCCGAGCTTCCCGTCGCCGTTGAGGTCCAGCATGATGGGGCTCACGGCCACGCCGCCCTGCTCGTAGCAGCGGCGCGCCGCATCGAGGTCACCCCGCTGCAAGGCCTCGTAGGCCTGCCGCATGAACTTGGTGGTCTGAGGCCCCCAGGCCTGAGTATCGAAAGCGGACTTGTTGTTGTTGAGGAGCACGTCCCGCTTGTGTCCCCGGTGATCCGTGCGGTACTTGCCGATGCCCAGGGCGTCCTCGAGGGCCAGGGTCAACTCGCGCCAGGTCGGCCGATCCGGCAGGGAACGGCTGACGCCGCCGAGCGTGATCTCCTTGACGTCGATCGTGGGCTTGTAATCGGGAAGCTTGATCTCGAGCGCATCCGACCAGACGTTGGTCTTGGGAACATCGGGCGGCAAGCCGATGTGATCGAACTTCTCGGTGAGGACCGCATCCGCCCAGAGTTCGGTCGCACCGCCCAGCTGGGAGGCGTTGCCGTTGCCGGTGGCCATGGAGGCGTTGTCCTGCGCCATGGGAGCCGCAGGCTGGCCTGCCGCCGGAGTGGGAGCCGGAGCCGGAGCTGCCGCCGCTGCTGCCGGTGCGGCCGGGGCCTGGGGCGGTAGAATCGAGGGGCCACCATTCAAAGGCGTCGTCATGGGCTTCCTTCCTCCCTGGGACATTCACTACTGAGTTTCTTATGCCGCAAAAACGGAGTCCCATGCGCGTCTTTACGGAGACTTGTCTCAACTAATCAGAGATTTAACAAAGGGCCCCCCGGCAGGGGGCCCTTTCCGTCTCGACGGCTCCCCCGGCGACGCGACGCCACTCACCAGAGGCGGAAGCTCGTGATCGCGTTCCACGCGTTCTTGGCCGCGTCGGCGACGGCGTTCGCCGCTTGCTGGGCCACATGCCCCACGTGGCCCACGGCGTCCTGGACGACATGCCCCACGGTCCCGACGACCTGCTGAGCCGCATGGCCGACCTGCCCCGCCAGGTCCTGGGCTCCCTTCCCGACCGCACCGACGAGGGCCGCGCCTCCGTCGAACACCGCGCGCGCGATGGGCAGCGTCGGAACGAAGATCCACTCCAGCATCGACAGATCCGGTCCGTCGTCCTCGTCTTCCTCGTCGTCGGGGACCGATCCGAACGCCATCGCTCCCTGGCGCGACGGCGAGGTGGGCGTCCGAACGGCCCCGGCGTAGTTCGCGGAGATATCGGGGGTCGACTCCCAGTTCCAGGCCGACTTTGCCGGAGACGGCAGCGAGGGAGCGCTCGGCAACTCGAAATCACTGGACCAGAGCGGGGTCGTGGCCACCCGATTGAGCGCCTCCTGGCCGGAGGGCACGGCGGCCGAATCCGCCTGAACGCCCGGAACCGGCACGGCGGCGGTGGGAGCGACCAAGCCGCCGGGGCTGGCCGGAACGGGGCTCTCCGCGGCCGCCCCCTGGGAGACGCGCGGTAGCGGGGCCGTGGTGGGAATCCCGGAAATCGAGGCCATGGCGAACCTCCTTTGATCAAAAAACGATGAAACATCATCAACGCATGATCGTTATTCCGCGTTCCGGGAGAAAGGCACGCGACTTAACGGAGTTTTATTGAAATCTCCGCAAACGCAAAACGTCCGGGCGATTGCCCGGACGCTCGAACTGACGAAGGAGGGCCGCTAGACCCGCTCGATGGTGAAGACCTGCACCCGGCCGTTCCCACGGTCCGTGACGTAGAGGCGATCGTCGGCGCCCATCGCGAGGCCTTCCGGACCGCTGAACTCACCCGGCGCGGTCCCCTTCTTCCCGTAGGTCAAGAGGAACTTGCCGTCGGGATCGAAGACCTGGATGCGGTGGTTGAGGGTATCGGCGACGAAGAAGTAGCCGAAGCGATCGATGCACATCTCGCGGGGCACCGAGAACTCGCCCGGGGCGTTCCCGCGCTTGCCGAAGGTCATGACCGGCTGCAGCTTCCGATCGAAGACATGCACCATCATCGTGCCGAAGTCGAGCACGCAGAGCTGTCCCTTGTTGTCGATCACCATGCCGCCCGGAGACTGCAGGCCCTGGTCGCGGCCCACGGTTCCGACGAGCTTCTCGTTGGAGTCGTAGACGAGGACCCGGTGGTTATTGGGCTCGGACAGGTACATGCTGCCGTTCGGAGCGATCATGAGGCGCCCGGGAATGGAGGGATTCTCCTCCTGGATGCGCGGACGCTTCCAGATGCCGAGTTGCCGGCCGGCACCATCGAACTTGTAGATCCGGAAGTCCAGGTCATCGGTGACGAAGACGATGCCCAGCGGGTTGACGGCGATCGCCCGCGGGAAGCGGAACGATTCCTGGGCTCCCAGGGGCTTGATCTGCCTGACGAACTTACCCGAGCTATCGAAGACCTGTACCCGGCCATTCTCGGTATCGGCGACCAAGAGATGACGGGTGGCGTCGAGGGCGATGCCCCGCGGCTGCTGGAACTCCCCCTGCCCGAAGCCCTGCTTGCCGAACTGGGTGACGAACTGGAATCCCGAGACCTTGCGGGGAAGGCCCTTGGCGGCCACGGGTTCCGGCGGGTGCATGGAGGCGCCCATCGAGCGGGTCATCCCGGGGGCGGCGGCCGCCGGGACGGAGGCCGCCGGAACGGACGCTGATGGGTGAATCGACCCGGAAGGCATGGTCGGCGGAGCGCTCGGATGCGCCGCAGGCTGGCTAGCCATCGGCTGGCCGGCAGGCTGTCCGGTCGGCGCGACGGGCACCCGGGGCTGAACGGTCGGCATCTGCGGCACGCGCGACTGCGGCATGGGCGGGGGGGCGAGCCCCGGGCGCGCGGGTGCCTGAGGCATCGGGAACGACAGGGGAGCCGTCTCGGAGCGCCCGCAATTGGGGCAGACCCGGCTGCCTTGCGGCATGGGCTTGGCGCAGTGGCGGCAAGGCATCGGCTGGGGCGCCGCGGCGGACGCGGTGGGAGCAGCCGTGGCCGTTCCGTCGACGATCTTGGGGGCAGGCGGACGCTCGGCGTCCCGAAGGGCCGCGGTGAGGGCGTGGCCCATCTCGGCGGCGCGGCTGAAGCGCTCGTCGGGGTTCTTCTTGAGCGCGCGCATGATGACCGCTTCGAGCTTGGGCGGGCAATTGGGGTTGAGGCTGCTGATGGGCTCGGGGGCCATGCTCATGATGTTGATGATGGTCCCGCCGAGGTTTCCGGCGTCGAAGGGAGTCTTGAAGGTGAGCATCTCGTAGAGGAGCGCTCCCAGCGAGAAGAGATCCGAGCGGCCGTCGACCAGGCGCGAGTCGGTGAGCTGCTCCGGGGAGATGTAGGCGATGGTGCCGAGGGTGGTCCCGGTCTGGGTCATGCTGGGCAGGTCGGATTTGACCCGCGCCACGCCGAAGTCGGTCAGCTTCACGATGCCGTTGGCGTTGAGCATGATGTTGTCGGGCTTGATGTCGCGGTGGACGATGCCCGAGAGGTGCGCGTAGTCGAGGGCCGAGCAGATCTGGGCCCCGATGTCGGCGACTTGCTGGAGGGAGAACATGGTCTTCTTTTCGAGGTAGTCGCCGAGGTTCTTCCCTTCGAGCAACTCCATGACCATGTAGGGGCGATCGCCCTCTTGGCCGTAATCGTAGACCGTGATGATGTTGGGGTGCGCGAGGCGGGCCGCCGCCATCGCTTCCCGGCGGAAGCGTTCGACGGTGTCCTGGCGCTCCACCTCGGAGAGCTGGGTGGTGACGAGCAGTTCCTTGATGGCCACCTGGCGGCCGAGCTTGAGGTCGGAGGCGCGGTAGACCACGCCCATGCCGCCTCGGCCCAGCTCGTCCAGGATCTCGTAGTTGCCGAGACGATCTCCCATGGGTACGGCTTACGATTCCTTGGCCAGGAGAACGACCGTGACGTTGTCGTAGCCGCCGCGCTCGAGGGCGAGGGCGACCAGGCGTTCACAGGCCTCCTGCGGTTCGGGCAAGTCGTTGGCGATCTGGGCCATCTCTTCGTCGGAGACCAGGCCCGAGAGGCCGTCCGAGCAGAGCAGGAGGCGATCGCCGATCTGCCAGTCCACCTCGAAGGTATCCGCTTCGATCTCCATCTGCATGCCGAGGCAGCGGGTGATGACGTTGCGGTACGGGTGGCGCTGGGCTTCGGCCGGGGTGATGGCGCGGGCGCGCAGCAACTGGGCGACGACCGAATGGTCCTCGGTGATCTGGACGATCTCGCTGCCGCGCAGGTGGTAGGCCCGGGAGTCGCCGATGTGGCCCACGTAGACCTTGTCGGCCACGGTGACCGCCACGGTGGCGGTGGTGCCCATGCCGCGCATCGAGGAGTCCTGCAAGGACGCCTGGACGATCTCGCGGTTGGCGTCCTGGATGGCCGTCTGGATCAGATCGACCAGGTTGCCGTTGGCTTGCGCGAGCACCTCGGGGGTGAGGGCGCGGGTGATGGCTTCGACCGCTCCTTGGGACGCTTTCTCGCCGGCCAGGTGGCCGCCCATGCCGTCCGCGACGATGAAAAGGCCGTGGTCGGGATTGCTCGCCAGGTAATCCTGGTTGATTTCCCGCACCTTGCCCACGTCCGTCAGACTTCCGACGCGCAGGCCTCCGATGGATCCTTGCAAGGGGGTTTCTCCGTCGAGGGCTTCTTTCAGGGAAGCCGATTCATGCGTGTTTGCCACAGATCACCTTTAAATGCGCCTCGGCGCCGGAAATGCTCCAGGAACGATCAGCTGAGTCGGGCGCGGCGCTCAACCATACTGGGGACGGCTGCGCAGGGCACCCAGGACCTGGTCCTGGGTGGCCATGCCGCTCTCGAGGAGCACCTGGACCAGCGGCACTTGCTGCTCGACCTGAGTGGTCACCGCCTGAGCGAGTTGCTCTTCGGTCAGGACCCCCATCTCCACGAGAATCATGCCCAGGGTCGGTCGGTTGTTAACCGCCGGGGTCGGGATCAGATCCTGAGGAACTTCGAAACCGTAGGAGGTCTGGAAGGGGTCGAAGTTGAAGTCCACGCTACTCCTCCACGTTCATGGAGCCGCCGCAGCTGGGATCCGAGTCGTCCTCGTCGGTCACCACCAGGGCGACGGCGGCCACGCGGTCGTTCTCGTCCATGCGCTGCAGGCGCACTCCTTGGGTCATCCGGCCGAGCTTGGGAATCGAATCCACCTTCTGCCGGATCACGATGCCGTTGGTGGTGACCAGCACCACCTCGTCGGTGTCCTGAACGATCATGATCGACGAGACCTTGCCGTTGCGGTTGGCGTTGAGCTTCATGTTGATGAGACCCAGGCCGCCGCGGCCTTGCTGGCGGTACTCTTCGATGGCCGTGCGCTTGCCGTAGCCGTCGGTCGTCACCGAGAGCAAGGTGCCCTCGGCATCTCCCAGGGTCATGCCGATCACCTTGTCGCCTTCGCGCAGGGTGATGGCGCGGACGCCGCGAGCCGGACGGCCCAGGGGGCGCAGCTCTTCCTCGGGGAAGTGGATGGCCATGCCCTCGGAGGTGGCGATGATGACCGAGCGGTTGCCGTCCGTGTGGCAGACCCAGCCCAACTCGTCCCCGTCGTCCAGGGCGATCGCGATGATGCCCGAGCGGCGGATGCTGGAGAAGGACGTGAGATCGGTCTTCTTGATGGTACCTTCATGCGTGAGCATGATCAGGAAGTCGCCCTCCTTGAACTCCGAGACCGGCAGGACGGCGGTGATCCGCTCGTCCGGACCCAGCGGCAGGAGGTTGACGATGTTGAGGCCTTTGGCCTGGCGCGAGGCCTCGGGGATCTCGTAGACCTTGAGCGAGTAGGCGATGCCGCGGTTCGAGAAGAAGAGCACCTGCGAATGGGCGGTCCCCACGAAGAAGTGGCGGATGAAGTCGTCCTCGCGGGTGGAGATGCCGGCGATGCCGCGGCCGCCCCGGCGCTGCTTCTCGAAGGTGTCGACGTTGAGCCGCTTGATGTAGCCCTGGTCCGTGATGAAGATGGCCATGGGCTCGTCGGCAATCAGATCCTCCTGGCGGATCTCGCCGGGATCGTGCGTGAGCTTGGTCTTGCGCTCGTCGCCGTAGCGATCCTTCACCGCGAGCAGCTCCGTGCGGATGATGGCGTAGACCTTGGCCTTGTCGGCCAGGATCGCCGCGTACTCCTCGAGGCGGGCGCGCAGTTCGCGCTCTTCGTTCTCGAGCTTGCCGACTTCAAGGGCGGTGAGGCGCCGCAGCTGCATCTCGAGGATGGCGTTGGCCTGGACTTCCGAG
Source organism: Candidatus Sericytochromatia bacterium (assembly GCA_036676495.1). Taxonomy (GTDB): domain Bacteria; phylum Cyanobacteriota; class Sericytochromatia; order S15B-MN24; family UBA4093; genus UBA4093. The sequence goes on from JAKFCT010000058.1 coordinate 28,966, forward strand.
AGCGAGAAGGTGTTCATCAGGCCCTGGCGAGCGGCCTCGGTGTTCTCGGCCCCGCGGATCAGGTGCACCACGTCGTCGATGCTGCGCTGCGCGACGATCAAGCCCTGCACGATATGCATGCGGGCTTCGGCCTTCTTTTGCTCGTAGCGGGTCCGGCGGGTGACGACGTCCACCCGGTGATCCAGGTAAAGCTCGAGCATCTCGGAGAGCTTGAGGACGCGGGGCTGCCCGTTGACCAGGGCCAGGTTGATGATGCCGAAGGTGGTCTGCAGCGAGGTCGCCTTGTAGAGGTGGTTGAGGACCACCTGGGGCACGGCGTCGCGCTTGAGCTCGATGACCATGCGCATGCCCTGGCGATCGGACTCGTCGCGCAGGTCGGAGATGCCCTCGATCTTCTTGTCCTTGACGAGGTCGGCGATGTTTTCGATCAGGCGCGCCTTGTTGACCTGATAGGGCAGCTCGGTGACGATGATGGCGTGCTTGCCGCGGGCCATCTCCTCGATCTCGGCCACCGCGCGGATCGTGACGGAGCCGCGCCCGGTGGCGTAAGCCTCCTGGATGCCCTTCTCGCCGAGGATCATGGCGCCCGTCGGGAAGTCGGGCCCCTTGACGTACTGCATGAGGTCGCCGGTGGAGAGGCCCGGCGAGTCGATCATCGCCACCAGGGCGTCCACCACCTCGCTGAGGTTGTGGGGCGGGATGTTGGTCGCCATGCCCACCGCGATGCCGGCCGAGCCGTTCACCAGGAGGTTGGGGATCCGCGAGGGAAGGACCGCGGGCTCCTCGGTGGTGCCGTCGTAGTTGGGAAGGTGATCGACCGTCTCGGAGTCGATGTCGGCCAAGAGTTCGGAGGCGATCCGCGTGAGGCGCGCCTCGGTGTACCGGTAGGCGGCCGCGGGGTCGCCGTCCACCGAGCCGAAGTTGCCGTGGCCGTCGACCAAGGTGTAGCGGATGGAGAAGTCCTGTGCGAGGCGCACCATCGCGTCGTAGACCGAGGAGTCGCCGTGCGGGTGATACTTACCGAGCACGTCGCCGACCACGGTGGCCGACTTGCGGTGCTTGCGGTCGGAGGTCAGGTTGTTCTCGTGCATCGAGAAGAGGATGCGGCGGTGGACCGGTTTCAGGCCGTCGCGCACGTCGGGAAGCGCGCGTCCCACGATGACGCTCATGGCGTAATCGAGGTAGGACTGCTTCATCTCCTCGCGCAGCGAACGCGGAATGATACGGGAATTCGGGGTCGGGGTATCTTGCACAGGTTCTCCTCCGGCTAGGCCTCCCCTCACCGGAACGCATGCCGCGAAACGCGGCATCCGATCCCTGTCGTGACATCAAGGGAGGCCCTTCCAGTATAGCATGATCCGAGCTAGGCCCCCAGGATCTCCTGGTTGCCCGTCGTCGCGGCGCGCAGCGGCAGCGTGAACCAGAAGGTGCTGCCTTTTCCCATCTCGCTGAGGACGCCAATCGATCCGCCATGCGCCTCCACGATTTGCTTGCTGATGGGCAAGCCCAGCCCCATGCCCCCGGCCTCGCGGGTGGCGCTCATGTCGAGTTGCTGAAAGGCGCGAAAAAGCTCCGGGACGTCCTCGGGCGCGATCCCGTAGCCGGTGTCGCTGATCTGGGTCACGATCAAGGGCTCGTCCTCCGCGCCCTCGAGGAAGCTTCGCACCCGGACCGCCCCGCGATCGGGGGTGAACTTCACGGCGTTCGCGATCAGATGGCGCAGCACCTGCGCGATGCGCGGGGCGTCGATGAGAATCCCGTCCGGCACCGCGGGCGCGATCTCCAAATCCAGGGCCAGCTCCTTGAGGCGCGCGGCCCCGAGCTGGGTCTCCACCACCTCTTGGAGCAAGATGCGGTAATCGACCGGCAGGGGCTCGAGCATGAAGCGGCCCGCCAGCATGCGGTTCAGGTCGAGGAGGTCGTTGACCATGTGCAGGAGGCGGTCGGCCCCTTCCAGGATCTTCCCGACGTACTCCTGCTGTTGCGCGTTGAGCGGACCGGCGACCTCGTCCTCCAGGATGCTGGCGAAGCCCGTGATGAAATTGAGGGGGGTGCGGAGCTCATGGCTGACGATGGAGAGAAAGTTGGCCTTGATGCGATCCACCTCGCCTTGCGACGGGATCGGGGGGTTCCGATGGGATTTCAAGCACATTCTCCCTTCTGCCAGAAAAAGCCCCTCCGGCACGCCCGCAGGAAGGGACGGCCCCATCTTATCTCCGCTGGCGCAAGTACCGCCTGACCCCTCCCGATCCCCGCCGCCGCAGAACGTTGCGAAAAAGGGGTTGACGGGTTAAGGGGAGTTTGATAAAGTCAACCTTGTTCCACGTTCCCCGTTCGTTCAATGGTAGGACACCTGGTTCTGGCCCAGGCGATCGAGGTTCGAATCCTTGACGGGGAGCCTAAACGCCCTCTTGGTTATGCCAAGGGGGCGTTTCTTCATGATTTCTGATAAACTTCAGGCGACCTGGAAAGGACCTGAACGTGACGTTGAGCCCTTCGCTTCAAGCAGCGGCCCTCCGCGCGCAAGGCGACCTGGATCGCTTGGCGGAGGCCTTCTTGGCCCTCGCCCAAGATCGGCGCCTCCCGGCCCTGTCGCGCCGCGACGTGACTCCGCACGCGCGACGGGACCTCGCCCGCGAGGGCATGCGCGAACTGCTCGACTACCTGGCCCGCGGCGACCGTCGCGCCTACCTGGCCGTCCTGGCCGAGCGCGTCGCCTCCGGGCAGACGCCCGACCCGCTCCAACCGGAAAAACCGGGACCCGGCTACGCGGACGTCCTCCAGGCCCTGACCGCCCAGAAGCTCGCTCTCGTCGCGTGGCTGGGAGAGCAGGATTATCCCTCCCGGACCTTCGCGCAGCTCATCAGCGAACTCGAGGACCTCTACGCCGACATCCAAAACCTCTACGACTCGACCTACCGGTCGCTGCAGGAGGATTTCCAGCGCGTCAGCGCCGAGAACGCGCTCATCCGCAGCCTCAACCGGAGCCTGGAGCGGCATGCCGCCGAGCTTGCCCGCCGTAACGACGAGCTGCGGGTCATGGCCGAAATCAACCGGTCGGTGGCGGAAGCCGGCAGCCTCCCCCAGCTCCTCGCCACGAGCATCGCCCGCCTTTGCGAACTGCTGGACGCCAAGTACGGAGCCCTCTGGCTCTGGGACGAGGCCGCTCGAGGGCTTCAGATCAAAGCGCAGTTCCGGATGGAGGCCCTCGACCTGGAGGCCGTCAACCGGAGCTACCGGGGGCGGCTCGACGACACTCCCGTCATCAAGGCCTTCATGGGCCAGCAGGTGCTCGCCATCCACAACGCCCAGGAGGACGAGGTCTTCGCCGCCTTTCGTCATTACGCCCAGCAGCTGGATTTCCGAGGGACCATCTACTTGCCGCTCGTGTACCAGGGCAAGTCCACGGGGATCCTGTCGCTGTACTTCCGGGAGCCGCGCGATTTCGCGAATCAAGAGCAGCAGTTCCTGCGCTCCATCGCCTCCCAGCTGGCGATCGCCATCCAGCTCTCCGCCTTCGTCGAGGACCTGCAGGCCGCGCGCGCTCACCTCGAAGCGCAGGTCCAGGAGCGGACCCGCGAGCTGGAGACGGAAAAGACCTTCCTGGATCGGATCGTGACGCACGTTCCCGCCGCCGTGGCCTTCGCGGATCGTCAGCTGGTCTACCAGTGGACGAATCCCGCCTATGCCCATCTGGTCGGAGTTCCCGCGTCGCAGCTCGTTCACCGGCCGGTCTTCGAGGTGCTGGAAGGCAGCGAGGCCCAGATCGGCCCGCATCTCCGCGACGTGCTGGAAACCGGTCAGCCCTTCCATGCCCAGGCCTTCCCCCTGTCCTACGTGGTGAACGGGGTCGCGCGGACCACCTACTGGGACCTCTCCTACGTGCCGGTGGCGAACGCCGGAGTGCTCATGCTCGGGACCGAGGTCTCCGAGCGCGTCGCACGCGAACGGCTGCAGCAAGAGAAAATCGCGCAGTTGACCCTGACCGATCGCATGAAGGACGAGTTCCTGAGCATCCTCTCGCATGAGCTGCGCACGCCCCTCAACGCCATCATGGGCTTCGGCAGCATCCTCGAGGACGAGCTCGTCGGCCCGCTCAACGAGGTGCAGCTCACCTACCTCAAGCGGATGCTCGGAGGAGCCGATGCGCTCCTGGGCCTGATCAACGATCTGCTCGACATGAGCCGGATCCAGGCCGGGAAGTTCACGCTCGAACCCCATCCCTTCCCGCTCCCGCGGACCCTCCGGGGCGTCATCGAGAACCTCGCACCGCTGGCCGAGCAGCGGGGCCACCGGATGCGCCTCGACGCAAGCGAAGACCTGCCGCTCGTCCTGGGCGACGAACAACGCGTCTCCCAGGTGCTGGTGAACCTCGTCAACAATGCCATCAAGTTCACCCCCGAAAGCGGCAAAATCCGGGTGAGCGCGCGTCCGGAGGGCCCACAGGTCCGGGTCGCGGTGGAAGATACCGGAGTCGGGATTGCCCCCGAGGATCTTCCCAAGCTATTCAAGCCGTTCTCCCAGGTCGACATGTCCGACACCCGCAAGGCCGGGGGGACGGGACTCGGCCTCTCCATCACCAAGGCGCTGGTCGAAGCCCAAGGAGGTCATGTCGGCGTCGAAAGCGAGCCCGGGAAGGGCTCGTGCTTCTGGTTCACCCTGCCCATCGCAAAGGAATGATCATGGCCACCTTCTTGCTCAAGAGCGAACCCGAGACCTACTCCTACGACGACCTGGAGCGCGACGGGCGCACCGGCTGGGACGGCGTGCGCAATGCGCTCGCCCAGCGGAACCTCAAGTCGATTGCTCCGGAAGACGAGCTCTTCATCTATCATTCCGGCAAGGAGCGCCGCATCGTGGGTGTGGCCAAGGCCCTCACGGGCCCGATCCCCGACGAGACCGACGCCACGGGGAAGTCCGTCAAGATCGACTTGGCCCCCGTGCGGCGCCTGGAGCGGCCCGTGACGCTCGCCGAGGTGAAGGAGGCGGGCTGGACGGAGTTCGACCTGGTCCGCATGAGCCGCCTCTCGGTCATGCCGGTGCCCGCCGACGTGCGGGACTGGATCCTCTCGCGGACCTGATCGCGCGCCGCGGGGCGGCTGGACTTTCGCACGGGCTTGCGGGCATACTGGACCCATGAACATCACGTTGATGGGCTTCATGGGCTCGGGCAAGACCACCGTCGGTCGCATCCTCGCCACTCGCTTGGGCTGGGAGTTCGTCGACACCGATCGGCTGGTCGAGGCCCGCGCGGGAGGCACGATCCCGGAGATCTTCGCCGCGCGCGGCGAGGCGGGCTTCCGCGAGCTGGAGGCGGCCGTCATCCGGGAGGTCGCGCGCGGAAAGCGGCAGGTCATCGCCACCGGCGGCGGGGCCATCCTCGATCCGGCCAACCGGCTCGCCCTGCGGCTGGCGGGCGTCGTCGTCCACCTGAAAGCCTCCCCCGAACTCCTCTGGCGGCGCGTTTCAGGATCCGACCGACCGCTCGCCGAGGACCCCGTGGCCTTTCGCGCCCGGTACCAGGAGCGCTACCCGCTCTACCAGCAGATCCCCATCCAGATAGCTTCCTCCATGTCGGCCTCTCGGGTGGCCGAGCGGATCATGGAGGCCCTTCGCGGGGAAGCCCGGAGAATCGACGTGGCGCTTCCGGAGCGGGAGTATCCGATCGTGCTGGAGCCCAATGCGATCGCCCGCCTGGGCGAGATGATGGCCGAACGGCTGAAGCCCGGCCGCTGCCTGGTCGTCACCAACCCGCACCTCGAAGCCCGTTACGGGGACGTGGCGCGCGCCTCGCTGCAAGCCGCCGGCTGGGATCCGCACATGGCCGTCGTTCCAGCCGGTGAGCGCTTCAAGCGCATGCAAAGCGCCATGCAGCTCTACGATCGCGCCATCGAGGCCCGGCTCGAGCGACAAAGCCCGATCGTCGCCCTGGGAGGCGGGGTGATCGGAGACCTGGCGGGCTTCGTGGCGGCCACCTTCAACCGGGGCGTGCCGTTCGTGCAGGTTCCTACGTCGCTCTTGGCGCAGATTGACTCGTCGGTGGGCGGCAAGGTCGCCGTGAACCACCCCCAGGGCAAGAACCTGATCGGGGCCTTTTACCAGCCGAGCCTGGTGGTGGCGGATCCCCTGACGCTGCATACCCTTCCCCGGCGCGAATTGCTGGCGGGTCTGGCCGAGATGATCAAGTACGGCGTCATCATGGATGCGGCCTTCTTCGAGCGCCTCGACGCGGACCTCCCGCTGCTCCTGGAGCGCCGCATGCCCGCCCTGATCCCCGCCGTCGCGCGCTGCTGCGAGCTCAAAGCCCAGGTGGTGCGGGAGGATGAGCGGGAGTCGGGGATCCGGGCCATCCTGAACTTCGGCCATACGTTGGGGCATGCGCTCGAAGCGGAGACCCAGTACCAGAGCTACCTGCATGGGGAGGCGGTGGCAATCGGCATGGTGGCGGCCGGGGCGATCGCCCGCGAACTCGGCCTCTTCTCCGACGCCGAACAAGGCCGCCTGACCGCCCTGCTGGCGCGCGCGGGTCTCCCCACCCGCTTCCCCGCCCTCTCCGCCCAGCGCCTGCTCGAAGCCACGGGCCATGACAAGAAGGTCCAGTCGGGACGGGTGCGCTGGGTCCTTCCCGAAGCCCTCGGACGCGTTTGCGTGCGCTCCGACGTCCCCGACTCGGTCGTCCTCAAGGTCCTTAGAGGCCTCGGCGCCGTCTAGCGCCCGCGCGATCCGGCGAGGGAAACCTCGAAAAGCGAAAGGGGCCTTGCGGCCCCTTTCGCTTACCGGTAGTGGCGGTAGTTCATGTTCGGGAAGATATTGTCGAGGTACTCCACCTTGGTGAGGAACTCGAGGTCGACCTTGCCCTGCTTGAGGTCCTCGTAGAGCTTGTTGAAGCGCCGCAGGTGCGAGTGCGTCCGTTTCACGGCGTACTCCACCATGGTGCCCGTCTTCATGATGAACGCCCAGTCGGAGCTTTGCGCCAGCATGAGCTCGCGGGCGGCCTGATTGAGCGCCCGCTCGCGGGCCTCGTCCCCGTTGGCCGGGTAGTGCTGGGCCAGCTCGACCATCCGGTCGGCCGCCTCATGAAGGTGCGGATAGACCCAGGCATTGGTGTCGTTGAGCCAGAACTCCGCATAGCCCTTGTCCCCCCAGCTGGAGTAGGACGGCATCGCGATCTGCTGGGTCGGGTGGTTCGCGAGATACTCGGCCGGGGTGGTGAGCTTGTAGACGTCCTGATCGTGGACCGACTTGCGGATGAGATAATTGAGGAACTGCGGCCCCTCGTACCACCAGTGCCCGAAGAGCTCCGCATCGTAGGGGGAGACCACGATCGGCTCGCGCCCCATGACCCCGAAGAGGTGCTCGATCTGCTTTTCCCGGTTGAACATGAAGTTGCCGGCATGCGAGGCGGCCTTCTGGTCGGCCCAGTAAGGATCGTAAGGCTGCTTCTGATCGGTCTTGCCGGTGATCCGGTAATACTTGATGCCGGTGTTCTTGCGGGTGCCGTCCGGCTGGATGTAGGGCGCGATGTAGTCGAGATCGAGATCGTAGCCGATGTCCCGGTAGAACTCCCGGTAGTCGAAGTCGCCGGGGTAACCCTCGATCGAGCTCCAGACCTGCTTGGACGACTCCTGATCCCGCGCGAAGGCCGCCACGCCGGTCTCGGGGGTGTAGATGGGGGCATAGGCCCCGTAGCGCGGGCGCGGCGTGGCGTTGAGGATCCCGTGGGTATCGGTGAAGAAGTAGCGGATTCCCGCTTCCTTGAGGACCTGATCGACCCCGGGGTAATAGCCGCACTCGGCGAGCCAGATGCCGCGCGGGCGGCATCCGAAGTGCTCCTCGTAGGATTCCGCCGCCACCAGGATCTGAGCCCTGACCGCCTGCGGGGTGACGCGCATCAGCGGCAGGAAGCCGTGCGTGGCGGTGCAGGTCACGATCTCCAGGACGCCCAAGTCCTGGAACTTCTTGAAGGCCGTGATCAGGTTGCCCTTGTACTTGTCGACGAAGGTCTGCCGGGTCTTCCGGTAGAGATCCAGGTAATAGCGCGCGAGGTAGTTGAAGTGACCGTCGAAGCGCGTCCGCTCCACCTCCTTGGTCGCCAGCTCGATCAGCTCGTCGAGGTGATGGACGTAGCGGCTCTGCAGGAAGGGATCGGCCAGCATCGAGACCAGCGGCGGGGTCATGGTCATCGTGATGCGGAAGTCGATGCCGTCGGCGATCAGCCCGTCGTAGACGTTGATGAGCGGCACGTAGGTCTCGGTGATCGCCTCGTAGAGCCAGTCCTCTTCCAGGAAGTACGAGTACTCCGGGTGGCGGACGAAGGGCAGGTGGGCATGCAGCACCATTGCCAGGTAGCCTTTGGCCATGATCAATCCTCTTTTGGGGTCGCGGTCCGCCCAGGGCAACGGCGGCTTCTGAATCGAAGGCCGGTGGGACCGCGCGAATGCTTGCTATGAATGAGGGGAGGCCCCGCCGTCTCTTCGACCGCGGGGCCCACTCTCCGAGAGCGGGTCAGGTTGCTTCCGAGCACGGACGCTGCCTCACGCCACCGCCGCCGGGGTTAGGGCTGCGTGTCGCGGCTGACCGTGATCGTGATGGAGCGCTCCATGTCCCCGTCGGCGTTCACGGCATGGATGGGAATCGGGTGAAGCCCATCGGGGAAGGCGAAGCGGATCGAGAAGGTCCCGTCCGGGCGCAACTCGATCTTCTGGCCCCGCAGGGTCACGGACGCGTCGGCCTCGGTGGCACCGTAAACGATGAGCTCGCAGTTGGCCACGAGCCAGAAATCCTTGTCCTTCTCCTTGGCCGGGGCCGGAGGGGCCGGGGGAGCCGCCGCGAAGGAGCTCACGGCATGCGAGCCCATCTGATGCGAGCCCATGGCCGACTCCAGGTTCTCCCAGGTGAGGTCGCCGTAGCGCGGGGTATCCGCCGACCAGTAGCCGCGGCCCCGCGTGGAGAGCTGGTACATGGTGTCGGGAAGCGAGACGTTCTGGCTGGGGGTCGTCGCCGGAGCGGGCGGAGCGAGCTCCTCTCCCGAGACGAAGGCCGCCTCGGGGGCCTCGGCCTCCAGGCTCTCGACTTCGGGAGCCGGCTGGAAGGGCAACTCGACGAACTTGTCGGCGATCACCGGCGAAGGCCGGCCGATCGGCACGTCGACGACGTTCGAGCGCAGAACCGGCAGGAAGCGGCCCTCGGCCGTGACCCAGCCCAGCTCCACGAGGTAGTTCCGGCCATCGGCCGGCACCTGGATGTTCCAGTTCCGGACGTACTCGGGGGCCGGAATCTCGAACCAGGTATGGGCGTTCTTGCCGTCGAAGACCAGCTCGGTCACGTCGTAAACCCGCAGCGCCATCCGCTGCCCGCCCTGGGCATGCGTGCGCGCAATGGTCTTGGGGGTCACGTCCCAATAGGCATGCACCCAGAAGGGGTCGCGAACCATGAGCACGACCCGCTCGTCGCCGTAGCTCTCCGGAAGCTCGGGAAGCACGTCGTCAATCAAGAGCTCCTGGCGAATCCAGGTCTTCTTGAACGAGGGCTCCGCCGAACCTTCGTCCTCGGCATCGTCCAGCAGCTCGGCCGCCGCCTCGGCCTCCTCGTCGGGAGCGCGCGTCGGAACACCGGCGTCGATCACCGATTCGAGCTGGGTGGCCGGCGACGCCGACGCGTCGCTCGCCCTCCCCGTCCGGGACGGAGGAGTCATCTCTTGTATTTCCTGCTCAGGCGTTTCGCTCGTAAGCGCGCTGAGCGCGTCAACCAGCTCGGTCTTGGTCATCGTCGAATAGCCTCTCAGCCCACGCTGACGCGCCATCTGCGTCAGGTCTTCCAGTGTCATCAGTGCCAGGTCGCGTTCCAAAGGGAGGTCTCCTCGGTGTCCTGGGCGGCGCGCGGCACCAGGAGCGATCTATTAATCAACCTTAATATTTTAACATAAACGAGAACCCACGTCAGGCCCTCAGATAGCAAAAAAACGGCGGGATAAGCCCCGCCGTTGGTCGCTGGTCGCAGTCTACCACTTCCTCCTTCTGTTAAGCAAGTTTTAGGAGAATCTTAGCGTGGCGCGTCCCGAGGGGGGCGGCGACGGCACGAGTACGGGCAGCCAAGGCGTGAAGCGCGGCGGATCCTTGGTATACTAGTACTCCATGCAACATGAATCGCCTCCTCCCCCAACCTCACCGGTCCCCGGCGGCCGCAACCCGGCCCCACCGGAGGCCCTGCCCCCCTACGATCCCCGTGAGATCGACGCCCAGTGGCGTCGGCAACGCTGGAGGGCCTACTGGCGCCTGCTGCAGCTCGTCGGCCTGCTGCTGACCTTCGTCCTCGACCACTGGCTCGAAACCCTCTCCTGGCTGCCCAGCACCGGAGGCCCCGAGGCGCGGCAACGCCGCCACGCCCGGCGACTCCGCGATCGCCTCCTCGGCATGGGCCCCACCTTCATCAAAATCGGGCAGCTCCTCTCCACCCGACACGACCTCCTGCCCCTCGCCTACGTCCGCGAGCTGGAAAGCCTCCAGGACCAAGTCCCCGCCTTCTCCCCCGACGTGGCCCGCGCCATCGTCGCCGAGGAACTCGGCTGCGACCCCCTCGAGGCCTTCGCCGCGTTCGATCCCACGCCCCTTTCCGCCGCCTCCATCGGCCAGGTCCACCGCGCCAGGCTCCACTCCGGCGAAGAGGTCGTCGTCAAAATCCAGCGCCCCGGCCTCGCCGAACGCTTCCAGCTGGACCTCTCCGTCCTGCGCTGGCTCACGACGCGCATCGCCACCTCCCGCTACGCCCAGCAACTTCCCCTGCTCAAGAACATCGACTACCAACCCGTGCTCGATCGCTTCGGAGCCGACCTCTACGCCCAGATCGACTTCGTCCAGGAAGCGCGCAACATGGAACGCTTCCGGCGCAACTTCGCCGACTTCGACGGCATCACGGCCCCTAAGCCCTACTGGGAGCTGAGCACCCGCCGCATCCTCACCCAGGAGTTCATCCAGGGCGTCAAGTTCAACGACTACACCGCCATCGCCGCCATGGGCGTCGACTTCGACCGCATCGCCAGCCTCGGCGTGCGCTCCTTCATCAAGCAAGTCCTCGAAGACGGCTTCTTCCACGCCGATACTCACCCCGGCAACGTCCTCGTCAAACCCAACGGCGAAGTCGCCTACATCGACTTCGGCATGGTCGACACCTTCGAACCCGAGCTCACCGACGCGATGGCCGCCCTCTTCGTGCATCTCCTCCACGAGGACTTCCAAGCCTTCGTCACCGACCTCATCCACCTGGGATTGCTCCCTCAGGAGGTCGACTACGGGCTCGTCACCCCGATTATCGAGGACATCTACCACGCCCAGATGGGCAACAAGGAAACCCGCTATACCCTGAGCCAAGTGGTCGAGCGGTTGGGCGCCGTGATGTTCCAGTACGATTTCACGATGCCCGAGAAATTCGCCTTCCTGATGCGCGCCATGAGCTCCATGGAAGGCATCGTCCTGCAAGTGGACCCCCACTTCAAATTCCTCGAAGTCGCCCTGCCCTTCGCCGCCAAGATCCTCCTGAGCGACGGCCAGCGCTCGGTCCGCGATCGCCTCATCCGCGAACTCATGCCCGCCGGCCAGCTTCGACTCGGGCGCCTGGTCGAAATCCTGGACCAGGCCTCCCGCGAACCCTCCTTCCAGGTTGGAGAATTCGCCCGCGTGGGCATCGACTACCTGCTCTCCGACGAGGCCCGCGACCTCCGATGCGCCCTGACGGGCGCCATCGCCGCCGAGGTGGCGGGACTCGGCGGAGTCGCCCGCCGCATCGCCGCCGACCCCTCCGTCGACCCCTGGGAAGTAACCGAGCCCGTCCTGCGCTTCCTGCACTCCCCCGAAGGTGCGGAATGGCTGGAGCAACTGGGCCCCCACATGGAACGCCTGCACGATCCCCAGCTGATCCGGGCCGTGGAAACCTTCGTCGACCGGCTCTTCGAACAGGTCGGCCCCGAACGCCTGCTGCGCGAGCTGATGCCCACCGCCAAGATCCTGCTCAGCGACCGCGGCATGGAACTCCAGCCCCACGTCGAGGCCCTCGCGAAAGCCCTGGCGGACCCCGACGCCGTGGCCGCCATGGACCGCTCCGCCCGCTGGATCGATAAGCTGAGCCCCGCCTCCATCAACGATGCCCTCTTCCTGCTCTCCCTCGCGCTGGATCGCGGTGATCTCGAGTTGAACGCCCTGCTGCAAGCCGGTGGAGAGTACCTGGCTCGCCCCGAGGCCGAGCCCTGGCGCCAAGCCTTCCTGGGAGCGATGGCCCGCAGTGACCACGACGGCGCCATCCTGGGCTTGGGACAGCGGATTCTGCTCCGCCCCGAGCTGCGCAGAGGGACGCTGGGAGCCCTGGGCCCCGTCCTTCGCTTCCTGCTGACCCAGGAGGCCACCGATACCCGCCAAGCCATCGCCTCCATGGCGTTCAAGCGCCTGGCGAGCGGCTGGCCCTTCTCCAACTGGATACCGGCCGCCGGTTCCGAATCGCGCTACCTGCCCACCGAGGAGCCCCTGCATGATTGAACTCACCCTCGACATCCCCCAGATCCGGATCATCACCGACGCCCTCATCGCGCTGAAGCCGGAAACCACCGAAGCCTCCTCCGAGGAGCGCCTGCCGGTCGAAGAGATGGATCCCCTGATCAACCGCCTGCTCTCGCAAGCCGAGGCCCAGATCGGGGCGCGAAGCTTCACCCTGCGGCTCGCTCCGGCGGATGCCCAGGAGGTGAGCGATGCGCTGTCGACGTACCTGGAGGTGGCCGCCGAGGGTGGTGACATTTTCCTGGCCGCCGAGATTGACGCCCTGCTGGGTCAGCTGGTGCGGGGCTGACGCGGCGACCATGACGCGGAAGGAGCGCCGAGTATTCGGACCCACGCGCGGGGTATAGGAAGGACATGTTCGACGTCACGTTCATGATCGGGGAGAGCTCCCGGACATTCCAGGTTGCGCCCGGGGCCAACCTCCTCCAGGCCGCCATCGAGGCGGGCCAGCCCATCAAGTACGTTTGCAAGCAGGGCCGATGCTGCACCTGCAAGGTAAAGGTGCTGCAGGGCGAAAAGAACCTGTCGGCGCCCACGACCAGCGAAACCCTGCGCCTGGGACGCGACAAGATCAAGCGCCAATGGCGCCTGGCCTGTCAGACGAAAGTCAACGGGCCCATCAAGGTCTCGCATAACGTCTTTCTCGGCGTCCAAGGCTAATCCCCATAACGAACGCCCCCGGTGCGCCATTGCACCGGGGGCTTCATGATCGACCGGCGCGAAGCGTCGCCTTTGAGGCTCCGGCTGCCAAGACCTGTCCAGGATAACCAAGAAATTCTACTTCGTAAACATTTATTTCAGGAGCGAAGGTGTGACAGCCCGTCCTACGGGCCGTATAATGAAAATCCACGGAGGGATCACGCATTGGAGCGCACCATGGAACCAGCCACCCCGCAGAACGCGCTGTCGGAGTTTCTTCGCCAGTACCGCCAGACGAATGGCCTGACCGTTCAGGAATTGGCGCAGATCTGTCAGATCCCAATGGCGACGGTGATGGGCCTCGAGTACGGCGATCGCCCCCAGGAAGAGGATCTCGAGGCGATCGCCCGCGGCCTGGAGATGCCCCTGAGCACCATCCGCCGCGCCTCCCTCGGCGAACCGGTCCCGATGGTCCCGGCGGCCCCGTCGTCCGACGGTCCGCGCCCGTCCACCCTGCTCGACGCCATCCAGGGGCTCTCCCCCACCCAGATCGAGAAGACCAAGGACTATATCCGCTTCCTGCGCTGGACCGAGCAACAGGAATCTCTCGACTAGCCGCAGGCGCTCGACGAGCCGCTCGCGGCTCGTCGACGACTCCGCCGCTACGCCCGCGCGATCAGCGCGCGCAGCCCCGCATGAAACCGCTCCGGCTCTTCCCACTGCGGAGCGTGCACGCTCAGGTCGAAGGCCACCAGCTCGGCGCCGGGGATCGTCCGCGCCACGTACTCCGCCGCCGCGAACGAGGCCAGGAAATCCGTCCGCCCATGAAAAACGCTGACCGGCAGCCGGATGGCCTCCAACCCCGCCCGAAGATCCAGGGTCCCCCCGTCCTCGAACGACTCCAGCGCGCACGGCAGGGAAGCCTCCAGGGCCGTCTGGAAGGCCAGATCCCGCACCGGCTGCGCCATGCCGGCATGAAAGATGCCGTCCGTGAGCAGCTTCGCGTAGACCGGACGCGACTTGCCGACCTCAGTGAGGATCCGCTGATGCATCTCGGGAGCCATGCCGTAAACCCAGCCCGCCTCGCGATCGCGCACCAGCTTCGGGCTGCCGGCGACCAGCGCCATGGCCGCCAGCCGATGCGGGCCGAAGCGATGATGGTAGAGCATGCTCACCCCACAGCCCATCGACCACCCCACCAGCACCACGCCGTCGAGATCGAGCTGGTCCAGGACCTCCTTGAGATCCTCGGCATAACGATCGTACGAATAGCGGGTAAGAGGACGATCCGAGCGGCCATGACCCCGCAGATCGAGTGCGATCACGTCATGATCGCCCATGAGGTTCGCGAACGTCGGCTCCCAGAGCCGATGAGACCCCATCCAGCCATGGACCAGCAAGACCGGACGGCCTTCGCCGCGGCGCTCGTAAAAGATCCTGCATCCGTCGCTCATGGTCAACATTGCCATCGTGAACCTCCTTCTGACCCTTCCCATCCTAACCGGATCCGCGACCATGAACCGTGTCCGTCATCGCAAGAAAGGAATGCCCCCATGCCCCACCCCCAAGACGAGCCCCTCACCGACCTCGATGCCCGCAACGCCAAGCTCGAGGAGCGCTTCATCGCCTCCCGGCTCTACGACCCCAGCCTCGATCGCAAGATCAAATCCGGCGCCCACGTCGTCCTGATCCCCTTGCAGGATGCCGAGCTGGAAGCCCATAACCGGGCGTACGCAAAGGAGCTCACGGCCAAGGGCCAGCAGGTCCAGTTGCTGCTCGAAAGCGATCTCATGAGCGAAGCGGCGATCGCCGAGCGCAAACAAGCCGGAAAGAACGCCTACCTCGAAGCCCTCTCGGGACTCAAGCACCGGCTGGAAGGCGAAACGGAGCAACAGGGTTAAGAATCGCAAACTTCCGCACGGCAAGTGATCGATGACCTTGCGGATGAGCTAGAATTTCTTAACACCCTCATCACCGCACCTTATTCAGGAAACCATGCTCACTCCCGTTGCCCCGCGTCGCCGCCGTGCCCCCCTCCGCTCCGCCGTCCTGCTCGGAACCCTCCTGGGTTTCGGCTCGGGATCCATGATCGGGCTTTGGGCCGCCAGCACCCCCGTTTCCGAGCTTCCGGCCGCCACGACCCTGGCCCGCTGGGCCGATCGCGCCTGGAGCGCGACCCCGTGGGGTTCGCCCCCCTGGGGATCGCCCTCCTGGGCTACGGCCGCCGAACCCGAAACGGGTCCGCGCGATCTCACGATCCTGGTGATGGGCACCGATCAGACCGCCGCGCGTCGCTCGCTCAGAGGCAACACCGACACCATGCTCCTGGTGCACCTGAGCCCGGAAAGCCACAAGGTGAGCGTGCTCTCGATCCCTCGCGACACCCGCATGGCCATCCCGGGACACCGCACCTTCAAGGTGAACGCCGCCAACCCCTGGGGAGGACCGGACCTGGCGGTCTCTACCGTCAGCCGCTTCCTGCGGGTGCCCATCGACCGCTACCTGCTGGTCGACCTGGACGCCATCTCCGAGCTGGTTGACGCGCTGGGCGGGATCGAGGTCGACATCCCCAAGCGCATGGCATACGTCGACCGGACGGGAGGCCTCAGCATCGATCTCGCCGAAGGCCGGCACCGCCTCGACGGCCATCAGGTCGAATCCTTCCTGCGCTTCCGCCACGACGGCATGGGCGACATCGGACGCGTCTCGCGCCAACAAACCCTCCTGCGCGAGGCCATGCCCCAGGTGATTCACCCCATGCAATGGGTGAAGTTCCCGAAACTCTGGGCCATCGTGCGCTCGCACTCCGAGACCAACCTCACCACCCACGACGTGCTGGCGGTCGCCGGCTGGGT
Organism: Candidatus Sericytochromatia bacterium; assembly: GCA_036676495.1. Lineage (GTDB taxonomy): Bacteria > Cyanobacteriota > Sericytochromatia > S15B-MN24 > UBA4093 > UBA4093. The sequence continues at coordinate 45,002 of JAKFCT010000058.1, forward strand.
CAACCGGCTCGACCCGGCCTCCGACGTGGAAGTCTCGACCTTGCCCGGCCGCTCCTCCACCATCGATGGCCTGAGTTACTGGGTCGCCGACCGCACGGAGGCGCGCCAGATGGCCCACCGCATGACCCAGCCGCCCCAGGTCTCCGCCGTCCGCAGCGGCTCCTAGAGCGCGGGCCTCAAGCCTGTGGCGCGGGCCTCTGCGCCCGCGAATCTCCCAAAAAAGGGCCGCCCCCACGCGGGAGGCGACCCTTTTCACCATGGAGGCTAAAAGCCCGGCAGCACCAGCTGATTGGGATCCCGGCGCATCGTGTCGATCATGTCCAGGATGTAATCGAAGTCATGGTAGGAGTTCACGAAGTCCAGGTCGTCCGCCGGCAGCACCAGCTTGGGCGAGAGGTCGAAGTCCCGGATGAAGTCCTCGTAGAGCTCGTTGAGCTGCGCCAGGTACTCCCGCGGGATGGCCTGCTCGTACTCGCGGCCCCGCAGGCGGATCCGCCGCATCAGGGTCGGCACCGAGGCCTGCAGGTAGATGATCAGATCCGGCGGCGTCATCGACGGCAGGATCGACTCGTAGATCCGCAAGTAGGTCTGGTAGTCGCGCTCGTTCATGATGCCCGTCAGGTAGGAGTTGCGGGCGAAGATGGCCGCGTCCTCGAAGATCGAGCGGTCCAGGATGGACGGACGCTCGGAAGCCATGACCCGGCGATAGGTGTCGATGCGCGTGGAGAGGAAGTAGGTCTGGAGATGGAAGGCCCACTTGGGCATGTCGTCGTAGAAGTCGGCGAGATAGGGGTTGTCGTCGACGGACTCGAACCAGGGCTCGAAACCGAGCTTCTCGGAAAGCCAGCGGGAGAGGGAGGACTTGCCGGATCCGATGTTCCCGGCCACCGCCACGATCAAAGGTTTATTGGAGAGGTACATCGTCAACTCGGCATGAAAAGGCCCGTCCGGGCAGGACCCGAACGGGCTCGAGGACCAATCGAAGAGCGTCCGCGGCTGTTGCGCAAGGCCGCGCAGCGGACCTGAAGCAACGAACCCGCTTTAGATCTGGGTCTTCCGCTTGCGGGGCATGCGAACGTTCATGCCGCCATGGAACTCGCCGGCGGCGAACATTTCCCAGGTCTTCTCGGCCTTGGGGGCCGTCTTGGTGGGATTGCTGGCCTTCCATTGGGCCAAGAGCTGCTCAACCGTAAGAGTGGCCGGAATGGTTTCGGTAATCGGGCTCATGATTGCCTCCTCAAGCGTCACACGACCTGCTTGACATGGAATGTCCGCAGCAACGTTCCCTGGGTACTACTGTAACACGGCCGACCGCCCCCTGAGAAGCCTCGAGTTAACCGGATCCTAAAATAACGCTCGATTGCCGGGGGAAGTCTAAGCCTCCATTTAACTCATCGTTAATTTCGTTCCGAAACTTGCGCCCGATCGATCAATTGCCTTGGCACCAGGCGTGCGGGCTGTTACAATCGCCCTATGGCTGATCAACACTGGCAATGGACCCTTTCCCGGATTCAAGCCCCTCAGGCCTGGCGCTTCACCACGGGCGACCCCTCGGTCGTCGTGGCGGTCCTGGACACCGGGGTGGACTACGGACACCCCGAGCTGGCCGGTAAAGTGCTGCGCGGATTGAACCTCATGGAGCCCATCCGGGCGCCCCATGACGACAACGGGCATGGCACGGCCGTGTCCTGCATCGCCGCGGGGGCCGGAGCGGGCCTGCGCCGGCGCTTCCGCGGGGTCGCCCCCGACTGCCGGATCCTGCCCATCAAGGTGAACCACCCGCATTCCGGCCATGTCCGCGCCCAGCAGATCACCGAAGGCATCTGGCGAGCGCTCGACATGGGGGCCGACGTTATCAACATGAGCGTCGGCTGCAACGTGGGCGAGCCCGGCTTCACGCATGAGTGGATGGCGCGCCTCGCCGCCGCCGTCCGCGAGGCCCTGGGCCGCGGCGTGCCCGTGGTCTGCGCCGGGGGCCCCCGCGAAGTCCACACCTACCCCGCCGCGTGGGCCGCCCTGCCCGAGTACAAGGGCCTGATTGCCGTGGGTTCCGTCGATCGGCGCGATCGCCCGCACCGCTGGAGCCCCCGCTGGCCCTACGTCACCATGGTGGCCCCCGCCGATGGCGTCACCGGCTACCCTACCTACCACCCGCGCTCCTACGGCCGCTTCGGAGGCACCTCGGCCTCCAGCCCCCACGTCGCCGGAGTCGTCGCCCTCATGCGCACCCTGCGCCCCGACCTCACTCCCGCCCAGATCCAGCAGGTCCTCTTCGAGACCGCCGATCCCGTCGGAGGAGGCCGCTTCAAACGCGTCAACGCGTACCAGGCTTTGCGCGCCATCGCCCCGCGCTCCGGCAAGAAGCGCTTCACCCGCGGCGTGCGCAAGCCTGACAGAAACAAAAAGTTTCGTCCCCATGGCTCAAAATGTATAGAAAAGTTACAGGATCCGCGTTAACATAGGGACGATGTTCGTAACCCTCGTTTGCTAGAGAGGCACCCCGTGATCAACCAAGCGATCGACCGGTACCACGCCCTCATCGGGGCGGCTAATCTCACGCCCGCCGTTTACCAGGACTTCTCCACCCGTTTCCGGGACGCCAAGGTCATGTTCGGCGATCGGGTCTCGGTGGAGTACCTGCGCGCCCAGTTCCTCTCGCCCGAGCAGCATGACCTGGTCCGTCACGCCTGCCGGACCATCTGGAGCGCGCTCGACAAGCTCAGCGAGGTGATTCCGAACCGGCCCGACCTGATCGATCTCTTGGGGCTCACCGCGCGCGAGCGCGAGCTCGTGGCCGTCGACCCCGGCTACCCGGGCTTCAGCACCATGGCCCGCTTCGACACCTTCCTCTCCGGTGACACGCTGCACTTCGTGGAGCTCAACGGCGAAAGCCCCGCCGGCCCCGCCTACACCGAGGCCATGGCCGAGGTCTTCCGCGAGCTGCCGATGATGAAGGAGTTCGAGCGCGAGTACCAGGTCCAGGGCTTCAAGACCCGCCAGAAGCTCCTGGAGACCTTGCTCGAGACCTATGCCCTCTGGCGCGCCAACACCGGCCTCTACGGCGAGACCCCGGTCATCGCCATCGTGGACTACGAGGGCCTGCCCACCGTTCCCGAGTTCGAGCTGATCCAGGCCTACTTCCAGAGCCACGGCGTCACGACCCTGATCGCCGATCCCCGCAAGCTCAGCTACCGCGACGGCCGCCTCTTCTCCGGCGACACGGCGATCGACCTGGTCTACCGCCGCGTCCTGATGACCGAGTTCATCGACCACTGGGATGAGGTCCAGCCCATGTGGCATGCCTACCGCGACGGCAAGATCTGCATGGTCAACAACTTCCGGGCCAAGTACCTTCACAAGAAGATGATCTTCGGCCTCCTCACCGACGGCAAGCTTCAGGAGCTCTTCACCCCCGAGGAGCAGGCGGCCATCCGCCGGCATATCCCCTGGACCCGCAAGGTTCAGGACGGAGCGACCGATTACCAGGGTAAGCCGATCGATCTTCTCGCCTTCCTGCGCGAGAGCCGCGATCGCCTGGTCCTCAAGCCCAACGACGATTACGGCGGGCATGGGATCTACATCGGCTGGGAATCGAGCGATTCCGAGTGGGAGAACGCCATCCAGACCGCCCTGGGCGCCGATTACATCGCCCAGGAGAAGGTCTCGGTCTCGTCGGCCGACTTCCCCACCGTGCGCGAAGGCTTGGTCTACGACCACATGAACGTGGACCTCGACCCCTTCGTCTGGCGCGGCGAGGTGGAAGGCTTCCTGACCCGTCTCTCCGGAACCGCCCTGTGCAACGTCACGTCCGGAGGCGGGATCATCCCGGCCTTTGTCATCGAGCGGAGGGTCAACTGATGACGCTACTCCCCTTCACCCTGGGGATCGAAGAAGAGTTCCAGATCGTCCATCCCGAGACCCGCGAGCTCAAGAGCCACATCGCGACCATCCTCGAGGAGGACGGCATGGTGCTCGGCGAACGCGTCAAGCCCGAGATGCACCAGTCGGTCGTCGAGGTCGGCACGGGCATCTGCCGCAACATCCAGGAAGCGCGCCGCGACGTCACTGAGCTGCGCGCGACCGTCAACAAGCTGGCCCTCAAGCACGATCTGCGGATCGTCGCGGCCGGCACCCACCCCTTCTCGGACTGGAAAACCCAGGACATCACCCCCAACGAGCGCTACCACGTGCTCGTCGAGGATCTTCAGGACGTCGCGCGCGGCAACCTGATCTTCGGGCTGCACGTCCACGTGGGCATCCCCGACAAGGACCTGGCCATCGAGCTGATGAACCAGGCTCGCTACTTCCTGCCCCACCTCTTGGCCCTCTCCTGCAACTCTCCCTTCTGGTTGGGGCGGCCCTCGGGCATGAAGTCGACCCGCGCCAACATCTTCAAGAACTTCCCCCGGACCGGCATCCCGGATCACTTCGAGTCCTGGTCCGCCTTCGACGCCTACGTCAATACCCTGGTGAAGACCAACTGCGCCGACAACGGCAAGCGCATCTGGTGGGACATCCGGCCTCACGTCTTCTACGACACCATCGAGTTCCGGGTCTGCGACATCACCACCGACGTCAACACCACGGTGGCGCTCGCCGCCCTGATCCAGGCGATCGTCGCCAAGCTGTACGTGCTGCGCCAGCAGAACATGCAGTTCCGGGAGTACAACCGGGCTCTCATCGAGGAGAACAAGTGGCGGGCGTACCGCTACGGCCTCGATGGCAAGCTGATCGATTTCGGCAAGAACCAGGAGGTCCACGCCCGGACCCTCATCGGCGAGCTCTTGGAGTTCGTCGACGAAGTGGTGGACGAGTTGGGCTCGCGCGACGAGCTCAAGCATATCGAGACCCTGCTCGACCGGGGCACCGACGCCGATCGCCAGCTCAAGATCTATCAGGAGACCGGTGATATGAAGGCCGTGGTGGACGACCTGATCGATCGGACCATGCAGGGCGTGGACGAGACGAGCTCGCTCGTCATTCCGCAAGCCAAGAAGGAGACCGCGGTTGGCGCGCCTGAAAACTGACCTACGACAGATCCCTTTCCCCGCCGAGTTCGCTGAAGGCGCCTCGAATGCGGTTCGCAAGTGCATCCGGGCCCGCCCCGGCGAGCGCGTCTGCGTAATCACCGACCGGGCCACCCAGCACATCGGGGCCGCCCTGGTGGCCGAGATCGACGCGATCGGGGCGATCGCCCTCGACTTCGTCGTCGAAGACTATTGCGAGCGCCCCATCGCCGACATGCCCTGGGAGATCCTGCGCGGGGTGGCGGATTCCGCCGCCACCCTCTATGCCGTCAACCCCTGGCCCGGCGAGGTGCCCTCCCGGGCCCAGGTCATCAACCTCGCCACCCAGAAGAAGGTGCGCTACGGCCACATGGTCGGCATCACCGACGAGATCATGACCTCCGGCATGCGGGCCGATTTCGACCAGATCAACCGCATGAGCCTCGGCCTCCGCAACATCCTCCAGCAGGCCCGCCACATCCACGTCACCACCCCGGCAGGCACCGACATCGAGATCGAGCACGAGCCCAAGCAGTTCAAGTGGATCAAGACCTCCGGCTTGATCTCCCGCGACGCCTGGGGTAACCTGCCCGGCGGAGAGATCTTCACCACCCCCAAGCGCATCAACGGCATCTGGGTGGCGGACGGCCCCATCGGCGACTACTTCTCCCCCAAGTACGGCGACCTCAAGGACACGCCCGTCTCGGTGGAAGTCTCCGACGGCTACCTCAAGCACGTGAGCTGCCCCAACGACGAGATCGCCAAGGAGTTCTGGAACTACTGCCACTCCACCGAGAATGCCAACCGCATCGGAGAAGTGGCCGTGGGGACCAACCTGGGCGTCAAGGAGTTCACGGGCAACCTGCTTCAAGACGAGAAGATCCCGGGCTTCCACATCGCCTTCGGCGAGCCCTGCGGCAGCCTGACCGGTGCCGACTGGTGCTGCCGGGCCCACGTGGACCTCTTGGCCCGGGAGTGCTCGATCTGGGTGGACGGCGAACCCATCATGTTGCACGGTCGCTTCGTCCACCTGTAGCTCCCGCGAGGGAGCCACGCCCCTTCCGGCAGGCTTGCCTGCCGGGGAACGGCAACCAAATACGTACGACTAGCTCTGGTCATCCAGCCCCGCGCCGGCCGGCGGCGCGAACGGACCCCACGGATCACGCCAGCTGCGAATATTGAGAGGGAGAATTTACTACCGTGACTGAGAAGGAAAAGCGGATCCCCGGCACCCCCAAGAAGGTCGGCATCCTCGTCGGCTGGGAGGACACGTTCCCCGGCGCGTTCATCAAGCGCGTGAACGAGAAGGGCGAGGGCAAGGTCGTCGCCGAGATGGCCAAGGTTCACGCCCCCAAGATGGGCGAGCACCCCGGCTACGACGTTCTGGTGGACCGCATCTCGCACGAAATCGAGATCTACAAGCCCTACCTCAAGAACGCCGTCGTCAACGGCTCCTACGTCATCAACGATCCCTTCTGGTGGATCTCGGACGACAAGTTCTTCGATAACTCGATGATCGAGCGGCTCGGCGTCGCGGTCCCCAAGACCGTCGTCCTGCCCCCCGTCCAGGCCAACCCCTCGACCCGCCCCGAATCGCACCGGAACCTGATGCTCACCCAGTGGAAGGAAATCTTCGACTACATCAAGTTCCCCGCCTTCCTCAAGCCCTACGACGGCGGCGGCTGGAAGAACGTCTACAAGGTCAACTCCCCTGAGGAGTTCTTCCACTACTACCACCAGA
>JAKFCT010000059.1:0-103475 GCA_036676495.1 Candidatus Sericytochromatia bacterium
CGATAAGCCCCCATGGTCTATCGGTTAGGACACCACTCTTTCAAGGTGGTAGGGCGGGTTCGACTCCCGCTGGGGGTACTGCCGGAAACGGCATTTGCCCGATTCGTCTAGAGGCCTAGGACGCCGCCCTCTCACGGCGGTAACACGGGTTCGAATCCCGTATCGGGTACTGATTGGCCACGACTCAATTCAATTGAGTCGTGGCCTTTGCTATGGGGCGTTCGAGCATCGGCAGGCTAGATCGTTTCCGCGCTCCCATCGAGAAGCTCTTGTGCCTCCCAGAGGGCGACCACATCGAGCGTGCGCCTGAACCATCGCAGGCTCTCCTGGAAGATCGATTGATAGACATTCGTCAGGAGGGAGAAGCGATAATCCCAGAGGCACTGGTCCCAGCCATAGCGCTGGACTCCTCGCGCCAGGAGTCGTTCGTGATAACGCCGTAGCGACGCGAGATCGCGGCTTCGGCGGTCCGCGGCATCAACCGACAGCAAGGCGAACATCAGGTCGTGCGGCCCCAGGCCACGTTTGACCTGGCCCCAGTCGATGACTTTGATCGGGCTGACCGCGTTGGGTTGCCTGGCGATGAAGACATTGCCGAGAAGGTGAAAATCGCCATGCAGCAGAGTCAGGCCACGATGGTCGACGGTACGCTCGATGAAATGGGCGGCCCATCGCGCGTCCAGTCGCGCGAGGAGTTGAGCTTCCCCCTCGCTGAGCTCAGATCCAAACGCCTCCCGGAAGCGCGAGACGGCATTCCGCGCTGATGCCGTGTTTGCCCGGAGCCCCTGGAGCGGAATCGCTTGCGCCATGCGCATCACGGTGTCCTCCGGCTGGAGGAAGGCTGCGGTGTCAAGCATAGGAGCCTCCCACCACTGGGCATGGAAGTCAGCCAGGGTATCCACGAGGAGGTCCAGCCAAGCATCGGCCATGGGGGACGTGACCGGCTGAAAGCAGGTCGCGAGATCTTCGATCAAGAGCACACAGGTCTCAGCGGCGGGATCGTCGATGAGGCCGTAGAGCGTGGGGGCGATGGACAGGCGTAGTGCCGGTGTAATCCGCCGATAAGCCAGCACTTCCTGCAATCCTCCTCGCTGGTACCACTCCGGGCCATAGATCTTGCAAATCATGGTCTCGGGCAAGCGCTGGGCAGTCTCGGAGCGATAACGAAGCCGGCACCGGTAGACTGCGGTGGCGAACGCTTGAAACGTTTCGCCCTCTTCGACGGCGATGACTTCGCCATCTTGCAGGAAGCCTTCAGCGTGCAGAGCTTGGGTGATGGCGGTGGCGGACGGGAACATGCCGTTATGGTACCACCTCGTCCGTCACAGTGCTCGATAGCCAGTCAGGGCCCTCCTGTCCGGTGGGAGCAGCGAGCTTGGTCAGGATCGCGAGCGGCGGTGAGTTGCCTCATCATTTGCTTCCACGTTCGAGTGAGGGACCGACGCTAGAACGGTTAGTGTGGATAAGTAAGAGTTCGAAGACTGTCCCGTAAAGGGTACTAACAAACAAAGCAGCTTGGTGGGGTTTCCGCCAAGCTGCTTTGTTGCTTTACCCTTCAGCCTTGAGGCGAAATCACCTCTCAGCCGGACAAGATTTTCGGGCGAGCGCAAGTGTGACTCCTTGGCCTTTGCATGGGAAAATGCCTGCTTGCATGCTATGCAGACGAACCATGGTACTGGTTCCGATACAGGAGGGCTGAATGTTGAAGAAGACCCTACTCGCCGCCACCTTGGCCACGGGCTTTGCCTTTGGGGCCACACTTCCAGCTTATGCCGAGACTAGCGATGAGCCCATGAGGCTTGCCCAAATGCGTCGTTCTGAGCCGCGGGCTCAGGCGCAACGCAGGGATCAAGGGCAGGCTGTGATTGCCGGCGTCTCTTCGCTTGTTGTTCCGGGGCTAGGTCAGGTGCTTTTCAACCAGGAAATCGTAAAGGGCGTCGTGCACTTCGTCGGAGCCATTGGCCTCTGGTCGCTGCCCCGGTTTGTTCCGCTGGGCGGCCTGGAGGGAATCTACTACGCAGTGCCGGTGCTTTGGCATGCCTACTCGGGCTACGACGCTTATACCGTCGCGGGTGGAACCCGCTTGGTAGCGCTTCCGGGCGAGCCCCTGCAAGCCTGGAGCTTCGATCAGCAGGTGCAAGCCTTCCACCCCACTTCGGGTGAGCTCAGCCATTTGCAACTGACGAGTTCGCAGATCCTGGACTAGCCCGCTCAGTCAAGGGGCAGTCTCAGTGGTGAGGGCTTTTCGTGACCTTGCCCCGGTCGTTGCTTCAACGCGAATGGGGAACCGTCTCAAGCTCCGTTAGCGTGGCTAAGACAGTTCGATTACTTTCCCGTAAGGGCTACGCAGCCAAAGCAGCTTGGTGGGTTTTCCGCCAAGCTGCTTTGTGGTTTTCATATGGTCCGGTATTGAGGGACGCTAAATTTTCGGCTGGACTTCTTGCCCGGGGCAATCGAACGCGCTCGATTGCTTACTTAGTGAATGGGGGTGTGGGACGATACTCACTCGAGGGGGGCATTGGACGGCTGTAGGGTGAACGGTCGAATTCTGGAAGACGCCTGGCGTCCTCTTGCGGATCGTAGTAGGTGTGCGTGGTGCGACCCGTGTCCTTGCGGATGTAATCCAGGAACACGAGTTCCATGTCGCTGAGGATGCTACCGATCCGCTCGTGACTAAAGAAGCCCCTGTCGATCTTGCCATTGCCATTCAGGTCGGCCCTTTGCAGAATGAGCTCGATCATCTCGTCGGCATCCAGGCCATTACCGTTCTTGTCCGCGATCTGTACATGCTTCTGGTTCAACGACGTGTACACGTCGTATTGGGTGGTCGTGACCGTCACGTAGTCCCCCGTCCAGTCCCGCTTATGCTCAAACCTGGACGACGAATACTCAAACTCGGGCTCGGCATTCATCTCGTTATGGTCGATCAGGCCGTTCTTGTCGGTGTCAAAGCGTTCGAGTAGGTTCTGCGATGACTTTTGCAGGTAGTTTAGGTCCGCCTGGGACATGCCGGTGACCGAGTACGCCATCCTTACCTCCTGAGAATCCGTAGGGGCTGACCTACGGATTCTATCCAGTGGGTTTTCGAAATCTTGCTAAACTTCCGCCTCGGAGAATCGTTCGCCTCCATGACATGCTCATGCGCATGCGTGAGGCGAAATCAGATTTCCTCGGGCCTGCTTTCCCGGAAGGCGCGTTCTCCGCGTCTCTTGTTCGAACCATAAACAAATCTTCACCGGAGAAGCCGGAAATCGGCCCGGTCGCTCGTTGCTGCGCGGATCCGGAGTGGATAGGGTGAAGGCGAGCCCCAGGCTCCTCCGAAACAACTGCTTCATCCACAGGGGGATATCACTGATGACCGAAAGCGTAAGAGATCGGCTCCAAACGAGCGAAGAAATTCTGCCCCAGGCCTGGCGCCGCTTCAAGGCCGGGGACTGGACCCGTCAGGTCGACGTCCGGGACTTCATCCACCGGAACTGGACCCCCTACTACGGTAACGAAACCTTCCTGGAAGGCCCCACCCGTGCCACCCTCGAGCTGCATGAGCAGGTCGCCGAGCTGCGGCGCCAGGAGTACGAGCGCGGAGGCGTGCTCGACATCGATACCCGCACCCCTTCGACCATCGTCTCCCACCGGCCCGGCTACCTCGACCGGGATCTGGAAGCCATCGTCGGCCTGCAGACCGACGCTCCGCTGCGCCGGGCCATCATGCCGAACGGCGGCATCCGGATGGTGGAGGACGGCTGCAAGGACTATGGCTACGAGCTGGATCCCGTGGTCAAGGAGGTATTCACCAAGTACCGCAAGACCCATAACCAGGGCGTCTTCGATGCCTACACCCCCGAGATGCTGCTGGCCCGCAAGAGCGGCATCATCACGGGCCTTCCCGATGCCTACGGCCGGGGCCGCATCATCGGCGACTACCGCCGGGTGCCGCTTTACGGAGTGACCTTCCTGATCCAGGAGAAGCGTCACGAGCGCTCGCTCACCGACCGTGCCCCCATGAGCGAGGCCGTGATCCGCGAGCGCGAGGAGCTCACCGAGCAGATCCGGGCCCTGGACGAGCTGATGGAGATGGCCTCCGAGTACGGCTTCGACGTCTCGCGACCCGCTGAGAATGCCGCTGAGGCGGTGCAGTGGCTGTACTTCGCCTACCTCGCCGCCATCAAGGAGCAGAACGGCGCAGCCATGAGCCTAGGCCGGGTCAGCACCTTCCTGGACATCTACTTCGAGCGTGACCTGGCCGACGGGACGCTCACCGAGCGCGAGGCCCAGGAGCTGATGGACCACTTCGTGATGAAGCTGAGGCTCGTCAACTTCCTGCGCACCCCCGACTACAACCAGCTTTTCAGCGGCGATCCCACCTGGGTGACCGAGGTGGTCGGTGGCATGTCCTTGGATGGCCGCCCCCATGTGACCAAGACCTCGTACCGGACCCTTCACACGCTCTACAACCTGGGGCCGGCTCCCGAGCCCAACCTGACGGTCCTCTGGTCGCGGGATCTTCCGCGCGCCTTCAAGGAGTATTGTGCCAAGGTCTCGATCGACACGAGCGCCATCCAGTACGAGAACGACGACCTGATGCGGCCGATGTTCGGAGACGACTACGGCATCGCCTGCTGCGTCTCCGCCATGCGGATCGGCAAGCAGATGCAGTTCTTCGGAGCCCGCGCCAACCTCGCCAAGGCCCTTCTCTACGCCATCAACGGCGGCGTGGACGAGGTGCTCGGCGTGCAGGTCGGCCCGGAAACGGAGCCGCTGTCGGGAGAGGTGCTGGACTACGACGCGGTCATGGAGCGCTTCGATGCGGTGATGGACTGGCTCGCCAGTGAATACGTCAACACCCTCAACGTCATCCACTACATGCACGACAAGTACGCCTACGAGCGCCTGGAGATGGCCCTTCACGATCGTCACGTCCTCCGGACGATGGCCTGCGGGATCGCCGGTCTGTCGGTGGTTGCCGACTCGCTGAGCGCCATCAAGTTCGCCAAGGTCAGGGCCATCCGTAACGAGCAGGGCCTCGCGACCCGCTTCGAGACGGAAGGCGACTTCCCGGCCTTCGGCAACAACGACCACCGGGTGGACGCGATCGCGGTCTCGCTGGTCGAGACCTTCATGGAGAAGCTGCGGAAGGTTCCGACCTACCGGAACTCCGTGCATACGCAATCGGTCCTGACCATCACCTCCAACGTGGTCTACGGCAAGAAGACCGGGGACACTCCGGACGGCCGAAGCAAGGGAGAGCCCTTCGCGCCGGGTGCCAACCCGATGCACGGGCGGGATGCGAAGGGGGCGATCGCCTCGTTCACCTCGCTCGCCAAGCTCCCCTATGCCGAAAGCCAGGACGGCATCTCCTACACCTTCTCGATCCTGCCGGAGGCCCTCGGCAAGACCCGCTTCGAGCAGGTGAACAACATGGTGGGCCTGCTGGACGGCTACTCCACCCAGGGCGGCCACCACGTGAACGTCAACGTCTTCGCCCGTGAGCAGCTGCTGGATGCAATGGAGCATCCCGAGCTCTACCCGCAGCTGACCATCCGGGTCTCGGGCTACGCCGTCAACTTCATCAAGCTCACGCGCGAGCAGCAGCTCGACGTGATCAACCGGACGATGCACGCCAAACTCTAAGCCCCGCAGGGGCGGGCGGCAAGCCCGCCCCTTTTCGAAAGCCGGTACCCCATGCAAGGTCGCATTCATTCCCTCGAAACCATGGGCCTCGTCGATGGGCCCGGGATCCGTTACGTGGTCTTTCTTCAAGGCTGTCTCTTCCGATGCCGGTTCTGCCATAACCCGGATACCTGGGATCGCGACGGCGGCCGCCTCGTCGATAGCGAGGAGCTCGCCACGGAGGCAAGCACGTACCTGCCTTACTACCAGGCATCGGGAGGGGGGATCACGGTGAGCGGAGGCGAGCCGCTGCTGCAGGCCGGGTTCGTGCTCGACCTCTTCAAGCGGGCCAAGGCGCTCGGCCTCTCGACAGCGCTCGATACCACGGGCAGCGTCTGGAATCCCCTCGTCGAGGAGCTCTTGGGCTTCACCGACCTGGTGTTGCTGGACCTCAAGGAGATGGATGCTCAGAAGCACCGTGCCCTCACCGGCTGCCACAACTCCGCGGTCTTCCGCTTCGCGCGCGAGCTCGAAGCACGCGGCATCGAGACCTGGGCCCGCCATGTGCTCGTCCCCGGCGTCACGGACTCCACGGAGGGCTTGCTCGACATGGGGCGATTCGTGGCCCCGATGCCGAACGTGACCCGGGTGGAGCTGCTGCCCTTCCACAAGATGGGGGAGTTCAAGTGGGAGGCGCTTGCGCGCGAGTACACGCTGAGCGCGGCCCAGCCGCCCAGCGAGGAGGCCATGGGCGAGGCCTACGCGATCATCGGCCGGTTCGTGGGCGCAGAGCGCATGCCCGGATGGAACGACGGACTCGGAAGCGTCGCTTGAGGAAAGCGCTCGCATACCCTCCCGTGGCGGAGCCTGTCAGGGAGCGTTTCTTGCGCGCTCACGAGGACTTTCGGCCACGTTTCCGAGGACGAGGAAAGGTCGTCCTGCTAAGAAGGGGGCATGAACGCGCCGATCGTCATCGCCGGGGCGGGACCTGTCGGTCTTTCGCTCGCCTTGGGATTATCCCGGCAAGGGGTGAGCAGCCTCGTCCTGGAAACCAAGGAGGAGTTGAGCCCGCATCCGCGCGCGCCCGCGGTCCATGCCCGAACGCTCGAGATCTTCCGGGCGTGGGGAGTTCTCGAGCGCTTCATGGACGAGGGAACCTTCCTGACTGAGGCGGATCTCTGGCTGGTAGGGCATCCAGAGCCGGTCGCTCACATCGATTTGCGCGCGCTCGCGGATCTCTCGGCGACTCCGGGCCTCCTGATCCTGCCTCAGAACCGGACCGAGGCCATTCTGCTGGAAGAACTCCGCGCCCGAGGCAGGGCAGAGGTGCGGTTCGGGCATACCCTTACCGGCTTTCAGCAGGATGAGGACCGGGTGACGATCACGGTCTCGCCTCGGGGGGGAGCCCCCTACGAGCTGACCACCGAGCTGCTCGTCGGTTGCGACGGGGCACACAGCACGGTGCGCGAAAGGCTAGGCTGGCAGCTCGAGGGGAAGACCTACCCGACCCGCCTCATGATCGCAGACATACGCCTGCCCGATGAGCGGAACGTCCTTCCGTGGCCGCGCGCCCAAGTGACCTCCACGCTCTTGTGCTTCGCCATTCGGATCGAGCCGGAGCTCTGGCGGATCATCAGCACCTTACCCCCCGGGGAGACCGAGGAGGAGTCCGTCTCACCCCGGGCCACGGCCATGAGGGTATCGACCCTCTTCGGCGCCGGCCCGTTCGAACGGGTCTGGGCCAGCCACTTCCATATCCACTGCCGGACCAGCCCTCACTTCCGACTGGGGAGAGTCTTGCTGGCGGGCGATGCCGCGCACCTCAACAGCCCAGCGGGCGGCCAGGGCATGAACTCCGGGATCCAGGATGCTCACAACCTCGCCTGGAAGCTTGCGCGGGTCCTCGCGGAAGGGGACGCTGAGGCGCTTCTCGATTCCTACGAGCAGGAGCGGCGTCCCGCGATCCTCATGGGGGTCGACCACTTCACGGACCTGCTCACGCGCGCGACGTTGCTGGCGGGTCCCCGGGCGCGGCTGGCCGTCGCCAAGGTCGTACGCGTCGCGTTGCGGACCCCCGCCCTCATGGCGCGCCTGGCCCCCAAGATCGGCATGCTCGATGTCCGCTACGGCCCCTCCGCCCTCATCACCGGCGACGCCCCCTTGCTCGGGGCACGTGCTCCCGACGGGGAGCTGATGGATGCCGCGGGTCAGAGGCGCCGCCTCCACGATCTGGTGGCCCGCGACGCGGCCCTCCTGCTCTTCGATGACGGACGGCTCCCGCGGTGGGACCGGGAGTCGGTCGCGCGATTGCTTGCGCCCCTATCTGGCCTCAAGGTGGTCCGGTTGCTCATGACGACGGTCACTCCGGAGGGTGAGGACCTGCGGGATGCTCGGGGAGACCTCTGGGGCAAGTGGCGGGCGTCAGGGGGGATGGCCGCACTGGTGAGGCCGGATGGGCACGTTGGCTGGAGCGCCCATCGTCCCGAGCTGGACCAGCTCTCGCAAGGGGTCGCGGCTGCACTCGGAGCGAAGCGCCTATTCTGAACGAGGCCTGGTAGGCGCCAGACGCCTAGGCTCAGGGACGCTTGCTCGTCACGGGTCGTAGAACCGCCGGACCTTCCAAATGGTGCACGGAAGCCGCAGGACATCGAGGAACGAGAACGCCTCCTTTTGACCGATGCCCAGGAAGTACTTGCCGGTGCGGCCTTCGGGTTCGTAGACGGCGAGGAAGTACTCCCCGGATGTCGGGAGCGGAATCCGGTACTCGGGGGTCACCCAGGACGTCGTGCGCGTGAAGGGCTCGAAGAACGTTCTGCGGAGTGGGGTCTCGAACCGAATGGCCACGGCTCCGCTGCCCGCAGGTAGGTCGATGGCCGGCAAGGGTGGGGCTGGCGGAAGCCCTGGCCCGATCAGAACTGCGACCGGACGGAAGTTCAGGAGGTCGGGGATCTTCGGGACGCCGAGTTGAATCGGAACGACGGCCCCTCCGCGGCTCGTGAAGCGAAAGTAGTCGACCTGCCCGGGGCGGGCCAGGTCCAGATACAAGACCCAGGAGATCTCCGGATCGGGAATCCTCTGAGCGGTCGCCATGCTCTGGCCGCTCGCCGTTCCCCCGATTTGCAGGGGCTTGTGACCTTCTGCGGGCGGAGCGGGAAGCATGGCGAGCACCAGCCCGCCCATCAAGGCGCGTCGCCATCCGCGCCTCTTGGAGGAGCCAGCAGGAGCTGTCGCTGCAACCTCATCAGAAGTCGGCCGGCCCTCAGGGACGGGCATGGTTCCGCTCCGCGGCCTTAGCGGTTTCCGCCTCGCCCTTGCTGCGTTGCGCGGTTTCCAGCGCATGAGCCGGGGGCAGGTCGGGAGCGTGAGGCGGCGCGCCGGGGGGTGGGCAAGCACCCCCCTCCATGAAGCAGCCCAGGCCGATCACGGCCGGATTCGAGCGGAAACCTCGGTATCTCATCCGTCACCTCCAGTTGGCGGAGAATGGGGGGATGTCGGTGGGATGCCGCTCCTGTCGAGTGCCTCCTAAGAGGCGACGCCAGCACCGGATGGCCAGGGAGTTAACGCCTTGGCGAAGGACAGCAGGTCAGCATTGAGTTGCTCCTTGTGGGTATCGAGAAGCCCGTGTGGCGCTCCGGGGTAGACCTTCAAGGTTGCATTCTTGACCAGCGTCGCACTGGCGTTCGCCGCCGCGACGATCGGCACGATTTGGTCGTCGTCGCCGTGGACGATCAGGGTTGGAATGTCGAACTTCGACAGGTCTTCCGTGAAGTCCGTTTCAGAGAAAGCCTTGATGCATTCGTAAACGTTCTTGAGCCCGGCTTGCATGCAGCGCAGCCAAAAAGCGTCGAGCACCCCTTGGCTGACCGTGCTGCCCTGACGGTTCGCTCCGAAAAACGGTAAGGCAAAATTCTTGTAGAACTGCGAAGGGTCCGCCACAAGGCCCGTTCGTAGCTGATTGAAGACGTCCAACGGCAGGCCATTCGGATTGGCGGGCGTTTTGAGCATCAGCGGAGGCACGGCCGAGATGAGCACCGCTTTGGCCACCCGTCCCGTGCCGTGGCGACCGATGTATCGTGCCACTTCTCCACCGCCCGTTGAGTGACCGACCACGATGGCGTCCCTCAGGTCGAGTGACTCGATGAGCCTCGCTAGGTCATCCGCGTAGGTATCCATGTCATTGCCGGGCCCCGGCTGACTCGAACGCCCATGACCCCGGCGATCATGGGCGATGCAGCGGTACCCTTGCGAGGCCAAAAAGAACATCTGGGCATCCCAGCTATCGGCATTCAGTGGCCAGCCATGGCTGAACACCACCGGCTGCCCCTTTCCCCATTCCTTGAAGTAGATGTCCGTGTTATCCGCGGTCTTGATGAACCCCATAGCAACCCCCTAACGGTCTGCAAATGGTGAAGCGCGATTTAGTATAGCGATGACGCGTCGCTTTCCAAGGTCTGCTTGGTTGACCGTTGCCAAAACAAGCCCCCGGACTGACTGAGAGTTCGATCTCTTGGTCTGAGTGCCATCGTGCCGGGCCTCCGCTGGTGATATCACCCTTAGCTCGGACGTTGGGGTTGTTTTGTCTGAACCCATACCATCCGAGTGACCGTGAATGCCCCGTTTTGTGGGGCCTCGTGAACGACTGGGAGACGGATCTTCGTAAGCGCGGTGAGCATGGGCCTGGGATTGTCGCTCAATCGGGCAGCGGTTCCCACGAGGCTACGGCCCTTGAGTTGAATTTCATCGGGATTTCGGTTCCTCTCTGACGTTTGGGCCGC
The DNA here is from genome assembly GCA_036676495.1 of Candidatus Sericytochromatia bacterium. Lineage (GTDB taxonomy): Bacteria > Cyanobacteriota > Sericytochromatia > S15B-MN24 > UBA4093 > UBA4093. The sequence goes on from JAKFCT010000059.1 coordinate 10,386, forward strand.
CCCCGGTAAGCCGTATGGTGGGGGGGCGAAAAGCGATGCCCATGGATGACGGGGGGAACCCATGAAATGCGGATTCCTGTGGCTATGCCTCACCTCGTGCTTCAGCTTGAGCGCTTGCTCGCCGCTTCCGGTCCAACCCGCCGGTCCGGTCGAAGGGGGCGTGGCGATCTCGGGGGGACCCGGCTTCACCGAGTCCGACTTTAGCTTTACGACGCATGATGGGCTGACGTTGGCCGGAAAGCTCACCCTGCCGGCTGACACGACGCAGCGCGCTCCGGTGGTCGTTTTCCTGGGAGGATCGGGCGCGTGGGACGCCGATTACGCGCAGCGCCTCCAAGAGGGGCAGATCAACTACGTGCTTCCGGTGCCACGACTGGCCCGTGACGCTGCCACAGCGGGCCTTGCTTTCGTGCGGTATCAAAAGCGCGGCGTCGTGAACCCAGGAGCCGGCCTCACCGAACAGTGGAAAACGATGCACCTCGAAAACCTGCTCATGGATGTTCGGACCCTCCTGGACAAGATCAAGGCCGATCCGAGGCTGGATGGGCGTCGCGTCGCCTTCGTCGGCCACAGCGAGGGAACGATGCTCGCGACCTGGGTCGGAGATTCAGAGCCCTCGGTCAAGGCCTTCGTTTTCCTGGGGCTCGTTCGGCGCAACCTGAAGGATGTCTTCCGTTTCCAACTCGTCGACCGCAACGCGGGCGTGCTGTTCCCGTTCACGGATACCAAGCCGCGCGATGGCTACCTCGACCCCGCGGAGATCGCAGCGGCAACCAAGAAGGGACTACGTTTCGGGAAGTGGAGGAGCTTCGACGAGAACCGGGACGGGAGGCTTTCGAAGGGTGAGTATGTTCGGCTGCTTGACGAGGCCTACCGATCCTGGGTCCAGCTCATCGAGGCTTCCCAGCCGACGACCCTCGTGCCGGGGAATGGCAGTCCTGCTGCCTGGTTCCAGCAGCACTTCCGGCGCAAGACCGTCGAGGAAACGTGGCGGCATCTCCGGACGCCCGTTCTCGTCGTGCAAGGCAAAGCCGATCGCAACACCCCCTTCGCAACCGAGGCCGAGCCATTTCTGGCGATGCTGAAGGCCCAGCACCACCCGGATCATCAACTCATCGGATTGGATGGCCTGGACCATTGGTTCAAGGACAGGGCCGGAAGATCGCAGGCAGAGCAGGCTTTCGTTGCGATCGTTCCCTGGTTGAAGAAGCGCCTTCAGCCTGAATGAGCGCCTGGTCAGCAACGGAAAGGAGACCTGAACGCCGCAGGCGGTTCCGTCAGGCATACTCAAGCCGAGGGGATTCAGGATGCTTCTTTCCGCTCGGGGTTTAAAGCCCGTCGCAGGCCACCAGGGTGGCAGGGGGGCCGGCGGACCCCCCGGGCGTAGCTGGGAAGACACCCTTGCTAGAAACGAAGGAGCTGCTACCTTAACCCCATGCCTTCACTCTTTTTGCTGGTCATCACCTACCTCGGGTTCATCAGCCTAGGCCTGCCCGACTCGATCCTGGGGGTCGTCTGGCCGTCCGTATACCCGCATTTCGGCCTGACCGCAGACCACCTGGGCGTGGTGCTCGCCGCGACGGTAAGCGGATACCTGGTTTCCAGTATCCTGGCGGGGCGCGCCCTGCAGCTGCTCGGAGTCGGAGGCCTGCTGGCGGCGAGTTGCGCGGTGGTCTCCGCCAGCTTGGCGGGATTCGCGCTGGCTCCGGTTTGGCCGATCTTCGTCGGGAGTGCCGTCTTCGCGGGGCTGGGAGGCGGGGCCATCGACTCGGGACTCAACGCTTACGCGGCCCGTCATTTCTCGGCTCGCCAAATGAACTGGCTTCATGCCTGCTGGGGAGTCGGGGCCACCCTCTCCGCCATGGCGGCCGCCGCGCTCCTGACGAGGCACTTCCCCTGGCAATGGACCTACGGCTCCGTCTTCTTCGTGATGGTCGGGATGACCGCCCTCTTCACGCTGACCCTGAAAGCCTGGACGGGGAGAGCCGAGCCCGCGGGGCAGGTCCCGGCGGATGCGCCTACGGCTGAAGGTCAGGTGCCGGCCACGATGCGCGAGGCCTTGCGACACCCCTTGGTCATCGCCCAGGTGCTGGTTTTCTTCGTGTACTCCGGCTTCGAGATGACGATGGCAAACTGGTCTTACACGCTGCTCATCCAGTACCGGGGGGTGTCCGAGGGGCTCGCCGGCACGGCCGTGAGTCTCTTCTGGATCTCGCTCACGGCAGGGCGGTTCTTGCTCGGGGCAATCGCCGATCGTGTGGGCGTCCGGCGCCTCTTGACCCTCTGTGTCACCACGGGCCTCCTCGGAGGACTCTGCTTCGTCCTCGCTCCCTGGCAAGGGGTCAGCATCGCGGGGCTCGCCGCGGTGGGAGCCTCATTGGCCCCCATCTACCCCGGCATGATGACCCTGACCCCGCGTCAACTCGGCCGGCTCGCCGACCATGCGGTTGGATTCCAGGTCGGAGGCGCCATGCTCGGCCAGGTGAGCGTCCCTAGCCTCGGCGGCGTCTTGCTCGTGGCCTACGGGCCAGCCGCACTCAACGGCCTGGTGGGCGTCATGGCCTTGTTGCTCTGGCTGGTCATCATGGGGCTGCTCTGGGCCGGCCATCGCGAGGCGGCAGAAGCGCCTACCCGGTGAGCGTGAACCCCGGAGCGACGTTCTCGCCGTATCAGCGGCCCGGTGACCTGACGGTCGTGACCGCCGGGTTTACCGAAGCGCTCGCCTAAGAAAGCTGCTGACGAGCTCGACGACGGTATCTTCGGCCTCTCGATGAGGAACGTGCCTGCAGCCCGGTAAGAGCACAACCTGCGTTTCGCCTGCCATCGCCTGGGCCAGTCTCATGGGGTGACGCTCGGAACCATATTCATCGTGCTCGCCATGAAGGATGAGCGCCGGACAGACGATTGTCGAGAGGTCGGCATCCAGGTTCCACGACAGGAACTCCGGTGAGAGCCAGGTCTCGGTCCATGCCTCCAGCACCCAGCGCGCCTTGTCCCCGTGGTACTTCGCAAGTCGATTCAGCTGCCCGTCCTGGTGAAAGGCTGACTTGGCCTCGCGAATGCCTTGGAGGGTTCGATCTTCGACGAACGCCTGCGCGGACTCCGTGATGAGCGCTCGGCATGCCGATGGAAGGGCCGCAGCGCAGAGCGCCGCCATGGCCCCGCCCACGCTATGGCCCATCGCGATGAAGGTTTCGATGCCGAGTTGCTCGCGAAGCACCGGGAAAAAGGTCCTGGCCTCCTCGTGGATGAAGCGGGACGACCATTCCCCCTGAAAGGGGTCGGAATTCCCGAAGCCGAGGCGGTCGTACGCGATGACCGTCCGCCCTGTGGCGGTGCAGAGGCGCTCGGGAAAGCGACGCCATAGCGCGACACTCCCCAGGGAGTCATGAAAAAGGACGATCGGACTCTCCGCTCCGCGATCCATGCCTTCGCCGCTGGGATGCCAGATCCGGGCGAACATCCTACCCTCCGGGGCTTGCACCCAGGTATCGCGGGTCTTGGCTGGTTGATGCGTCACGTTGCGAGGGGCCTCCCGTGTCTCCATCGATTGGAGCAAGTCCCCATTATACCTCTGAGGCCGATCGCGGGCTCTGCCGACGTCAGCCGGCCTGCCGGGATCGCGTGGATCCAGGCAGGTCGCTTTCTTGGGCATGACGGCCAACGCGGCAGGTTCGTCGAAGGCTTGCCGGCCAGCTCCGCATTTCCTATCGTGACCGTGGGGAACGACCGGCACCGAGGTGAAGGTCGAGTGGCGGGAGAGCGGACGCCGTGGCGTCCACGACGTGAAGAAGGGGTCTCATGAGTACAGCATTCGAACCGATGACTGCAGCGGAGCAGGCCGAGTTCCGTGCCGCCTATCTGGCCTACTTGCGAAACCGGGACGGCGTGCCCGACCTGAAGCGGCGGAGCTTCGACGTGCGCGAGCGATTCTTCGCCGAGCTCGATGCGACCCCTACCTGCTGGGTGGGCCCCATGCCGGTGGATCAAGCTGTCTTCGATCGCAACCATGCCCGCCGCAAGCCCGAGCCGAACCTCGATGAGGTGATGCTCTGGGCGCTCGCCACGGCGAAGACCAACCGCGCGGAGCGCTACGGCGTGGAGTATGCGCTGGCCTACCATGATGCCACGCGCGAGGTGGCGAGCGATCCGCATGCGTACATCCAGGTCGAGGAGTTTTACCACACGCGGATTCTCAGGGATGCGCTCGCCGCCATCGGCCTCCGGATGGAGATGGGCCAGCCCGGTTACACGGCGCGCGCCATGATTCGCGCGATGGTCCAGCTGCCCGAAAAGTACGCGAACGTCCTGGTGCTCTGCGGGGAGATTTGTGGCGTCGCGGTCTTCTCCAGGCTCCTTGAGAAGGCGCGCGAGTTGTTCGCGGACCAGCCCCAGGTCCTCCAACGCCATGAAGCGCTCTTCGGTCAGATCATGGTCGACGAGGTGGGGCATGTTCACTTCGTTCGAAGCACGCTCAGCCCTACGGGGCTCGCCTGGGCCCAGCGCCTGCTTCCGCTCGTCTCCTGGAGCCTCCTGGAGGAGTCTCCCGAGCTGCTGGAGTTGTTCGGCCGCGAAGCGATCATGCGGCGTATCCTGGAAGCGGACGTGGATGCTGCGGCCGCCACTTACCCGGATCGGTTCCGCTTCTTCGCGTCGCGACAGACGGCGTGAAGGAAAGCCTGCGAGGGGGCGTACGGGGTGGAGCGAGCCCCTTACGTCAGCTGAGCGTCGATGAGCGCCGAGGCCATGCGCTTGAGCCGTGAGCCCGGTCCGGCGGGCCCCACGCTTTGCACGGTCACGCGCGCTCCTTCGACCAGCAAGAACAGCTCGTCAGCCAGAAGCTCCGGATGCGACGCCCCGAGATCCTGGCACATCCGGACGATTCGCGCGCGCATGGCTTGCTTGTGCGCTTCGATCACGCGGCGCGCCGGATGATCCTTTTCCGGAAGCTCCACCGCGGCGTTCGAGAGCGGGCAGCCGCGCGACGTCTCGAGACCTTGGCTCATCGCTTCGACCCACGCTTCAAGTTTCGCGCGGGCATCGTCGGCATGAGCTGTCAGGAGCGCATCGAAACAGGCTTCCGCTTCCTCGGCCAGGCGCCGGAGATGCTCCGCCACCAGCTCGTCCTTGGACGCGAAATGGCGGTAGAGCGTCATCTTGTTGGAGCCCGCCGCTTCGGCGATCGCCTCCACCCCGACGGCCCGGATCCCGCGCGCGCAAAACAGCTCACGCGCCGCCGCCAGGAGGCGCTCACGGGGGGGAACCTGTCTTTCCGCGTCCTTCCCGAACCCGGGGGACGTGAGATCGTTTTTCATCGCCGTTCGACTCCTGAGTTACCGATCGGTATCGTACCACCCGAAAGCACCCGTTGTCACTGGCGATCCGGGAACCGGGGCGCATGGATCGCACGGGACTTGCCCTGCGCCGCGGAAGGCTGGCTTCTTGGGTTGACGCGCAAGGCGCGCTATCCTCATGACCAGGCGGTGTTGGACCCAAGCAAAGCTCTAGCGCCCGCGGCTGTTTCGAAAGGCAGCGAGAGATAGCCGTGAAACTGACAGTATCAGGGTGAAAGTTCACTCTCGCTGTCCTGTAGAAACGACGTTAGCTCTAGGAACGAGATCCTGATGCCCATCATCCAGCTCGAAACCCTCATCCAGGCGCCTCCAGCGGTCTGTTTCGACCTCTCTCGCGACGTGGAGGCCCATTTGGCCTCGGTCGCCGGGAGCGACGAGCGGGCCGTTGCGGGCGTGACCACAGGCCGGATGGAGCTTGGCGATTGGGTGACGTGGGAGGCCACGCACTTTGGCGTGCGCCAGCGCCTGACCGCCGTGATCACCGCGTACCACCGCCCGTATGCCTTCGTGGACGAGATGCATGAGGGCATCTTCGCCCGGTTCCGGCATACCCACCGCTTCGAGGCGATCGCCGGGGGCACGCGCATGCGCGATCACTTCGACTACACCGCCCCGTTGGGGCTCCTCGGGGTGCTGGCGGACGTCTTCTTCCTGGAAGCCTACATGCGCGAGACGTTGGCCGCGCGCTGCCGGCACCTCAAGGCGATGGCCGAAGGATAGTGAGCGAGGCCCCGCCTGAAAATCAGACGGGGCCTCGCTCGGGTTGCCTAGCACCCTCGGAGGAAGGGTTAGACGGGCTGGTGGGCTGCTGCCGGGTCGAACATCCGCCCCGTTTGTAGGTAATGGGCGTGCATGCCAAGGGCTTCGCCGATCATGTGGGGGGTATGCTTCCCGAAGGAGAGGCGTTCGGCGCGATCGAGGTAGTCCTTGAGCAGGGGACGCACGTCGGGATGGGCGCAGCGCTCGATGATGAGCCTTGCGCGCTGGCGCGGCGAGAGGCCGCGCAGGTCGGCCAACCCTTGTTCGGTGACGATCACGTCGACGTCATGTTCGGTATGGTCGACGTGTGAGACCATCGGAACGATCGTCGAGATGGCTCCCCGCTGGGCCAGCGACGGCGCCATGAAAATCGAGACGTAGCCGTTGCGGGCGAAATCGCCCGAGCCGCCGATCCCGTTCTGGATGCGCGAGCCCATGATATGCGTCGAGTTGACGTTGCCGTAGATGTCGGCCTCGATCATGCCGTTCATGGCGATGACGCCGAGCCTCCGGATGATCTCCGGGTGGTTGGAAATCTCCTGGGGACGCAGCACGATCCGCTGCTGGAACTCCGCGAGGTTGGCCATCACCGACGAGAGCGCATCCGGGCTCAACGAGAAGGCCGTTGCGGACGCGTAGGCCAGCTTTCCGGATCTCAGCAGGTCGATCATGCCGTCCTGGATGACCTCGGTGTACGAGGTCAGGTTCTCGAAGGGCCCTTCCTGGAGCCCGAAGAGGACCGCGTTCGCGATGTTGCCGACGCCGGATTGCAGGGGCAAGAGCGATTCGGGAATCCGGCCTTCCTTGACCTCCCAGGCCAGGAAGTCCAGGATATGGCCGGCAATCTGCTTCGACGCCTTGTCGGGCTCCTTGAAGGCAGAGTTGCGATCCGGCGAGTTGGTGGGAACGACGGCCACGACCTTGTCGAGCGGGAGCTCGAGGTAGGGAGATCCGATCCGCTGGCCCGCGGAGACGAGCGGGATCGGCTGGCGATGCGGCGGGCGATTCATCCCGTAGTAGATGTCGTGCATGCCCTCGAGTTCCATCGGCTGCCAGCCGTTGACCTCGAGAATGACCTTGTCTGCCTGCTCGATCCAGGTCTTGTTATTGCCCACGGACGAGCTGGGCACGAGCCGGCCGTCCTCCAGAATCGCCGCGACCTCGATGATGGCGTAATCGAGCTTGCCCAGGAAGCCGTAATCGACGTGCTGGGCGACGTGGCTGAGGTGGATGTCCATATAATCCATCTCACCCGCGTTGATGCGCTTGCGGGTTTCCGGATCGGACTGGTAGGGGAGACGCAGGTGGATGCCGCCGGCCATGGCCAGGGCGCCATCGAGTTCCGGCCCGGTGGAGGCCCCGGTGAAGATGTTCACCTGGAAGCGTTGCCCCCGAAGGTTGGCATCCGAGATGCGGCGCGCGAGCGCGAGGGGGACGTCCTTGGGGTATCCGGAGCCGGTGAAGCCGCTCATCCCGATCTGGGCATCCGAAGGGATCAGCGCCGCGGCGTCTTCGGCCGTCATCACGCGGTTGGAAAGGGTGGAATTCAAGATACGAGAAGTAGTCATAGTGACACGGTATCAAGAACTCGGCCTTACCGCAATCCGTAGTAGATCCGCATGTTTACTTGAAGAGCCCCTTACATGGCCCCATGCCGAGCGGGCATTTTCCGAACCATAGCCTAACCTTAAGGCAAGCTAGACGTTCGGACCTCCGACGACTCCGTAGGGATGATTGGAACGGAGTGAACACCATGGCTTTCAACGCTGCACCTTCCACCACTGCCGCCTGGATGCCGCAACCGACGTGGCCCGTGACCGCGTATCCCGTGGTCCCGCCGCCGGTGGCCATTCCCCCCATGGCGATTCCTCCGGCCGCCGTCCGCCCCATGGCGGCGGACACCCTGGCCCTGAGCGGCAATGCGACGGCGCTCGTCCAGCAGCGGACGATGGCGCAGCTGCTCACCGAACTTTCCGCGATGGCGAGGAAGCTCGAGGCCCTCACGCGGGTTCCCGTCCCTCCCGCGCCGCCGGCCGCACCGAAGCCCGAGGCCAAGCCTGAACCCAAGCCTGAACCCAAGCCTGAACCCAAGCCTGAACCCAAGCCTGAACCGAAGCCTGAACCGAAGCCGGAACCCAAACCCGAGCCGAAGCCGGAACCGGCTCCGGCGCCTACGGTCACGGTTCAGCGGGGGGATTCGCTGTCGGCGATCGCCGGGCGCACGCTCGGGGATACCAACCGCTGGCGTGAAATCTACGACCTGAACCGGGATCAACTCTCCAACCCCAACCTGATCCATCCCGGCCAGGTGCTCAAGCTTCCGGGAGGCGCCTCCGCCCCTGCGGCTGCTCCCGCCTCCCCGCCGCCCGCGCCAAAGCCGGCTCCGAAGCCGGCTCCGACGCCCAGCGTCACGGTCCAGCGGGGAGACTCGCTGTCGGCGATCGCCGCACGGACCCTGGGCAACGCGGATCGCTGGCGCGAGATCTACGACCTGAACCGGGATCAGCTCTCCAACCCCAACGTGATCCAGGCGGGGCAGGTCCTGAAGCTTCCGGGCGGTGCCAATCCCTCGGCTCCGGCCGCGCCGCCATCGACGGGCATCAACACCAACCGCAACGCCATCTTCATCCAGCAGCCCAACAACTGGACGTGTGGTCCCACCAGCCTCACCATGGCCGCCGCCGCCTGGGGCGTCCGACCCGCCAACCTCGCCACCGTCAACGAGCTGACGGCCAAGACCCGCACCAACCCCGCCTACGGGATCCCCGACAACAACGCCATTCCCAACGCTGCCCGGGCGATCGGGCTTCAGGTGCAGTTCCATGGCTCGTCGACGCCCGACAGCATTCGGGCGGCACTCCGCCGTGGCCACGGCGTCATCCTCAACGGCTCGATCTCGGGAACGGTGGGCCACTTCATCTACGTCGCCGGCCTCAACGCGGATGGCAGCTTCAAGATCTGCGACCCCTTCCGCCCGGGCATCACCGCTTGGAACGATGCGCAGCTGCGCCAGTTCACCGCCGGCCGCGGCTCGATGAGTGAAATCTGGCGGTAACCTCCGCCTGATGCGGGGGTGATGAGGGCATGCTAGGATGGGCTGGAGCCGGTAAACCGAGCACATCGGTCGCATGCGACACGCCGGGGGCTCGCCATCGGAATCCCATGCGCTCGGGAGGAGAGGACCATGTTTGACGTTTCGAGCCTCGGCACGGCCGGATCCTCGCTGAGCGAGGAAGCCCTCAAGCGTCATCAGCAGTTGCTCCAGGAGCTCCATACGCGGCGGCTTCAGGAGAAGTTGCTCAAGTCGATCATGGGGGCGGATGCCCTCGAGGACACGGCGGGGCTCGGCTTCTTCATCGACCAGTTGGCCTTGAACGACGTCTCCGCGCTCGAGAAGCGCTGGTTGAGCACGCTGGAGCGCGAGGCCGGGATTCCGCTCCAGGATTCGGAAGTCTACCAGTCTCTCACCTCGGTCTTGACCCGCTTCAACCGCCCGTAAATCCGACCTGGCGGAACTCGGCCGCGCCGGTTGCGCGCATCCCACCCGCATGAAAAGAAGGTCCTCCACCGTTTGGTGGAGGACCTTCGGGTCTTGGGGCTCGGGATCGCGGGATCCCGTCGCCGGGTTAGACCTGCTGCTCGGCAGGGGCTGCCTTGGGGATGGTGGTGGTGGCCACCAGTTCCATCTTCTTGCGCAGGTTCTCGTCGAGCTTGTCCAGGAACTGGGTGGTGGTCAGCCAGGGCTGGTCGGGGCCGATGAGGATGGCGAGGTCCTTGGTCATGAAGCCGGCTTCGACGGTCTCGACGCAGATGCTCTCCAAGGTGGTGGCGAACTTGGCGACCTCGGGGGTGCCGTCGAACTGGGCGCGGTAGTAGAGGCCACGGGTCCAGGCGAAGATGGAGGCGATCGGGTTGGTCGACGTCTCCTTGCCCTGCTGGTGCTGGCGGTAGTGACGGGTGACCGTGCCGTGGGCGGCCTCGGCTTCGACGGTCTTGCCGTCGGGGCTCAAGAGGACCGAGGTCATCAGGCCGAGCGAGCCGAAGCCCTGGGCCACGGTATCGGACTGGACGTCGCCGTCGTAGTTCTTGCAGGCCCAGACGAAACCGCCCGACCACTTGAGGGCCGCGGCGACCATGTCGTCGATCAGGCGGTGCTCGTAGGAGATGCCGGCGGCCTCGAACTTGGCCTTGAACTCGGTGTCGTAGATCTCCTGGAAGAGATCCTTGAAGCGGCCGTCATAGGCCTTGAGGATGGTGTTCTTGGTGGAGAGGTAGACCGGCCAGCCCTTCGAGAGACCGTAGTTCATGCAGGAGCGGGCGAAGCCGCGGATGGACTCGTCGAGGTTGTACATGCCCATGGCGACGCCGGCGCCGGGGAAGTTGAAGACCTCGTACTCGGTGACCTGACCGTCGGCGCCCTCGAACTTCATCGTGAGCTTGCCGGGACCGGGCACGACGAAGTCGGTGGCGCGGTACTGGTCTCCGAAGGCGTGACGGCCGATGACGATGGGCTGGGTCCAGCCGGGCACCAGGCGGGGCACGTTCTTGCAGATGATGGGCTCCCGGAAGACGGTGCCGTCGAGGATGTTGCGGATGGTGCCGTTGGGCGACTTCCACATCTTCTTGAGGTTGAATTCCTTGACGCGGGCTTCGTCGGGGGTGATGGTGGCGCACTTGACGCCGACGCCGTACTTCTTGATGGCTTCGGCGGCCTCGACGGTGATTTTGTCGTCGGTCTGGTCGCGGGACTCGATGCCGAGGTCGTAGTACTTGAGATCGATGTCGAGGTAAGGCAGGATCAACTTTTCCTTGATGAACTGCCAAATGATGCGCGTCATCTCATCGCCGTCGAGTTCGACGATGGGATTGACCACCTTGATCTTCTGCATAGGTGCTTCTCCCTTTGATGGACACGGAACAGCATGACGCGTTGCATGCGGTCGTCTGCTCTGCGGATCGTACCATGTTCACGCTATCGCGCGGGGCTCCCGGCGTCAACCTGGCAATATACGTTAGTTTTCTCCGAAGAATCCGGCATGAGACGGGGGTTTTCCGGCCGCCCTGGCCGGCCGGGGAGCGAGCGGCGAAGTTCCCCTCTTTACATCTGTTCACGGGGGTGCTATCGTAATAGTGACATAAGCCCTGAGCCTGAAATCAGTGGCCAAGAGGTGATTGTTAAATGGCGAGTCGGCGTTTTAACAACGCGGACCGTTTTTTTTTGGAGACGAATGAAAGAAGAGACGATTGAAGTCGAGGGCATTGTCCAAGAGGCGCTCTCGAACGGCATGTTTCGCGTGTTGCTCGACAATAACGTGGTTGTCTTGGGTCACTTGGCCGGAAAGATGCGGAAGTTCCGCATCAAGGTCCTTCAGGGAGACCGCGTCAAGATTGAGCTCTCCCCCTATGACCTCACGCGAGGTCGCATTAGCTTCCGTAAACGGGCCTAGGCCCGGTGTTCTCAACCCCTGAATCAGAGGAGATTTCGACTTGACCATGTTTACCGAACAGACGCTGACCTGTGTCGACTGCGGGACCCAGTTCCCCTTCACGGCTTCCGAGCAGGAGTTCTTCGCGGAGAAGGGTTTCACCAACCCCCCGCGTCGTTGCAAGCCTTGCCGGATCGAGGCCAAGGCCAACCGTGGCGGCTCCGGCTTCGGCGGCGGTCGTAGCTCGGGCGGTTTCGGCAGCTCGGCCCGCGAGATGCACGACGTCACCTGCAGCTCCTGCGGCACGGCGACCCAGGTCCCCTTCAAGCCCAACGGCATGAAGCCTGTCTACTGCCGCGATTGCTTCCGGAAGTAACGATGGGAAAAAACAATACCAAGGCCGAGAAGGCCAAGCGGAACCAAGCCTACGCGGCGCTGCACAAGAAGAAGTCCTCTTCTGCCCGGCGTTTCGGTCGTCCGGCTCCGAGCCCCGCTTCCGCTCCGGCGGGCGGGCCCAGCGCCGGTCCCTCCGGGATGACCAGCACGATGGCGCCCCGGACCATGTATCCGGCCATCTGCAGCAGCTGCGGCGTGGAGACCACGGTTCCCTTCGAACCCATCTCGGGCAAGCCGGTCCAGTGCCGCGCCTGCTTCCAGCCCAAGCCGCGGATCTAGGGTGGCAACGTCGATGAAGGGCCGCGCCAAAGTTCTGGACCCGTTCAAGGACAATTTGTATCGTCGCGAACAGGATCCCGAGACCGGTGAGAAGTTCTTGGAAAAGAGCTGCCCCAAATGCTCCAAAAAAGCAGGGACGACGGTCTTTTATCCCGAAACCGCATTCGGCGAGCAAATCGCAGCGAACGGCCAAGTCAAGCCGCAGCGCGATTGCCAGATGCACCGCAAGCGCTAGCTGCGTCTCATCTCCCGCTCGCGGAATCCGCTTCCGTCGTGATGCTCCGGCATCACGACGGTTTTTTTACGCGGATTCCTAGCCCCGAGAGGCCGCCTGCGACTCGGTCTCGGCAAGCTTGGAGGCTTCCTGCGGCGCCGCCTGCACGATCTCGAGGTCGAGTTCCAGCTTCACCTTGTCGTCCACCAGGACTCCGCCCGCCTCGAGGGCCTGGTTCCAGGTGAGCTCGAAATCCTTCCGGTTCAAGTTCCCGCTCATGCTCACCCCGCGCCGCGTGTTCCCCCAGGGATCCTTGGCCGGAGCGGTCAGTTCGCCCTCGAGCGTGATTTCCTTCGTGACGCCATGCATCGTGAGATCGCCCGTCACGCGGAACTGCCCTTCGCCCTTCGCTTCGACCCGGCGGCTCTCGAAGCGGATCGTCGGATGGGTGCCCGAATCGAAGAAGTCGCCGCTGCGGAGATGGCCGTCGCGCTCGGCGTTACCGGTATCGATGCTCGCGACCTTGACGCTGCCGGTCGCGCGCGAGCGCGTCGGGTCCTGCTCGTCGAGGTCCACCGTTCCCTCGAAGTCCGTGAACTCGCCGCGGACCGTCGAGATCATCATGTGTCGGATCGCGAATCCCACGCGGCTGTGGGCGGGATCGATCGTCCAGGGCATGGTAGGCTCCTTTCCCCTAGGGCGCCGTCGGGCGCTCTGCGTCTTCCGGATAGAACGTCACGGGCATGGCGGGTCGGAGGCGGAGCTTGAGTTCCGCGACCAGCGCGTCGGCGAGGTCCTGGACCTGCTTGGCGGTGTGCGAGGAAACCAGCGCGCCGTCCGGGTTGAAGGCGGAGTCGGCCTTGGCCAGGGTGACCTGAGCGGGCAGTAGCCAGACATTCAGGGCCGTGAGGACTTGCCGGAGATGCGGCAGCATCCGCATGCCCCCCGCTCCTCCCGGGGAGGCGGCCATCAACGCGGCCACCTTTTCTCCGAAGACGTCCTCCTCGCCGCGCGAGGCCCAGTCGATGGCATTCTTGAAGGTGCCCGGGATCGAGTAGTTGTACTCGGGAGATGCGAACATGAAGCCGTCCGCCAGTCCCAGCCGGCGCTTGAACTCGACGGCTCCCGGCGGCAGGCCGGTCTCGTTTTCCAGATCCCCGTCATAGAGGGGCATTGCCACGTCCCTGAGCTCCAGCAGGTCGACCTCGGCTCCGGCGTGGCGCAGCGCCTCCGCCCCGACCCGGATCAACTGCTTGTTGTAGGAGTCCTTGCGAAGGCTGCCGGCCATGGCCAGGACTCTGGGGGCTCGCTCCGACGCGTCCATCTCACTCTCCGATCCGCTGTACCCGATCCGCCGGGGCATGGCGCTTGCAACCGGATCCAGGCCCCGGGCCCATGGGATGCGTGTGGCGCCCTCAGTCTAGGATCGCGCGGGGCGCATGTAAACAATTGTCGGGCCGTTCGGGCGTTCCCGGCGAGCGGCGAGCGTGCCGCCCGGGATCCGGCCTCCGCTGAGCGCGATCGGGGCCCGGAGCGCGAAACGCCCCCGGCGGGCGGGGGCGTTTCGGGGTGAGAGTGGAGGAGTCCGGGTTACGGAGCGGTGTAGCCGCCGTCGGCGAGGTGGTAACTGCCGGTGATGAAGGAGGCCTGGTCGGAGGCCAGGAAGCAGATGAGGTTGGCGACCTCCTCGGCTTTGCCGAGGCGCTTCATGGCGTGCAGGGAGGCGATCGCGGCCTTCATCTCCTCGACGGCGGCGAGCAGGGGGGTTTCGATGAAGCCGGGGCCGACGGAGTTGACTCGGATGCCCTGGGTGGCGTACTCGAGCGCGGCGGACTTGGTCAGGCCGACCACGCCGTGCTTGGCGGCCACGTAGCCCGGGCTGCCGGCGAAGCCCACGGAGCCCAGGATCGACGCGACGTTGACGATGGCACCGCCTCCTCGCTCGAGCATGGCGGGGATCTCGTAGCGCATGCAGTAGAAGACGCTGCTCAGGTTGACGGCGATGACCTTGTTCCAGCCTTCCAGCGATTGCTGGCCGGTGGGGTTGTTCTCGCCTCCGATGCCGGCGTTGTTGACGGCGATGTCCAGGCCGCCGAATTGCTCCTTGGCGAAGGCGACCATGGCTTCCACCGAGGCGGCATCCGCCACGTCGACCTTCACGGCTGCCGCCTGTCCGCCTGCCTCGCGAACCGACGCGGCCAACTTCTCGCCGGCTTCGAGGTTGAGGTCGGCCACCACGACCTTGGCGCCGCCCGCCGCGAAGCAGCGAACACACGCTTCGCCGATGCCCGACGCGCCACCGGTGACCAGGGCTACTTTGCCTTCGAACGAGGCCTGGAATTTTCCGTCGCTCACGGTTCCCTCCTTGAGGTGAATCCCCGGGGTTCTCGCCCCCATTGCGATGATCCCCGGGGAAGGCCGGCGCTGGGTTTCCCCGTAGTGACCGGTCATGTTCATCGTTGCAGGGCTCGCCTCGCCATGGAGGCCGGTCTCGGTGAGGGGGAGCTGCCGCTTCCGCCTTCCGTCCCGAGGATACCCCGTCGGGGTACGCCTGTCTTCGGCAGTTTCTACCGGGGGTGACCGCGGGGAGGCGCTAGCTGCGGGGAGGGAACCGCTTGCGCCGGAGCAACTGATCCAGGGCGTTGGCGAAGGAGGCCCGATCCTTCTGGCTGAAGGCCTTGGGGCCTCCGAGTTCGAGCCCTTGCTCGCGCAGGGAGTTCATCAGGGTCCAGCGCGCCTTCGCCTCGCCGATGGTGGAGGCGTCGAAGATCTCTCCGCGATGCCCCAGCGCCACGCTCCCCTTGGCCACGATGGCGGCGGCCAGGGGGATGTCCGCCGTGATGACGAGGTCCTCCGGGGCGACCGCGTCGATGATCCAGCGATCCGCTTGGTCGGGCCCCTCCGTGACGATGACGGGAGTGACCCCGGGTTCGTTCCCGAAGGCCATCGGGCGGTTGCTCACCAGGATCATGGGCAGCTCGAGCCTTGCGGCCGCACGCTGGATCAGGTCCTTGACGGGGCATGCGTCGCCATCGACGAGCAGGCGCATGGGGGGGCTAGCTTTGCGGCGAGGCGCGATGCACCTTGCCATGCGCGATCTCGATCCGCTCGAAGGGGATGCCCAGGGCCTTTGCGAACTTGTCGATGACGAAGCGCTCGCGCTCGGTGACCACGGAGACGACGGTTCCGGGTTGTCCGCTGCGGCCGGTGCGTCCCGCCCGGTGGAGGTAGTGATCTCCGTCGGTGGGCAGGTCCAGGTTGAAGACATGGGTGAGGCCGGGGATGTCCAGGCCCCGGGCGGCGACTTCCGTGGCCAGCAGCAGCTGGATCTTGCCGTCACGGAAGTCCTTGAGCACGGCGGAGCGCTCCAGCTTGTGCGCGCCTCCCTGCAAGGCCGCCACGCGCAGCCCCTTGAAACTCAGTTTGCTGATCAGCTCGTCCATGCGGCGCGCGTCGTTGACGAAGGCGAGGGCCGCCTTCGGCTGGTAGGCATGGAGCAGGCGGCGAAGGGTATCGAGCTTGTCGCGCTCCTCGACGACGACGACGCCATGCGTGATGCCGGTGGGAAGCTTCAGGGGGCCTTCGGCGCGCAGGTGCAGGGGGTCGTTCATCCACCGCCGGGCGACGTCCTGCACCTCGGCGGGGATGGTGGCCGAGGCGAAGATGGTCTGGCGGGAGCGGGGGATGGCCTTCAGGATCCGGATCACCTCGTTGCGGAAGGTCGGGTCCAGCAGCTGGTCGACCTCGTCGATCACGACCATGCGGGCGAACTGGGCCTTGAGCTTCCCCGAGGAGATGAGCTCGGCGAGTCGTCCCGGGGTTCCCACGACGATCGGGGGCTTCTTCTTGAGGCGCTCGATCTGGTGGCGGATGTTCGCTCCTCCGATGAGCTGCTGGGCGAAGAGCGGGCCGCCTTCGGTGAGCTCGCGGATCACGGAGACGATCTGCATGCTGAGCTCGTGGGTGGGGGCGATGATGATGGCCTGAAGGTCCTTGCGCTCGGGGTCGAGGCGGCTGAGCACGGGAAGCAAGTAAGCGAGCGTCTTTCCGGTGCCGGTCTGGGCCTGGAGGATGGCGTCCTTGCCCTCGAGGAGCGGGGGGATGGCGGCGGATTGGATCTCGGTGGGCTCGGTGATGCCCATCGGGGCGAGCTTAGATAGGAGGTCGGGGGCGATCGCGAGGGTTTCGAACGTGGACACGGCAAGCCTTTCAACATGAGGGGACGTCTGATCCTACCGTGTCCCGATCATGAAGTCGACTCCTCCGGCGATTTCCGTGGTGCCAGGCGCGCAGTTTCGCTGCGACGCCTGAACGCGTGTTGTCCCCGCCCGGTCCCCCCTCTATGATGCTGCCTGGAAGACCGGGGTGAAACCTGAGGAGAGTGACGATGAGTTGGGCGAATCAACCGGGTCCCGACGGCCGGCCCAAGGGGTGGTGGGTCAAGACGGTGCTGGCGGGGCTCATCGGCGGGGCGGCGATGATGCTCTTCCTGATGGCCACGTACGCCGCCTACGGGCTTGGCGCGTGGTTCCCGCCCAACGGGATCGCCACGGTGCTTCCGTTCTTCCGCCCGCTTCCCGGCGAGCTTCCCGCCGGCAGCTTCGTGGCGGCCCAGAGCCTGACCGGCTTGCTGATTCACGCCCTCCTGAGCGCGGGGCTGGGCGTGGTCTTCGGCGCCTTCGTCGAGGCCTTCATGGCGCCGCAAGCCCGCAAGTGGCTGTGGCAGGCCCTGGCCGGCTTCGTCTACGCGACGTTGGTCTGGATGTTCTTCGGGTTCGGAGGGGTCTACCTGGCGGGCTTGCAACAGGTCTTCGGCACGGCGACCTTCTTCTTCGGGCACCTGGTCTTCGGGGTGGTCCTCGGCATCAGCCTCGCGCTGATGACGACCGCCCGCGACATGCGGATCACCTTCGCCCCGGAAGAGCAGCCGGTCGTCGAACCGGCGCAGCGCCGCTAACGCCCGCGGGGAGGATACTCTCCGGGGTGCAAGGCGTCCGGGAGGGTGCCGGCCCAGCCGAAAACTTGGAGATCGACGCGATCCTCGGCATCGAAGGCGACTCCTTCCTGCTCCAGGAGGTGCCGCTGCTGATCGGTCTCGCCGGGGTGCCGCGCCTTGAGGCTGATCCGACCTTGCGCGTTGATGACGCGGTGCCAGGGGACGTCCGTTCCGTCGGGCAGGGCCCGCAGCGCATAGCCGACGGCCCGGGAGGCCATGGGGCGACCGAGCATGGCGGCCAGCGTCCCGTAGGTGGTCACCCGGCCCGGCGGGATCATGCAGGTGGCACGGTAAACCGCGTCGTAGAACTGGGACATCGGGCCTCCTCAATGCCGTGCGCGACTGCTCCCATCATACCCCGCGATCGCGCGGGCGCCGCGGCTTGACGGGCCAATCGGCCCCATGGTTGCCTGGAAGCCATGAGACGCTGCGACGGGTTTGGCGCTCGCGCAATCGAAAGAAAGGTTTGACGGATGCAGCCCTTGTTCGAGGAGACCAAGGCCCAGGTGGCCCGCTGGGCGGAGGATCCGGACGTGCTGGGGATCCTGAGGGTCGGATCCAAGAGCCGCGGTCACGGAGACGCGCTCTCGGACGATGACCTGGAGGTCGTCTTGAGCGACGCGGCCCATGCGCGGCTGCACCCGAGCGATTGTTCTGTGATCCGGGTGGCGGAGGACGGTTCGCCTCGCCGGTTGATTTACGATGCCTACCTCACCTCGCTCGCGGATCTCGAGAGCAAGGCCGGCTCCCCGCGGGATCTCGACCATTGGCCGTACGAGGGGGACGGGATCCTCTTCGATCGCGACGGGAGGGTGGGGCGGGCCGTGAAGGCGGCGGGGGCCATGTCCTCGGAGTTCCGGGCGGCACGCCTTCAGCATGCGTACGTGGACGTCTACCTAGCGGCAAGCCGCGCCGAGAAGTGCCTGACGCGCGGCTTCGACGCGGCGGCCACGCTCATCGTGGCGCGCGGCGTCAAAGCCCTCTCCCGGTTGCTCTTCGCGCTCGAGGGGCGCTGGGTCCCCTTGGATCACTGGTTGGAGCCGGAGCTAAAGACCTTGGAAGACGCGTCGGGCTCGGGCCCGCTGCTGCTCGAGGCCTTGCGGACGTCGCGGCCCGACGCCCTCCGCGAGGCGATGGCACGGCTCGCGGAGCCGTTGCAGCGGGAAGGATTGCCCCCACGCTCCGAGTTCACCGCGTTCTTCCTCGCGATCATTCATCCGTCGCGGGCCGCGGAGCGGTTGATTCATGGCTTGACCTAGCGGATTAGAGGTCGCCGAGGACCTTCTCGGCGTGTCCGTTGACCTTCACGCTGCGGTAGGCCTTGGCGAGCGTGCCGTCCGGGTGGATGACGAAGGTGGAGCGGATGATGCCCATGGACGTCTTGCCGTAGAGCTTCTTCTCGCCCCAGGCGCCGTAGGCGGTCAGCATGACCTTTTCCGGGTCGCTGAGCAGGGGGAAGTTGAGGCTGTGCTTGGCCTGGAACTTGCGGTGACTGTCCAGACTGTCGGCGCTCACGCCCAGGATGAGGGCGTCGGCGGCGGGGAGGCGATCGCGGAAGTCGCAGGCCTCGGTGGTGCAGCCCGGGGTGTTGTCCCGGGGGTAGGCGAAGAGGACGATGGGCTTGCCGGCCTCGAGCAGCTCGGAGAGGCGGTATTCCTTTTCGACGCCTTGGGCGTCGATGCCCGTGAGGCAGAAGTCGGGGGCGGGAGTTCCGGGCGCGATCATGGGGAAATCTCCTGAGAAACTACGGTAGGGGACAGCCGTTCCCTCAAGTATAATCGCCGAGGGTCAGGCGTGATGGGCTTGACAAGGGTTTAGAACTATTCTAAAACTAGTTGTGCTTGATTGTCTAGGGCGCTCAGTATCCGCCCCCGTGGAGGCCGCATGAAACCGATCGTGATTTCCCTCGTCGCCGGAACGCTTCTCTTGGCTGGGTGCCAGCAAGGCTCCGAGCCGGCCGCATCGGGATCCGCCCCGAAGGCGGCCCGCCAATTGGCCGGTGGTTTGGGGCCGTTGCCTCCGGTGGAGCATCCGGTCGACAACCCGATGACCCCGGAGAAGGTGGAGCTGGGCAAGATGCTCTACTTCGACACCCGGCTTTCGGGCACGCAGCGGGTCTCCTGCGCGACCTGCCATAACCCCAGCTTTGGATGGGGCGAGGGCGTGGGCTTGTCCGTCGGCGTGGGCGATCAGCTGCTGGGCCGGCATTCTCCGACGGTCTTGAACGCGGCCTACTACACGCATCAGTTCTGGGACGGCCGGGCGGCGACCCTCGAGGAGCAGGCCAAGGGGCCCATCACTTCCAAGGTCGAGATGAACGCGGATCCGGACGTGGTGGTGAAGCGCCTGCAGGGGATTCCGGCTTACGCGGAGCGGTTCCAGCAGGTCTTCGGAGAACCGGTGAGCTTCGACAACATCGCCAAGGCGATCGCCACCTACGAGCGGACGGTGGTGCGCGGCGACTCGGCCTTCGACCGCTGGGCGGCGGGCGACGACGCGGCGATGAGCGAGGAGGCCAAGCGGGGCTACCAGCTCTACACGACCAAGGCGCTTTGCATCACCTGTCACTCGGGCCCCAACTTCTCGGACAGCAAGTTCCACAACATCGGGGTGAAGGGCTCGGGGACCACGGACAAGGGCCGCTTCGACGTGACGAAGAACCCGGCGGATCTGGGGGCGTTCAAGACCCCGACCGTGCGGAACGCGGCGTTGACGGCTCCGTACATGCATGACGGGTCGATCGCGACGCTGGAGGAGCTGGTCGAGCATTACGACCAGGGCGGCGAGAACGTGCCCAACAAGAGCCCCTTGATGGTGCCGTTGAAGCTGACGGCCCAGGAGAAGGCGGATCTGGTGGCGTTCATGAAGGCGCTCACGGGAGCGCCGATGGCGGATCAGACGCTGCCCGAGCTTCCTTACTAGGCGCATGCAGGCATTGCGGCCCCCGTTCCGGTTTCGGAGCGGGGGCCGCTGCGCGTTTGCCCGCTCGAATCGGCCCGGGAAGTTTTGGCAAGACGCCCTTGTGAGCGGGGCTCTCCCTTGAGAGGATCGCGGCATGGAAGGAGGCCCGCATGAGCATGCAGCGTGAACCGGAGATCGACACGGCGCGCGAACGACCGCTCGAACGACCGCTCGAGGGCTCCGAGGAGTACTTCCGCGGCCAGGTTCCCGAGGAGCGGATCCTGCCGCCGCGTTACGGGGAGGACGTCTCCCTGCCGCCGCCCCAGGACATGGGCGAGGACGGGTAGGGGGCGCGAGGGTTGACGGCCCCGGGGTTTAGAATTATTCTATATCTATGGCGATTAAACCTTCATGTCTCAGTCCCCATCAGATCGAGGCGGTCCTCAAGCGGAGCGGGATCAACGCGACCGCGCAGCGGATCGCCATCTGCCGCTTCGTGCTCTGCGACGCCGAGCACCCGAGCGCGGAGGACGTGAAGCTCTGGGTGGATCAGAACTTCCCCAAGATGAGCCTCGCCACCGTCTACAACACCCTGCGCATTCTGGTGGAGGCGGGGTTGTTGCGGGAGTTGCGCCTGCCGCATAGCGACGCCGTGCTCTACGACAACAACCTCACCTCCCATTACCACTTCCTCGACGAGGAGACCGGAGAGCTGCTCGACGTCGATCCCGCCGATATCCGGCTGGAGCCGGCCCTGGCAGCGGACTACCGCGTCCGCTCCGTGGAGGTGCTGCTGCGCGGCACCCGTAACCCCAGCGCCGGGAACCTGACGGCCGGGTAGCCCCCCTGTCGAGTCGAAACGCTCGCCGATCCAATCGAGGTCAATTCAGATGGTCAACAACGTCCTCATCATCGGAGCCGGACCCGCCGGCTACACCGCCGGCATCTACGCCGCCCGCGCCAACCTCAACCCCATCCTCTTCGAAGGCAGCGCTCCCGGCGGCCAGCTCATGATCACCACCGACGTCGAGAACTACCCCGGCTTCCCCCAGGGAGTCCAGGGTCCCGAGATGATGCAGCTCTTCCGCCAACAGGCCGAACGCTTCGGCACCCGCATCGTCACCGACGTCATCACCCGGGTCGATTTCTCCACCCGCCCCTTCAAGGTCTGGGACAGCAAGGACCAGCTGCACGAAGCCCAAGCCATCATCATCGCCACCGGAGCGAGCGCCCTCTGGCTCGGCCTCGACGCCGAGATGCGCCTGCAGGGCCGCGGCGTCTCCGCCTGCGCCACCTGTGACGGCTTCTTCTTCCGCGGCAAGGACGTCATCGTCGTCGGCGGCGGAGATACCGCCATGGAGGAAGCCAACTTCCTCGCCAACATGTGCCAGTCGGTCACCGTCGTCCACCGCCGCGATCAGCTGCGCGCCAGCAAGATCATGCAGCAGCGCGCCTTCGACAACCCCAAGATCAAGTTCGTCTGGAACGCCGCCGTCGACGACATCCTCGACCACGGCACCGAGACGGTCAAGGCCGTCCGCCTGCGCGACACCCAGACCGGTGAGATGCAGGAGCTTGCCACCGACGGCGTCTTCATCGCCATCGGCCACAAACCCACCACCGACCTCTTCAAGGGCCAGCTCGAGCTGGACTCCAACGGTTACATCGTCACCCACGACGGCACCCGCACCAGCGTCGAAGGCGTCTTCGCCTCCGGCGACGTGCAGGACTCCGTCTACCGTCAGGCGATCACCGCAGCCGGCACCGGCTGCATGGCCGCCATCGACGCCGAACGCTGGCTCATGGCCACCCACGCGGGTGTCCACGCCGCGGTCTAATCACTTCCACGCAACATCGCCAACTAGGAGGAAATCATGCTGCAACCCCAGATGAAGGCTCCCGAATTCAAGGCCACCGCGGTGGTCAACGGTCAGTTCAAGGAAGTCTCCTTGGCCGACTACAAGGGCAAGAACGTCGTCGTCTTCTTCTACCCCCTCGACTTCACCTTCGTTTGCCCCACCGAGATCCTGGCCTTCTCGGACAAGATCGAGGAGTTCCGCAAGCGGAACACCGAAGTCATCGGCATCTCGACCGACTCCCACTTCTCCCACCTCGCCTGGGTCAACACCAAGCTCGAGGACGGCGGCATCCAGGGCCTCACGTATCCCCTGGTCGCTGACTTCACCAAGCAGATCTCCCGTGACTACGGCGTCCTCCTCGAGAACGACGGCGTCGCCTTCCGCGGCCTCTTCCTCGTCGACAAGAACGGCGTCATCCAGCACATGGTCATCAACAACCTGCCCCTGGGCCGCTCCGTCGAGGAGACCCTCCGCATGATCGACGCCCTCACCCACGTCGAGACCTACGGCGAAGTCTGCCCCGCCGACTGGAAGCCCGGCAAGGACACCATCATCCCCGAGCCCGAGAAGTCCAAGGCCTTCTTCAAGAAGTCGGCCGCGCTCGTCTAGCACGACCCCGTCTCATTAGACCGCCGCGCGGTCCTGAACGCCAAGGCCCCCGGGGTTTCCCGGGGGCCTTGGCGCATGCGCGCGATTCCCCCCCATGCCGATCATCTCCCGTGTGTTTAATCAGGGTACTTGACAGCAAGGCACTCAAGTTATTATCCTCCTCATGTGCTCAGACGAGGGAAGGCTCCCTCCGCGCTTCTAAGGAGGAATCGGATGCTTTGTCAGCGTTGCGCGTCCCAGCCCGCCGCCATGGTCTACCGGGTTTCGATCAACGGTCACCAGCAAACCTGGAAGCTCTGCCCCGCTTGCGCGGAAGCTCAGGGAGTCGGAGGGGGCTTGCCTTCGGCACTTTCCCGCCGTTCCGCCCCTCCCCGCGTCACCCTTTCCGAGGAGGCCCTCGCCTCCCTGAAGGCCGCCTGCACCTGGGCGGCCGAACGCGGCTGCCCCGAAGTCGGCCCCGAGTTCGTCCTCCTGGGAATCCTCACCAGCGGGACGGAGGCCGGCAATGAACTTGCCTCGAAGGGACTCAAGGCATCGCAGGTCCGTGAGGCCATCGAATCGGCCTACCCGCAGCGCGATCCCCTTTCGCCGGAGGCCGTGGATCTCAGCCCCCGCATGAAGCAGGCGATGCGCCTGGCCGGCCAGATCGCCCACCAGCAAGGCTCGGGCTTCATCGCCCCCGACCACTTGCTCGCCGGCATCGTGCACGAGGGCGAGAGCCTGGCCGCTCAGATCCTCGGAGGCCCCCGCGACGCCAAGCCCCAGGAGGGAGCCATGCCCCCTCGGGCGCAGGGATCCGCGGAGCTTCCGTACACCACCGACCTCACCGCCCGCGTCAAGGCCGGCAAGGTCGATCCGGTCATCGGCCGGCACCAGGAAATCGAGCGGGTCATCCGGATCCTCTCGCGCAAGACCAAGAACAACCCGGTCCTGATCGGAGAGCCCGGCGTCGGCAAGACCGCCATCGCCGAAGGCCTGGCCCAGCGGATCGTCGCCGGAGAGGTGCCCGAGACCCTCAAGGATGCCACCGTCCTGGCGCTGGACCTCGGGGCCTTGCTCGCGGGGACCAAGTACCGCGGGGAGTTCGAGGAGCGCCTGAAAGGCCTGATCGACGCGCTTCAGCAGAAATCCGACGTCATCCTCTTCATCGACGAGCTGCACACGGTCATCGGAGCCGGCTCGGCGGAAGGAGGCACGGATGCCGCCAACCTCCTGAAGCCGGCGCTGGCCCGGGGCGAGCTGCGCTGCGTGGGCGCCACCACCCTCGACGAGTACCGCAAGCACATCGAGAAGGATGCCGCCCTGGAGCGCCGCTTCCAGCCGGTCAAGGTCGGCGAGCCCTCGACGGACGAGGCCATCGCGATCCTGCGCGGCCTGCGAGACGCCTACGAAGCCCATCACCGGGTGAAGATCGCCGACGAGGCCCTGGTCGCCGCCGTGAAGCTTTCGGAGCGCTACGTGACGGATCGCTTCCTCCCGGACAAGGCCATCGACCTGCTGGACGAGGCCTCCGCGATGCTGCGGCTGGCCGGCTCGACGGGCCCCGACCGCCTCAAGGACCTGGAGGCACGGCTGGCCGAGGCCACGCGTGAGAAGGAAGCCGCCGTGCGGAGCGAGCGCTTCGAGGACGCCGCGCGCCGCAAGACCGAGGTGGATGCCCTCAGCGCGGAGCTTGAAAGCCTGCGCAAGGAATGGAAGGCCGAGACCGGGATCGCCGTGCCGCAGGTGACCGCCGAGGAAATCGCCGCCGTGGTCAGCGAGTGGACCGGCATTCCGGCCGTTCGTTTGCAGAAGACGGAGGTCGAGCGCTTGCTGGAGGCCGAGGTCCATCTCGGCCGGCGGGTGATCGGACAGGCGGAGCCGGTGGGGGCGATCGCCGAGGCCCTCCGCCGCGCGGGCTCTGGCCTCAAGGATCCCAACCGCCCGATCGGTTCCTTCCTCTTCATCGGGCCGACCGGCGTCGGAAAGACCGAGACGGCGCGCGCGCTGGCGGAATTCATGTTCCACGACGAGAGCGCCATGATCCGCTTCGACATGAGCGAGTACGGCGAGAAGCACACGGTCTCTCGCCTGGTCGGAGCCCCTCCGGGCTACGTCGGTCACGACGAGGCGGGCCAGCTCACCGAGGCCGTGCGGCGCCGTCCCTACGCGGTCCTGCTCTTCGACGAAATCGAGAAGGCCCACCCCGACGTCTTCAACTTGTTGCTGCAGCTTCTCGACGACGGCCGATTGACGGATAGCCTGGGCCGCACGGTGGACTTCAAGAACACCCTCATCCTGATGACCTCCAACGTCGGAGCCCAGCACATGGTCACGGAGTCGCTGGGATTCCGGCCGCCGCTGGAGCCCGAGAGCCCGTCCTGGGGCAAGCAAAAGGAGGAGGCGTTCGAGGCCCTCAAGTCGGTCTTCCGGCCGGAGTTCCTCAACCGCATCGACGAGATCATCGCCTTCAAGCCGCTGGAAAAGGCGGATCTGATGCGCATCATCGACCTCTTGATCGCCAGGACCGAAGCGAAGCTGCGGGAGCAGGGCGTGGCCCTGAAGCTGAGCTCGGAGGCCAAGGAGGCGATCGCGCAGGAAGGTTACGAGCCCGCGTACGGAGCACGCCCGCTGCGCCGGGTCATCCAGCGCAAGATCGAGTCGCCGCTGGGACGCTTGCTCCTGGAGCAACGCATCCTTCCCGGCCAGACGGTCCGGGTGGACCACGGTCCCGACGGTTTCACCTTCGAGCCGGAACCCGCCGCACTCGAAGTCTGACGCCACCCCAAAATAAATGCCGAAGCCCCGGAGACCCCGGGGCTTCGGCATTTTGGTCGGGGGGAAGGCCGCGGCCTCAGCGGGTTTTCTTGCTCGTCGCTTGTGGCTTGGAGCGCGATTCGATACGCTGAGGCGCTTATGACGCGAATCAAAGCCTTCCGAACCTCATTCTTGCGGACCGCTGCGCGCGGCTTACTGGTCGTGATGACCGTGGGCTGCGCCAGGGGGACCCTCAACGAGCCGGCTGCCCCGCAGAGCGTGGCCCTGGTGGCGCTGGGGGCTTCCGACGTGGTCGGAGTCGGTGCCACGCATCCTGAAGACGAGGGTTGGGCCCCGGTCCTCGCCTCCTTCATGCCGGAGGGGACCCGCTTCTTCAAGGTGGGGGTCTCGGGATGGCAGGCGCATCAGGTGCTCGACCTCGGGCTGCCGGATGTCTTGAAAGCAAAGCCGGACACGGTCGTCCTCTGGATCGGGGTCAACGACTTCCTGGCCGAGAAGCCCCTCCCGCGTTTTCAGCGTGAACTGGAGGCGATCCTCGTGGAGCTGGCACAGAGCGAGGCGCGCCTCGTCGTCATCAACCTGCCGGACCTCGATCGCCTTCCGGCCTTTCGCGCCGAGCGTGTCCGCATCCGGCAACAATTGCCGGCTTGGCAACGCGCCGTGGCGGTGCTGGGCCAGCGGCATGGCGCGCGCGTCATCGACCTCGCCGCGTACTCCGCGGAGATCGACGCCCATCCCGAGTACCTCAGCGCCGACGGATTTCATCCGAGTGCCATAGGCTATCGGCGCCTTGCCGAGATCATCTTCGTCACCCTCGGGACGACTCAAGATCCCCGCCGACTGACGCGGTAGATGACCCCGTTGCTGTCGTCCGCGAAGAGCAGCGCGCCGTCGCGGGCGACCGTGATCCCCGCGGGGCGCCCGAATTGCGCCTTGCCGTCCTCGATCAGGAACCCGGTCAGGAAGTCCTCGAAGCGAACCGGTCTCCCGTTCTCGAAGCGAACGCGCGCGACCTTGTAACCGACAGGGGTCTGCCGGTTCCAGGACCCGTGAAAGGTCACGAACGCGTCTCCGTCGTACTCCGCGGGGAAGCGCGTCGCTTCCGGGTAGCGGCTCCGGTCGTAGAAGGCCAGTCCCAGGGGTGAGCTATGCGCCTGATAAGTCAAGGTAGGCGCCAAGGTCCCCTCGCAGTAGGCCTCGCGTGACTGGCCCGGAGGCTTGGAGGGTGTGTAGGCATCGACCTGCTTCTCGCCGAAGCAGTACGGCCAGCCATAGTTTCCAGCCTGGACGATTTGGTTGAGTTCCTCGGGGGGATTGTTGTCTCCGCGCCAATCGGTCCCGTGGTCCATGCCCCAGAGCTCGTGGGTCTTGGGGTGCCAGTCGAACCCGATCGTGTTGCGCAGGCCTGTGGCGAAGATCGTCCGGCCCGTCCCGTCCGCGTTGGTGCGCTGAATCGCGGCATGATCGGGGTTGGGCTCCTCGCAATCGTTGCACGTGCTGCCGACCGTGATGTAGAACTTGCCGTCGGGGCCGAAGGCGATGGTCCGGTTCGGGTGCTGCCCGCCGTCTGGCAGGCCGTCGACGAAGACGCTGGGAGAGGCGAGGCTTCCGTCCTGCCGGATCTCGGCCACCAGCACCTGGGTGGGGGGCGCGAGGTAGAGGCGGTTGCCGTTCAAGGCGATGCCGTTCAGGGAGGGGAGCCCGCTCGCGACGGAACGGATCGCGTCGGCGCGGTGATCGCCGTTATCGTCCTTGAGCGCGAGGACGTCCGCTTCGCGCCGGCGGGTGGCGTAGACCGTCCCGTCTTGCGCTTGAGTCAGCATGCGGACGTTGCCCAGATTCGTGGCGAAGGCTTGGACCTCGAAGCCGTCCGGGACCTCGAGCTGCCCGAGGAGTTCTTGAGAGAAATCACGTCTTTCCGGACGAACCGAGAACCCCTCCACGGGGGGCGGCGATTTGGAAGGACTGGGCCAGCAACTCGAGGTGAGGGTCCAGGCCGAGCCCAGGAAAAGCATACCCAAGAGACGGCTGATGCGTGGCATGAAAGCGCTCCTGTCGTGAGGTGGAAGGAACGCTTTCGATCATATCAAGTAATGAAGTGTTTGGAAGTTTCAGGGCCAGAGATCGGGGGGGATGGGGAGTTGTTCGAGCGTCTCGGGCTTGCGGTGGATGCCTGGGAGCTTGGCCAGTTCCTTGAGGTTGTCGGGGCCGGTGAGGGCGTGGAGGAAGGCGACCAGATCGGCTTTCTCCTGGGCCGTGAGCCCCAGGGGGCGGACGGCGGGGTGTCGCTTGGCGGAGGGGCCTCCGCCTCCGTCGTAGAAGTCGACGACTGCTTCGAGGGTCGGCAGCGAGCCGTCGTGCATGTACGGGGCGGTTTGGGCGACGTTGAGGAGGGTGGGGACCTTGAAGGCCCCGCGGTCGCCTTCGCGGCCGGTCACGGCGAAGCGGCCGGGATCGGGATTGGAGCTGAGGGCGGAGACGCCGGTATTGGCGAAGAGGCCGTTGGAGAGGATTTTTCCGTTGTGGCAGATGCTGCAGCTGGTCTTTCGCGCGTTGAAGAGGCGCATGCCGCGCTGCTGCGCGTCAGTGAGGGCCTTCGTGTCGCCAGCGAGGAAGCGGTCGTAGGGAGAAGGCCCGACGGTGAGGGCGCGTTCGAAGGAGGCCAGCGCCTTGCCGATGCCGTCGGGGGTGGGGCCGGTGCCGAAGACTTCCTGGAACTTGTCGCGGTAGTAGGGCATGGCGGAAAGCTTGGCGATGACGTCTTCCATGCGGGAGGCCATCTCGACGGGGTCGGTGATGGGGCCGAGGGCCTGTTCTTCGAGGGTCTTGGCACGGCCGTCCCAGAACTGATGTGTTTGATGGGCGGCTCCGTAGATGGTGGGGGTGTTGCGTTTGCCGCGCTGGCCGTTGACACCGAGAGCCGTGGGCTCGTTGTTGGAGAATCCCTTGCGGTGGTGGTGGCAGGTGGCGCATGTCATCCGGTTGTTGGCGGAGAGCTTGGGCTCGAACCAGAGGCGGAAGCCGAGCTCGACTTTGGACGCGGTCATGGGGTTGTCGGCAGGGGCGTTCGCGGCGTTCGCGGCAAAGGAGGGCGGCGAGGCCGTGGTCCGCGTGGAAGGGGCCAGGCTGCAACCGGCCAGCAAGATTCCAGCGAGCATCAAGGGCGCGACGCGCATCGTCATCGGGATCCTTTCCGGGGCGCACGGGCAGACGAGCAAGTATTTGAGACTTATTCTCATTAGCTAGAGGTATGCTAGCATTCCTGGGCCCCAGGGGCAACGGCTTGCTTAACCGCAGCTTGACGGGGGCGGCCAATTCCGCGCGGCATTTTGGGCGACTTGGCCATGGCTTTCGCGGGGAGCGCGGCCCTAGGATGAGGCTACCGCCCCGACTGGCCCTTGCGCCAGCGCAATCCCGGAAAGGGGCCTGGCGGGAAAGGTCGAGCCTGCATGGCGCCCCTTTGCGGCGCCACGATCACGTCCCGACGTGCCGACGCAGGGAGGCCGGGGAGGAGGATCCATGGAGCCAGTCTACTTGGTGACCAAGGTCCGTCAGAAGCTCGCCACGGATCCGCGGGTGGGGTTGACGGATATCTTGATCCACATTCCGGAGGCGGGCCATGTGGTGGTCTCGGGGTTCGTCTCGACGAGCGAGCAGCAAGAGGCGATCACGCAGGCCCTCACGGAGATGCCCGAGATCACGCGGGTCAGCAACCGGACGCAGGTCCGACAGGTCCGGCCCACCCATCAATCGGAGATCATCGGGAAGGGGACGCCGGGAGGGGAACCATGATCCGAATTGCGGCGGTGGGCGACCTTCACCTCACCGTCCACGGCCGAGGGAAGATTCGCCCGCAGTTCGAGAGCCTCAGCCAGGAGGCCGATCTCTTGCTCTTGGCCGGAGACTTGACGAACTGGGGGAAGGCCGAGGAGGCCGAGGTCCTCGTCGAAGAGCTTTCGGACGTCTCGATCCCGAAGATCGCTACCCTGGGCAACCACGACTACCACAGCGAAGGCCCGGACATGGTCCGATCCATCCTGGAGGAGGCGGGGATCACCGTGCTCGAGAACGAATCGACCGTCATCACGGTCGGCGACGAGACGGTGGGAATCGTCGGCGGGAAGGGCTTCGGAGGAGGATTCGGGACGACCTGCCTGAGTCCGTTCGGCGAGCGCGAGATCCGCGATTTCCTCAAGAGCACCTATGCCTGCGCCGAAGCCCTGGGCCAAGGGCTCTCCGAGTTGCAGACCGATTACCGCCTGGTCCTGCTTCACTACTCCCCGGCGGTGGAGACCCTCAAGGGCGAGCCGGTGGCAATCTACCCCTTCCTCGGAAGCTCGATTATGGGGGAGCCGATTGACGCGCACGGGGCCGATCTCGTCCTGCATGGCCACGCGCACAAGGGAACGGAGCACGGCCAGACCGCCGGCGGCATCCCGGTCCGCAACGTCTCGCTTCCCGTGATCTGCGAATCCTACGCCCTCTACCAGCTCGAGCAGAAGGCCCGCGCGCTCACGCATTGATCCCCGCCCCCCGGGATGGTAGCCTATTAAGACTGCCTCACGAATTCCGACGAGCCGCGGGCGCCCAGCCCTCATGGTTCCTCGGTCTCGAGGGTGAGGCAACGAGGCCCCCTGAAGAGAGGACCGTTATGGCTACCTGCCCCGAATGTTCCACCCAACTCCCCCCGGAGGTCGTCGTCTGCACCGAGTGTGGGGCGTCCATCCCGGCCCAGAAAGCTCCCAAGCCCGTCCCCAAGGGAGCGAGTCCCCACCCCGCCGACCGCCTCGCCGAAACCATGCTGCGAGGGGCCTCCGTGCTGATGATCATCGTCCTGGTGGCCCTGGTCGCCTTCGTCGGTTGGTCGATCATCAGTCAGGGTATCGAGTCGGGGGCTCCTTGACCCTTCGAAACCTCCTTCCCGGCGCCCTTTGGCTCGGTTTCGCCCTGGGATCCGGGACGGCCTTCCTGCGTCATGGCTCGTACCTGAGCCTGTCGATGGCGGCGGTGAACCTGTTCATCGCCGCCCTCTTCCTCTTTCGCCGCCCGGATGCCACTCCGGCCGGCCATGCGAGCCTGGCCGCTTCTGCCCTGGCCTGGATCGGCACCTTCCTGCCCTTCTTCCTGCGCCCGCAGGGAACCCTCTCCCCGCTCCCCCTGACCTTGCAGATCGTCGGTGTGATCGGCATCGTCCTCTCCCTGACCGCCCTGGGCCGCGCGTTCGGAGTCAGCCCCGCCCGCCGAGGCGTCGTCACGCACGGCCTCTACGCCTGGGTGCGCCATCCTCTCTACGCAGCCGAACTCCTCTACTTCCTGGGGGTGGTGATCGCCGCGCCGATTCCCTCCAACCTCGTCGTCTGGGGGGCGCTGGCCCTGGTTCAATGGCGCCGCGCCAATAACGAGGAGCGCTGCCTCGAGGCCGAGGACTCCTATCGGGCTTACCTCGGGGCCGTTCGCTACCGCTTCCTGCCGGGACTCCTGTAAAAATAACGCCCCCCCGAAAAGGGGGGGGCGCCGCCTCTTGGGTTTCGGCATGGGAAGCGAGCCGCCGCTCTCTCAGTGCATGCCTCGTGCTACTTACGGG
Organism: Candidatus Sericytochromatia bacterium; assembly: GCA_036676495.1. Lineage (GTDB taxonomy): Bacteria > Cyanobacteriota > Sericytochromatia > S15B-MN24 > UBA4093 > UBA4093. Next base: position 41,520 of record JAKFCT010000059.1, read on the forward strand.
ATGCCGGATGCGCGGTGGTCTTGGGCGACTCCGAGACGCGCTGAAGCACTTCCTCGGCGAGCCCCCGGATGCCCTTGGCTTCCGCCAGGTCTCCCAGGCTGAAGACTCCGACCAGCCGTTTTTGCTGATCCATCACGAGCATCCGCCGGATCTTGCGCTCCTCCATCACGGCGATCGCATCCTTGATGTCTTGATCCTGCTGGATCCAGCAGACATCCATCGACATGCAGTCGCGCACCGTGGCCTGAGCCGTATTCACTCCCTGGCAAAGGGATCTCACCACCATGTCGCGGTCGGTGATGACGCCGGTGATGCGATCGCCGTCGCAGACCGGGATGAAGCCCGTGTCGTTGTCCCGCATCATGCAGGCGACATCCTTCAAGGTCGAGTCGGGTGTGCAGAGTTTCGGGTTGGCCGTCATAACGTCGCGGATCTTCATGAATTCCCCCTTTCGCTCCGGGGCGACATGCCCCTCCCCCATGAACGCACAGCCGCGCCGAACCGGCAGCAAGCGGCAGTCACGAGGTTGCGGGGAAAGTCTTGTCTAAGATTCGCTTGGCCGTCGCTTGGGAGACCAGTAGTTCCAGTCCCCGAGCACCACCATGGCCGCCGGCAAGAGCAAGAGCCGGACGATGGTCGCGTCGATGAGGATGGCCACCGAGAGCGCCAGCCCGATCTCCTTCATGAGCCCGAAGTCCGCGAAGAGGTAGGCCGCGAAGACGCTCAACAGGATCAACGCCCCTCCCAGCACCACCCGGCCGGTATGGGTGACGCCCTCGGTCACCGCCTGGCGGTTGTCGCCCGTGCGGTCGTAGGCCTCCCGGATGCGGCTCAGGATCATGACCTCGTAGTCCATGCTGATGGCGTAGAGCACCGTCAAGAGGATGGTCGGAGTGAAGAGCATCACGTAGCCGTTGGCCGTTGCGCCGATCAGGGATGCGCCCCAGCCCCACTGGAAAACCATCACCACCACTCCGAAGGCGGCCAGGATGGGAAGCAGGTTGGTGAGGATGGCCTTGACCGGCAGGACCGCCGAACGCAGGAGGCGGGCCAGCAAGAGACCGATCGCCAGGAAGTTCAAGCCCAGCATGACGGGCATGGCCTGGCTGAAGGCCTCGTAGACGTCCACGAACTTGGCCTGCTGCCCTCCGATCGAGATCTGGGCATCCAGGGCCGCGGCGTGCTCCGGGAAGATCGTCTGGCGCAATTCTTCGACCAGGATCCGGGCCTCGTCGGAATCCGGCGAGGTCGACGGGGCGATGCGCAATACCGTGGCGCTGGCGCCCTCCGAACCGTTGATCAAGGGCGTCGCCACGGCTCCCCGGGTGAAGGGGTTCATGTAGAGGGCCATGTACTGCCGGAGGGTGAAGTCGTCCCGGAAGCTGACCATGGAGTCGACCTTGGCGATGCGCGGATCCTGCTGCAACCGTCCCACCAGCCGGTCCAGTTCGGTGAGGAAGGCGGGCGTGTAGACTCCGGCGGACCGGCCGGTCTCCACCACCACCATGAGGGGGCTGATTTGCCCCGGCTGGTGGTGCTCGGTGAGCCAGGCGACCCCGCGGGCGGATTCCAGGTGCTTGGGGATCAGCGAGACCGTCGGAGACCAGAAGCGGCTCTGCAGGACTGGAACGGCCAGGGCGCCCAGGAAGATCATGCAGCCGAGGAGGACGGGAATCGGCCGGGCGACCACCCGGGAGACGAAGCCGGACCAGCGGGAATCCGACTCCCGGAGCCGGAAGCGGTTGCGCAGGAGGCCGTGGGCGCTCCAGCGGCGATCGCAGAGCACGATCAGCGCCGGGATGAAGGTCATGGTGACCAGCCAGGACAGGGCGACCGTGGCCGAGGCGTTGATGGCCGCGGGCCGCAGGCCGTAGACGTCCACCGTGGCCATGCAGGCGGCGGCGGCCATGACCACGCCGCCGCTGGCCAAGAGCGCCTTGCCGGTCGTCCGGGCCATCTCCTCGAGCGCGAAGCGCAGGCTGCGGCCCTTGTCGAGCTCCTCCCGCAGGCGGGCGATCATGAAGAGCGGGTAGTCGATGCCGAGCGCCAGGGCCAGGACGGCCGTCAGGAGCTGGTTGATGGTGGAGGTCTCGAAGACCATGGCCAGCAGGATCAGGACGCCGTTGGAGACGGCCAGCACCAGGGCCCCCGAGATCAGGGGCAGGAGGGCGGGGAACCAGCCCCCGAAGACGTAGAGCAGGACGAAGAGCGAAAGGACCAGGCCGATCTTCTCGACCTTGGCGATCTCGGCGGTGACGTGCGTGTAGGCGTCGTAGGAGACCGAGATCTCCCCGGTGAGCGCCGTCGCGACTCCTTCTGGGGCCTGGGCCGCCTCAATCCGTTGTCTGAGCTGGGGGACCAGCTTGGTCTGGTCCAGGGGCACCGATTTGAAGATGAGCAGCAAGGCTGAGGTCGAGTCGTCGAGATGGCCTTGCTTGCCCAGCTCGTCGGGAAGCAGGATGCGATCCACCGCGTCCACCGTGGAGAGCGATTGCTTCAGGCGGGCATAGTACGCCTCCGGCACGGTGACTCCCGGATGGCGGAGCATGACCAGCGCGTTGACTGCGGTCATCTCGGGGAACTGTTCCTTGAGGACGATGTCGACCTGGGAGGATTCGCTGCCCTGGGGGCCCGAGAAGTTGTTGGTGGCGAGCGAACCGAGGTTTCCGGCCCCCAGGATGCCGCCCATGACCAGCACGGCCCACAGCGCCAGGGTCAGGACGGGGTGGGCGATCGCGCCGCGGATGAGGCCGACCAGGAGGATCTCGATGCGGCCCAGGGGGCGATCCGGCGGGGGATCGGCGGAGGGGCCGTGACCGGGGCGGACGCCGGGATCCTTCAACACTGGGGGGCTCCTAGAAAGGGGGCTTCCGGGCGATCGCCCGGTAAAGGGATAGGCTCGGTATTATAACACCTTCGGCCTCTCCCTGAGGCAGGCGGCCGAGTGCTTTGAGAATCGTTAGAGCGATCGTCGTTGCTTCAGGACAGCTACGCTTTCCCAATCCTAGCCGCAGGCGCTAGGCCGAGGCCTGGAGGCCCGCCGTGATCCCCCATGACACGAAGGGTGTCCCGGCCATGGCCGGGACACCCTTCTAGCGGAGGAGGTGGGATTCGAACCCACGGTACGCGTGAACGTACGCTTGTTTTCAAGACAAGAGCCTTAAACCGCTCGGCCACTCCTCCCGGTCCCCGCGCGCTGACTGGCGATCAACGAGCCGTCGCGCAAGGCCCCCAGTTTAACAAACCGGGATCCGGGCGTCAAACTCCGATCTTGAACCCGAAGACGCCGATCAGGAAGACCAGGTAGAAGGCGCCTCCTGCCAGCAGGATGAAGGGGTTGAGCGTGCCCGTCCGCTTGATCTGCAGCCAGAGCAAGGCGGCGGAGGCAACGGCGAGGGCAGCCGAGAAGAGCGACGTGATGTCGAGGCTCCAGGGGGTCAGCCAGAGGCCCACCGCGGGGGGGATGCAGCTCTGGAAGACCATCGCTCCCGAGACGTTGCCCAGCGCCAGGGTGTCCTTCTTGACGCGCACCCAGAGCACGGAGTTGAACTTCTCGGGAAGCTCGGTGGCGATCGGGGTGATGATCAGCGAGAGGATCAGGGCCGGAAGTCCGAAGAGATCGGCCAGGTGCTCCACCTGGTGGATGAAGAAGTGGGCGCCGACGACGATCCCGATCAGCGCGGCCACGACCTGGGCCATGACGATGGGCATGCCCGGGGCCTCGCGCCGGGGAGCGAAGTAGAGCGGAGCGATGTTCTCCCCGACCTCGCCCGGGTGCTTCAGCGTCTCCCAGACGTACCAGCCGTAGAGGGCCAGCAGCACGAAGCCGCCCGCCACCTTGACGCCGTGGCTGGGGATGAACGTCGCGAGGATGGCCGCTGAGTAGGTGATGATGAAGAAGCGCAGGTCGCGCAGCATCACGCCGGCGTCGACGGTCATCTGCTCCGTGCGGCGGCCCTGGCGGACGAAGACGATGATGGCGGCGCCGATCACGAACATCGCCAGCGTGGCGAGCATGAACGGAGCGCCGACGATGGCGCCGATACCGATGTCGGTGCCGGCCACGTTGCCGCTGCGCCAGGCCCCGACGATGGCGATGATCGGGATGATGGTCTCGGGCAGGGCCGTCCCGACCGCCGCGAGCACCGAGCCCACCGCTCCTTCCGAGAGGTTCAGCTTCTTGCCGACCCACTCGATCGAGTTGACGAAGGCCTCGCAGGCCAGGATGATGCCCGCAATCGAGAGCAAGGCATAAAGAATGGTCAGAAACAGGTCCATGAAATTCCTCAACAAAAAAAACGGGAGCAAGACATTCACCCGCAGTGCGGGCGAAGGTCTTGCTCCCGAGTCGAGTGGACAGGGCGGCGGACCGAGAACCAAGTGGTTCTGGGAATGGCGATCCGGCCGTCGGGATGAATCCCGAAGCTACTCCCCTTCAGCTGATCCCAGCGTAACAAAGGCCATCCGTCGCGTCAAGCCAAGCGAACGGCGTCGGAGCGTCAGGACCCGGGAGGGGGGGCGGCCGTCATCTCCGTGAGGAAGCGCGAGGGCACCATGGTTTGCTTCTGGCCGAAGCGCTTGCGCTCCCGGACGTAAGAGAGCTGGAGGAAGCGCTTGGCCCGCGTGATGGCCACGTAGCAGAGACGCCGCTCCTCGGAGAGCTCTCCGTCGTCCAGGGCAATCTGGTAGGGGAGCGTCCCTTCCTCCATGCCGATCACGAAGACCGCCTCCCATTCCAGGCCCTTGCTGGCGTGAATGGAGAGCAGCTGGACCGCTTCGGTCTTCTTGGTCTTGCGCGGGCGGGTCTGGTTCTCGACCTGCCGGAAGAGCTCGTAGAGGGATTGCGGGTTCCAGCGCTTGATTTGCTCGTGAAGGGTGCTGAGAGTGTCCAGCTTTTGGCGGGCGCGCTCGCCTTTCGTCCCCTCCAGGCTGCGCTTGTAGCCGGTTTCCTGCAGGATCCGCATGGTGAGCTCGGCAGGCGCCAGGCCGGATTTCCTCCAGCCCATGACCATCGCGACCGCGTGCTGGACCAGGCTGCGCTGCTGCAAGGTCGAAAGCGGGATGCGCTGCACCCGGCAGGCGGCTTCCCAGAGGCTGATCTCCTCGCGCTCGGACTCGACCTTGAGCATGGAGAGGCTCTCCTTGGTGACGCCGACCCGGCGGACCAGGTTCTCGAAGGCCACGTCCGCCAAGGGATGCGGCTTGGGCAGGGCCAGGCGCAGGAAGTTGAGCATGTCGACGATCTCGGCCTGCTCCCAGAAACTGCCGCTCGATTTGACCACGTACGGAATCTCATGGGTGATGAGCTCTTCGATCACGATGGCCGACTGGGCATGCGTCCGGTAAAGGACGGCGATCTCCTCGGGAGGCGTACCCTGGAGGATCAGGTCCTTGATCTGGGCGACGACTTCCTGGGCCTCGGCGAACTGGTCGGGGGCCTGGACTTGCCTCACCTTCTGCCCCTGGGACGTGCGGCAGGCTTCGATGGTCTTCTTGATTTGCTTGGCGTTGTGGGCGATCAAGCGGTTGGCGAGCTTGACGATGGCCGGGGCGGAACGATAGTTCTTGGCCAGGAAGATGCTCTTGGCCTCGGGGTAGTCCCGGTTGAACGAGAGGATGTTGTCGAGATCCGCCGCTCGGAAGCCGTAGATGCCCTGGGCGTCGTCGCCGACGGCGAAGAGGTTGTTCTGGGGGGCCGACAAGAGCCGCAGGAGGGTGTACTGGGCCTTGTTGGTGTCCTGGTACTCGTCGACCAGGACATGGGTGTACTGGGTCTGGATCTCGGCGCGGACGTCGTCATGCAGCTGGAGCAGATCGATGGACAGGCGAATCTGGTCGTCGAAGTCGATGAGGTTCTGCTTGAGCAGGCGCTTCTGGTAGGAGGCGTAGAGAGCGGCCATGCGGCCCTCGTTGGGATCCGCCGAGATGCGCTTGACCTGGCTGGGACTGGTCATGGTGCTCTTGGACCAGGAAATATAGGCGGCCAGGTCCTCGAAGCGGATGTCCTCGGCGCCATGTTCGCGCAGCAGGACGTCGAAGATGGATCGCTGGGTGCTTTCCAGCAGCAGATGGGGCTTTGGCACGGTGAAGCCCAGCTTCTGGTAGCGGCCGTCGAGGAGTTTGAGGCCGAGGGAGTTGAAGGTGGCGGAGGTGAGCTTGCTTGCCGTTTCCTTGCCGACGAGCTTGGCGACGCGGGCGGTCATCTCGGTGGCGGCCTTCTTGGTGAAGGTGACGGCCAGGATGCTCTCGGGCTTCACCCCGTTCTGGATCAGGTAGGCGAGCCGGCGCGTGAGCACGGTGGTCTTGCCGGATCCGGGGGCGGCGACCACGAGGACGGGGCCGTAGAGCGTGGAGACGGCGTCATGCTGCTCCGGGTTGAGGCCTTCGAGCAGGGGATTGGTAAAGCTGAGTTGGGACATGAAGGTCACAGGAAGCGGGGTTGGGGCAGCCCGATCGTAGCACGATCGGCCTTGAAGGACAACCCGCACCGCGGGTGCCCGCACCGCGGGGGCCCGCACCGTGGGGACCAGGACCCCATGGGCCCGGGGGCCGGGGGCCTGGCGTGATCGGGGCCTCGCTCCTTGGGGTACAATGCCCGCAGGAGGAGCCATGATTCGCGTCGGAGACAATTCCCAGGACCCCAAGCTCATCTCGGCGCTGTCGGGGCTCACGCCTCGAAGCGGGGTGGAGCGGGCGTCGTTCGGCCAGCAGTTGCATGGAGCGCAGCAGTCGGCGACGGCGCAGACGCTGCAAGGGATGATCGAGCGGATCGACGCCCAGGCGCAGCGGCTGTTGAAGCATCCGATCCCGGCGGAGGTCGCGGCGTATCGCGAGGCGGTGCGGCGCTTCATGAAGGAGGCGAACGAGCGTCTCGGCAAGGCGGAGAAGCGCTCTGACCGGCGCAACCGCACGCTGATCCTCCTGCGGGAGGTGGACGCCAAGCTCGCGAAGCTGGTGGAGGACGTCCTGGGGGGCCAGGTCGACTCCCTGGAGCTCGCCGCCTCGATCAACGAGCTGCGGGGCATGTTGATGGATCTCTTCATCTGACGACCATGGGTTAAGCCACTCAGGATCACGATTTTCGACCGTTCGCGGCGCTCGGAGCGCCGTCTTGAGCGGAACGATGTCAGAGCGCCGGCCTGTAATGGGCCGGCGCTCTCGTTCTCCGGAAAGTCCAAAATGTTGGACGATCCAGAATGCGATATTTGACTTATAATGGCAACGATCCCTCGGTTGCTATGTGAGAAGATGATGTGACGCATCCCCCGCTATGCCCCACCTGCCGTGAGACGATGAAGCAGGTGACCCCCTTTGGTTATTTCTGCCTCTCGTGCATGACCACCCTGACCCTGCTGGACGAGGGGTGGGTGCATATCCTGACACCGGATTTCCGGGAGAAACGGGTACGCGAGGAGAGCTTGTCCTGAGCTCTCCTCGCGCGTCGTTGAGGGGGGATTGCTGAGTCGCGTTAGAGCTTCAGGTCGTTGAGAACTGAATCCCGGCTCACCCAGAGTTGCTTGACGCTCGGGGAAACCGAGTGCAGCAGCGTGACGACGGCGGGGTCTGCCAGGGCCTCATCGAGCACGACGAAGGTGGCTTGCAGGGCGCGACGGGCGTCCGCGAGTCCGGTGGCCGCCTTGACGCGCTCGATCAGGGTAGCGGCGTCAGGGCGCGGGAAGGCGAAGTCCACCGCGAGGGGATCGTTGATGGCGGGGCCCCAGAGCTCTTGCAGGACCTTGGGGAGCTGCTGGCGGACGTAATTGGCTTCTCCGGGGGCCACCATGGCGCGCAACTCGGAGAGGACGCTGGCGGTGAGCTTGCGAAGCGCGGCTTCGTCCGAGATCCCGGAAATGGTGGCGAGACGGGTGAAAAAGATGTGAGGGGTCTCCACGGGGGCTCCTTTACGCATTGAAGGCGATGTTCGAGTCGGTGAGGGTGGCGCTCTTCGGGCCGGCTGAGGTGTGCTCGGTGACGGTCCAGCTGTTGCCGATCTTGGAGAGCTTGAGGTACGAGCTATCCTTGTCGCCGTAGGTGATGGGTTCGTTGCTGGACCATCGGCCGTTGCCGTCCTCGTCCTCGAAGGCGGCGACGAAGAGGTTGGCTTCGGTGTCGGGCAGCTTGTACGAGAACTTGCCGTTGGTGACGTTCACGACCGTGGCCTGGGTGAAGTCGATGGGAACGCTGGAGGTCACGGCAATCTTGGTCTTGGCGGAGACCCGGCCGGAAACTTCGCCTTGGAGCGTTTCCCCCCCGATGAGGTTCGTGGGAAGGGTGTCACAGGCCGTGATCGCGATAGCGAGCGACGCGAAGGTCAAGGATCGAACGAGTCGAGACACGGAGTCCTCCTTCTGAGATCGTCGGCGTCAACGGGAGAGGCGGCCGAGGGTCGAGCAGGGTGCCGATAGACGCGCGCTGTGCGATTCTACCACGTATCGCGTCGGGCTAACGCCTGGTTGGGCCTTGTGGTAGGATGAAGGGGTGATCAGTGAGCTTGAGACCAAAGGCCATATGCGTTTCCGCTTCGGGAGGCGCGATCAGCTCGTCCTTTACAAGCAGAAGGGCGAGTCGCTGTCGCATGTCTACCTCAAGGCGGCGGCCTATGCGCTCTTTTTCCGGGACGTCGAGGGCCTTGCGGTCGATCCGAAGCTGCGCTTCAAGTACCCGGCGGATCTCGCCGCGGTGGAAGCCACGGGGGATCCGCGTTTCTGGGTGATCGTGGAGGACACGTCCTTGCCGCGCCTGGAGTGGACCTTGCGGCATGTGCCGGCCTCCGAGGTGGTCCTGGTGACCGAGGGGGGAGACCTCGACCGTTTGGTGGCTCAGATCCGACGGGGGATTCACTACCGCTACACCCATAAGCGGCTGGTGCTCTACCACTTCGTGAAACCGGTGGAGGACTGGCTCGATCCCGAGGGCGTCGAGGTTCCGGACGGATCGTACGACGTCTTCCATTTCTGATCGTCCTCTCCGGATCCGCCAAGGAAACCTTGGCGGATTTCATCATGACGTAAGCTCGCTTTAAGGTCATCATGGCGGTCAACGGAGGGTCACCGGAAGGCCGGGCACCCGACCGTTCAGAGAGGAGAGCGCCAATGACCCCGAAGTTTGATCCCATGGGCAGAGACGGCGTGAGGGAGATGCCGACCGGGCGTCCAACCGAGCCGGACCCGCGGGAGGCCCCGCGCCCCGATCCCAAGAAGCGCCCCACGCGCTAGCCCCGAGGAGCCGGTTCCGACCGGCTCCTTTAACGTTGTCTTGATACGGCTTTCATGCGGAATCAATCTGCGCTTGCGACCATGGGGCCATCCCCCGGAACGAGAGGAGGCCGCATGTCGGAAGTACTGTCCACGGAAATCTTCGCGCGTGAGCTCTTGGCCCTGTCGAACCTTTGCCAGCAGGGCATGAGCCTGCTGATGATCCAGATCTCCCCGGTGGCCGCCGCGGCGGGCTGCCCCGTTCCCGACCTCGACTTGCCGCGCGACTGCGTGCTCGTGGCCGTGATTCGGGACGAGCAGGTCCTCTACCCGCGCGGTGACACGACCCTGCAGCCCTGGGATCGGGTCTTCGCGGTGGTCGACCGCTCCTCGGAGGACGGCCTGAGAGAAGCCCTCACGAAGCTTCCCTAGAGCGATCGTCGTTGCTGCAGGACAGCTACGCTGCCTTTCGCAACAGCCGCGGGCGCTAGCTTTCCGGCGCCGCGGGCGGCAGCCCCTTGCCAACCCTCGCCCACTCTTTCATACTATGTAACGATTTGTGAAAGGAGCGAGGCGTGCGCCGAGTCGACGTGGCGATCATCGGGGCCGGACCTGCAGGTTCCGCCGCCGCTCACTACCTGAGCGGGCGCGGCTTGCAGGTCCTGCTGCTCGATCGGGCCGTCTTCCCTCGTGACAAGGTCTGCGGGGAGGCTATCAGCCCCGGGGCCTTGCCCTTCCTGGAGGCCTTCGGGGTCTTGGCGGAAGTCCGCCGCCATGGAGCCTTCCCCTACCGCGGCGCCCGCCTCTCGACGCCCGAGGGCCTCACGGCCGATGCCGCCTATCCGTCCGCGCACGTCGGCCTCGCCATCCCCCGCGAATCCCTGGACTGGCTGCTGCTACAAGGGGTCTCCGCGCGCGTGGAGGCCCGTCAGGGGGTCAATGTCGAGGCGGTCTCCCCTGCCACTGACGCCGGCCATCTGCTCACGCTCAAGGCCGACGGCCAGCAGGAATCCCTCTGGGCCCGGGCGGTAATCTCCGCGGAAGGCCGCTTCGCCCGCGTCTTGACCGAGAGCGCCCGCGAGGCGGGTCCCCCGAATCGTTTCGCGGTCGTGGCGACCCTCGACGGAGTCCTCGGGCTCGGTGACTGGCTGGAGTTTCACTTGATCGCGCCCGCGATGCAGGTCGTGATCGCCCCCCAAGGTCCGGACCGGGCGGCGATCGCCGTCGTGCTCGACGGCCCCGACGCCAGCCGCCGCGCCCCCGAAGCCATCAAGGACTTCTTGGGCGTGTTGCGGCGCGATCCCCTCCTCGTCTCGCGCATCCAGGACGCCCGCCTCCTCAAGCCCCCCCGCGGCATGGGCCTCGGCAAGTACCAGCCCCGCCGACTCGTCGGAGACGGCTGGCTCGCGGTGGGAGACGCCGTCGGCTACATGGACCCCATCACCGGCGAGGGCATGTACCGTGCGTTCCGGACCGCTCAGCTCGCCACGGAGACCCTGCTCGCGGCCTTCGCGTACGGAGACCTCCGCGCCTCCCGGCTCATGCCCTATGCCCAGGCCGTGCGGGCCGAGTTCAGTCCTAGTTATCGCTTCGTCGATACGGTCGTGGCGCTCAGCCGCCGTCCGCGCCTCGCCCGTTTCGCCCTCCGTGCCATCGCCCGAGACCCCATCCTCGCGGCGCGCATGGGCTCCTATCAAGGGGCCCTCGCCCCCGCCAGCGGCTTCTACTCCCTCGGCACCCTCGCACGCTTCGCGTGGGCCGGCCTTCACTCCCCGCGCCCGGAACGGGCCCCCCGAAGTACCTAGCGCCCCCTTCCCGCAGGACGGATCTTGGCCGGCGTCGGTCACTTTCCCCCCACGCTAGAACGGAGAACGCCATGCCGCAAATCACAGCCCTCTCGACTGCCGTTCCCTCGAACCGTTACGAGCAGATGAGCTCCTATCGCGAGTTCCTCGCCCCGTTCATGAGTGAGAATCCCCGGGCCGAGCGGATCTTCGCCGGCTCGGCGATCGCCTACCGCCACGCCGTCATCGACCCCGCCACCTTCTTCGAACGCCGCCTCTCCACCCGAGAACGCAACGACCTCTATGTCCGGCACGCCAACGATCTCGGCGAGCAGGCCCTCCGCCGCTGCCTCGAAAAAGCCGGGCGAGACCCGCACGAGATCGATTACCTCGTGGTCATCTCCTGCACCGGCTTCGAGATCCCCGGCCTCGACCTCACCCTCGCCAAGCGCGTCGGCCTCCGCCCCGATGTCCGCCGCACCTGTATCCTGGGCATGGGCTGCTATGCCGCTTTCCCGGGCCTCAACCGCGCCCGGGAAGCCGTCCTCGCCTTCCCGGACGCCAAGGTCCTGGTGCTGGCCATCGAACTCTGTTCCTTGCACTTCCAGACGGATGCTACCGACGAGATCGTGGTGAGCAACGCGCTCTTCGCCGACGGCGCCGCCGCCCTCCTGCTCGAAGGACGGTCGGATCGCCCGTCCATGCGGATCGTGGATACCCTCACCCTCACGAACTACGACACGCTCGAACACATGGCCTTTCACGTCACGGATCATGGCTACCGCATGGTGCTTTCCTCCTACGTCCCCCAGATCCTGGGCCTGGCCGTCGAGACCTTCGCCGATCAATTGCTTGAAAGGAACGGCCTCACCCGCGAGCAGGTCGATTTCTGGGCCATTCATCCCGGAGGCAAGAAGATCCTGGATCACTTGCAAGAGCGCTTGGGCTTGGAGGACGCGGATATGCGGTTCTCTCGGGAGGTGATGCGCGACTACGGTAACATGTCGAGCCCGACCGTGCTCTTCGTCCTGGACGCCATCAACCGATCCGGCGCGCCCAAGGCCGGGGATCACGGCGTGATGATGGCCTTCGGTCCCGGCCTCACCATGGAGTCTTGCCTCGTCCGCTGGGAATAATCACCATGGACCCCGAGGGGAAGGAGGAAGTGATGGTGGAGGCGCTGCGCCGGCATCTGGCCGAGCGAATCGGTATTCGGATGGATCGGCCGGGACTGGTTCCCAGCGCCGTGCTGGTTCCCATCTTGCTGGGAGCCGGAGGCCTCTCCGTGCTCTACACCAAACGGAGCGAGGCCCTCAACCACCACCGCGGCCAGATCTCCTTCCCCGGGGGGAAATGGTCCCCGGAGGACCCGACCCTCCTCGAAACGGCCCTCAGGGAGGCGGAAGAGGAGGTCGGGATCGATCCCCGCGACATCGAGGTGCTCGGTGAGCTCGACGAGGTCTGGACCCCGACCGGCTTCACCATCCGTCCCTACGTGGGCCTGATCCGCGCGCCGTACCCTTTCCGCGTCAATCCCGACGAGATCGACCGCCTGATCGAAGTCCCCTGGTCCCGCATCCCGGAAGCCGATGCCTTCGGCTGCGAGGTCAAGATGGTGAACGGCGAGCCCCTCGAGATTTGCCACTTCCACGTCAACAACGACCTCATCTGGGGAGCGACCGCCCGGATCACCCGCAACCTGATGGCCCTCGTCGCCCGGGTCAGCGAAGAGATCGCCTAACGCCTGCCCTAACCGACTCAGGAGCCCGTGCCCTGGTAGTGGTTGACCCCACGCTTCCAGACGAGGTACGCCAGCCAGAACCACAACAATCCGACCAAAGGCGTCAAAAGCCCGAGCTGCTGGGCTGGGAGCAAGGAGCCGTCCGCTTTTCCGAGCAGGGTGGTGGCGGGGTAGTAGTTGGTGAAAGCCACCGGCAGGACAATCGTCAGGGCCAGCTGAACGCCCCGGCCGTAGATGCTCACGGGGTAGCGCACCAGCTCGTTCTGGATCTGCTGGACCGTCCAAGTCAGCCCGGAGACCTTGATCACCCAGAACGAGGCGCTCGCGACCAGCAGGGAGACCGCCGCCTGGATCAGGCCCGCCCCGATGACCACGGCGGCCAAGAAGAGGACCAGCGGCACGCTCCAGGTGATGGACACCATTCCGATCGCCTGCGAGAAGACCAGCAAGCCCACGATCATGTCGTTGAGCGAGGTGAAGGATCCCTGGAGCAGGATCTGGAAGAGCGGGTTGATGGGCCGGATCAGGTAGCGGTCGAAGTTTCCTTGGCGCACCGCGTAGGGGATCCGCAGGAGCGGAAAGAAAAAGGTCGTATAGACGCCCCGGGCGAGCAGCCCCAGGGAGTACAGGAAGATCATCTCCTGGAAGTCCCAGCCGTTGAGCGACGGGAAGCGGCTCAACAGGGCCCAGATGATGCCGATCGAGACGGCATGGAAGGCCACGGTATTGCCAAACCAGAGCAGGAAGCTGGTCCGGTACTCCATGCGGCTCTTGAGGTTCGCCACCCAGAACGTGCCGTAGATCCGCAGCAGCTCCGACACGCGCCAGGGGCGCCAGGACGTGCTAGCCACCTTGCACGACCACCTTTCGGACGCCGCGCGTCCACATCACGGCGCAGACGCAGCCCAGCGCCAGGACCCAGAACGCCTGCAAGCCAAGGAAAGCCCAGGCGGAGGGGCCTTGGAGCTTGCCGACGTAGATGGAAAGAGGAGTGCTGTAGATGGCCTGGAAGGGGAGGGCGAGGGCGATCGCCTGGAACGCACCCGGGAAGAACCAGACGGGCACGACGGCTCCCGACAGCGCCATCGACACCCAGCGCAGGATCATCTGGATGCCGAAGGTCTCGAGGATCCAGAAGGCCGTGAGGTTCAGCATGAGGGTCATGCAGAAGTTGACGGCGATCCCCAGCATGGCGCTCGCGACGAAGAGGAGGGCCGCCTCGGGCGAGGGCGGCGCGACCAGGTGGATCAGCGGCGCGAGCAAGAGGAGGGCGGGCACGACTTGCAGCAGCCCGAAGCCCATGGCTCCCAGCCCGTCGGCGATCACCGTGAGCGGGTAGCGCACGGGGCGGAACAAGTCGACCGCGATGTCGCCGTCCCGGATCTTGTCCTCGACCTGATCCGCGGATTCCGCGGCGGCGTTGACCACCAGCCCGTAGAGGAGGGAAACGGCCGAATAGGTCACGATCAGCGGCAGGGTGAAGCCTTCGGGGGCCGCGTCGCTGCCCCGGGACTGGTAGAGCGCCGTCCAGAGCGCATAGAGCAGATACAGCCGGGCGGCGACTCCGAGCAGGCTGGTGAGCACGTCGACCCGGTAAGTGGTTTCGCGACGGAAGGCGAGCCGGGTGAAGGCCCGATACGCCTCGAACCCCGCCCGCACCCTCATGGCGTGAGGCCCTTCTGGTAGATGGAGCGGATGATGTCCTCCAGGGGGGCTTCCTCGATGGTGAGGTCGACCACCGGATAGCTCGCGCTCAGGCGGCCGACGAGCTCTTGGGAGGAGATGCGGTTCCGGTCGAAGCGCAGGGTGGCGATCGCCCCTTCGCGCATGACGACCTCGGTGTCCGGCAGGTCGAGCGCTCCGGGAGGCTCCGCGAAGACCACGGTCATGAGGCGCTCACGCCCCGACAGGTCCTTGAGCTTCGATACGGTGCCGTCGTAAAGCAGTTGCCCCTTGTCGATCAGGATCATGCGGCGGCAGAGCCGCTCGATGTCCTGCATGTCGTGGGTGGTGAGGATGACCGTCACCTGGCGCTCCCGGTTGATGAGCTGGATGAACTCGCGGATGCGCTCCTTGGCGACGACGTCCAGGCCGATGGTCGGCTCGTCGAGGAAGAGGATCGGCGGATCGTGCATCAGAGCGGCCGCGAGGTCTCCGCGCATGCGCTGGCCGAGCGAGAGCTGCCTGACGGGCGTCATCAGGAACTCCGAGAGGCCCAGCACCTCGTCGAAGCGCGCTAGGTTGGTCTGGTACTGGGCGTCGTCCACCCGGTAGATATGCTTGAGGAGCTCGAAGGAGTTGATCAGGGGCAGGTCCCACCAGAGCTGGGTGCGCTGGCCGAAGACCACGCCGATCTGGTGGGCGTTGCGCTCGCGATCCTTCCATGGCACCAGCCCTCCGACGCGCACCTCCCCGGAGGTGGGGGTGAGGATGCCGGTGAGCATCTTGATGGTGGTGGACTTGCCGGCGCCGTTGGGTCCGACGTAGCCGACCAGCTCTCCGGGCTCGAGCGTGAAGGAGACGTCGCGAACGGCGACCTTCTCTTCGTGCTCGGTGCTGAAGAGGGTCCTGACGGCTCCCCAGCGGCCTTCATAGCGCTTGGGAACCGTGAAGGTCTTGGTGAGGTTCTCGGCGACGATCTGGGGCATACCCACCAGTATACCCCGCTAGCGCCCGCGGCTGTTGCGTATGGCAGCGAGCGTTAGCCGTGAAAGGCATGAACAGGGGCTTAACCTCAAAGCTCGCTGACCTGTAGCAACGAAGATCGCTCTAGAAGAAGCGCCCGCCGTGCAAGCAGCACTGCGGGCGTCGGTCGTGGCTCAGCGTTTGCCGGCCGGCTCACCGGGAGTGTTGAGGCTTCCCAGCAGATCCAGCAGCCCGGTACGGGCCTTCTGGAGGGCGCCCTGCCCCTGCTGAACGCCGGACTCGACGCTCTGGCGGGCGCTTTCGATCTGGGCGCCCAGGGCGGTCTTGGCGATCGCTGGATCCTGGAGGAGCGCGGTCAGGATCGCGCGCGTCTGAGCGGCATCCTGGCTCTGGACGGCTTGCTGCAAGCGCGTGGCCTGGCGCTTGAGCTCGGTCGCCTTGGCGATGGCATCTCGAGAGACCAGGTTGGTTTCCCGGCTGAGCTCGGCGGCCAGGTCGAGCGCCCGCCGGGCGTCGGAGGCCCGCATGGCGTCGTGTAGGGCAATCCCCTGGGCGATGATCTCCTTGGCGAGATCGCCGGTGGCCGTGTTGACGGCGCCGGCTTCCTTGAGCAAGGCCGTGAGGGTCTCGCCGGCCTGCGCGTAGTCTCCTCCGGCGATCGCCTGCTGAAGCTGACTGCCTTGCGCCACCAGCGCGTTGGCATGGGCAATCTGGTCCTGGGTCAGCAAGCCGGCTCCCTTGGCGAGTTCACCGGCGAGCCCCGCCGCGCGACGGAAGTCCTTGGCCAGGACGGCCGCCGCCAGGGAACTTCCCTGCGAGAGGATGCGCGCGGCCTGGTTGGCAACCTCCGTGGGGATGAGCCCCTCGTTCCGGAGCGTGGCATTGAGCAACAAGGCCGCCGTGGCGGCGTCCTTCTTCGAGATGGCATCGACCAGGCGCTCGGCTTGGCCGGCGAGCTCGCCCACCTTGCGGACGGCCGAGTCGGTGATGACTCCGGTGCTGACGGCCAAGCGGCTTGCGAGGGCCCCGGCAGCCGCGAGGTCGTTTTTGCGCAGCGCCTGCGCCAGCTGGGATCCCAGCGAGGCCAGCTCTTGAGCCCGTTGGGCCGCGGCGCCGTCGATCATGCCGGCATCCTTGGCCATGCCGGTCGCGAGGCGGCTGGCGGCGGCGAAGTCCCCTTTCTCCAAGGCCTTGGCCAGCTGGGCACCCTGGTTGACGAGGGTGGTGGCCCGGCGCACGCTGGGGTCGCCGGCGATGCCGGCATCGACGGCCAGGTTTCCGGCGAGGGCGGCAGCGGTGGCGAAGTCTCCCTTGGCGATCGCTTGCTGCAACTGGGCTCCCTGCTGCGCGAACCCGGCGATCCGGGTGGCGGTATCCGAGTTGACGAGGCCGGCGTGGGACGCGAGACCTGCCGCCAGGCCCGCGGCGGCGCCGAAGTCCCCGGCGGCGACGGCTTGCTGAATCTGGAGGCCCTGGCTGGCCAGCTCTCCGGCCTTCTGGGCCGTGGTCGCCGAGAGGAGGCCCGTGCCGGCGGCCAGTTGACCTGCTGTGCGGGCAATTTCCTGAACGTTGCCGCTCCGGATGGCGGCCTCGAGCTGAGCGGCCTGCTGCGTGACCTGCGACAGCTTCTGGCTGGTGGCTTGGTCCAGCAAGCCGGCGTCACGCCCCAGGCCCGCGGCGAGCCTGGCGGCCTGGGCATAGTTGCCCTCGGCAATCGCCTTCTGGACCTGTGCGCCGGTATCAACCACCTGGGCAGCCTTGGCGACGGCCTGGTCGTTGACGATACCGGTCTGGACGGCCAGGTTTCCGGCCAGGGCGGCGGCCTGGGCATAATCTCCCTTGCGGATGGCCTGTTCGATCTGGAGGCCCTGCTGCAAGACGTTGGCCGCGGTCTCCGCGGTGCGGCGGTCGATCACGCCGGCGTCGGCCGTGAGGGAGGCGGCCATGGCGGCGGCGGCGGCGTAATCCCCGGTCTGGATGGCCTTGGTCAGATCGGCGGCTTGGTTGACGTAGCGGCTCGCGCTCGCAAGCGCGTCCGTGGTGGCCTTGGAGGCCCCGAGATCCCCGGCGGCGGACTGGGCGAGATCCATGGTGGCACGGGCGGCCGCGCCGAGGTCGCCGGTCTGGGCGGCCTTGACCACCCGGTTGGCGGTGCCGGCGTAGGTGCCGGCCTTGTTCAGGGCATCGGTCACCTGCCGGTCGCCCCCGAACTCCGCGTTGGCTTCGCCGCCCAGGGACGCGGTGGCCGCGAGACCGCCGAGGACGTCCCCGTTGGTGAACGCATTCCAGGCCGCCTGGGCTTTCTGGGCGTAATTGGCGGCTTTTTGGGCAATTTCGGCGGCCTTCTCGACGACTTTGTCGGCGGTGGCTCCGATGACCTCGGCGCCGGCCCCGATCGCTCCCGCGGCGGCCCCGAGGAGGCCGCCCCAGTTGCCGGTTTCGACGGCGTTGGCCGCGGCGACCACGCCCTTGGCGACCTTCGCGACCTGGCCGGCCGTCTTGGCGACCGCCATGGCGGTGCTGCCCACGGCCTTGGCTCCCAGGGCGCCGATGCCGCCGGCGGCGGCTCCGGCCACCGAGGCGAGGCCCATGACGGCGGTCTTCCAGTCGCCGGTCTTGATGCCTTCGACGACCATCTTGGCCCCGTCGAGGGCCTGAAGGGCCGCCAAGCCGATGGCCACGCCCTGCAGGCCCGGAACCACCATGCAGACGACCGAGGCGGCCATCATGATGTAGGAGCCGTACTTGTCCCAGAACTCGCCCACGGCCTTGGCGACGTCCTTGATGACCTTCCAGGCCTTCTCGGCGATCTCGGAGACCAGCTTGACGGCGTCCTTGATCGCTCCGATGGGGTTGGTGACGAACTTGACGGCGATCTTGACGGCCTTGGTGACGAACTTGGTCACGCTCTTGAAGGCTCCGGCGATCTTGGAGCCGCAGGACTTCTTCTTTTTTTTCTTCTTTACCTTGGGCTTGGGAAGCTCTCCCTCGGTCTTCAGGACGTCCTGGCCGTTGGTCTGGACGTTGTTGGTGTCCTGGGTGCCGGAGGCAGGCGCGGCGGCGGGCTGGTTATCGGCAGGGGCGACATCGCCGTTGAGGGCCTGGCGGTTCCGGTCGAGCCGCTTGTAGGCCTGCATCAGGATGTCGTGCCGGGACTGGTCGATTTTGGGATCGCTCATGCAGAGACCCTCCAAGCGTGACGTCGCTTTGAGGGCCTTCGCCCAGCGACGTGGGTGCCAGCGGTGGCCGATCGGCCGGGTCATCCACGCTGCCAAGCTGCAACGTTTTAGGGTTATGCCACGGGGAGTGCCGGAACTTGATAAAGCGTCGATTAAGTCGCATCAAGTTTGGATTAGTTTTTTCAGCCCCCGTTTTTGGCGGGCGGGTGAAGGGGACGGGTGGCCCGTGGGGAAGCGGCTTTGGCGCCCTTCATCGGCTTCACGGCGGTGAAGCAACGGTGGCAGACCCGCTGGCCGACCCGGACGGCCGCGTCGCAATGGGGACAGCGCTCGAAAAGTGTCGCCAGCCAGTTGAGTAGCTTGGCGGTCAATCCGAGGGCCGCCAGCGCGATGACCGCCACCCAGATCCACTTGGAGTGGAGGGTGGCGGCCTGAAGGAAAGGCGTCAGATCGAAACGCAACATCGACCTCCTCCGAGCGCAAGGCGCCTTCGAAACGACCTGGCTAGCCTAATGTACCCGGGCGATCGAATCTCGAAACGATCGATCGTGAGGAGTTGGGTTCGCGCTCAGAGGGGGGCTTGGAGGGCGTGGGAGGCTGGCCGCGCGGGCAGCCTTGCCGAAGGGCCGGGACCCGGCGTTACTCCCAGGATTCGATCTGTCGCTTCTTCTCGGGGGAGTGGAAGACGCTCTCTGCGCTCAGGTAGACGACATCGTTGCCGTGCTTCTGGAAGTGGGAGACGGCGCTCTCGATGTCCGCGATTTCGCGCTCCAGGAGGACGAGGTCCTTGCCGGGGTAGTAGCGCTTGGAGACCTTGATGGCGAGGTCTTCGTCCTGGAAGCCAAGGATGGCGTTGACCGGACCTTCGGGACGCGTGATGCGCATG
The DNA here is from genome assembly GCA_036676495.1 of Candidatus Sericytochromatia bacterium. Lineage (GTDB taxonomy): Bacteria > Cyanobacteriota > Sericytochromatia > S15B-MN24 > UBA4093 > UBA4093. Next base: position 60,950 of record JAKFCT010000059.1, read on the forward strand.
ACGACCGGGTGGAAGCCTTCTTGGGGCTCTCCGAAACGCTCTTCGATGATCCAGGCCGAGCCGGGACGGGCCATGGGGACCTCCTTCGATGGACAGACGGGTAGCAACTGGGGGGGCATGTTACCCCAAATGCCCGCGCCTCGCCAGTCAGCGGCGGGCGCGCCGGAATGGAACGATGTCGGCGGCGGGACGCGTCGGGAGGTCGAGTGCCTGGAAGGTGTCCGAGGCGATGACCTGCGCGAGGAGCGGGGAGAGCTCGAAGACCTCGATGACCTGTTCGAGGGCCTCGGCGGATTGGAAGCGCGGATGCGCCAGCAATTCTCCGAGATCCTCGCGTTCGAAGGAGACCCAGCCTTCCTCGAGCAGGCGGAAGCGAGCACGGCGCATCCCCCCGGCATAGGCCGTGACGAGATCGAGCGCATGGTCGAGGCTGCCGCTTTCCTGGCGGATCACTTCCAGCAGCGGGGCCAGGTCGAGCTTGAGGGCGAAGCGAGGGCGGAACATCGGGGGCATCGGGTACTCCTGTGTGATTCGAGGACCTTCATTCTAGCGTGGGAAGGGGGAGCGGACTGTGCGCCACGCACTTGATTGCCTGCTGATTGCCCGAGCGTCCGGGTTTCCCTGTCCGGAAGATCCAAGGCCCCCGAGGGGGAACGGGCTAGGATGCGGACAGGTGAGGAGGAACTGTCATGGGCGAGAGCAAGCAGGTTAGGTTAGGCCGCTTGGTTGGGCTGGGCGTGGCGTTGACCCTGGCGGCATGCGGCGTGACGCCGGAGCCACCCAGCACTCCGGCGCCGAACCCTGTCGAGATCCGACAGGCACCAAGAGGAGAGGCGCCCGGCCTATGGTTCACGATGTATGGCTGGGGGCTGAATCAGCCGCGCTGGAGCCATTCGGCGGATGTGATCGGGAACTGGCTTTACGTGGTGGGCGGGGCGGACTCCGAGGGCCAGATGGCCTCGGTGGAGCGGGCTCCCATCCTGGAAGGAGGGGAACTCGGAGAGTTCCGGCCGGCGGCGGCGACGCTGCGCACGCCCCGGGATTGCCATGCGAGCTTGACAATTGGGGATTGGCTTTACGTCTTCGGGGGGGACCGGCAGGGCTCGCTGGACAGCGTCGAGCGAGCTCGGATTCGCAACGGCGGGGAGCTCGGGAGCTTCGAGGAGGCCGGAACGCGGCTGGTGCAGGCGCGCGACGAGCATACCGCGACCCGCGTCGGACGCTACGTCTACGTGATCGGCGGCATCCGCGGGCCGATCCAGCTGGCGTCCATTGAGCGCGCGGAGGTCCTTCCGGACGGCCGTCTCGGGCCCTTCACGCGCTACCCCCAGTCGCTCACGGCCAACCGGTACGGCCACTGGGTGGTGGTGAGGGGAGAGTACCTCTACGTGGTGGCGGGCCTGAGCGATAACGGGAATGCGGGGCAGGTCGAGCGGGCGCGAATCATGGCGGACGGCTCGCTGGGGCCTTTCGAGCGTCTCCAGCCGGCGCTGCGCGAGCGGAGGGACAGCCCGATCGCCATCGGGCTGGATGGCTGGCTTTACGTCATCTCGGGGGCGCGCGAGCATGCGATGCACATCAAGCTGACGTCCATCGAGGCCGCTCCGTTCACGGGCTCGGGGATCGGGCGCTTCGTCCCGGGTGGGTCCTTGCAGGTCGGCCGGGATTACCACACGGTGACCCGGGTGGGGGACTGGCTCTACGTGATCGCGGGAGAGAAGACGGACGGAGGGGCGCTAGGATCCGTGGAGCGCGCCCGGGTGCCGTCGGCGCCGCTGTTGCGTCCGAGCCCGCGTCCGACGGCCGAGCCCTACGAAGGGGGCTACCCGTATGGATCGGACGGGGCGTATGAGTCCGATTGGAGCGGCTACTAATCCTGAGGGGGGGCGAGCAACGGGGCGCCGAATCGACGTTGAAGCCTAGGGCTGCTCGCGAGGCGTCAGGATCTGGGGCAGCTTTTCGGCGATCGCCCGGACGAGGGCCGCCTCGTGCGGATCGAGGCGCATCCGGCTGAGGATCCGGCGCAGCGTGTGGAGCTTGCTTTCCCGATCCCGCGCATGCAGGATGCCTGCGCGCTCCAGGCCCTCGACCAGGCGTTCGCCCAGGGGGGACAGGGCTTCCGCGGAGGCGAGCAAGGGCGTGTCATGGGCATGGGCGTGCGCGGCGTCAGCCAGGCGCCATTCGTAGGCGAAGATGTTCACGGCCATGGCGAGGTTCAGGCAGGTTCCCTCCTCGCCCGGAATATGGGCGACCTGGTGGCAGCGCCGCAACTGGTCGCGGCTCATGCCGTGCTTCTCGGTGCCGAAAACCAGGGCCACGGGCCCCGCCTGCGCCAGGTCCCGTGCCAAGGTCGCAAGGGTCCGGGGATCCTGGGGCTTCATTTCGATGGATTCGATTGCCCGAGCGGTGGTCCCGACGGCGAAGACCACTCCGGAAAGGGCCTCGTCAAGGGTCTCGACTTGCACGGCACGTTCGAGGATGTCCTCCGCCCCAGCGGCGACGCGCACGGCGAGGGGGTGGCGGGGATCCACGCCTCCCTCGGCGATGACCAGATCGCTCAACCCGAAGTGGCGCATGCCGCGGGCCACCGCCCCGACGTTGTCGGGAAGGGTCGGGTGAATGAGGACGACGCGGGTCTCGGAGAGCAGCAAGGCCATGAAAGCTTCCTTTCGGTCGCGGGGAGAGTCGAAGACGGCGTTCGGCGCCTCCATGAGGATAGCAGGCCGCAGGGGATACATCGAAACGGGCGAGCCATGGTAAAGTAGGGAGAATAGCGCCCGCGGCCGACGATCCCAGGAGAGTTTCAATGTACGTAGATAACGCCACCATGCAAGAGCGGATTGCCCAGTCCCTGAACGACTGCGCCGAGGCCGTGCGCCACGCCAACCCCCGCCAGATTCGCCGCTTGATCGAGGCCACTTACCGCCAGATCATGAACGAGCTTCCGGAGGATCTCCTCGACGAGGAGGCCGTGATGCCCAAGATCGTGGGTTACCTCGACGTCGTGGTGCTTGCGGGTGGCTCGCTGGGCAAGCGCGCCGACCAGCTGCTGATATCCAAGATCTTCGGCGACGACGCCTCGGCCGTGACGGCCTGGCTGCGCAAGCGCGGCTACGTGGCCGAAAACGAGGAAGGCGCCCAGGAGATTACCGATGAAGGCGTTGCTTTCCTGGAGTCCAGTCAGACCGAGGTTGCGCCTCCTCCCCGGCATCCCGGTCCCCGCGGCGCGCGTCGGCGCGGCAACCGCAACGCCTAGACCCTTTCCAACTGACGGGCGGCCTTCGGGCCGCCCGTTTTTTCATGAAATGTCGACACCCGGTTGACATTTCAGGGGATGGAAATGTACATTGGGATCCATCGGCCGGTTGCCGACATTTCAACAGGAGGGGCGAACGCCTTGCAGCCTAACGACATCGACTTGAAATCCGGAGCCCGGGCGCGCCTGGCGGCTGCCGAGGGGCGCATCCAGGAGGTCCGGCGGGCCATCGCCGAGCATGAAGCGGCGCTGGCGGCCCTGCGTTCCGAGTTGCCCAACCTGGAGTTCGAGCGGGCCGCCATGCGCTTCATCGTGGAAGGTGCCGCCGGCACCCCGGAAGCGCCCGTGCTTCGCAAGGTCGATCGCCAGGAGCTGATCGGGATCATCAAGTCCCGCATGGAGGCCCAGGATCGCCCCTTGAGCGTCTCGGAGCTGCATGACTTTCTCGAGCGCGAGGCGTGCCTGGATCTCGGTTCGAATGCCCGAAACTACCTCTGCGGCATTCTGAGCAAGGGCAAGGCCCAACATTTCGTCAACCTCGGCAAGCAAGGATGGTGGCTTGCCGGCCGCTCCGCCGAGGCATGACGCAAATAAGGGCAGAACGGGTTGCCGCCCGTTCCGCCCCATCGGGTGCCTGAAGCGGGTTGCCGCCCGCTCAGGCGCGAGACTCCCCCCCAAAGCAATGACGGAGGTCCTCATGCACGAGCCTAACACCGGTCGCCCGACGGCGTCTACCCCCTTGAAGGATTACTGGCGCCGGGTCTACGCCCACGCCTGGCGCCCCGGCCTCGACCGCGTCCGCCATGTCCAATCCCTGCTCGACTCCCATGGCATCCGCTACGCCACGGACGGGTTCATGGCCGACTCCGAGCGCTGGGCCACTTCCCGCCCGGCGGTCAAGCATGAACCCGACATCCGCATCCTGGCGTCGTAGGAGGCCGCGCATGCAGAAGCCGATCCGCCTGGAAGTCACCGGAACCGACAGCCCGAACGTCAGCCCTCGCGCCCCGCTCTGGATCCTGGAGGGCAAGGCGCAGTACGCCGACGCCCACCCCGAGGAGGACGTCTACATCGTGCACGTCCTCAACGGGCCAGGGCTGGCACGCCCGCTGGTGAGGGCCGTGAAGGCGAGCGGCCTGGCCGCGCGCTACCCGGTGGAGGTGAAGCGTCCCTACGGAGCTGCCGAACGCTACCTGGTCATCCCCGCCTCGGCCCCCGAGGTGATCCGCGAAGAGGTCTTCTTTCGCTGGCTCGCCCAGCAGACCGTCGCGGCGTCGGAACCGGACACTCCCTTCGAGGAGGCGTTCCTGGCTTCCAGCGTCGACATGCCCGATAATGGGTCGACCCGCTCCTCGGATCCGATGCGACCGAGGGCGCGCTACACGCAGCAACGCTTGCCGCTCACCATGGAGGCTTGATCATGTCCTTGCCCGTCACCCTCGACATTTCGGGGCCCATCGCCACGCTGACGCTCAACCGTCCCGACAAGCTCAACGCCTTGACCCATGAGATGGGAGATCGGGTGGTCGAGGCGGTCCGGACGTTGAACGCGAACCGCGACGTGCGGGTCCTGGTGGTGAGGGGGGCGGGTCGGGCCTTCTCGGCGGGAGGGGATCTCGACTGGCTGCTTGAGAACTCCCGCCGGAGTGAGGCGGAGAACCGGCAAGGCATGGAGGCGTTCTACCGGAAGTTCCTGTCGCTGCGCGAATTAGAGGTGCCGGCGATCGCCATGGTGCATGGCCGCGCCACCGGGGCGGGCTTCTGCTTTGCCCTGGGTTGCGACCTGCGCGTTGCTTCCCATGACGCCATCTTCTCGGCGAACTTCGTCCGGGTCGGCCTCAACCCCGGCATGGGCGGCTCATATAGCTTGACCCAGAGCCTCGGGCCGGCCCTTGCGAGCGAGCTGATCCTCACGGGCCGGGAGGTCTTCGCGGACGAGGCGCTCTCGCTGGGGCTGATTGCGCGGATGGTCACGCCCGAGGAGCTGGAGGCGACCACGTACGCCTTGGCGCAGCAGATTGCCGCCAACGCGCCGATTGCCATCCGGCACGCGAAGGCGGCCTTGCGCTTGGCCCAGACGGAAGAGCTCGGCGTCGTGCTCGAGCGCGAGGCGGGAGGCCAGGCCGAGTGTTTCGCCTCCCAGGATCTGCTCGAAGGGGTCGAAGCAGCCCGGGGGCGCCGGGCCCCGGTGTTCAAGGGCCGCTAATAAAAGGCGCCCCCCTCGGGGGGCGCCTTTTCTCAAGCGTGGGGCTTAGGGAGCATAATCCAGGAACTTGACCGAGGGGTTCTTCTCGACCTCCCAGTTGAGCGACCATTCGTCCCGGAAGAGCACCGTGGGGTTGCCATCACGGTCCTCGACCAGCAGGGAGCCGCCGTACTTCCCGAAGGCCTTGGGATCGTAGTCTCCACCGAGCCAGCGGGCGAGTTCGTAGGGTAGGCGGTCGAGCACGATGTCGACGCCGTACTCTTGCTTGAGGCGGTGGCTGAGCACGTCGAACTGCAGCACGCCGACGGCTCCGAGGATGGGCTCCATGTCGCCGACGCCGGGCTTGTAGAAGATCTGCACCGCTCCTTCTTCGAGAAGCTGGTCGAGTCCCTTCTTGAGCTGCTTGCGCTTGGAGGGATCCTTGAGCCGCAGGGCGCTGAAGTGCTCGGGGGCGAAGCGTGGAATCCCCTCGAAGCGGAAGGTGCCGCTCTCGGTGAGGGTGTCTCCGATGCGGAAGTTGCCCGAGTCGTAGAGGCCGACGATGTCGCCGGGGTAGGCGGTCTCGATCTCGGCGCGGTCCGCCGCCAGGAACTGGTGGGACTTGCCCAGCCGGACGGTGCGTCCGGCCCGGGTGTTCGAGACCGTCATGCCCTTGTTGAAGACGCCGGAGCAGATGCGCATGAAGGCGATGCAGTCGCGATGCGCGGGGTTCATGTTGGCCTGGATCTTGAAGACGAAGGCCGAGAAGCGCTCTTCGCTCGGATCCACCGTTCCGTCGGTGGATTGGCGCGGGGAGGGCGGGGGCGCGATACGCACGAACGCGTCCAGGAAGGGCTGAACTCCGAAGTTGGTCATGGCCGAGCCGAAGAACATGGGGGTGAGTTCCCCGCGCAGGACCCGGTCCAGGTCGAAGGCGTCGCCGGCGAGGTCCAGCATCTCGATGTCGTCGAGCAGCTGCTGGTGGAAATGGTCGCCCAGGATCTCGCGGATGCCGGGGTCGGCGAGCGGAATTCGGCGGAGGGCGCCTTCGCGGGTGCCGTGGTCCGTGCCCTCGAAGAGGATGACTTCTTCATGCTTGCGGTCGTAGACGCCCTTGAATTCCTTGCCCTGGCCGATCGGCCAGTTCATGGGGCAGGAGCGGATGCCCAGCACCTTTTCGAGCTCGTCCATGAGGTCGAGGGGTTCGCGGCCGAAGCGATCGAGCTTGTTGACGAAGGTGAAGATGGGGATCTGCCGCATCCGGCAGACGTGAAAGAGCTTCTTGGTCTGGGCCTCGACGCCCTTTGCCGAGTCGATCAGCATGACGGCCGCGTCGACGGCGGTCAGGGTCCGGTAGGTGTCCTCCGAGAAGTCTTCGTGGCCGGGAGTGTCGAGCAGGTTGATCTGGAACCCCTCGTAGGGGAACTGCAGCACGCTCGAGGTGATGGAGATGCCGCGCTGGCGCTCCAGCTCCATCCAGTCGGAGGTGGCGTGGCGTTGCGCGCGCCGGGCCTTGACCGAGCCGGCCATGTGAATGGCTCCGCCGTACAGCAGGAGCTTCTCGGTGAGGGTGGTTTTGCCGGCGTCGGGGTGGGCGATGATGGCAAAGGTGCGGCGGCGTTTGACTTCAGCGTCGATCGTGGCGTTCAACCATGACTCCTTTCGGCAGAATCTTCACCCTACCACAGGATTAGCGCCTGCGGCTATCGCGGAGCGCCTGCGGCTCAACATTCGGAACGCGAAGCGGACCTGAAGCGACGCGTGCTAGTGACGCCGGTAGTAGTCCATGATGACGCGCGAGTAGCGGCTGCGGGTGATGCCGCGGCTGGTGACGGCGCGGGGGCCCATGTTGTAGGCCACCAGGGTGCGATGCCGCAGGGCCTCCGCTCCGAGCTTGGGGTAACGCTTGCGCATTTCACGGCGGTAATAGGCATAGATGCGGCAGCCGAGGTCGATGTTGGTGGCGGGATCGAACCACTTCGACTTGGGGATCCGGCGGTTCTTGAAGTGGACGGGCATGACCTGCATGAGGCCGATGGCGCCGGCGCTGGAGACTTCCTTGATGTTGAAGTAGCTTTCGACGCGCATGATGTCGGTGACGAGCATCGGCTGGAGGCCATGGCGCTTGGACGATTTGAGGATGAGGGGGGTGAGGCGCTTGGCCGTCGACGTTCCCTTGAGCTTCGCGATGTACGCGTAGACCTGACTATAGTCGGAAGTCGGTTGGGCCAGAGCGGGCTGGGGCGGGGCGACGAAGCAGAGCGTGAGCGCCAGCACGAGCATGAACCGTGTCAATAAAACCATTAGACCATCACAGAGACGAGACACGAGGAGCAAAACCGCCCCCCTTGATTTGGGTACCGTTAAGGATTTACCCCGTCTCTTGGCCGTTCGTCAAGTTTTCAGAAGCTAGAAAGGCGCATCCAGCGAGGCTTACAGCCCGCTGGATGCGCTGAAATCGCCTAGGGAGCCGCTTCGTGAAGAATGTTAGCGTATTCCACCGTGGTCTTGCGGAGCCTGAGGGCGAGGAGCCGGTTGAGCTTCTTGAGCAGCTTGATGGCAATCTGGGGGTCGACTTCGCAGAGCGTCTCGAAGTCGGAGTAGAAGAGGCCGATGCCGGCGGAGTCCTTCTCGGCGATCGCGGTGGCGGAGCGCAGGGAGCGCTCGAGGAAACCCATTTCGCCGAGGATGGAGCGATCGCCGACGGAGGCGATTTCCTTGTACTGCCGGTTCTTGTCTTTCTTGAAGATCTTGATGTCGCCGACGAGGATGAAGTAAAGCGCCTGGCAAGGCTCGCCCTCCGCGAAGAGGGTCTCGCCCCGGTGCCATTCCTTGGGGTGGAAGAGGCTGGCCAGGACGTCGACCTCCCGCGTGGTGAGGTCGGAGAAGATGGGGAGCTTATCGATGGCTTGCTTGATGGCTTCGGTCACGTGTCCCTCCTCTGAGTCAGGGCTATTGTTCCCCTGCTCCCCGAGGGCCTAACCGATCGTCCCAGGAGAACTCGGCCCAGAGCCCGAAGTGATCCGAGACGAAGCCCGCGGCGGGATCGTTGAATAGCAGCCGGGCATCAAGGACCTGGGCATGGCGATCGACGAAAAGGTAGTCGAGGCGCCGACTAGGCAGAGGGTAGTTGCCGGTGAGGGGGTTGGTATGGGACCAGGTATGCCCCGGGTCATCGAGGGAAGCCGCGAGCCAGGCATCCTGCAGGTGTGCATGCAGCCCGGCGATGCCGGGATCCTCGGGCGGAGCATTGAGGTCTCCGGCCAGGATGAAGCGTTCGGACGTCTCGAGCCAGCCGTAGTCCCGGGCGCGCGCGAGGATGGTGTCGAGCTGCTGCTGGCGCTGCGGGGCTTCCTCGGGGGGCCAGGAGAGGTGGGTCACGGCCAGGTGCAGCTTTTGCTCCGGCGGCATGACGGTAGCGAGCAGCGCGACCCGGTTGTCGGGAAAGCGGAGGCCCGGAGGAAGCCGGCGGTTCTCGTTGAGCAGCAGCGGCCAGCGGGCCAGGAGCGCCACTCCGCCTTGCTCGGGGCTATGGACCTCGGCGGGGTTGCCGTAGGGGGCATAGGAGAGCGAGACCATGGAGAGCGCGTGACAAAGGTCGAGCGCCTGGTGGTAGAAGGGCTCCGCGACGATGCCCACCTCCTGGAGGGCGATCACGTCGGGCGAAAGGCCGGCGAGCTGCGAGAGCAGCAAGGCGCGCCTTTGCGGGTGCCAGTCCGTTTCCAGACCCTTGAGGTTGAGCGTGAGGATCGTGACCTTCATGCCCCGAGTCTAGTGCCGAACCCCCGCGGAGAGTAGGGTCAGGCGAGCCAAATCCGGCTATACTGGAGGGATGTCCCCGCTTAGAGAGGAGATCCCCACAGTGAAACCGATGAAACGGAACGCATGGGTGGCGGCGCTCGTCCTGGCCCTCGCCATGACGGGATGCCAGAAGGAGGCGTCCAGCGCCGACGGATCGCAAGCTGAGAAAGGAAGCACCGACGTGGCCACTAGCAACCTCAAGATCGAAGACCTTCAGGTCGGATCCGGCGACTCGCCCAAGGCGGGAGACGTGGTTTCCGTCCACTACACCGGCTGGCTGGAGAACGGGACCAAGTTCGATTCCTCCGTGGATCGCGGCGAGCCCTTCGAGTTCGTGATCGGTCAGGGCCAGGTGATCAAGGGCTGGGACGAAGGCGTCATGACGATGAAGGAAGGCGGGAAGCGCCGCCTGACGATTCCGCCCGAGCTGGGCTATGGCGCGCGCGGCGCCGGCGGCGTGATCCCCCCCAACGCGACCCTGATCTTCGAGGTGGAGCTGCTGGACGTCAAGTAAGCCTCCGAGCAAGCCTCGTTTGGCGCCCCGCGCGCCAAACCGCCCCCGCTTCGTCAGTCACGCCGATCCTCTCCGGAGGGTCGGCGTGATACCATAGAGGGGGCTGTAAGGCCCAGGAGGTGAGCATGAAGCGCGTCGAAGAGATGGAGACCGCGGATGCCGTGCGGGAGTTGCTCGCGCGCGCCCAGGAGATCTGTGGCAGCCAGGTGCAAGTCAGCCGGGTCGAGTTCCGCAACCAGGGCTGGGAAGGCATCTTGAGCGGGGACGTTCCGGAAGGCATGCATGCCTACTTGTACAACGGCCCTTCGGGGCAGCTGGTTTTCGAGACCCGCGAGGAGCCGGGGACCGTGAGCGAGGACCAGGTGCGCCGTTACGAGGAGCCGCGCCACTAGCGCAAAGGAGCCCCCCATTCGCGTCGCCCTGATCTACCTCGCCATCCTCGCCGGCTTCTTGAACCTCTTCTTGCAGGTTCCCTTGACCCCGGTCTACGCCCGCCAGCTGACCTCGGACCTGGGCTGGGTGGCCCTCGCCGTCTCGGCTTACTCGGTTACCAACCTGGCAGGGAACCTGTTGGCAGGCTTCCTCATCGATCGGGCCCCGAAAGGCCTCGCCATCGCCGGAGGGCTCGCCCTGGGAGGCCTGGCACTCGTCCTGACGGCCGGATCCTCGACGGTCTTCGGCCTGATTGGCTGCCTGATGCTCAACGGAGCCGCCCTTTCGGTCGTGACCCCCGCCGCCTTCGCCCTCCTCAGCCAGACCCTTCCCGACGACTCCAAGGCCGCCGGCATGGCCCGCTCCGGCGCCGCCATCGGACTCGCCGCCATGATCGGCCCCCCGGTCGGCGGCCTGCTCGCCGATCGACTCGGCTACGCGCATGCCTACCTCGCCATCGGCCTCTTCCTCATGGCCGTGGCCGCGATCGCCGCTCTCCTCCTCCGCCGCAGCTCCCCCGTCCCTCCGGAACCCACCGGCTGGGCCGACTTCTGGACGTTGCTCACCGAGAGAAAGCTATCGATAGCCTACCTGGGTGCCTTCACGCTGATGTTCGCCAACGGCAGCCTGGTCTTCGCCCTTCCCCCGACCATCAAGGACCTCGGACTCCCCAGCGTCATGCTCGGAGCCCTCTTCAGCACCTTCGCCCTCAGCGCCATGGTCATCTTCCTCTCTCCCCTGGGCACCCTCCCCAAGCGCTGGGGAGCCGCCCGGACCCTGGCCGCCGGATCCACCCTCCTGGCCATCGGGGTCGGAGCGATCGCCTCCCTCTCCGCGCTGCCCGCCCTCTTCGCCGCGCTCGCCATCTACGGCCTGGGCTTCGGTTTGCTCTTCCCGTCCGCCATCGCGGCCCTGGTGGCACAAGTCCCCGACGGCCAGCGCGGGACCGGCTTCGGTATCTTCTACGCGGTCTTCTCGCTGGGGGCGATCGTCGGCCCCCTCGTGCTCTCGAGGGCTTCGGACCTGGGGCTGTCGCCGTTCCACCTCGCGGCCGTCGTCCCGGCCCTGCTCGCCCTCGGCGTGGCGATGCGATCCCGCACCCTACGACACGTCTGAATGAAGCCAAACGCCCCTCCGTCGCGCGACGGAGGGGCGTTTGAAGTAAGTACGGTGGCCTAGTCGACCCAGAGGGAGCCGAGGTAGCGAATCTCGTTCTGGAAGCCCGTCCGGTATGCCTGGACCAGCTCCGAGGCGATCGCCGGGTAGAGGGTGAGCCCCTCGAGCGTATCCACCGGGTGAAAGGCCGCCTCCTCGATGACGTCGCCCTCGGGGATCGCGAGCGTGCCGCCTTCCAGGCGGGCGAGCATGAAGACGTTGAGGACATGCCGGCTGCCGCGGGGACAGATGGCCTCGGAAATGTAGAGCATGCGCTCGGCCTTGATCTGAAGGCCCGTTTCCTCCTGCACCTCGCGCTCGGCGCAGCCGGCGAAGGTCTCGCCGAAGTCGAGCCCACCGCCGGGAAGCATCCAGTAGGTCTTCTCTCCCTTGCGGTGGCGTACGAGCAGGATCTGATCGTCGTGGGGGATCACCACGCCGACCCGGACACGGGGCTGGGTCATTCCTGAACCTCCTTCATGCGTTCGAGCACGGCTTCGAGGGCGATCCGGCAGTGGGAGTAGGTGAGGCCGCCTTGCAGGTAGGCCACGTACGGCTCGCGCAGCGGTCCATCGGCGGAGAGCTCGAGCGTGGAACCCTCGATGAAGGTGCCGCCGGCCATGACCACGTTGTCGGCGTAGCCGGGCACGATGTCGGGCTCGGGGCGCACGTAGGAGTTCACGGGGGACCATTCCTGGATGCCGCGGCAAAGGGCGACCAACTTCTTGGCGCTTCCCAGTTTCACGGCCTGGATGATATCGGTGCGAGGCGCGTCCCATGCCGGGTCCACGGGGTAGCCCAGGTCATGAAAGAGGCGGGCGGCGAGGGTCGCGCCCTTCAGGGCCTCGGTGACCGTGTGGGGAGCGAGGAACAGGCCCTGGAAGAGCAGGCGATTGAGGTCGAGGCTGGCGCCTCCCTCGCGGCCGATGCCGGGGGCGGTGAGGCGGCAGGCGGCGCGGTGGACCAGGTCGGCCCGTCCGGCGACGTAGCCGCCCATGGGGACGATGCCGCCGCCGGGGTTCTTGATAAGGGAGCCGGCGATCAGGTCGGCTCCGACCTCGGGGGGTTCTTGTCGCTCGGTGAACTCGCCGTAGCAGTTGTCGACGAAGCAGATGATGTCCGGGCGCAGGGCCTTGACCTGGCGGATGATGGCGCCGATTTCCTCGATGCGCAGGGAGGGGCGCCAGTCGTAGCCGCGCGAGCGCTGGATGGTGATGACCTTGGTCTCCGGGCGCAGGGCGGAGGGGATGGCGTCCATGTCGACGCGTCCCTCGGGGGTGAGGGGGAGTTCGCGGTAGGTGACTCCCCACTCCATGAGGGAGCCTTGGTTTTCGCCGCGCAGGCCGATCACCTCTTCGAGGGTGTCGTAAGGGGCTCCGGCGATGGAGAGCAGTTCGTCTCCGGGGCGGAGGGCTCCGAAGAGGGCGACGGCGAGGGCGTGGGTGCCCGAGGCGAATTGCTGGCGCACCAGGGCCGCTTCGGCTCCGACGATCTGGGCGAAGACGGCCTCCAGGGCCTCGCGGCCGAGGTCGCCGTGGCCGTAGCCGGTGGTGCCGGCGAAGTGCTGTTCGCCGATCTGGTGGTCCTTGAAGGCTTTGAGGACTTTCTTCTGGTTGAAGTGGCAGGTGGTATCGAGGTCGGCCCAGATCGGGGCGAGCGCGGCTTCGGCGGCGGCGATCGGGGCGGTTTGGACGGTCAGGCTGGCCATAGGGCGGGTGATGCTCCTCGTAGGTGGATGGGTTTCCTATTATATGCCCCGTTTCGCCCGGATCTAGCGACCGAGGGCTAGGCCCGGCCTGCGGGCAGGCGACAAATTCCCTTCCGAAAGCTTGTCAGAGGAGCGCCTACCCCCCTAGGCGTTGATCGGTTTAAGGTCAGGCTAGAGAGCCGCACGGCATGCGGGTGAGCGTGGGTTGCGCCGGTGAAACGGGCTGGACGTGTGTCTTGCCGGGATCGCCCGCGCGGATCGGTGGGGCTCGGGCCGCTTCAGGCGTGAGGAGGTAGTCATGCCAAGGATGCGAGGGGGGATTTTTTGGGGGCTGTCATGCGCCCTGGCGCTGGGGGCATGTGCCCAGCCGCCGGGAGCGGAGTTGCAGCAAGCCGAGGGGGTGGCTGAGCGGGTGGCCGCGGAGGCCTTGAGCCAGGCCCAGCTGCCGGAGAACCCGGCGGATGAGTCGCTCGTGAGCTTGCCATCGGCGTTGCTTCAAGGCGATCTGGCGGCGGGTTACGGGACGCAACAGGTGCGGGCGTTGAGCCGCCAGTACCAGTACGTTCGGCAGGGTAACCAGTTCTTTGCCTATCGTCGGGTCGGGGCTCGAAACGAGCCGGTGGTGATCCTGCAGCGCGGGCGGCCGTATCGGGTGGTCTACGTCTTCATCGCGCCGTACTACTACTACCGGTTGGTGCCGTTCTACGGGCAGTACACCTTCCCGGGGCAGAGGCAGGCGGTGGTGACGATCCAGAACTACTCCTACCGTCCGAGCGTCGTGCGGGTTCGCCAGGATGGGCGGGTGACCTGGGTGAACCAGGATCAGGTGGCGCATACGGCGACCTCGCCCTTGCCGGGTGGGGTGACGACCGAGGGGCCTTGGGATCTGGTCATGCAGCCGGGTCAGTCGGCCAGCCGGAGATTCTTGAGTCCGGGGCGCTTCGACTACTACTGCCGCTTCCATCCCCGCATGCGGGGCACGGTGGTGGTGGAGGCGGGCAACGTCACGCCGTGAGGAGGGACGCGTGAGGCAAGGTTGGCAACTGGGGGTCCTTTGGGGGGTCTTGGCGGTTCTGGGGTGTCAGTCGTCGCTGACCGCTCCCCAGGCGGCGCCGGGGCATGACCACGGCGCGCCGGCGGACGCGGGAGCGCGTTCGGAGCCCAAGCCGCCCATGGCGGGGGTCTACGAGGTGGCGATTCGCAACTTCGTTTACGAGCCGGCCTCCGTGTCGATCCGGGTAGGGGAGTCGGTGCGGTGGACCAACTACGACGCCGCTCCCCATGACGCGGTGGCTTACACGGGGAGCTGGAAGACGCCGTTGCTCAAGGTGAACGAGTCGGCGAACCAGGTTTACAGCGAACCAGGGGTTTACCCCTACTATTGCACGGTTCACCCCGCAATGCGGGGGACAGTTGAAGTCCGTGAGTGAGGAGAATCGCATGAGAAACAGAGCGTTGCGCATCGCCACCCTGGGGGTGAGCATGGTCGGCCTTTTGGGGTGCTCGGCGATCGCGCCCAGCCAGCCGAATCTGGAGCCGGCGGCGGTTCCGACGGCCGAGCTTCCCGCGAGAGCGGATTTCAGAGGCGCGGGGCCTGAACTCGACGCGTCCGCATCCGCGTTCGAGACCCAGCAGCGCCGGGGTCGGCGTTACCGGCACCGCCGGATCATCATCGCGGGCGTGCCCTACTTCGTCCCGTACTTCGCCTACCAGAACTACTACCTGCCGAACTATCTTCGCTACGATCCGGTCTGGTACTACGTCTATGCCTACACCGGCCCCAACTTCACCGGCCAGCGCCGCCTGATCCGGATCCGGCGCGATCGGGATCGCGACCGCGACTGGACGGACCGCTCGAACTGGTACAGCCCCCGCGGCGGGGACTGGCGCGATCGGGACCGGGACTGACCGGCGAGAAATCAAGGGGCGGGGGGATTTCCCCCCGCCCCTTCACTCGAACATGTACGTGGTGTCGTACTGGACGTCGGTGATCTCGGCGTCCCAATGCCCCGCTTCGAGGTATCGGACGGCCTTTTGCAGCACCTCGCTCGCGTGGCTGGCGCTGTTGCTCACCACCGCGAGGCCCAGTTGCGCGCTGCGCCAATGATCGAGGTCTCCGACCTCGGCGGCAGAGATCTTGAACTGGTTCTGCACCCGCGCGAGCATGGACTTGACCACCGAGCGTTTGTCCTTGAGGGACTGCGCGCCGGGAATGTCCAGGTCGATCAGGCAGGATCCCACGATCACGAGAGGGCGCGCTCCTTGACGGCCCCCCGGATGAACGCGACCACCGCGTCGGTGGGGGTGCCGGGGCCGAAGACGGCCTGCGCACCGGCGGCCTGAAGGGCGGCAATATCGTCCTCGGGGATGATCCCGCCGACCATGACCACGATATCCGCGGCGCCCTGCGCCTTGAGCTGCTCGATGATCTGCGGGACCAGCGTCAAGTGGGCTCCGGAGAGCAGGCTGAGCCCCACCACGTCCACGTCCTCCTGGATGGCGACGTTGACGATGGCATCGGGAGTCTGGTGCAGGCCGGTGTAGATCACCTCCATCCCTGCATCGCGCAGGGCGCGGGCGATCACCTTGGCCCCGCGGTCATGGCCGTCCAGGCCGGGCTTGCCCACCAGGACGCGAATCGGACGTTGAGTCATTTCTCTCTCCAGCTCCAAGCCCTCGCTTCAGGCCGAGGAGGGCGAAGCACGTTGGTACGTGGTTGCGCGGTCCGGGAATCGCTTCGACGCAGGTGCTCGCCCCCGGCGAACCGCCTGACGGATTCCATCTCCCCTATTATACCGGAGCCGGGGCCCCGGCGACGATCGGGACTTTCTTCGACGGCGCATGAACTTCCGGTCGGTTATAATGGGGACGATCGATCCTCGCTCGTCAGACCTCCCATGCACCCGAGAGGATGTCCGCCATGTACCAATCCCTCGACACGATCCTGACCTCCGATGCCAAGGTCCGCGACCGCGAGACCATCCTGACCCTCCTCAACCACAATATCCACCTGGAGCATGCCGCGATCGTCCAGTACCTCCAGCATGCCTACGCCATGGGGGAAGGTGGGATCGGAACCGAGGTGATCACCATCGCCCGCGCCGAGATGCGCCACATGAAGTACTTCGCCGACCTCCTGGTCGACCTGGGCGGAAAACCCACCCTCGATCGGGGCCAGATCTACTTCGACGCCCCCTCGGCGGCCGCCATGATGGCCAACGGCATCCGGGCCGAGGAAGATGCCTTGCGGGAGTACCGCACGCAACTCGAACGCGTTGACTTCCCCCCGCTGCAGCGCCTCCTGGAGCGGGTCCTGGCGGACGAAGAGTATCATCACGGGCAGTTCCAGGGCTTCGAGGAAGAGCTTCTCTCGGGAGCGGCCGAGGCCAAGGCCGGTGCGGCCTATCCGTCGCCGGGGCCCGTCGAGGATCCCGAGAGCATGGCCCTCATCAACGATGCGTTCGCTGTCCGCTACAACCAGATCCTCGAGTACGTCCAGTATTACTTCGAGAGCCGCGACTACCATGCGCGTGACTTCCTCGAGGAGACCTGGACCTGGGGCATGCGCGGCATGGCGCTCTTCGCCGACGAGCTCTCCGAGCATGGCGCCGACCCGGCGTTCACCTGGGATCCCAAGCCCGTCTCCGGGGACCTCCGGGCCCATGTGGACCGGACGATCGCCCTCGAGAAGGGCAACGTCGCGACCCGTACGGAGCAGATGCGCTGCCCCCTCTCTCCCGAGCTCAAGGCCTTGCTCAAGAACGTCCAGGCCCATGAACAGTACAACGTCGAGAAGCTCGAGATCCTCAAGGCCCGCCACCTGCCCATCACTCCGGCGGAGGCCCCGATTCCATCGGCCATCGTGGCTTCGGAGCCTTCACTGGTCACTCCCCCTGCACGTCCTCGGGCTGCCTGGACGGTGGGGAGCCTGATGCAGCCCTGATCGCTCGGGGATCCTCGCCTCTCCTGACCGCTAGTTCCGGGCCTCTGCCGGGTAAGATGCCCAGGGGAGAAGCATGAGCCGTCAGAATGACCCGTTGCGTGAAGCCATGTCCCTCCTGGAGTCCGGAGATGCCCAAGGGGCTGAGACGGCGCTCGAGGGGGTGATTCATCCTGAGGCCCAGGCCTTGCGGGCGAGGATCCGCTGCGAGCAGGGAGGCCATCTGGAGGCCATCAAGCTGCTCCGGGGAGTGGCGGCCGAGCATCCGAGCGCCGAGTGCTTCTATCGGATGGGAACGTGCTGGCAGCACCTTTCGCAGTGGGATTCCTCGGAAAAGGCCCTGCTGCGGGCGATCGCCCTGGACCCCAAGCATACCGACGCCTTCATCCTGCTCGGAACGGCCCTTTACCAGCAGGAGCGATACGCGGAGGCGGTGAAGGCCTTCGAACGGGCGCTCGTCAACGATCCACGGGCCCTTCTGGCCCGGTACCACCTGGCGCAGATTTGCACCGAACTCGGGAACTTCAAGCGGGCGCTGTCACAGTTGCATGTCTTGCAGGGGCTTCAGCCGGATTACGCTCCGACCCATCGCCTTCAGGCCGCCATCTTCCTCAAGCTCAAGGATTCTCGCCAGGCGCTGGTCGAGCTCTGCTGGCTGGTCGAGGCCGGTCATGCCGACGTCTGGTGCTTCAGCTCCATGGGAGGTGCCTATCGAGCCATCGGAGAGAAGGTTCAGGCCCTGCGCGCTTACGAGTTCGCCTTGCGGCTCGATCCCGACCTGGTCGACGAGACGCTGGCGGCCGCACAGCTCAACGAGGAACTTGAGCAGTACGAGGTGGCCTTGGTGCTCTACCGGACCCTGCTGCGCGACCTGCATTGGGGGGAGAAGGCCAAGGCGGCCGTCGAGCGCCTCGAAAGACGCCTGGCAGTCGTGAAGCTCGCGGCGAAATCGGCCTCCGACCTTCCGGCCTTCGAGGGGTTTCAGGCACCGGCGGTCAGCCAGCAGGGAACCTTGCCCCTGGCCGCGGAGGCCCGCGTCCCGACCCAGCCGCTCGGCATGCAGGAAGTCGAGTACGAGGGCCCCTCGCCCCTCCTGGAGCGGCTGAAGCGAAATTTCACAGAACTGACGGGAGGCCAGCTCGACAGCTTGAAGGAGCGTTCGCAAGAGGTGATCGAGCGGCTTCCGGAGGCCCTCAAGAAGCTTCCGCTCTCGCGCTTCTTCGGGGACAAGGGGACTTAATCCAATCTAAACAGAGGTTCAATGCACTCCGAACGCTCCGTTAAGCAAATCTCCCGGGCGAACGCCGGATAAGCTTATTACCAGGCGCTGGCGCTCGACCCCGAACGCTTTTCTGGTGCCGGTGGCGTCAGGAGGCAGTCCCAGGCAACATCGAGGAGGATCCGCATGACGACGGTCAATCGATACAAGTCCAACAACGTGCAGGCGACCCAGCGCGCCGAGGAGCAGCGTGATCGCGACCGCTTCGTCACTCCGGCCAAGGGTCAGGTGACCTCGCGCTTCGGGATGCGGAATCATCCGGTGACCGGCGAGCGTTCCATGCACAACGGCCTTGATATCGGGGCGCCGACCGGCACGCCGGTCCAGTCCACCAAGCCTGGAAAGGTCGTTTCGACCGGCTACGATGCGGACGGGGCCGGCAACTACGTGGTCGTCGATCACGGCGGGGGCGTGAAGTCCAAGTACTTCCACCTCAATGAGATTAACGTCAAGGAAGGCCAGGAGCTCAAGGCCGGCCAGCAGCTGGGTACCGTCGGCAACACGGGCATGTCCACCGGTCCGCACCTGCACTTCGAGGTGCATGTGAACGGCCAGCCCGTCGATCCCGAACCCCTTCTTCGGGGAGAAGTCCCGCTCACGCCTCCTCCCGAGTCCGGGTATTCCCTGGAGGGCGATTCTAACAGCTCTTCCTTCGGTGGCGGTAGCCGCAGCAGCCTGGGCTTGCCGGGCGGCTCGACGGGGACCGCGTCCTGGGGCGGCGGCTCGTCCAGACGTGCCTCGGGCAGCTCCTCAGGCAGCACGTCGGGGGGCGGATCGGTTGGCTCTCCGGGATTCAGCGGCTCGCTCTCGGGCGTCAATGCCGGCAGTCTCGACAGCATGTGGAGCAAGCTCGCCGCCTACGGCATCGACCAGGATTGGTTGCGCAAGCTGCTCGAAGAGATGGGCGTGCCTGAGTCCGAGATGGAGAAGATGATGACGCTCGTCCTGGGCGTCATCCAGCAGGAGTCGGGCGGAAACGCCAACGCCCGCTCTCCGGTAGGGGCCACGGGCTTGATGCAGTTGATGCCCGCCACGGCAGCGGGCCTGGGCGTCAACCCCAACGATCCGAAGGATAACGTGCGGGGAGGCGTGAAGTACCTCATGCAGCAGCTCAAGGCCTTCGACAACGATATCCCCAAGGCCCTCGCGGCCTACAACGCGGGCCCCGGGAACGTCCAGAAGTACGGGGGCATCCCGCCCTTCGCCGAAACCCGGAACTACGTCGCCAAGATCACCCAGAGCATCGGCTTGGCCTAACTCGCGCGGGGCGGATCGACCGATCCGCCCCGCAGCAGTTCATACCGCCCATTTGTCGCCGGGCCGCGAGAAGGTGGCCCGGGCGGCCATCGCCTGCGTGGGAGTGGGCTGCCAGAAGTTGAGCTTGCGCAGGATGCCCCAGGCCCGGTATGCCCGCAAGAGCTCCGCGGGGTTGCGTAGCTGCCATGCACGCTCCAAGGCTAGGCTCCAGAGGGATTTATGCGCCTGCTCGGGCTGGATGAATTGCGAGAAGCTGAGGTTCATCGCCCAATAGCGCTTGAAGGCTTCCTCCTCGCTGAGCGGGGCGACGTCATGCATGCGGCCCGAGTAATCGAGCACGACCTGGTAGCCTTCGCAGAGCACGCGGTAGGCCCATTGCCGGTCGACACAAACGGCGAGCCGCTCGTCGAAGGCATGGAGGTTCCAGAGGTCGCGCCGGACGGCGAGATTGGTCAGGCAGAGTCCGAACTGCGGGGCGCTGAGGAAGTTTGCAAGGTCCTGGTGGTAGCTGGGCTGTTGGACGCTGATCTGCTCGGGATTCCAGCCCTCTCCGGAAACGGCGGCGACACGCGAATCGGAGAAGTGCTTGAGGAGGTGGAAGAGCCACTGCCCGTCTCGAGGCAAGCGGCTGTTGCTCACGATCACGAGGTAGTCGGAGTCACTCCGCTGGGCTGCCTGGTTGATGGCTGCGCCGGGGCTCGTACCGGGGGGGAGCGCGAGCGTGGAGGTGGGATACGCGCTCTGGACGGCCTTGAGATCGGCCGGAGGGTCCTGGTAGACGACGGTGACGTCCATGCCCGGATGGCGCTGGTCGTAGAGGTAGGAGACGAGCGGATTGACCCCTCGCCCGGGACTTTCCACGCGGATGATGATCTGCAGCGTCGGAGTCATAGCCGCCCTCCTCATCGGGTTGCCGAGAGCCGCTTTGCGGGTCTCTTGGCGGGCTTACGCCCGCTTGCGTGCCTGGCTCCCATCTTCGTCGAGGGGGCAAGCGAGGAGAATGTCCGAACGTCCGAGCGTTTTTGGTGGTTTTGGAGAACTGGCGGAGGGGGGGCTAGAAGAGGCCGTCGCGACGGAGGCCGGCGATCGCCTCCGGGGCGTAGCCCAGGCGCCGTAGCGTCTCCTCGGGAGTCCGGGCCGGCGCCGGCGTGGCCTCGAAGCTCGTGAAGCGCGGAGCCTCGCCGGCCTCGAGGATCACCTCCTGGCCCAGGCCGGAGCGCGCGCGCTGCAGCAAGGCGAGCAGAATGCCGCTGGAGGCCGCCCACGGGGAAGCCTGCTCGGAAACCTGACAGACGACGAGCCTCGGGTTGTACTCGTGAAGCAGGGCGATGTCGAGGCCGCTCTGGGCCACCAGGATATCCGCTTCCTGAACGAGCAGGAGCAATATTCTCCGGCCCTCTGGGTGATCGAGCTTGAGACCGGGGGGCAGCAGCAGCCAGTCGGCACCCCACTCACCAAGGATTTTGGCGCACGGGGAGCCGCCCTCCCTTAGGGAAAGGTCGAGAATCTTGAGTCCGACCAGTGGCAAGTCCGACATGCATGCGCCCTCTCGTTTTGATTGGCTTATTGTAGCGCATGGGGACCGGACTCTGCTGGGTCCCATCGTCGAGGGCCGCATCGTCGCTTTGGCGCAAGGCCGTAGGGGTGAAGATTCGGCACGGGTATGGTACGCTGCTTGAAACGTCGCGAAAGGGGACCCATCATGCCCGTGCTCGAACTCAACCGTCACGAACAGAAGCTTCTTCAGGAGGCCGTCCAGAAGTTCATGGACCAGCATCGCACTCCGGACGTCTGGCTGCCTGGCCAGCAGACGCTTGCGGCCTTGAACGTCCGCGCCAAGGGCCCGACGGCCATCAAGGCGCTGGTGCCTCCGCAGGCCGTCGCGCTGATCCGGGCGGCGATCGCCGGAAACGAAGGGGAAGAGGCCGCGAGCATTCTCTCCAAGCTTCCCGCCAAGTAGCGCCGGCGACGGTGACCCAATAGCGACGAGGCCCGGGCAATCGCCCGGGCCTCGTCGTTTGGGTCTTTTACTTGACCGACGCGAGCTTCTTCATGCGCTCGACGACCAGGTCGCCGATCTGCGCGGTGGTGTCGGCGACCGGCACGCCCGCCGCCTGAAGCGCATCCACCTTGCCCTGCGCGGTGCCCTTGTTGCCGGAGACCAGCGCTCCCGCATGGCCCATGCGCTTGCCTTCAGGGGCCGTGCGGCCGCCGATGAAGCCCACGACCGGCTTGGTCATGTGGTTCTTGATGTACTCGGCGGCGTCCTCTTCGGCCGACCCGCCGATCTCACCGGCCATGACGACCAGCTCGGTCTCGGGATCCGCCTGGAAGGCCTTCAGCACGTCGACGAAGGTGGTCCCGATGATGGGATCCCCGCCGATGCCCACGATGGTGGACTGGCCGTAGCCCCGGTTGGTGAGGTCCGCGGCGATCTCGTAGGTCAGGGTGCCGGAGCGCGAGACCACGCCGACGTTGCCCTTCTTGAAGATCATGGCGGGCATGATGCCGAGCTTGGCTTCGCCGGGGGTGGTGAGGCCGGGGCAGTTGGGCCCGATCAGGCGGCTCTTGGAGCGCTCGAGGACCGGGTAGACCCGCATCATGTCGAGGGTGGGGATGCCCTCGGTGATGCAGACGATCAGGGGGATCTCCGCGTCGAGCGCTTCGAGGATGGAGTCGGCCGCGAACGGGGGCGGCACGAAGATGATGCTGGCGTTGATCTCGGGATGGGCCTCGAGGGCTTCCTTGGCGGTGTTGTAGACGGGCACGCCGTGCTCGGTGGTCATGCCGCCCTTGCCGGGGGTCAGACCCGCCACCACCTGGGTGCCGTACTCGATCATCTGGGAGGTGTGGAAGGACCCTTCGCGGCCCGTGATGCCCTGCACCAGGAGGCGCGTGTCTTTGTTGATGAAGATGCTCATTCGTTAAACCTCAAAATTCAAAGCTGAAAGCGTCGGCTGACAGCTAGCGGACGGCGGCGCCGTAGGCGACTTCGACCACCTTGCGGGCGGCTTCCTGCATGGTCGCGGCGGGAATGAGCTTCGTGCCAACCAGCAGCGCGCGGCCTTCCTCTTCGCGGGTGCCCGAGAAACGGACCACGATGGGCACGTTGATGTCCATGGTGCTGGTGGCTTCCAGGATGCCCTTGGCCACTTCGTCGCAGCGGGTGATGCCGCCGAAGATGTTGATGAGCACCGCCTTGACCTTCTTCTCCATCAGGACGACTTCGAGGGCGTTGCGCACGACCTCGGCCTTGGCGCCACCGCCGATGTCGAGGAAGTTGGAAGGATGCCCGCCCTCGCGGCTGACGGCGTCCAGGGTGGTCATGACCAGGCCCGCGCCGTTGCCGATGATGCCGATGTCACCGGAGAGGTGAACGTAGGTGAGGCCCCGGGTGCGCGCCTCGTCCTCGATGACGTTGTCCTCTTCGGACTCCTGCCACTGGGCGAGCTCGGGCTGACGGAACAGGGCGTTGTCGTCGATGTCCATCTTGCAGTCGGCGGCGATGACGTCGCCTTCCTTGGTGATGACCAGCGGGTTGATCTCCGCGAGGGTCGCGTCCGAGCCGACGAAGGCGTTGTAGAGGCCCCGCAGGAACTTGGTGATCTGCTTGACATAGGCCTTGTCCAGCTTGGCGCCGAAGATGAGGTCGCGGATCTGGTAGTCCTGCAGCCCCATGGTCGGATCCACCCAGACGCGGGCAATCTTCTCGGGGGTCTTCTCGTTGACTTCCTCGATGTCCATGCCGCCTTCCGCGGAGACCATCACGATGATCTGCTTGGTGTCGCGATCGAAGAGCATGCCGAGGTAGTATTCCTTGTCGATGTTGATCGCGCCCTCGACCAGCACCTTCTTGACCTTCAGTCCCTTGAGGTCCATGCCCAGGATCTGCTTGCCGACCTCATAGGCCTCGGTCGGAGACTTGGCGAGCTTGACGCCGCCGGCCTTACCCCGGCCACCGACGTGGACCTGGGCCTTCACGACCACGGTCGAGCCGATCTGCTCGGCGACTTCCTTGACTTGGTCGGGGGAATAGGCGACCTGGCCCTTGGTGGTCGGCACTCCGTACTTCTGGAGGACCAGCTTGCCTTGAAATTCGTGGATCTTCATCCTGTCGATCTCCTTGTGCTGCGGTGGAGGAGCGATCGGCCTTGCTGCCGAGGCTTGCTCGCTCATGATACCAACAAGAGGCACTCTATGCCAGGGTTTAGATAAGGTAAAGGGTCGCCGGATAGCGATCGCACAGGGAGCGACGACGCATTGTACCGCGCATGGAACTGCCCTAGACTCCTCCCACGGAACCCCATCCACCCAAGGGAGGACTCATGAAAAGCCAAACCGTGAAGAACCTCAGTTACGTGGCGCTCTGGGCCGGGGCGGCCTCGGTCCTCGTCTCCGGAGGCATCTACCTGGCGGATCTCATGCGGGGCACCACCAGCAACAAGCGCCGTGAAGGCAGCCTCTTCATCGGACTCTGGGCCCCGTCGTTCTTCGCCCTCTCGGAGATGCTCGACCGGATCTCCGAGCAAGACGATCGCTACATGGGCATTCCGATCACCGAGCGGGGCGAAGCGGTCCCGATCACCGAAAGAGCCAAGGAATTGATCCGCCGCTGACGGCAAGAAGGGGAGCCGCGCGGCTCCCCTTCATCGTGCTCCCCCGAAGCGGACTCGACCAACGGAGGTATGCCATGCTCGCGCGTGCGGCCTGTGGCCTGGGTATCGGTCTCGTCGCCGGAGTGGTGGGCACTGCGGCCATCACGGTGTCCCAGCTGATCGCCATGCGGATTCAAGGGAGAACGCCCTCGCGCTCTCCGGCGAAGGCGGTGGAAAAGGTCTTCGCTATCCGCGCCGTCGATGATCCGGCCGAAGCCCGCCTCGCCCAGTGGGTCCACTGGGGCTACGGCACCAGCTGGGGCAGCGTGCGCGGCCTCATGACCGTCTTTGGCCTGCGCGGCCCGTGGGCCGACACCCTCCACTGGGGAGCGGTCCAGGGGACGGCGCTGGTGATGCTGCCGGGCCTCAAGGTCGCGCCGCCGGTCCGCCAGTGGGGAGCCGGGGAGGTCGTCCTGGAAGGCGTCCACCATGCGGTCTACGTCACCGCGGTCGGGCTCACCAGCGATGCCCTTTGTCGCCGGCTCGCCGCGCGCGAGGAGCCGCGCCGGATCCCCTGGTCGCTGCTGCTGGGAGGCGCCGTCGCAGAAAGCGTGCGGCGACGGCGGGCGCGGCGCGCGGCACCGGCGATCGCCGCGCTGCCGGAAGTCGCCCGGACCTGGTCGCGCACGGTCGCCGAGCGCCTTCCCGTGGGCGCCGGAAGGTAGCCATGCGAGCTCTCGGCAGGGCGGGAGTCTGGGGGCTCACCGCCGTTGGCGCCACCCTCGCCATCCGGATGCTTCGCGACCGCCGGCGCGCGTCCCTGGACGATCAGGTGGTGCTCATCACCGGAGGATCGCGGGGACTTGGCCTCTTGATGGCGCATGCGTTCGCGCGCGAAGGCTGCCGGCTCGCCATCTGCGCCCGGGACCCCCTGGAGCTCGAGCGGGCGCGCGACGCGCTGCAGCGCCGGGGCGCCGAGGTGCTCGCCGTCCCATGCGACGTGTCCCGCCAGGATCAGGTGGAACGGATGGTCGCCGCGGTCGAGGAGCACTACGGCCGCATCGACGTCCTGGTCAACAACGCCGGGATCATCCAGGTCGGGCCGCTCGCGACCATGACCGCCCAGGATTTCGAGCAGATCATGGCCATCAACTTCTTCGGGGCGGTCTACACGACCCTGGCCGTGCTCCCGGGCATGCGCCGCCGGGGCTACGGCCGACTCGTGACCATCGATTCCATCGGGGGCCGGGTCGCCACTCCGCACCTCGTCCCTTACGATGCCTCCAAGTTCGCCCTGCGCGGCTTTTCGGAAGGCATTCGCACCGAGCTCGCCCAGGACGGAATTGGGGTGACGACGGTGCTTCCGGGGTTGATGCGCACCGGATCGCCGGTCAACGCGCTCTTCAAGGGGCGCAAGGAGGCGGAGTTCACGTGGTTCGCGATCGCGGACTCGCTGCCGCTGCTCTCCATGGATGCGCGCAAGGCTGCGGAACGCATCGTTCTGGCCTGCCGTCGCGGGGAGGCCGAGATTACCCTGACGGCGCGTGCCCGGATCATCGGGCTGCTGCATGACCTCGCTCCTCCGGTCGCCATGCAGCTGCTCACGATCGCCAATCGCTACCTGCCGAAAGCCGATGGGGCCGATCGTGAGGCCGCGCGCGGCATGGACCTGGTGAGTCCGCTGGCTCCGTCCTGGCTGACCCATTGGAGCAACGAAGCCGCCAAGCAGAACAATCAGTTTGGCGGTCAGCACCCTCCCAACCCGGCTCATGCCGAGCGAATCGGCCTCCGGCTCCCCGATTGAGCGATCGCCAGCCTCTTGAGTCGCCGCACGAACCCCCTTCACACCTTTCTCCACGTTCAGGCCGCTAGATTGCCAAAAGGCCTCCGCCCCAAGCGGGACGGAGGCCTTTTCGGTCTCAACGGTTTAGCGCTGACAGAGTTCCAGCAGCACTCCGCCGGTCGACTTCGGGTGGATGAAGGCGATCATCGCCCCACCGGCTCCCTTGCGGGGGGCCTCGTCGATGAGCTGGGCGCCCTCGGCCTTGAGCTTGGCCAGGGCTGCGGCCACGTCAGGGACTCCCAGGGCGACGTGGTGGATGCCTTCTCCCCGCTTCTCCAGGAACTTGGCCACCGGGCTCTCGGGGCTGGTCGGCTCGAGTAGCTCGATCCGGCTCTCGCCCACCGGGAAGACGGCCGTGCGAACCTTCTGGTCCTCGACTTCCTCGATTTCGTGGAGTTCGAGCCCCAGCATGCCGGTGTAGAGGGGCAGGGCCGCTTCGATGGAGCGAACGGCGATGCCCAGGTGATCGATCTTGCCGATGGCGGCGAACTTGGGATCCAGCATGGTTAGCCCTCCGCAGCCCGGTAGGTTCCGAAGACGCCGCGCAGGGTGTCGCTGATCTCGCCGACCGTGGCATACGCCTTGACGGCCTCGTAGATGGCGGGAAGCAGGTTCTCGCTGCCCTGGGCCCGGCGCGCGATCGCCTCCAGCGACCGGGTGACCGCATCGGCGTCGCGGCGGGCGCGCAGCTCTTGCAGGCGGGCCTTCTGATCCTGCTCCACGGAGAGGTCGATCTTCTGGATGGGGACCGGCGCTTCCTTTTCCGATTGGAAGCAGTTGACGCCCACCACGAAGCGCTCCTTGCGCTCGACCTGGCGCTGGTACTGGAAGGCGCTCTCGTGGATCTCGCGCTGGAAGTAGCCCTTCGAGACGCAGGCGATCACGCCGCCTTGCTGCTCAATCTCGTCGAAGTAGCGCATGACGCCTTCCTCGATCTGGTTGGTGAGGGCCTCGACGTAGTACGAGCCGGCCAGGGGGTCGACGGTCGCGGTGGCTCCCGATTCGAAGGCGAGGATCTGCTGGGTGCGCAGGGCGGTGAGGGCGGACGCTTCGGTGGGAAGGGCGATCGCCTCGTCCTTGCTGTTGGTGTGAAGCGACTGGGTGCCGCCGAGAATCGCGGCCAGGGCCGAGAGGGCCGTCCGCACGATGTTGTTGTCGGGCTGCTGGGCCGTCAGGGACGAGCCGGCCGTCTGGGTGTGGAAGCGCAGCTGCATGGATCGCGGATCCCGGGCTCCGAAGCGCTCCTTCATGATCCGGGCCCAGATGCGGCGGGCGGCCCGGAACTTCGCCACTTCCTCGAGGACGTCGGTCCAGGCGCAGAAGAAGAAGCTCAGCTGGGGAGCGAACGTGTCGACGTCCAGTCCCGCCTGGACGGCGGCCTCGACGTAGGCGATCGCGTCGGCCATGGTGAAGGCGACTTCCTGGATGGCGGTCGCTCCGGCCTCGCGCATGTGGTAGCCCGAGATGGAGATGGTGTTCCAGCGGGGCATGGTCTCGGCGCAGTAGGCGAAGATGTCGGTGATGACCCGCATCGAGGCCGCGGGAGGGTAGATGTAGGTGTTGCGGGCGACGTACTCCTTGAGGATGTCGTTCTGGATGGTGCCCGTGAGCTTGTCGGGGCTGACGCCCTGCTTCTCGGCGACGGCCTGGTACATGCAGAGAAGCACGCTGGCGGGCGCGTTGATGGTCATCGAGGTCGAGACCTTGTCGAGGGGGATGCCCTCGAAGAGCAACTCCATGTCGGCCAGGGAGTCGATGGCGACGCCCGTGCGTCCGACCTCTCCGGCGGCCAGGGGATGGTCCGAGTCGTAGCCCATCTGGGTGGGCAGGTCGAACGCGGTGCTCAGGCCCGTCTGGCCCTGCGAGAGCAGGTACTTGAAGCGGGCGTTGGTCTCCGTGGCGGTCCCGAAGCCGGCGTACTGCCGCATGGTCCAGAGGCGGCCGCGGTACATCGTGGGCTGCACGCCACGGGTGTAGGGGTACTCGCCCGGATAGCCGAGGTCCCGGTCGTAGTCGAACCCGGGGAGGTCCTCCGGGGTGTAGAGCCGCTCGACGGGAGTCGCCGAGCCGGTGAATCCCGCTTCCGCGCGTTCGGGGTTCTTGGCGAGCCGGGGCTCGACGGCCCGGGCTTCCCAGTCCTTCTTGGACGTAGCTTGCGTCTTCATCATGCAATCACCGCGAGAACCGCGCCTCCTTCAACCGTCTGTCCCGCCGCGCAGCCGAGCGTCTGGACGACGCCGGCCATGGGGGCCAGGATCTCGGTTTCCATCTTCATGGCTTCGAGCACGAGGAGGGCGGTGCCGGCCTCGACCGACTGTCCGACCTCGACCAGGACGCGCTGCACCATGGCATGCATGGGAGCGGTGAGGGTGCCCGAGGCGGCTCCCCCGGCTCCGGAGCCGGAGCGGCTGCCGGGGCGCTTGGGCTTGGCGGCGGCGGCCACCGTGGCCGTCGCCGTGCCGCCCTTCTCGGAGACCGAGACGGTGAAGAGCTGGCGGTTGACCTCGACGCGGAACTCGCGCGAGGGGCCGAACGCGGGGCTCTCCTCGGCGGGAGCGGCCGAGGGGGTCGCGGGCGCGAGTGCGGCAAGCTCCTCGCGGGTCATGTCCGTGCCGATGAAGTGGGTGCTCAGGTCGCCCGAGAGGAACTTGGGATGCTCGAGGATGCGTTTGAACAGGGGAACCGTGGTGGGCACCCCTTCGATCTCGAGCTCGTCGAGCGCGCGCTTCATGCGGGCGATCGCCTCCTCGCGATCCGAACCCCAGGTGATGAGCTTGGCCAGCAGCGAGTCGTACATCTCGGGGATCTTCCAGCCCGAGTAGACGGCGGCGTCCACCCGGATACCGGGACCCTCGGGGGCCACGTAGCGGGTGACCAGCCCGGGGCTGGGGCGGAAGTTCTGGGCGGGATCCTCGGCGTTGATCCGGCATTCGAGGGCCCAGCCGAAGGGTTCGAGGCCCTTGAGGCGCTCGGGGACTCGGCCGCCCGCGGCGATCCGGATCTGCTCCTTGACGAGATCCACGCCGTAGACCATCTCGGTGACGGTGTGCTCGACCTGGATCCGGGTGTTCATCTCGAGGAAGTAGAAGTCGCCGTCCTGGAAGAGGAACTCGCAGGTGCCGGCCGAGTCGTAGCCCACGGCCTGGGCCATCTTGACGGCGGTCTCGCCCATGGCGCGGCGCAATTCGGGGGTGAGGGCGATCGAGGGGGCTTCCTCGATCAGCTTCTGGTGGCGGCGCTGGATGGAGCACTCGCGCTCGCCGAGGTGGATGACGGTCCCGTGCTTGTCGGCGAGGACCTGGACCTCGATGTGGCGGGGGTGTCCCAGGTAGCGTTCCATGTAGACTTCGCCGTTGCCGAAGTAGCTTTCGCCTTCGCGGATGGCCTTGGCGAGGGCGGCTTCGGCCTCCTCGGGGGAGTTGACGACGACCAGGCCGCGGCCGCCGCCGCCGGCGGCCGCCTTGATGGCGACGGGCCAGCCGTGCGTGTCGCCGAAGGCGCGGACCAGGGCCGGATCGGTCACGGGCTCGGTGGTGCCGGGGACGATGGGCACTCCGGCTTCCTTGGCGACGCGCCGGCTCACGGTCTTGGAGCCCATGAGGGCGATCGCCTCGGGTTTCGGGCCAATCCAGGTGAGGCCGGCGTTTTCGCAGGCGCGGGCGAAGTCGGGGCTTTCGGCGAGGAAGCCGTAGCCGGGGTGGATGGCGTCGGCTCCGGCGCGCAGCGCGATTTCGATCAGGCCGGGGATGTCGAGGTACGTCGAGGCGAGGTGGAAGGCCTGATCCGCGAGGCGGACGTGGCGGGATTCCCGGTCGGGGTCGGTGTAGACGGCCACGGTGGCGACGCCGAGTTCTTGGCAGGCGCGGATCACCCGGAGGGCGATCTCTCCACGGTTGGCGATGAGCACTTTCGAAAGCATGGTGGATGTCCTATTCGCGGGCTGCGTCGTTGCAGCGGGTGCGCGTTTTCCTTGATCAAGAGGGACCTCGTCCCATGATACCAGGATAGCGGAGGGGTTCAGAAGCCCCGGGGCAATTTTTCTGGGGCGAGCGAGGGCTCGGGGCCTCGCAACCCTAGCCCGAATCCTGCCAAGGCCCCTTGGCCAAGTCGATCTCGGCAAGTCCGGGGCGCCGGCCCTATGCTGGGGGGCGATGAAGCGACATGCAGGGCCGCGCCCAGCGGCCAGGTGGATGATGTTCTGGGCGTTGTTTCCGCTGCTGGGGGCCTGCGGCACGCTTCACAGCCTGCCGAGTCCTCCCGGATCCGCGCGCGAGGCTCCGGCCCTTCCGGGGCCCTTCGAAAACTACGATCCGGCGCGCCCGCCGGCCTTCAAGCGTCCTCCGACCCCGAGCCCGCAGCCGACTGCGCGCCCGGAGCGGGCGGACTCCGAGGATCCTCCCTTCGGGGGCGTGCTGCGACCGGGGCCGCCGCGCGGCCGCGCCGCGGAGGACCAGGTCGGAACGTAAGCGGCCTCGGCCGCGCCACGGTTGGCGGAGGAGGCGACATGCGTCGGGGACTCGCCGGGGCCCTCGCGGGGGTCCTATGGGCGACGCCCGGTCACGCCTTGGAGGCGACTTTTCGGCTGGGCGTCCCATACTTCGTAGATCCGGGGGTCGGGGGCCTCTTTCCCGGCGGACAGCGCCTGGGGGGAGGCGCGGAGTGGAGGGTTTCCGGCCCATGGAGCCTCTCGCTCGACTCCCACTGGCTCCATCAGGACTGGGGAACGACCCGTTACACCCTCTCGCTCACTCCCTTGCTCCTCCGGCACCGCCTCCCCCTGGGCCAAGCAGTCGACGCTCCTTACGTGACCGTCGGGCTCGGGGGAGCCGCGATGACCCTCTTCGGCGGAGACGAGGGCTTCCGGATCGGGCTGGGACCCGCCTTCGCCGCGGGCCTCGGGCTGCCCCTGGGAAAATTCATGTTCGCCCAGCTGGAGTTGCAGCAAGGAGCCATCCAGTCGATTCGTTACGTCGGCTTCGGCTTGAGCCTCGGCATGCGCCTCGGAGCGCCCCCAGCGGCCGTGCCCATGCAGGCTGCAAAGCCCCCCCTGCCTCGCGGGCAACTCTTGCGCCTGGGAACCGTCTCCCAGGTGGAGGGCGGACGCATCCACCTCGCGCTCGACGACCTTCCCTACCAGCTCCAGCCCGGAGACATCCTGGTCGTCTACTACCAGGATCGCCTGCCCATCAAGGTGGCGAAGGTCCGCATCGCGTCGGTCGACTCGGACGGACGCACCGCCACGGGGACCCTCTTGGCCGCAACGGAGGCGATTCGCCGTGGGTACTTGCTGGGGACACTTTAGTCCCCTCCTGATCCTGCTTGCCACCTCCCCGCCCGCCTGGGCGGCGGGGCAGCTCGTCCTGGAAAGCACGCCGTCCGGAGCTTCGGTCATCCTGGACGGCAAGCGTATCGGGCAAACTCCCCTGGTTCACGAGGGCCTTCCCGCCGGAACCCACCCGATCACCCTTTCCCGACCGGGTTACGCGCCCATGCAACTCCTGGTGACCCTCCAGGACGATCTCACCACCCGTCACCGCGTCGCCTTGAGGCCGCAGCCCAGCATTCCGGCTGGCGAAATGCTGATCGAAAGCATGCCGACAGGAGCCGACGTCTACCTGAACGGTCGCTGGATCGGTCGAACTCCGCTCCACACTCCCGCAGCCGCCGGCGACCATCGCCTCGCCCTCCGGCTCCCCGGTCACGAGGCCGTGGCTCGAACCGTCAGGGTCGTCTCGGATCTGACGACCTCGCAACGGATCAGGCTCGTGGCGATCGCCCCCGAACCCCTATCGCCCGTTGCCGTGCGCCCGACCCCGACTCCGGTTCGAGCACCGACTCCGGCCCCTACACCGCCACCGAGTGCGCCGCCCCTCCCGACCCCCGCTCCCAGCCTTCCTCCGACCGTCATTCCGACCGTCATTCCGACCGTCACTCCTCCCCCCTCCTGGGCCCCCCTACCCACCCCCAGGCCAACCTTCCAACCCAGTGCCGGGCCTGCCGCCCCTGGCCGAGTGGCCCCACCAACCCCATCCCCGTCCGAGCATCCGCCTAGGGTTCCCCGAGACCTCGAGCGCGAGGGGACTCTCGCGTCGCCCCTGCCAAAGACGCATCGCGCGGCACCCACCGCAACGCATAGACCGTCTTCGCTTCCGGTTTCCGCGCAGCCTTCGCCACGTGAGCCCCGCTCGGCGACACTTTCCCTCCCGTCCCTTCCGCCTCTTTCCTGGGACGCCCTCGTCGACCGCCTCCGGCATACCGGCTTCACCCTCATGATGCTGGGCTTCGTGGCCACGCTCGGGCGGGCGATCTGGCGCCAGCGCGGTCGACCGCTCGATTGGCAGCCGGATATCCCGTCACTGAGTTTCCGCCCGCTTCAACCGATTACCGGGGACAGCGCCTACCTGGCGGCAAAGGCCACCCTCGACGCGATCCACCGGATGCAGGCCGGGGATCTTCCCCAGGCCCTCGCGGATCTGCGGGAAGCCTATCGGCGATTGCCGTGCGGCGAGTCCGCTTATAACCTCGCGCGGGGCTGGGAACTCGCAGGCATGCCGGACTGGGCTGAGATTGCCTATCGCACCGCCCTCCAGCACGATCCCGACCTGTGCGAGGCGGGCTTCAACCTCGCGGGCCTGCTCGCGGCGACAGAAAAGCCTCTGGAGGCCCTCTTGCTCTACCGGATGCTGAAGGGGCGTCATCCCGAGGACGGGGCGATCGCCTTCAACCACGGAAACCTCCTCGCGACGCTCGGCATGCTCGGTCCCGCCCGCGACGAGCTGCGCCGGGCGGCCCGACTTCTGCCCGCGGACCCTGCGCCGCGGGCGAATCTGCGGATCGTAAAGCGGCGGAAACGGGCGCAGTTCTGGGCGCGGACGTTGCTTTGGGCGCGGCGGGCGCGGTAGCATGACCGCATGTCGACGATTGATCAAGCCAGCCTCTCTCCGGAGGCCTTTTCCGTCCCTTTGTTGAACTGGTTTCGTGCCGAGCGCCGGGCCATGCCCTGGCGGGAGACGCGCGATCCTTACTTCATCTGGGTCTCCGAGGTCATGCTCCAGCAGACCCAGGTCGCCACGGTCATCCCGTTCTACGAGCGCTTCATATCGCGCTTTCCGACGATCCAGGCCCTGGCAGAGGCCCCGCTGGACGATCTGCTGAAGCACTGGGAAGGGCTTGGCTACTACTCGCGGGCGCGTAACCTCCAGAAGGCGGCCCAACAGGTGGTTTCCGAGCATGGCGGGGTCTTCCCGCGGGATTACTCCGCGATCCGGGCGCTTTCGGGGATCGGGGATTACACGGCGGGGGCGATCGCCTCGATCGCCTTCAACGAGCCGCGCCCCGCGGTGGACGGGAACGTCCTACGGGTCTTCTCGCGCTGGTTCCGCATCTCTGACGACGTCACCAAGCCCCAGACCAAGCGGAACTTCGAGGCGCTCGCCGTCCGCCTCATCCCCGAGGGTCATGCTTGGGAATACAACCAGGCGCTCATGGAGTTGGGGGCGCTGATCTGCGCGCCGCGACGGCCGCGCTGCGCCGCTTGCCCGGTGAGAGAGGCCTGCCAGGCCCAGCGCCACGGGGATCCCGAGGCGTATCCGGTCAAGACGAAGAAGGCGCCTCCGCGTCCCGTGGACTTTGCGGTGGCGGTCCTGACGTCGGGCGACCTCGTCTGGATCACCCGCAGGCCTGCCGAAGGCTTGCTGGGGGGACTCTGGGAGTTTCCGACGTTTCCGCTCGCGGAGGGTGCGGATG
Organism: Candidatus Sericytochromatia bacterium; assembly: GCA_036676495.1. Taxonomy (GTDB): domain Bacteria; phylum Cyanobacteriota; class Sericytochromatia; order S15B-MN24; family UBA4093; genus UBA4093. The sequence goes on from JAKFCT010000059.1 coordinate 94,661, forward strand.
CGGTGCAGGTCCTCGAGGCAGGCCTGCGGCTCGGCACCGTGAGCCTGGGCTCCGTGAGCCTGGGCTCCGCGAACCTGGGCGACGTGCAAGCCGAAGGCCTGGACTGGGCGCCGCTTTGCACGGTTCAGCATACTTATACGCACATGAAGGCCACGATGCAGGTCTTGCGGGCCGAAGTGCCGCGTGACCTCCGCATGCCCGGAGACGACGATCGGCGCTGGGTGCCGGTCGGGGACCTCGGGTCCTACGCCTTCTCCAACGCCAATCAAAAGATCCGGGCGGCCCTCGACGACCGCCCCTTGTTCAGGTTACCGAAAGGCTAAATCGCCTAGCGCTTCTTTTCGTCCTGCTCGGCGGCGGCCAGCTCGGCGCGAACGGCCATCTGGGCCGCGATGTAGCCGGCGAGCATGCCGTCCTCGAACTGGAACCGGTTATCGGCCTCCAGCTTCACGAAGTCATGCGGGTTCAGCAGGTCGTCTCCACCGATCGCGGGGTAGTGCTCCCGGGCGATGCTCAGGAGCTTCTTGCGCTGATGCATGACCATCTCGTCGAAGAGCCGGTCGAATTTCTCTCGGAGGGTGATGTCGATTGAGCTTTGCATGGGGCGATTCCTCATTGGCCGTGCGTTTGGGACGCTATGCCGATCCTATCACGAATCCAAGCGGGTGTTGGCGCCCCGCTGGTAGAATGAAGCCGACGAAAGAGGAGTCGTGATGCCTGAATTGCCTGAAGTCGAAACCATCCGTACCGATCTGGAGCCCTTGCTGGTCGGTCGAACGCTCGCCGAGGTCGACCTCCGGGTCGAGCCCGAGTTTCGGGCGCGCTACGTGGCCCTCGACCAGGCCGTGGGACGGCGCGTGATGGCGCTGCGTCGGCGCGGCAAGTACCTGCTGGCCGATCTCGCGGACCGCGAGCTCATCGTGCATCTCGGCATGACCGGGCAAGTCGGGGTGAAACTCGCAGACCCCGGCCTCAAGCACCTGCGGGTCACGTTCACGCTCGATGACGGTGCGGTCTTCTTCTTCGCGGACCAGCGGAGATTCGGCAAGATCCATGTGGTCACGCCCGGCGATTACGCGGCGATGCCGACCCTGGCGGAGATGGGCCCGGAGCCCCTGGGGCCTGATTTCCGGTTCGAGCCGTTCGCCGCCGCGATGAGCCACGTGAAGAACGTCAAGGCCGCCCTACTCAGCCAGAAGCCGGTGTCGGGCCTGGGCAACATCTACGTCGACGAGGCCCTGCACCTGGCGAGGCTGCATCCCGAGCGGGGCAACCTCACGCGCGCCGAGGCGAAGCGCCTCTACGCGGCCATTCCCGAGGTCCTCTCCACCGGGATTCGCAACCGGGGCACCACCTTCAAGGATTACCGGGACGGCATGGGGAACTACGGGACCAACCAGGACTTCTTGTCGGTCTACGACCGCGAGGGAGAGCCCTGCCGGACTTGCCAGACACCGATTCTCAAGCTGAGGGTCGCCCAGCGGGGGACTTACTTCTGCCCACGTTGCCAGCGGCCTTGAACCCGCGTCCCTGAGGGCGCGTTCGAGGGGGCGTCACGCCTGACGCCCTCGGGCCCGGATGGTAAGATGAGGGCGCTTCCTCGCTCCTATCTGGAGGTTCGCCGTGGCCCGAACGCGCGTCTTCATGCTTTCCGCCGCCCTGGTGCTCAGCTCGCTTGGCCTGCCGGGAGTCGCGGCTCCCAAGGCCAAGCCTCCGGCGAAAGCCCCTGCGAAGCCCCCGCTGAACGTCGCCATCATCTGGCACCAGCACCAGCCGAAGTACCCCAAGGAGCCGGGGACCAATATCTACGCGATGCCCTGGGTGCGCATGCATGCGGCCAAGGACTACGTGGACATGGCGGCGATCTCCGAGGCCTACCCCTCCCTCCGGATGACCTTCAACCTCACTCCGGTCCTGCTCGAGCAGGTCCTCGACTACACCAAGGGAGCCTCCGACCGGGCCTTCATCGTCGCCCAGAAACCGGCCTTGGCCCTGGATGCCGACGACAAGGACTACCTGGCGGCCAAGTTCTTCGACGTCACCGAGGTGATGATGAAGCGCTACCCTGCGTACGCCGCCCTGAAGGCCAAGCCGCGGAAGTCCTACACCACCCAGGACTGGCGCGACCTGCAGGTCTGGTTCAACCTGGCCTGGCTGGATCCCGACGTGCTGGCCCAGGAGCCGTTCGACGAGCTGTTGCGGAGGGGGAAGGGCTTCACCGAGAACGACAAGGCCCGGGTCCTCAATCAGCACCTGGCCATGCTCAAGGAGATCGTGCCGCTTCACCGCCGACTCCAGGACAAGGGGCTGATCGAGGTTTCGACCACCCCGTACTTCCATCCCATCTTGCCGTTGATTCATGATTCCGACTCCGCCAGGGAGGCCATGCCGGGCTCCCTTCTGCCGCTCGCGCGATTCCAGCAGCCGGACGATGCCCGGCAGCACGTTCAGTTGGCCACCCGGAACTACCAGCAGCTCTTCGGGCGAGCGCCGCGCGGCATGTGGCCCGGGGAAGGATCCGTCGGCCAGGCGGTGGCTCCCATCTTCAAGGAGGAGCGCATCACCTGGATCGCGTCGGATGAGGAGGTGCTGGCCAACTCCATCGGCGCGACGCTGCGCCAGGGCGATCGCCTCACGCGCCCCGACGTGCTCTATCGCCCTTACCAGATCAAGGACGGTCCCGCGATCCTCTTCCGAGATCGCCGTCTTTCGGACGACATCGGCTTTCGCTACTCCAAGATGAGCGGCAAAGCCGCCGCCGCGGATCTCCTAGGCAAGCTAAAGCGCGCCTGGGACGCGGCCCCGGCGCATGCACCGAGCCTCGTGACCATCGTGCTGGACGGAGAGAACGCCTGGGAGAATTATCCGGACGACGGCAAGGAGTTCTTTCACGCCTTGTACAAGGGTCTGACGACCTCGAACTGGGTGAAGACGGTCACTCCCAGCGAGTACTTGTCGCGCCACCAGGCCGTTCCGCTGCCTCATCTCTGGGCGGGCTCGTGGATCGGCGGGGATTTCGCCACCTGGATCGGCGAGGACGAGGAGAATCGGGCCTGGGACCTGTTGGAGGCGGCCCGTGATGCGCTCGACCGCTATCGCTTGCGGCATGGCGCGAACCCGAAGTTCGAGAAGGCCCGCCGGATCTTGCTGGCGGCCCAGGGCAGCGATTGGTTCTGGTGGTACGGCAAGGACCAGGAGTCGGGTCGTGACGAGGAGTTCGACGCGGCGTTCCGGGGTCTGCTGAAGGAAGCGTACGCCCTGATGGGGGAGAAGGCTCCCCCGGTGCTGGATCTTCCCATCGTTCACGTGGCGACCGCGGTCGACCGCGAGCCTTTGGCCCTCCTGAAGCCTCCGCTGGATGGAAAGCTGGGGCCCGCCTGGGAGTCTGCCGGCCGCATCAACGCGGTGGGAGGCGCCATGGCCGAGAGCCAGCGCCTCTTCGAGGCCTTGCGTTACGGCTGGGACGAAACAGCGCTCTACTTGGCCTTCGAGTATGCCAAGAAGCCCGTCCCCTTGGAGCTGCACGTCGGGTTGCCGGCGCGCCCGGATGCGAAGCTGAGCGCGCCCATCCCTTTCGCGAGCCAGTACCGCATCTCCGTGGATCCCGCGTCACGCCGGGCGGTGCTGCATCAGGGCGATCGCCCCATCAGCAGGCTCGACATGGCCGTCGGCCCTCATCATGTGGAGCTTGCGCTTCCCTGGAAGGCCGTTTCAGCCGAGCGCGGGGAGTCCGTCTTGCTGGCGGCCTCGGCGGCCGGCACGGTATTTCCCGCCCGCCCGTTGAAGCTGGCGGCTCCGCCTCCGTCGGGGCCCGTGCTCGTGAGCTTCGAGGATGCAGAGGGGGACGTGCTCGGCTCCGGCAAGCTGATTCCCCCGAAGAACCCGGTCTTCAAGCTAAGCAACTTGGACCTGCGCGGCGTGGACATCGGGGAGTCGGGCAGTGACTGGGTCTTCACGTTCCGGCTGGGGGAGATTGCGAACCCCTGGAACGCTCCGAGCGGCTTGAGCCTCGCCACGTTGGACCTTTACCTCGCGACCGAGGAGAAGGTGGGTGATCCCGCTCCGTTGCTGCCGGGGCGCCGCGCCAAGGCGGGCGCTCCCTGGACCCATGCCCTCTGGATCGAAGGGTGGCAGAGCGGCCTCTACGGGGGCGACGGGCAAAAGATCACCGAGGTCCGGACGGTCGTCGATCCCTTGAGCCGCCGGGTCGTGGCCACCGTGCCCAAGACCCTGCTTCCGGGCCATCCGCGAGACTGGAAGTACCTGGCCTTCGCCATGGCGCAGGACGGGTTCGCCTTGGGGCGGGTCCGCACCTTGACCTCCCGGCATGACTACGAGCATTTCAGCGGGAACGCGGCGCCGATTCTCGACCTGATGGCGGAAGGCGACGATCAGAAGCGCCTCTTGAGCCCCATCGCCGACAAGACGATCCTGCCGTTGCGGGCCGCTCCGCCCGCTACGCCGCGCTGAGCGCCGGCAGCGAGTGCAAAAAGGCCCCCGCTGCTTCGCCATTGAAGCGGCGGGGGCCTTTTCGGGAAGCTAAACACCAGTGGCGTGGCGCAGGCGTTTCTACCTGCGCGGGCGCGGAGGCCCGCGCCACCCGCTAGAACAGGTACTTGAGGATGTCGAGCACGTGGCTGTCCGAGATGGTGCGGCCATCGTTGGCGTCGACGATCATCGCGGGCTGGTTGCGGTAGTCGAAGAAGATCCAGACCGGGCCAAGGAAGTAGACGTCGAGCAGGATGGCCTTGATGGCGCCGTGCGCGGGAGCCTCGAGACCGGCCTTCTTGGCCCGCTGGAAGGCCGCCTTGCCGTCGAATTCATGGCGATCGCTCGGCTCGCGCAGCAGCTGCCGGATCAGCGACCCGCCGTAGGTCATGGCGAGGTTCTCGGTCTCGGCCTGATCCTTGAGGCTCCCCCAGAAGCCGTAATCCAGGGTGAGAAGCTTCTTCTTGCTGGGCGACCAGAAGACATGGCGGGAATGCCCCATGAAGGTCATCCACTTGAAGCCCCAGCCGAGGTAGAGCTGCTCGGCGTCGGAGGCCCATGCCAGGGCCGCCTTCTGGGCCTTGGGCTGGGTCGACTCCGGGGTCGCCATGAGCCCGTAATTGCCTTCCTCGTCGAGATTCGCCCCCAAGGTCTCCAGGTGCTGGATGACGGGGCCGTGCAGGGCAACCGTGCGGAGATCCGCCTCCAGGCGAGACAGGGGAGTTTCCACGACGGCCGGGGCCTCAGCGTTCGGCTGGCCGTACGACGGCGATCCGTACGACGGCGAGGTCGCTGGGTCCATCGTCAGCTTCGGCTGGGAGGTGAATCCCGGGGTGATCGTCGTGATCGCGGAGCGCTGCCCGCAGCCCGTCGAGACGAGGATCGTGGAGGCCAAGGCGAGGAGTGCGAGCCTGTGCATGGAAGTGCTCCTTCTGGGTCGCGAGAGTTTAGATCGAAGTTAAGAGGGTTATCGGAATCTTAACCTTCGCACTTGCTCGAAATTCTTGCGACCGGTCTCGAAGCGACGCGACAGCGGCCGCTTGCGATTCACCAGGATGCCCGTTAGACTCAAAGAGGTGCCACACCTCGCAAGAAAGGGCGTTGCATGTCGTCTCGGGTCCTGATGGAGCGTGAAGCGAACGTCGTCCACCTCGTCATCGACGGGGATTCGCCGTTGAACATCCTCTCTCGCCAGACACTGGTCGAGTTGAGGCAGGTGCTCATGCGCCTCACCGAGGAAGCGGATGCGTCGGCCTTGGTGCTCACCGGTTCGGGCTCGCGCGCCTTCAGTGCCGGGGCCAACCTGCGCGAGATTGCCGAGCTGACTCCCGCGACGGCCCTGGAGTTCTCGCATCTGGGTCAATCGGTCACGAGCCTCTTGGCGGATTTTCCGGCGCCGGTCATCGCAGCCCTGAACGGCCTGGCCTACGGGGGTGGGTTGGAGCTGGCGATCGCCTGCGACTTCCGGATCGCCTCCTCCGAGGCCCGGTTCGCGTACCCGTCCAGCAAGCTCGGCATCCTGCCCGGATTCGGCGGCACTCAGCGCTGCCCCATGCTCATCGGGCCGTCGCGCAGCAAGGAGCTGATGTTCCTGGGCCGCGTGATCAACGCCGATGAAGCCCTGCACTGGGGCCTCGTCAACCTCGTCGTGCCCCCCGAGGAACTGCTCGGCGAGGCGAAGAACTGGGCCGACGAACTGGCCGCGCGCAGCACGTACGCCATCCGTCAGGTCAAGGAATGCATCGGCATGACCGAGCGGGCGGACTTCTTCTTCGAGCAGGAGGCCTTCGCCAACTGCTTCCGGCGCCCCGACGTCCAGGAGAATATCCGCAACTGGCTCGAATCTTCGACATCCGGTCAGGCGAGCACCGCCTCCGAGAAGGCCTAGTGGAGCTCTCCGAATTGACCCGGCGGATGCATGACTTCGTCCGCTCGAAGGGCTGGTACGAGGCTGATTCCCGCCGCCCCCAGACCCCGCCCAACCTGGCCAAATCGCTCGTCATCGAGGCCGGTGAAGTCCTGGAGCTCTTCCAGTGGAATGACTCGGCGGATCCGGAGGCACTCGGATCCGAATTGGCCGATGTCTTCCTCTACTTGATCCAGCTGGCGGACGTCTCGGGCATCGATCTCGAGGCGGCCACCCTGCGCAAGCTCGCCCTCAATCAGCAGCGCACCTGGGACTCTCCCCCGAACGCTTAGCCACGGTCGTTATCCGACCGCTGCCGCCCCCGACGCGGCGGGCCTATTCGCCCGCGAGCTGCCGTGGTTTAGACCCCTCGCATCCGGGCCAAGTCCCGTGCTGGCGCGGCTGACCCCGGTATGCTACGATTTTAACGTTGGGTTAAAGTATCCCTTGAAAGCCATTCGCCGCCGTCGCGCGGCCTCAGATAAGCACGAAGGAAGGACGAAGATGTCGAACCGTCAAGCGCGAAACGTGATCGTCAGCGCCGTGCGCACGCCATTTGCCAAGATGAGCGGCTCGCTTGCCAGCTTTACCGCCCCCGACCTGGGCGCCATGGTCATCGGGGAGGCCGTGCGCCGCGCCGGCATCGCCCCCGAAGCGGTGGACAACGTCCTGATGGGCCTCGTCCTGCAGGCCGGCGTCGGCCAGATTCCTTCGCGCCAAGCGGCCATCAAGGCGGGCCTGCCCCCTCAGACCGCCTCGATGACCCTTAACAAGGTCTGCGCCTCCGGCATGCGCGCCGTGACCCTCGCCGACCAACTCCTGACCGTCGAGGACGGCGAGATCATCGTCGCCGGCGGCATGGAGTCCATGACCAACGCTCCGTACCTCCTTAAGAAGGCCCGCGGCGGCTACCGCATGGGCCATGGCGAGCTGATCGACGCCATGATCCACGACGGCCTCTGGTGCGCCTTCCACGACGTCCATATGGGCATCCACGGCTCCACCGTCGCCGCGGAGTTCGGCATCACCCGCGAGGAGCAGGACGCCTGGTCCGCCCGCAGCCACCAGCTCGCCGACAAGGCCTGGCGCGAGGGCCGCTTCGACCAGGAAGTCATGGCCGTCGACGTCCCGGTCGGCAAGAAGGAAACCAAGTCCTTCAAGCAGGACGAATCCATCCGTCCCGACACCACGCCCGAGACCCTGGCCAAGCTGCGTCCCGCCTTCTCGCCCGACGGCACCGTGACCGCGGGCAACGCCCCTGGCGTCAACGACGGTGCCGCCGCGCTGGTCATCATGAGCGAGGCCAAGGCCAACGCGCTCGGCCTCAAGCCGCTTGCCGCCATCGTGGGGCACGCCAAGGTCGGCGAGCAGCCGCCTTACCTCGCGACCGTTCCCGCGCTCGCCATCCAGAAGGCCCTGAAGCAGGCCGGTCTCACGGTCAACGACCTCGACCTCCTCGAGATCAACGAGGCCTTCGCCGCGGTCACGCTCACCTCGACCAAGCTCTTGGCCGAAGGGGACGAAGGCCGCCTGCAGGCCCTGCGCGAGAAGACCAACGTGAACGGCGGCGCGGTGGCCATGGGCCATCCGATTGGCGCCTCGGGCGCCCGCCTGGTCTCGACGCTCGCTTACGAACTCAATCGGCGCGGCGGACGCTACGGCGTGGCGGCCATCTGCTCGGGCGCGGCCCAGGGCGATGCCATCATCCTTGAGCGCCTTAGCTAGTCGTCTCGCAGAAAGGAACCTCGCATGAACCTCAACCTCATCGCCGTCCTGGGTGGCGGGCAAATGGGATCCGGCATCGCTCAGGTCTTCGCCCAGAGCGGCTTCAAGACGGTCATCTACGACCTCGCCGCCGGCGCCCTGGACAAGTCCAAGGCGGGCATCACCAAGAACCTCGACCGCGCCGTGGAGAAGGGCAAGCTCGCGGCTGAAGAGCGCGACGCCGTCCTCGGCCGTCTCACCTGGACCTCCAACCTCGCGGACCTCGCGGAATGCGATCTGGTCGTCGAGGCCATCATCGAGAAGCTCGAGACCAAGCTCCAGACCTGGAAGCAGCTCGACGAGCTCTGCCGCCCGACCACCATCTTCGCATCCAACACCTCCAGCCTGCCCATCACTCAGCTGGCCGGCGGCGTCAGCCACCCCGAGCGCTTCATCGGCATGCACTTCATGAACCCCGTGCCGGTGATGCAGCTCGTCGAGATCATCCGGGGCTACATGACCTCGGATGCCGTCTACCAGACCATCTTCGACCTCTCGAAGACCCTGGGCAAGGTGCCCGTCACCGTCGAGGATTCGCCGGGCTTCATCTCCAACCGGATCCTGATGCCGATGATCAACGAGGCCATCTTCTGCCTCTACGAGGGCATCGCGACCAAGGAGGACATCGACACCGTCATGAAGCTCGGGATGAACCAT
>JAKFCT010000060.1:0-51558 GCA_036676495.1 Candidatus Sericytochromatia bacterium
ATCGGTGTTGACCCGGTAGAGGTCGAAGTTGCCTCCCCCGCGATCGCTGGCGAAGGCGATCTGGCGGGAATCCGGCGCCCAGGTGGGATCGACGTTCATGCCGGAGACGCCGGTGACGTTCCAGGTGTAGCCGGCCGAGTCCAGGGTGTAGATGGCCGAGAAGCCGGTGCCCGGGTAGTAGACGAAGGCGACCTTGCGACCGTCCGGCGAGATGGCGGGGCTGCCTCCGCTCAACGGCACGTTGTTGCGATCCTTGAGCTGGCGATGGTTGGTGACGCCGTAGCCGCCCTCGCCGACCGTCGCGGCCCAGAGTTCGCCGACGGCCCCGTTGGACTCCTTCACGTAGACCATGGTGTCGCCGCTCAAGCTGATGGCCTGGGTCTCCTGGGCCGAGGAGAAGCCGTCGTCGGCCTGGATGATGAGGCGATCGCCCTGGACCATGTTGCCCTGGGCATCCGAGTAGCGCGAGGTGAAGGGCGCGACGTAGGTGAAGGTCCCGCTCTTGGTACTGGCGATCTGCTCCTTCATGTCGATCTCGGGATCGCCCGTGAGGATCCGGCCCCGTTCGGCCTGCACGGAATACGTGATGGTGCGACCAGGCACGGAAGCCGCCTTTACCGTAATCTGGGTTTGGCCACCAACGGATAGGGCTTGTTTATCGATTTGCACCGACCCGATGACGAGCCTATCACCAACCTGGGATGCTGGCGTTGGCTCAGGTGAACTACCTTGTTTATGGTCACTGTCACCGGAACTCGGACTGGGGGATCCTTGCTTTGGAGAAAGAAGTTGATCAAGGCCGCTCGCGTTGATCTGGATATTGCACGCGGCCAGCAATAAAGGCAGCAAGACCATGGTCTGCCGAGAATAGCGAAAAAAAGCCTGTTTGAATGTCTGCTGCGAGCGAATCGTCATGTTGCTGGCACCATCTCGTTCAATCTTCTCAATCAAGCTATACCCTTCAAATCCTAATCCAAGCATTAGCAATGCTCGCCTAGTTCCCTCGACTCCTTCAAGGGCAAAGCGCAGGGGCACGCAGATCCTCCGCCAGGCAGAAGAAAGAAGCAAGCACCACAGTCCCTATTTGCTGAGGTTGTTCTTCATCCAGGGATTGAGATCCAGGAGGCCGTAGGAACCCTTGGGACTCTTGAGATAGAGCGGCAATTCCGAGGGCATGTAGGCCTCCGCCTCGAGCCCGAAACCGTTCCAGAGCTTCTCCCGGCTGCCTCCGGGAAGCATCTTTCTGGACTCGTCCAGGGCCTTGCCGGACTCGTTGAGCCAAGACGCATTGCTCACGACCTTCTGACCGTAGAGGACGAAACCGATCCCCGCATCGAATGGGCTACCGGCCGGTTTGCCGGTCTCGTCAGTGGGCGTCAGCCGCTTCGATGCGACGAAGGCCATGGCATAAGGGCCCAGGGGAACTTGCTTGTAGATCGTGGCGGGTCGGACCGTGCTCGTGAAGCCGCGCCAGTCGGGAGGGGCGACCTTGACCGTGCGGCCCGGAAGGGCCGTCTTGGCGGCGGTTTCCTTGGTCTTGGAGAGCGCGGCCTCCATCATCGTGCCCTTGCCCCAGTACTTGTCCTCCCAGCCGCGCATGGCCGCCATGGAGGTCTCGCGGGCGGCAAAGCGCGCGGCGACGATGGTGTTCTGCCGCTCGACCATCGCGAAGCCGAAGAAGCCCATCGCGAGCAACATGAACACCAGCAGGGGAAGGATCAGGGCCGCCTCGAGGATGGCTTGACCCCGCTGCCTCCGCTTAGTGCTGGGAATTGAGGCCTTGCATGTCGGTGCCATCGGGTAGCTTTCCTGTACGCATCAAGCGGGGACTGTACCAAGGGAGGCCGAACTCGCCCAGGACCGGTACCTTGAAGCTCAGTCCCTGCTCTCGCGGGTCCGTGCCCTGGATCGTGACGGCAGGCACCGGGCCCGCGGCGGCCCAGGCCCAGAGCTCGAGGGGAGCGGCGCCCCGTGAAAGGGGCTGGACCTGGGGTTTGACCCAGACGAAGCTCTTGCCGGAGACGCCGCGTTTGCCGGCTCCTTCGTTGGCGAAGTTCATGCCTCCGATGAACTTGGAGGTGCCGAGGCCTCCGTTCTCGACGAAGGCGCCGGGGTCCGACAGGAGGCGCATGTTGCGCTGATCGACCGCGCGGCCGGTGGCCGAGTGATCGTTCATGCCGGAGACATTGGCGGCGTAAGCGATCCGGGCGGCCTCGGCAGCGAGCTTGGGCCCTTCCTCCTCGATCCACGCGTTATAGGCCCGGAGGCCGTGGCGCAGGCGGTTGTAGCGGTCCATGTGCTGATCGGCGCGCTTCATATGGTCTTCGAACGCGGCATGGGTCGGCTTGGCGGGGGCAGGTACCGGGGGCTGACCGGGAGCCGGAAGGGAGGGCGCCACTCCGTTGAACTGGCTCAGGCTGGCGATGCCGGCGAGGATCTCACGGCGCGCCAAGATCGCCTGATCGGTCATGGCCAGGTAGGCCAGGGTCCGGGTATGGTGCACGCTGACCTTCAGGGAAACCGAGGCCAGCGCGGCCGCGTCCGCCCCGTTTTGACTCATGACCTTGGCGGCCACGAGGCGGCCCAGGTCGTAGGTGGTGTAAAGGACGGTGACCAGGGCGCCTGCAACGATCGCCACGTAGATCATCGACTGACCGTCGTCCTGGCGGCGGATCTTATCGAGCAAGCGTAAGAGTGACGTCATGGCTGGGCCTTTGTCTGGAAGATGGTGCCCTCGACGAAGGTCTGCACCCCCATGGCGAGGGGAGTCATGGCCGTGCGGTCGATCGTGAGGGCCGTGCCGGTGATGAACGTGACGGTGCCAGCGATGGTGGGGTCGATGGATCCGGCCTGTTTGAAGGCATAGATCCAGTTGGCGAGGGTCTGATAGTCCTTGAGGCCCTGGTAGACATGGGCGGACTGTCCGAGACCGTTGGCGGCCCCGGGGCCGAGGCGGCTGTAGCTGGCGGGTTCTTCGGCCTGACGGTCCAGGTACCAGTCTCCGGCGTAGCGGCTCTCCTGGTTCCAGGTCCGGCGAGGGTTCTCGGCCACGGCCTGGCGGGTGGGGTCGATCCCGTAGGCCAGGGAAGCGGCGCGGTTTCCGACGCCGGGAAGCTTGGAGAGCCATGGGGCGAGGGTCGAGACGGGCTTGGCCAGGGTGTCGAGGTTGCCCAGCTTGGTGCGGTAGTCGACGAGGTTATGGGTGAAGGCGCGGGCGGCCGAGCGGGCGCCGTCTCCGGGGACGTATTCCTGGTTGAGGGTGACGGCGGCCGCGAGTCGGACCTCCGGATCGAGCGTGCCTCCCAGGGCCTGGGAGGCGCCTGCGACGAGGCCAGTCCAGGACTCCTTCTTCTGGAGCGTCACCTTGACCCAGCGTTGATCGTCGTGCTTGGTGGCCTTGACGGAGCCGGCGTCGCCGGCGACGACCTTGGCGAGCCAGGGGGCCTGACTTTCCTCGGAGAAGGTCTTCAGGGTCTCTTGCACAGCGGCGTTGGTCTCGGGGCCGCTCACGGCGGCGGCGCGGGCGGCGATGAAGCCGGCTCCGCCCATGACCAGCTGGCGCTGGAGAAAGATGCCCAGTTCGATCGTACCGAAGGTCAAGAGGAGCAGGATCGGCAGCACCAGGATGAACTCGACCGTGGACTGGCCGTTTTGATCCTTCCAGGTGCGACGCATGACGATGATCCTCGCGGTCTAGCCGCCCACGAGCCGGGGAATCGTGGGGTAGGCGAGGGCGAGTACGGTGCCCGCGGCGATCGCCAAGCCGTAAGGGAATTTCGGCGCCGCGCTCTCGGTGAGGATCTCGGTGGGCTTGACCCCGGGCATGAGGGCAACCGCGAAGAAGTGGTAGAGGTTCGAGAGGACCTGTTTCATGGCTCCGGCCTGCAGGGCGAAGGCGATGCCCAGGACGCCTCCGGCGAGGGCCACGTAGATCATGTCCACCAGGATCAAGGGGAAGCCGAGCCAGGCGCCGATGGCGGTCATGAGCTTGAGATCCCCACCTCCCATGCCGCCGAAGAGGAAGAGCAGAAGGAAGATACCAAAGGCGGTTCCGGCTCCCGCGAGGCTCATCAGGAAGCCGTGTCCTCCGCCGAAGATCGCGCTCAGGACGAGGCCGACCAGGAGGGCGGGGAGGGTGAGCCAGTTATAAATCCGGCGCCAGCGCCAATCGGTGTAGACGGCGATCGCCAACACCGCGACCAGGGCCCATTGCCACATGATGAATGACCTCCAGCTAGGAAAAGCGCCATGGCTCTTCCGTCAGGGTGCACGTGAACGCGATCCGGTCGGAAAGGAGCTTGGCCACAGGAGGCAAGACGAAGCCCCCGCTGGTTGTTCCATACCCGGTGGGGGGTATGGCCTCACGCCAGCGAGGGCTCGAAACTGGTCTTGGGGATGCGTAAAGCTAGTTGATGTTCTTGCCGAGTTCGCCGACCTTCTTGGCGAGCTTGCCGACCATATCGTTGACGTTCTTGCCGAGGGTGTTGTAACCGGCGACGCAGACCAGGGCGACCGCAGCCACGATCAGGCTGTACTCGACCATCGACTGACCTTCTTCGTCCCGGATAAGCTTGTTAATCAGTTCCATTGTTGCATCCTCCTCAAACCAGTAAGCGAAAACGGATTCAGGTCGCGGTTAGTTGATGTTCTTGCCGATCTCGCCGACCTTCTTGGAGAGCTTGCCGACCATGTCGTTGACGTTCTTGCCGAGGGTGTTGTAACCGGCAACGCAGACCAGAGCGACCGCAGCGACGATAAGGCTGTACTCGACCATCGACTGACCTTCTTCGTCCCGGATAATCTTGGTGATGAGTTCCATTGCAACATCCTCCTATTGGCTAACGCTCTCTCAAACCTTTGTCGTAGGAGGGTTATCGCCGGAGCTCCGGGAGGGCTTGCGCTGATCTGGTGAAGGAGGATTGAAGCTTTCCCTAAATCCAGATTAAGCTTGCTGAACTCACGCCAAGACGTGCGATTGACACGGGTTTGCAGGCAACGAGCGCCTCACCCGGACGGTTCAAAGCACCCCGAGATCACGGAACGGCTCGGTCACTCGCCAACCGAGCAAGCGGCCGTACGCAAGTGCACAGCCGCGCCGCGATGGCCCATTCACTCGACCGTCTCGCGTTGTGGCATCCTGATACTCAATCACCCACCCCCCCCTCTCGAACCGAAGCCCGCCGGTCACACACCCGGCGGGCTTCCTTCATGCGCCCGAAGGCAGGCACGGACGCCGTCGGGTGTTTCCCCGTCGGATGTTTCCGAAGCGAAGGGGTATCTTTAGGCTGCAACGGCGAGAGAAGGGCGGTCGAGTCCTCACGCGGACTCTCGACTAGCGTGCCGGGCCGCAACGAGTCGGGGAGGTCACGAGGGCCCGGGGATAGGCTTGATACCCGACGCTTTGGCCCGAAGAGACAGGGGCCCCGACCACCAGGCCTCCTCAGCAAGGCCCGGCTCCGCAGGCCCAGGCTAGAATCCAAGTTCCAGCCTGGGGAAGCGTTCGAGATCCGCGGAGGACCGTACCGACCGGACCGAGCCCTTCCATTCCGGACCGAGCCCTTCCATTTGGGACCGAGCCGCTTCATAAAAAAAGGCCCACCCTTGCGGGTGAGCCTGAAGGATGAACGGAGCTAATGGAATGAGCTAGCGGGCAGACATGGCCTTCCAGGTGGGCTCGTACTTGTTGCTGGCGTTCCAGACCAGGTAACCGACGGCGTTGGCGTCCTTCGCGGCGTCGATCTGCTTGCCGACGTAGCCGGGTCCGAAGTTGGTCACCCGCCAGCCGAAGCCCTGGATCCAGGGACGGACGACGGCGCCCGAACCCTCGATCTTGGCCTGAAGCTTCTTCACGCCCTGATCGACGAAGTAGACCGGGTGGTCGGCAGGGTTCTGCTTGCCGTCGAAGACCTTGCCGAAGTGCGAAGGGTAAACCATCGGGCACATGACGTCGACGTACTTGGCGAGATCCTCGACCTTCTGGCCGGTGATCCGCTGGTCGATGTCCTTGTTCCAGGCGATCACACCGAAGACGTCGATAGAGATGAGCACGCCCTTGGGCTTGAGGGCCTCGTTGGCCTTCTTCATGAAGGCCGTGATGACCTCGTGCTTGGGGGTCTTCGAGGTGTCGAAGGAGTAGGCGATATCCGAGGTCTTGCTCTCGGCGGGAAAACGCACGTAGTCGAACTGGATCTCGTCGACGCCGATCTCCGCGAGCTCGTTGGCGATCGCCAGGTTGTAGGCGATGACCTCCGGATGGTTCGGATCGAGCCACTGAAGCTTGCCCTTGTCCAGCCAGGGCTTCCCGGTGGACTGGCTCTTGAGCGTGAGATCCGGGCGCGCCTTGGCGAGGATCGGATCCTTGAAGAGGACGATCCGGCCGGCGACGTGAATGCCCTTGTCGTGCATCTGCTTCACCCGGGTCTTGAGATCCCGGATGGGGCCTTCCTTGTCAGCGCCGATCTGCTTGACCATAGGGACCTCGCTCTTGTAGGAGACGATCCCGTCCTCGTTCTTGACGTCGAAGACCACCGTGTTGCCGCCCGACTTCACGAGGGCGTCGGTCATGGTGTGGAAGCGATCGATCTGGATCGAGGTGGCCGTCATGTAGATGCCCTTGGCCTCAAAGGACTTGTCCTTCGACTTCTTGGACGGCTGCGCCGGCTGGGCGGCTTGCGTCGTCTGGGAAGCCGAGGCGACGGCGGACTTGGGGGACGTGGAGTCCGGGGTTCCGGCGGAGTCCGAGCCGGAATTGCAGGCGCCCAGCGGGATAATCAGCAAAGCAGCGAATGCAAGCCGCAG
Organism: Candidatus Sericytochromatia bacterium; assembly: GCA_036676495.1. Taxonomy (GTDB): domain Bacteria; phylum Cyanobacteriota; class Sericytochromatia; order S15B-MN24; family UBA4093; genus UBA4093. The sequence goes on from JAKFCT010000060.1 coordinate 6,799, forward strand.
CTTGCGGGCGGAAAAACCGAAGGTCGTCATGAATGGGCTCCTCAAGAATGAAGAAAAGAGACGCCCCTTATATACCGCATCCACCGGCATGATGAAAGGGGCTCGGTCAAATGTTCATCTGGCCGAAACAAAGGGCCCCGACTGCGTCGGGGCCCTTCAGGATGATGAGGGACTACTCGGAGTAGACCACCTGGGAGGGCTTGCGCTGGGTGCGCGAGCGCTCCGGCGCGCGGCGGCGCCGCCCGTTGCGATCCTCGCGATCGTCGCCCTTCTGGATCTTGACCTCTTCCTGCGGCTGCTTGACAGCAGGCAGGAAGCCCTGGGCCTGCGGAACCAGGCTCAAGAGCGAGGCGATGATCTGCTCGGGATGACCCTGACGCAGCAGTTCTTCGGCCATGGCGAGGTAAGACTGACGGTTGGAGCCCCAGCGCAGAACCTCTTGAGCCGTGAGCGAGCGGGGGCGCGGAGCCTCCGCAGAGCGCGGCAGCTGGCCGTTGGACGATTGGCGGGCTTCCGGGCGCGAGGCCGGACGCTCCTGCGACGGAGCGCTGAGCGAACGCTCAGGAGCAACCCGCTCAGGCGTCCCCCGTTCGGGCGCGACTCGCTCGGAAGCCGCCCGCTCGGGAGTCCGCCGCTCGCGCGCAGGACGCTCGGAGACGGGGCGCTCCGAAACGGGTGGCCGTTCGGGCGAACGCGGAGCCGCCGGGCGTGCCGCCGGTTCCGCAGCCGGAGCTTCCGGGCGCGGGGCGGGAGCGGCATTCTTTTGCATGCCCTCGCGCAGGTCGCGCTGGATCCGGATGAAATCGCGCTCCTCGATGGGAGTCACCAGGGTGATGGCGGTGCCCTTCTTGCCGGCTCGGCCGGTACGGCCGGAGCGGTGGACGTAGGTCTCGGTGTTGTCGGGAACCTGGAGGTTGATCACGTGCGTGATCCCCGAGATGTCGAGGCCGCGGGCCGCGACGTCCGTGGCCACCAGCAGGTTGACCTCGCCCTTCTTGAAGGCGTCGAGGGCCGCGATCCGCTGGGCCTGGTTCATGTCGCCGTTGATGAAGGTCGCCTGGAGGCCGGCCTGCTTGAGCTTGCGGGCGACCAGGGTGGTCTCGGTCTTGCGCTTGCAGAAGATGATGCCCAGATGCGGATTCTCGAGCTTGAGAAGCTTGATCAGGGTGTCGATCTTCTGGGGTTCGGTCGTCTTGATGAAGCGGTGCTTGATGTCGACCGGGGTCGTGAGGCCGGTGGAGACCGAGATCTTCTCGGGGTTCTTCATGTAGCGCCGGGCGATGGCCTCGATCGGGCCCGGGAAAGTGGCCGAGAAGAGCAGCGACTGCCGCTCCTTGGGGAGGCCGGCCAGGAGGAACTCCAGGTCGTCCTTGAAGCCCATGTCGAGCATCTCGTCGGCCTCGTCGAGAATGACCATGCGACACGTCGAGAGCCGGAGGTTGCCGCGGGTCAGGTGGTCACGAAGCCGGCCGGGGGTTCCCACGATGATCTGGGACCATTCCAGGTCGGTGTACTGCGTGTCCATCTTGGTCCCGCCGTAGATGGCTCCCACCATCAGACGCATGTGAGCGCCGGCGCGGGAGAGCTCTTCGGCCACCTGAATGGCCAGTTCGCGGGTGGGGACGATGACCAGGACCTGGACATCGTGGTTGGTGGGGTCGATTCGCTGAAGGACACCGAGGCCGAAACCGAGCGTCTTGCCAGAGCCGGTCTTGGCCTGGACGAGAAGGTCTTTTCCCTTAATGACCTCAGGGATGGCAGCCGCTTGCACCGGGGTGGGGCGTTCGTAGCCCATGTCGGCAAGGCCGCGCTGGATGTCCTCGTTCAGGGCGAAGTCGCGGAAAGTGATGTTTTCGGACAAATAACCAATCCTCTTCCGAAGTGGAGAGAGCCTAACGTGACTCCAGAACTAAGTCACAGGCGGCCTGAAGCCGCGGGCAGCGAGTCACAAAACTGCCAATCAGCGGTGTCCCGGACGGGATGCACCGTTCCCCCATCTTATCGCCCTTCGGGGCTGAAAGTCCACCTTCGGACGGTCCTTTCGCTCTCATGACGCAGCCCCTTCGGGCCGGAAAGCCGGATAGAACGGCCTGCGGCCTGAAGTACGGGCTTTTCTCCCGCTACTGCGCGCGCGTGCCGATCCGAAACCGTCAGGTAAACGGGGTTCGCGAGCACCCGCACGCCCCCGAAGGACGGCCCCTCCTGGCGAAGTTCGGCGCGGACGAAGTCCGGAACTCCCGCGGCGGGAGCGAAAACCCCCTCGACACGCTCGTGATCGCTCGCCAGGCGCCTCCGGGCCAGGAGGCCGTCGCGGGTGACGAGCCGCAACTCGAGCCCCTTGCCTCCCTGCACGGCGACGCGGATCCGATGCGATCCGGACGCCGGCAGCGCGTCCCCCATGCCATGGCCGTCCACCCGGAGATCCAGCCAGGGAGCGTCGGGGGAGGAGGCGATCTGCACGCGCCCAGCCCGCAGCCCCTCCAAGATGCCCTCGGGGCCGGGTTCGGTGACCCGCACCCGGTTCACCGCCTGATCGATCCGCGCGTAGAAGTAGCCGTGGTAATCGGCTCCTCCGACGGCGACCATGCGGCGGCCCGTGCGCAGCGCCTCGTCCCAGAGCCCGAGCGCCGCCTCGTTCTGAGCCAGCGGATTTCCCCAGAACCCGTTCCAGACCTCGATGCCTGCGAGCCGCGCGTCGTGAAAGCCATGCTGCCATGAGAGGCCCCAGTGGGAAGGGTGGTTGGCGATCGCCAGCGCTCCCGAGCGATCCGCCGCCTCCAAGGCCGCCTCCACGCCGTCATGCTCCGTCACCGCCGCCCCGTCGTAGCCCAGGATCCCCGCATGCCCCCAGCGCCGGGAGCTCCACTCCTCGCCGGGGATCAGCGTGACCCCCGTCTCCTGCTCCATGGGAGCGAGGGCTTCGGGAGCGCAGGCCGCCGTGGAGTTATGGTCGGTGAGCACCAAGGCATCGAGCCCCCGCCGCTTCGCCTCGGCGGCGAGCTCGGAAAGGGACGCCCTCCCGTCATGGCTCTCCGCGGTATGCACGTGATTGGCGACCGTGCGCCATGCCTCGCGCTCGAACGGCTCGGAAGGAAGCGGCCGCAACGCGATCCGATCGGGCCGCTGGGCCCACCCCGGATAGGAGACGAAGGCGACCGACAGCGCCAAAGCAAGTAAGGAAAAGGGGTTCCGGCGTTTCATGCTCGCTCCATACCCGGAGCGAAGGGGCTTCATCTGATCGTAACGGCTTTTTACAATTCAGAAGGGCGTTTTTCGGTATAATGGTGGAATAGGAGCCACGCGGATGACGCAGACCCCGACGGTGACCCCCGTCCCCACGATACTGAAGGCCCCCACCGATCCCCGGTGGATCGCGCTCGCCTTGGACCACCTGGACCAGGTGCTGGTGGATCATGCCTGGTGCGAGCAGAAGGCGGCGGCCACGGCCATGAGCCTGATCGTGAAGGTTCCTGAGAACCGGAACCTGGTCGTGAGCATGACGCACCTGGCCTATGAGGAGTTGCAGCATTTCGAGCGCATCCATCAGGTCCTGGAGCGGCGCGGCGTGCCGCTCGGACGCATGGACTCCGATCCTTACGTGAAAGAGCTGCTCAAGGCAGGCCGGCCTTCGGGAGAGGGGCATCTGATCGATCGCCTCTTGATCCTCAGCCTGGTGGAAGCCCGCTCCTGCGAGCGCTTCGTCCTCTTGGCCGAGCATGTCCCCGATCCGGAGCTCTCGGCGCTTTACCATGAGCTCTCCCTATCGGAGGCCGGCCATTTTCGACTCTTTGTGAATTTGGCGTGCCAGATCTCCCCGCGCGAGGAGGTCCTGGCCCGTCTCGACGCGTTGGCAGAGGAGGAGGTGAAGATCCTCGCCCGACTGCCAATCACCCCCCGGATGCATTGACCGTAGCGGTCCCGGGGGTATTGGGTGAGAGCCCCGGGGCAACTAAGCGCTCACCCAATGGAGGAAGAATGAACCGACGCGAACTGGCCAAATTTCAAGACCCCGGGATCCGTGAGGATTATCTCGCCAAGTACGGCGATCCGCTCGAAGAGGTCGGCCCCGAAGACATCATGGACCTCATGGAGAACCTCTGGAGCTCCCAGCGGGGCACCTACTTCCAGCTTCGCCAAGAGCTCACCAAGCAGGGCCGCGATCCCTGGACCGCTCGCCAGGAGCTGGCGGAAGCCTACTTCCGTTCCATCTACGTCCGCGAGCACGACCTCGACGAGACCGCGGATGCGGCCAAGGTCGAGGACGTCACCAACTTCATCATGGCTCGGGTGCAGGAGCTGATCCGCGAGGCGCAGCGCCTGGAGGCCGAAGAGGCCGACAAGACCCGGGGCAAGTTCGGCTCCCGTCTCCCCTTCCGGGCCTAAGGCCCCTAGTAAGGTTCAACATGGCCACCGACGCGGTCAATATCCTCGTCCTCGCCCGCGAGATGCTCGAGGACAAGAAACTGGTGAGAGAGCTGATCCTCCACGGCATCAAAAACGCCAAGGAGCAGCGGCTGGAGGACCCCTTCTTCTGGGAGGTGCTCCCCAATTCCACGTCGCGGTTCCTGCGGCGCTCCGCAATCACCAGCTTCGAGGAGACCCCGGGTGCGTACATCCGGATCCCCGCTTACCCGGGGGTGGCGGAAGCGTCGGTCGCAGCCATCACGGGAGACGACGAGGGCCTCATCGAGCAGCTCTTGGCCAACACCAAGCGCTTCCTCGGACTCGTCATGGACAACGTTCGCTACGGTAACGCCTGAGCCCGCTCAGGCCCCCGGGAGCCGCTCGCGCTCCCGGGCGAACGTCCACTCCAAGACCGTCTTCAGGACGATCACGAACGCCAGCATCCCGACCTGACTCCAGCTCGCCACGTAGAGCGTCTTAAGCAGGGTCGCCGCCAGCTTGACACTCAAACCCATGAGGGCCCCCGTGGTCACCAGGCGTCGCGCCGTGGTCGGCTGACGTTCGCGCAGCACGGCCCACCCCGCCCTGGCGCAGTAGCCCCCCACGATCAGCGCCCCCCCGAACTCGACAAGCCCGCTCACGCCTCTCAGCCACTCCCCGGCCATGGCGCCTACCCCTCTTCCTGGCGGCGCCGCGCCGCGGCGATGTCACGCTGCAGGAAGAGGTTCAGCACGGTCCGGATCACCACGATGGCCGCCAGCTGCCCGAGCTCGTTCCAGCCGGGCGACACCGCCGTCTTCAGGATATCCGCCGCCAGCTCGAACTCGAGCCCCAACGACAGCCACTGCCCCAGCTGAATCCGGATGCGCTCGCCGGGCGTCGCCTCCCGGGAGCGCCCGCGCAGGATCCGCAGCACCGAAACGCTGGCCTGCAGGGCGGCCCCCGCGATCACCAGCGCCGCCAGAAACTCCACGCCCCACGCGATCCAGAGCGTCGCCTGCTTGATCATGGGCTCGAGCGCCAGCTGCATCCCCACCATGCGATCGCCTCCCTGGCTGATTCCCGTGCGATCCCGGGCCCACCCTAGCATGCGTCATATCGGCGGCCTACAGGCAAGCGAAAGCCCTTGAACCCTCCCCCAGACTCCCGAAGGAGCCCGAATCACCCTCGTCCCCACGAACGGGGCATTTTCGCCACATTCTTCTGGTCGAGAGGGCCACCCTCCATGACTTCCTAGCGAGATAGCATTAGCGAACCCCAAAGACGCTTGCTTGTTTCCCGGGCCTTGCGAAAAGCAAGCCGTACCAAGGGGTGCGCCCCCGTCCCCATGCGCAGAAAGGAGTTCGCGAGCCCCGCGCACGCCCCGTCCCCAGCGTCGATTCTCGTTGCCCAACCTTTCCAGGATTCATGAAAGGAGAATGACCATGACACTGTCCCAGAACCTTCGCCGCATCTGGAACGAGGAAGAGGGAGCGGCCCTCGTCGAGTACGGCCTGATCGTCGGCCTGATCGCCGCCGTCTGCATCGCGGGAGTGACCACCATGGGCACCAGCGTCAACACCATGCTGGAAACCATCGCGGGCAAGCTGCCCAAGGGATAACCTCCCCGTCCCACGGCGGCTCCTCTCCCGCTTGGGAGGGGAACCCCCCTCAGATTCTGCCACCCAACTCCTGACGACTTAACTTCCCCCCATGCGCCATGAAAGGAGAACGACCATGCAATTGACCCAGAACCTTCGCCGCATCTGGAACGAGGAAGAGGGAGCGGCCCTCGTCGAGTACGGCCTGATCGTCGGCCTGATCGCCGCCGTCTGCATCGCGGGAGTGACCACCATGGGCACCAGCATCAACGGCCTGTTGGGAACCCTCGCAGGCAAGCTGCCCAAGGGATAGACTCCGCTCCCAGTCAGCGGCTGTTCCCCTCACTGCAGAAGGGGAACAGCCGCCCCCTATTCAAAGGACGAGGTGACCGATGCAGCGACGCCGAGACGAGGCCGGACAGGCCCTGGTCGAGATGGCCCTGGTGATGCCCATGCTCATCGCGATGATCGTGGCCGTCATGACCTTCGGCCACCTCTTCATGTCCCAGCAGATCATCACCAACGCCAGCCGTGAAGGAGCCCGGGCCGGCACCCTCGGCCAGGGCGAGACCGCCATCAAGCAAATCATCGAAGAGCAACTCACCGCCGCCCACCTCCAGGAGACACCGCAGATCATCGTACAAGGAGCGGGGGGGCCCAGTGGGAGCCAGGTCACGGTCACCGTGACGTATCCCCTGAAGCTGGTGACTCCCGTCCCGGGGTTGCCGAACCCCTTCCCGCTGAACTCCCAGACGATCATGAGGATTGAATGATGACGAGAGCCGGAAAACGGCTGCTGACGGCCCTGACGTTCGGGCTGCTCATCAGTGGCAGCCTCTACCTTTACGCAAACCAGCCGCGCGCCTCCGCGGAGGCCGCCCCGGGCGGCACGATGCTGGTCATCACGAGCCACGTGCCCGCCAACACCCCGCTCGAAGCGAAGCACTTCAAAGTAGAGAGCCGGCCGCTCGATTACATCACCCCGGGAGCCATCAGCTCGCCTGATGGGGCTCTCGGGCGTCAGGCCAAATGGGACCTGGTGCCGGGGGATCCGCTCACCGAAGAGAAGCTGCTGAATCCCGGAGAGGAAGCCCGGACGCTGCTGCCCATTCCTAGCGGCAAGCGCGCCGTGACGGTCAAGGTGGACGAGGTCGTCGGCGTCGCCGGCTTCGTTCAGCCCAACTCGATCGTCGACGTCATCGCGATCTGGGACGTGGGCGGAGCCCCGCATTCCAAGGTCATCCTCCAGCGGATTCACGTGCTCGCCGTCGCCCAGGAATCCAACCGAGCAGAGGACGCCAAGGCCCGGGTCACCTCGTCCGTCACCCTGGCCGTGACTCCCTCCGAGGCCGAAAAACTCATTCTCGGCACCGAACGCGGCAGCATCCGCCTGGCCATGCGCGCTCCCGAGGAGGTCCAGGAGATCACGACCTCGGGAACCACCCCCGCCGCCTTGACCGGCGCTCCCCCCAAACCCGCCCCCGTGAAAGCCGCCGCGAAAGCCGCCCCCAAACCTCGGCAGCCCGAGTCGGTCGTCATCATCCGAGGAGGGCGCTCGGACGCCGTTTCGCCCTGAGCCCGCGCTCTTCGCTTCACCGGAAAGGATGTCGCCATGTTGAAGAAGATGACCGTGCTCAGCGCGAGCCTCACCATTGCCCTCATTGCCCTCCCCGCCCACGGCAAGAGCCTCAACGTGACCGTGGCCAAGTCCACGGTGCTCGACCTTCCCGAGCGCATCGTCAAGGTCTCCGTGGCCGACCCGGCCATCGCGGACGTTGCGGTCCCCACCAAGCAGAGCCTCCTCATCAACGGCAAGCGCTCGGGCATGACGTCGCTGATCGTCTGGACGGCCAAGTCCCGCTTTCAGTACGACCTGATCGTGAGCGGAGACCCTCCCCAGAGCCGACAGGGAGTCGATGTCTCCCTCATCAAGACGGCCCTCCAGCGTACCCTGCGCCAGGCAAGCGATGGCGTCCACGTCGAGCTGATCGGAAACCGCGTGCTTCTGAGCGGCCATGTCCCCGACCCCGCGATGCTCGAGAAAGCCGGTAAGGTGGCCTCGGGGTTCGCCGAGAACGTGATCAACCTGGTCCAGGTCCAGAACGTCGCTCAGGTGGAGGTCGACGTCCAGGTCGTCGAGATACGCCGCGAGCAGGGCCATGATCTCGGTACTAAATGGGGTTCCCTGCGGATCGCCCCGAACGGCGAGGCCATCTTCATGAAGGATCTCATGACCTTCGCCGAGGCCGCCCCCGGCCAGACGGTCACCTTTCGACAATTCGACCGCCTGGCGGCCCAGTTGCAGCTCATGGTGAGAGAAGGCCATGCGAAGGTCCTCGCCAAGCCCAAGCTGGTCGCGGCCAACGGGGGCAAGGCCAGCTTCCTGGTCGGTGGAGAGATTCCCATCCCCATCTCCCAGCAGCTCGGACAGGTCACCGTCACCTGGAAGGACTACGGCGTCAAGCTCAACGTGGCGCCCACCGCCCGCAACGATGGCCGGATCGCCCTGAAGGTCGCCCCCGAGGTCAGCGCGCTGGACTACACCAACGCCATCAAAATCAACGGCTTCCTCATCCCGGCCCTCACCACGCGCTCGGCCGAAACGGACGTGCTCCTCGCTCCTGGCGAGGGCCTCGCCATCGGAGGACTCATCCATAACACGGAAGTCCAGAACCTCGAAAAGCTTCCCCTCCTGGGAGATATCCCCATTCTCGGCAACCTGTTCAAATCCACCCAGTTTCAGAAGCAAGAGACCGAACTGACCATTCTGGTCTCTCCTCGCTTGATCAGCCCGACAGCCGTGCAGCCCCAGCTGGGAGCGAAGCCATGAAACCGCGCCACAACGAGAAGGGTGGGGCCCTCGTCCTGATCGCCGTCCTGACCACCGGCCTGCTGCTGATGACCGGGGTCGGGGCGGACGTCGGAATGATGCTCTTCCGGCGGGGCCAGATGCAGGCAGCAACCGACGCCGCCGCTCTGGCCGGCGCCTTGCTGCTCGATCGCACCGATACGCTAGCGATTGATGAGGCCAAGCTCTTCGCCGAAAAGAACGGCTACCCCCTCCAAGCCGGGGAAGCGACGGTCGTGACCTGGTCCCGCCTCAAGGTGAGCATCCAGCGGCCGGTCTCGCTCCTGCTGGCCCCCTTCCTCGAGTTGGCGGAAGTCGACGTGGGCGCGAGCTCGGTCGCCGAGTACGCGCTCGTCCACCGGGGAGTCCGCCCCCTGGGTATCCCCGATCAAGTCTTCGAGACCTACCGGGACTACGCCGTGAAGCTCGGAGCAGGCAGCAACGGCGGGGGTAACTTCCAGGCCCTGTCCTTGGACAACCGCGGATCGCCGACCTTCGAAGAACACTTCAAGTACGGAAGCGACGTGATGGTTTCCGTTCCCAGCATGGTCCCGACCGAGACCGGAAACATGTCCGGACCGACGGATAACGCGGCCTCCTATCTCTTGAGCAAGGCGCCTGCGACTCCCAGCTACGAGAAGGTGCTCGAGATGGCGGCAGCGGATCCGGATTCGATCACCGCTTACCCCCGGGTCATCACCGTCTGCATCGTCAAGGACTTCGCGATCAACGGCCGAAAGGAGGTCGAGGTGATCGGTTTCGCCCGGTTCTACCTGGATAGCAACAACAAGGGCGAGGTCCACGCCCGCTACATCGATCGGTTCAATAGCGTCCAGCAGCCCGGTACGAAGTACCGCGTTCGCCTGGTCGGATAGGAGGGCGACATGGAAAGACCGCATGTCGCCATTCTCTCCCAGGGCGGCTTCGAACCCTCGCTCTCGCCGGCTCGGTACGTGACCAGCCCTCTCTCCGAGAGCCTCGAGGGACTCACGGAGAGGAACCCGGATCTGGTCCTCATCGACTTCCACGAGGCCGAGACGGCCGTGGCCCAGGCCGAGCGGATCCAGCTTGAGCTCCCGGCGGCCGTCATCCTGCTGAGCGGCCCTCCCATGGAGCCCGCGACGCTCATGCGCGCCATGCGTGCCGGCGTCCGGGAAGTGCTCTCGGACGCCGACCCGGCTGAACTCGAGCGCGCCCTCGATCGCGCCTGGGGGCACCGGCAACGGCTGCAGGAAAGCCGGAACGCTCCCCCTACCCGGCCGCTTGGAAAGGTGATCGTGATTCACTCGCCGAAGGGAGGCTCCGGGAAGTCCACCGGGGCGGCCAACCTCGCCTGCGCCTTGCGCAAGGTGAGCGGCGAGAGCGTCGTCTTACTCGATCTCTCCCTCCACGGAGGCGATCTCGACCTCCTGCTCAACGTCAAGGCCCACGCGACCTGGGCGGATCTCGCGCAGAGCGGTCCCTTCGGGATCGAGGAGATCGATTCCGTCCTCATGCCATGCGGCAACGGCCTGAAGCTCCTGGCGGCCCCCGCCCTCTCGGTGGATGCCGAGCTGGTCGATTCCCGGGTCCTCGAGCGGGCCATCACTCCGCTACGCGAGCGCCATGCCTACGTGGTCATCGACACGTCCTCGGTCCTGAGCGAGGTGACCCTCAAGGCGATGGAGCTGGCCGACCGGATCGTGATGCCGCTGCCGATGACCCTCCCGGCCCTGCGCCTTGGCCAGAAGAGCCTGAAGCTCTGGCCCCAGCTGGGGATACCCGCCTCACGCGTCGTCGTTGCGGCCTGGGACCAGAACGGCGATCTCGCGATCGGGGAGGCCGAGAAGATCCTCCAAGCCCCCATCGCCCTCCAGATCCCCCCCCTGGGCAAGGCCATCGAGCAGGCCATGAACGCCGGCGAGCCCCTCGTCCTGAGCCAGCCGAACGGAGCTTTCGCCAGGGCGATCATGGAGCTGGCCCAGAGGCTCAGCGATTCCCCCGCCCAGGAAAAGAACGAGGCGGGCCGGTTCCAGGGATGGTTGAAGCAGCTCTCGCAGCACGTCAGGAGGCAGAACGATGTTTCTACGCAACAAGCTTAAGCAAGAAGCCCCGGCCCCGATGACGGAGCATCCGCCCGTCGAGGCGGCAGTTCCCAGGCCGATCGCGATTCCGGCTCCCAGAGCTGTCGATCCCTTCCATGAGATCAAGAGCAAGGCCCATCGCCTCCTGATCGAGACCATGCGCCAGCAAGGCCTGGAGGATGATGCGAGCCCCGAACAAGTTCGCGTGGCGATCCGGGAATCGCTCGAGCGGATCCTCGCCGAGAGCAATCGTATCGCCTCCCGGTTCGAGCGGGATCGCCTGGTCGACGAGATCTACAACGACATGCGGGGGCTCGGTCCTCTAGAGCCCCTGCTGGGCGACGAGGCCATCTCGGAGATCATGGTCAACAACACGCAGCAGGTCTACGTCGAGCGGGAAGGCAAGATCGAGCTCAGCGCCGTAAGCTTCTACGACGAGCGCCACCTGATGCGGATCATCGATCGGATCGTCAGCCGGGTCGGACGCCGCATCGACGAGTCGAGCCCCATGTGTGACGCCCGCCTACCGGACGGCTCCCGCATCAACGCGATCATCCCCCCGCTGGCCATCGACGGCCCCGCCCTGACGATCCGCAAGTTCAAGAAGGAGCCGCTCAAGGTCCAAAACCTGATCGACTACCAATCCCTCTCCCGCCCGATGGTCGACTTCCTTCAAGCCTGCGTCGCCGCCAAGCTGAACGTGCTGATCTCAGGCGGCACGGGCTCCGGTAAGACGACCCTCCTCAACATCATGTCGTCCTTCATCCCCGAGGAAGAGCGGTTGATCACCATCGAGGATGCGGCCGAGCTTCAGCTTCAGCAGGCTCACGTGATCCGCCTGGAGACCCGGCCTGCCAACATCGAAGGGGTGGGGGGCGTGGACCAGGCCGCGCTCCTCAAGAACTGCCTGCGCATGCGGCCCGACCGGATCATCCTTGGAGAGGTCCGAGGGGGCGAGGCCCTCGCCATGCTCCAGGCGATGAACACGGGGCACGAGGGTTCGCTCGCCACCATCCATGCCAACAGCGCCCGCGATGCCCTGGCACGGCTGGAAACGATGGTGCTGATGGCCGGAACGGACCTTCCCCTGCGCGCGATCCGCGAGCAGACGGCCTCGGCCATCGATCTGATCGTCCAGATCGAGCGTTCATCGGACGGGCGGCGGCGCCTTACCAGCATCACCGAGCTCGTCGGCATGGAGGGAGACTGCATCCAGCTCCAGGAAATCTTCACCTTCCAGCGCCAAGGCCTGGATCCGGAGGGCATGGTGCAGGGTAGGCACCGGCCCACGGGCATCTGGCCGAAGTGCGGAGATCGGCTCACGGTGAAGGGAATCCCCCTCTCCCCCAGCCTTTTCCAGGGAGAGATCGCATGATCGGCTTCATCCTCCTGACGGCCGGGATCGTGCTGGCGGTCCTGATGGCCACGGAGCGGCTTCCCACCTGGACCCCCGCCGTCGCGCGCGCCAGGGAACTCCAGGGCCCCGCGCCGCCAAAAAATGCCAGTCACCTGCAAGGGCTCGCCGTGTGGCTCGATCCCTTGCTGCGAACCCTGGCCATCACCCGCAAGATCGACCGGAAACTCGCCCAGATCGGGCTCGCCTGGACTCCGACCGAATTCTTGATCGGCAGCTGCCTGATCGCTCTCGGTTGCGGGGCGATCGGGGGGGCTCTCTTCACCTCGCTCCCGCTCGCCCTCGCCATGACCGCACTCGGGGCGGCCTTGCCCACCCTTTGGCTGCGTTGGAAATGCCAGAAACACGTCCGCCTCCTCAACGAGCAGCTTCCCGACGCGATCATGCTGATCATCAACTCCCTCCGTGCCGGGAACGGTTTCCTGCAGACCCTGCAACTCGTCGCGCGCCAGCTCCCCCAGCCGATCGCCAGCGAGTTCGAGACCGCCGTGCGCGAGATCAACTGGGGGATGCCCATCGAGACCGCCCTGCTCGACCTTCAAGCACGCTTCAGCTCGGTGGACATGGAACTCGTGGTCTCGGCCGTGCTAATCCAGCGCGAGACGGGCGGCAACCTTGCGGAGATCCTCAGCAACATCCATGACGCCATCCGCGAGCGCGTGAGGATCCTGGGAGAGGTCCAGACCTTGACGGCCGAGGGCCGTCTCTCCGGCTGGATCATGGGCGCCTTGCCGATCGCGATCGCGCTCGTGTTCTTCGCCATCAATCCCGCATACATCAGCCTGCTCTTCACCGATCCGCGGGGACGCCTGCTCGTGACCGCGGGCATCGCGATGGAACTCGTCGGGGCGCTGGCGATCCGCCGCATCGTCCAGATCCGCTACTAGCCCATGCGCCGAGGGCCATGACCTCTAAGCCGCCAAGCGGGCGCAAGCCTTGCGCGAACGTACTCACGGAGGGAAGAAGATGGGATTCTTGATCGGGTTGCTGGTCTTCGGCCTCTCCACGGCCGTGGCCATGGGGCTCATGCTCCTCATGCCCAAGGAGCGCGCCGTCCAGGATCGCATCCAGGCGCTCTCGAGCGAGGGCGGCTACGTCAGTCGCGAAGCCCTGCTCGAGCGGTCCTTCGCCGAGCGGGTGGTCTACCCGGTCATGGAGCTGCTGGCAAAGGCGGGAGGACGCCTCACGCCGGCTCAGCAGCGAGAACTGACCCGGCTCAAGCTCCAGCAGGCGGGATTCCGCTCGCCTGCCGTCTTGAGGACCATGCTGGCCGTCAAGGGCTTCGGGCTGAGCAGCGGTCTCCTCCTCGGCTGGAGCCTGCTCGCCGTGAAGCCGCAGGCCGCCCTGGGCGTCGGAGCGACGGTCGTGATCCTGGGGATCCTGGGGCCTGAGAAGTGGCTGGAATCCAGAATTGCCAAGCGCAAGGAAGCCATCGTCCTGGCCTTGCCGGATGCCCTGGACCTCATCATCGCGGGCACCGAGGCCGGATTGAGCTTCGACGCGGCGGTGCAGCGCATCGTCGCCCGCTCTGGAGAGAGCGATCGGGAACTCAGAGACGAACTGAGCCTCTACCTCTCGGGCCTGCGACTGGGGCAGTCGCGGCAAGAAGCCCTCACGGACCTGGGCCTTCGCTGTGGGGTCGACGATCTCAAGGGACTCGTCGCCGCCCTCTTGCAGGCCGACCAACTCGGGATCGGAGTCGGAAATGCCCTCAGGGCGCAGGGCCAGAGCCTTCGGACCCGCCGCAAGCAGCGGGCCCAGGAGGCCGCCGCGAAGGCTCCCGTCAAGATGCTATTTCCCCTCGTCTTCTTCATCTTCCCCGCCCTCTTCGTGGTCATCCTGGGGCCCGCGGCCCTGCAGGTGTATGATGCGCTCATCAAGCCTTAGCGCCGAGCCTCGATTTCCCTCCGCCGGACGCGCCCCAAGGCACGCCTCTCGCTTTGATTCCGGAAAAGGACGTCCTAGAGTGGGAGCACGATACCGCGTGACGGCGGCAGCAGGCGAGGGTGCCGGCGACCATTGGAACGGAGGGGATCATGCTCTGTCAGAACTGCGGCCAGCGGCCCGCGACCGTCTTCCTCCAGCAGCGCTCGGACGGTCAAGAACAGACGCTCAACCTCTGCAACCACTGCGCCAGCGCCATGGACCTCGGAGCCGCCGCCCCCATGGGCACCCTCGAAAGCCTCTTCGAGCAGATCTTCGGCCCCCGGCCCCGCGGCCGCGAAAACCTGCTCTCCCGCCTCTCCGAGCCCGCCCAGCAGATCATCCAGACGGCTGCTCGCCTCTGCCTCGACTGGGGCCACGATCGGATCACCACCGAGTTCCTGCTCCTCGCCCTCCTGCGCGACGTCCCCGAGCTGCGAGACGCCCTGGCGGCTGCCGGCGTCCCCGTGGACGAGTTCGAATCCCGCATGAGCCGCGTAATCCCGCGCACGCCCGCCCGTGAAGCCGAGCGCGTCGGCCTCTCCTCGGGCGTCAAGAAGGTCCTCGAGCTCGCCCGCTTCCAGGCCATCGACATGGGGCACAACTTCATCGGCCCCCTCCACATGCTCCTGGGCCTGATGCTCGAAGGGGAGAGTTTCGCCGCCCAGTTCCTGGCCTCCGCCGATCCCGACGCGCTGCGCCGCAAGCTCAGCAGCCAAGCCACCGGCGGCGCCATGCCCCCCGAAGGCGCCGGCCTCCCCCCCAACCTCACCCGCTACTCCCGTGACCTCACCGCGCTTGCCGCCGCCGGCCAGCTCGACCCCATCATCGGCCGCGACACCGAGATCACCCGCGTGATCCGCATCCTCTCCCGCAAGACCAAGAACAACCCGGTCCTCATCGGAGAACCCGGGGTCGGCAAGACGGCGATCGCCGAAGGCCTCGCCCAGCGGATCCACTCCGGAGAAGTGCCGGACATCCTCCAGGGCAAGCGCGTCCTGGCCCTGGATCTCGGCGGCATGGTCGCTGGAACCAAGTTCCGCGGAGAGTTCGAGGAGCGCCTGAAAGGCCTCATGGACGAGATCCGCGCCCTGAAAGGAGAGGTCGTCCTCTTCATCGACGAGTTGCACACCGTCGTCGGAGCCGGAGCCGCCGAAGGCGCCATGGACGCCTCCAACATGCTCAAGCCCGCCCTCGCCCGCGGCGAGCTGCAATGCCTCGGCGCCACCACCCTCGACGAGTACCGCAAGCATATCGAGAAGGACGCCGCCCTCGAACGCCGCTTCCAGCCCGTCCTCGTCTCCGAGCCCAGCCTCGAGCAGACCATCGAGATCCTGCGCGGCCTGCGCGACTCCTACGAGGCCCACCACCGGGTCAAGATCTGCGACGAGGCCCTCGTCTCGGCGGTCGAGATGGCCGACAAGTACATCTCCGACCGCTTCATGCCGGACAAGGCCATCGACCTGATGGACGAGGCCGCCGCCATGGTCCGGCTGGGCTCGCGCACCGAGCCCGACCGCATGAAGGTCATCGAGGAACGCCTCGCCCAGAAGGAAAAAGACAAGAACTCCGCCGTCTCCTCCGAGCGCTACGAGGAAGCCGCCCGCCTCAAGGCCGAGATCGCCACCATCCGCACCGAGCTCGACGCCCTGAAGCACCAGTGGCACGAGCAACAAGGAGCGACCGAACCCGCCGTCACCCCGGAGGCCGTCGCCACGGTCGTCAGCGAGTGGACCGGCATCCCCGCCCAGCGGCTGCGGCGCGAGGAGATGGAGCGCCTCCTGGAGATGGAGCGGGAGCTGCAGCAGCGGGTGATCGGCCAGGAGGACGCCCTACGCGCCGTCTCCGAAGCCGTCCGCCGCGCCCGGGCGGGCCTCAAGGACCCCACTCGCCCCATCGGCTCCTTCATCTTCCTGGGGCCCACCGGCGTCGGCAAGACCGAGACCGCGCGCGCGCTGGCCGACTACCTCTTCCAGGACGAGAGCGCCATGATTCGCTTCGACATGAGCGAGTACATGGAAAAACACACGGTCTCGCGGCTCATCGGCGCGCCTCCCGGCTACGTGGGCTACGAGGAGGCCGGACAGCTCACCGAAACCGTGCGCCGCCGCCCCTACTCGGTCGTCCTCTTCGACGAGATCGAGAAGGCCCATCCCGATGTCTTCAACATCTTGCTCCAGATCCTCGACGACGGCCGCCTGACCGACGCCAAGGGCCGGACGGTCGACTTCAAGAACACCGTCGTCATCATGACCTCGAACGTCGGAGCCTCCCAGATCACCTACGGGGGCACCCTGGGCTTCCGGGCCAGCGAGACCGAAGAGGGACCCGGCTGGGAGAAGGTCCGCGACACCGTCCTCGACGCCATGAAGCAGCAGTTCCGGCCCGAGTTCATCAACCGGATCGACGAGATCATCGTCTTCCACCCGTTGAACCAGGCGCAGATCGAGCGGATCGTCGAGCAGATGCTCGAAGCCACCCAGCGCAAGCTCAAGGGCCAGAACATCGTCCTCTTCCTCACCCCGGAGGCCAAGAAGGAGATCGCCCGCCGCGGCTTCGACCCCAAGTACGGCGCTCGCCCCCTGCGACGGGCGATCCAGCGGGAGATCGAAACCCCCATCAGCCAGCTCCTTCTCAAGGGGGAATTCGGCCAGGGCGACCGGATCAAGGTCGACTACCCGAGTACCGAAGGCGCTCGGGCCGAAGGCGGGTTCACCTTCTTCAAGGAGCCCGTTCCGACCGCCGCCACCCAGACGGGAAGCCAAGGAGGCGCATGATGCTCGTCATCTTCAAGCATGACCTCGACCTCGCCGGTTTCCAGGACCTCGATCGGCTCTACGAGGAGGTCCGGGATCGCTACGGCGAAGACCTGGTGGGCCATATCCACCCCCACGAAGAGTACTTCCGCCCCCCGGAGACCTCCGAGGACATCGTGGCGGTGGTCGATGACCAGACTCCCGCCGAGGACATCGAGTTCCTCAAGGAAATCGTCGCCCTGGGCGTCTTGTCGAACGAGGTCTAATCTTCCTAGCGCCCGCGGCTGTTGCGAGGCGCCCGTGGCTGGAGGCCAGGAAAGCGAGCGTTAACCGAGAGCCGCATGGATAGAGGCTGAAAGTCAAAGCTCGCTGTCCTGCAGCAACGAAGATCGCTCTCGGGAAGATTAACTGGAAAGGGTGAAGTGCCAGACGATGTTGAGCTCGGGGTCGATCTCGAGCAGATGGTTGTTCCCGGCGTGGAAGACCATCGTATTGCCGCTGGGCAGGCGCCACGCCGCCACCGGGGTGTTGAACTGCATGCCGAAACGCCCCTTGCGCCCCAGGTACATGGGATCGCCGCCGTACTGCCAGACGATCTCACGATCCGAATTGACTTCGATCACCCGGTGGTTCTGGGTATCCGCGATGAGCGTATGGCCGTTCGCCAGGCGCCAGGCGAACTCCGGGTGGAAGAGCTGATTGCTCCCCTTGCCGGGGAAGCCGGCTTGACCGTAACTCCAGAGGACCTTGCCGCGCTCGTCGCTCTCCACCACCTGGTGCGCGCCCCAGTCGACGACCAGGAAGCTTCCCTTGGGTAGCTTCGCGGCATAGGCGGGCCCCTTGTAGCCGTTGAGGCAGGCCACGATGTCCTGGGTATTGGAAACCTCCAGCACCCGGCCGTTTCCGAAGTCCGCGACGACGACCGTCTGATGGGGCGTCCGCTCCGCGCTGCGCGGCTGGTTCAAGTGCTTGGCATCTCCCGCGGCCGTGCCCCGCTTGCCGAACTGCCAGACGATGGCCTGATCCCGGACCTCGATGACGCGGTGGTTTCCGGTGTCCGCGATGAGCGTGTTGCCGTTGGGGAGGCGCGTGGCGGTATGCGGGGCCACGATTCGCTGCTTGTCGCCGCTCACCATGCCCGTGAACTGCCATGTCTGCTGCATCTTGCGGTCGATCTCGAGGACCCGCCCCCCGCTGCGATCGCAGATCAGGAAGGAGTCGGGGAAGTTCGCGGGCAGCTCCAGGGCCTCGGAGGCCGCCGCCTCGGGCTCGGGAGCATGAGTGCCGGCAGCATGGGCGCCGGCGGCAGCTTCGGGGATGCGGGTGGTCAACTCGCGGGTGGCCGGGGCCGCCACCGGCAGCGGTGCCGTGCCGGGCCCCGCCAGGTGATGCTCCCAGACGACCTTGAGCTCGGGGTCCACTTCGGCCACCCCGTAGCGTCCGAGCACCACCGTGCCCGTGTCCACCCGGAAGGCCGCCATGGGATCCTTGACGCCCTGGCCTCCCTTCACGGCCCCGGAGCGGTAATGCCAGACGATCTGCTTCATGTCGTCCAGCTCGAGGACCCGCTGATTGCCGGTGTCGGTGACGAGCACCTTGCCATCGGCGAGGCGGTAGGCGTAACTCGGCTCGGCGAGCTGGCCGGTGCCCGATCCCGCGCCGCCACCGAGACGGTTGGCCGCGTTTCCGTACTGCCAGATCACCTTGCCCTCGGGAGAGACCTCGACGAGGCGATGATTTCCGGAGTCCGTGATGAGCGTGTTTCCACTTGCCGATCGCACGGCCGCACTCGGCTTGAAGAGACCCTGGCCCGCGCAGCCGGCTCGGCCCGGCTCTCCGTATTGCCAGACGACCTCGCCCTCCGGGCTGACTTCGAGGATGCGGTGGTTGCCGGTATCCGCGATGAGCGTATTGCCGCTGGATAGGCGGCTCGCCCAGCGGGGAGCCCGGAGGAACTTGGCGCGATCGCCGGGATCGCCGCCGAAGCTCCAGCTCACCTTCTGGGTGAGCGGATCGATTTCGATGACCTTGCCGGCCCCCACGTCGGTCGCCAGGATCCGGCCATTGGGGAGGTAGGTCGCGCCCCCGGCGTTCACTCCCTTGAAAGCGACCGCGTCACGGTCCTTGGAGATCTCGGTGAGCTGGCGCTTGAGGTTCTCGGGCAGGAGCACCTTGCCGCCCCGCACGCCGACATCGACGGCATGCGGCAATTCCCGCGCCAGCCGGGGACCGGTGGGCAGTGGGGCCGCCGGCGCCTCCGGGGTGGGAGGCGCTTCGGAGGCCGCAGGACGCGGAGCCCCCGCGGGCCGCGGCAACGGGGCGGGAGGACCGGCGGGCCGGGGAGCCCCGGGAGCGGGAGTCCCGGGGGCGGAACCGCCCGGAGCCGGAGGAGGAGGCATTGGAGCGCCCGCAGCGCCGGGGGCCGGCGGCGGCGGGGGGGGAGCGCCGGGCGGCAGGGGCCCGCGCGCGGCACCCGGTCGGGGACCTGGCGGAGCACCAGGTGCGGGGGGAGCCCCCGGTGCGGGAGGAGCCCCGGGTGTGGGGGTCGGGCCTGCGGCTGTGGCTCCCGAGCCGGTGGCTCCGGGCCCCCGGGTGACGGGGGTCAGGTTCCGCATCGTCTGGTAGGACTCCATCAGCTGGGGGTAGCGCTCGTCCATGAAGCGCTCCAGGTCCTCGACGGTGATCGGGATGAAGCGGGTCTCAAGGCCACCGGCCAGCTGCTGGGCGATCTGCTGGGACGCGGCGTCGCGCGGGTTGACCATGGCGATGTTGAGGTGCTGACCGTCCCGGTAGAGCGGCACCATGCCCATCGTCCGGATCAGCCGCTCGGGCAGCTGGGCCAGGATGGTCGGGTCGATCGCGGGATCCATGAGCGGCCCGGTGACCTCCTCGGTCTCCATGAGGCGCTGAACCTCTCCGGGGGCCAGCAAGCCCATTCGGATGAGCATGGTCTCGAGATCGGGGCGCGGCGGCAGCCACTCGGCGGGCGGGGGGAAGGCCAGGCCCAGGGGGAGGCTGGGAAGGGGGATCTCGGAGGAGATCTGGCGCTTGGCCAGATCGACGACCAGCAGGGTCGGACCGCCGCCGGCGCGGGAGGTGAGCAGGTAGGCGAGCTGTCCGTCGGGAGTGACGGCAATTTGCTCCAGCGGGGCCTCGGGGAGGCGTTTGCCGGGAAGGTTCATGAGGTGCCGGACCCGCAGGTCCGCCGTCGAGACCGTGAGCAGGCCCAGCTCGTCGTTGGCCTTGTAGAAGACGATGAGCAGGTGGGAGCCGTCCGCGGTGGCGGCGATCGCCCCCAGCGGCCCCGTCGGGAAGGGCTGGTGCCGCACCTTGAGGCCGACCACGTCGAGCACGGTGAGGCGCGGCGTGAGACCGTCGGTGAGGTAGGCGGTGCGCGGAGCCATGGCCATGCCGATGGCCCGGGGGCTGCCGGCGGCACGGAGGGCGATCGCCCCCGCCTGCTGGCGGGTGTTCGCCACGATCACGTGGACGGTGCCGGCTCCGCGGTTGGCGACGAGCAGGAACTCTCCGCCCGGGGAGACGACCATGTCGAGCGGATGGCTCTTGGCGGCCGTGGGAGCCATTCGCGGAGAGGGGAGGTAGCTCAGGCGCGGGCTCTCCTCGCGCCGAGGCGCTTCTCCGGTGAAGAGGAAGCCCCCGCGCGGGGTGGGGATCAGGCCGATCGATTGATCCGGGCTGAGGGAGACGGCGCCCACCAGGCCGGGCTTGGCCGGATCGAGGATGAGCACGCTCCCGGAGCTCCAGAGGGGCCACTGGGAGAAGTCGAGGGGGGGCGCCCCCTCGGCGAGCGGGATACGATCCTCGAGGCTGCCGCTGAAGGGCTCCATGCTGACCAGGCCGGAGGCGAGCGGATCGGGCGCGAAGGCGTGCCGCGCCGGGAGGCCGGACGCCTCGGCATCGGTCTGGATGCGTTCGCGCGCCTGCTGGATCTGTTCGCGGGTCAACCGTCCGGTCCCGACGAGAAGCTCGGTCAGAAGCTCTTCGTTGAAGGACTCGTTGTGGGGATCGGGCATGAGGGGCTCTTTCCGAAAGGGTTGACCGTCGAGCGAGATTTCCGCTATCCTGGCGACGTCAGGCTTTTCCAAGACCATTCTAACAAAGGACAGGAGACCTGGAAATGGCGATGTGTCCGCTCATTAGCTACGCGAACCAAAAGGCCGAGTGCGTTCACGCTCAATGCGCGCTCTACAATGCCAAGGAAGAGCAGTGCGGGCTGCTGTCGCCCAGCAACCGCATCGAAGAAGGCTTCGATCGGTTGGTGGCGGCGATCAACGACATCCGCGTCCGACTCTAGTCCTTTCAGACAGCAAGAAGGCCCCGCCGCGGCGGGGCCTTCTCTTTGCTTACAGCGTCGTCGGGTCTCCGTCTTGCTTCTTTGATTTGCGCCGGCGGTTGCGCATCAGGACCTCAAAGGGGTTTGTCGGGGGTTCCCCCTTGAAGCGAAGCCGATCCGAGCCGAGTGGGGCGGACGCCGGGGTCTGCGGGGTCTGGGGGGCAGCAGCCGATTGGCCGGCGCCGGCCCCGCCTCCAGCGCTTCCAAAGCGGGGATCCCGGCGGTTGATCTCCTGGAACAACCGCTGGTCCGCTGGATCCGGAAGCGAATTGGAAACCCCGTTGACCGACATGGCCGGTTACGCTCCGCGACGCATCTCGGAGACGGCGTTGGCGAGGTTGGCGAGTTCGACCTTCTGGGCGGGCGAGAGGGCAGCGCCCGAACGCTCGGCGACCAAGAGAACGAACTGCTCGGGCTTGCCGCCCGCTTCCTTCCAGAGGCCCTCGATCTCCGCGGGGGCAAGCTTCTTGACGGGCTTGGCCGCCGGGCGAACGCCCAGGTCGCCCATCAGACGATCCATGCCGGGCTCGACGCCGGCGCCGGCGGCAAGGCGGTTGGTGCCGCTGCCGATGAGGTTCACGTCACCCTGAGCGGCAGCCCGAGCCACCGGCTCCGCTCCCGTCCCGGCTTGAGCAGGCTGAACCGCCTCCCGGGCATTGGAGAGCATACGCTTGAAGATGTCCCCGATCCCACCGCCGTTAGGATTAATCGTGCCGCTCATGTGGATAGTCTCCCTTAATTCATCTTGCGCTTCAGTGGATGACGACCGGTCACCCGGTGGGGAATCCTCCCCCGACACCCTCCTTATCGCCACTAGAAGTTTAACCTTGCTAGTTTAAAGTCCGTTTAAACGATAACTTTACAATCTTTTAAAATTCATCGGCGAAACCCGCGCCCGATCCGGCTCTCCCCCTCCGGATGCTCCGGGCGGGGTTAACCCGCAGGCGGCATTTGGTTAACCCAGCCTTAATCTGACCCGGGCGAAAGCCGGGCCTCCTCCCCCGGGGGGCCTCCGGCCTTAACACCTGCTTAAGGAAACGCGCAGAAACGGCGCCTACCAGTCCGCGGAGCGGGCGTCGGGAAGCACCTGGCGAATCCGCCCGGTGGACACCTTCACCGCGTAGAGGTCGACTCCCGACTGGATCTTGCCGGTCCCCGGGTGGAAGTTGCTCTCGAAGAGAATCTCCCCGTCAGGGCCCCAGACCGGACGCCTGCTGAAGCCCCCTTCCGGGGAGCGCGTCAGGCGAATGCCCACCGGACGCGTGGTCTCGGCCAGGTCGACGCTGGTGAAGTAGATATCCCAGGATCCCTCCAGGTTGGAGGTATAGGCGAGCTGCTGGCCGGACGGCGACCACGCGGGCTCCATGCAGTTCCCCGTGGCCAAGAGCGCCCGCGAGGACTCCCCCCGCGGCCCCGAAACCCAGATCTGCCAGGTTCCGGTCGCCAGGCGGCGCGCCCATGCCAGCTGCCTCCCATCGGGAGAGAAGACCGGATTGGCGGAGATCCCCGAGCCGCCCACCAGGTCGCGCATCGCCCCGGAGTAGGCATCGAGCTCGCGAATCTCGTTGCGCATGCCGAGATGCGGGCTGCGCACCGCGACCGTGAAGGCGAAGCGCTTGCCCGCCTCGCTGTAGCGCAGCTCCGAGGCGCTGTCCGGCACCTGCGCGAGGTAGCGGGACGCCGGCTCCAGGGGCCCCATGGTCTCGGTCGCACGGATCCAGACATGGGTCCGGCTCGGCTGACGCTGGATGAAGGCGAAGTGGCGCCCCGGCTCGACCCAGGACGGCGAGGTCTGCGTTCCCGGCAGATCCTGCGTCAGGTTGCGCACATGGGTGCCGAGCGCATCCGCCTCCCAGATCTTGCCTCCGCGCTCGAAGAGCATCCGCGGCGCGATCGGCTCGCCCGTCGCCGCGAGCCACAAATCGACCCTGCGCGTCTCGCCCGGCACCAAGGTCAGGTCCCGCTTGCGCGGCGCAAGGCCCGCCGACGCGAGCGCCTCGGGCGAGCGGCTCTGAGCCTCCGGCCGCGGCCCCGACACCTCCAGCGAGACCGTTTCTCCCAGGCCGTCGAGGACGTAGGCTCCCTTGGCGTCCGCCTTGACCTCCCGGTCCTTGACGCGAATCACGGCTCCCGGCACCAGGGTGCCTTCCGGCCAGGCGCGAACCTCTCCCTGCAGACGGGCCGCGGGCGGGCCGTCCTCGAACGCCGCGCAGCCCGCCAGCGCCAGCAGTGCCCCCAGGCTCAGCAAACGACGTTTCAAGGCTCGTAGACCTCCCCGAAGCCGATCCCATGCCGTTCCCCTTCGGGGAGCGGCGGGGGAGCCGCCGACAACAGCCGAACCGGCCGGCCCGGGATCTTCGGCTTCCACACCCGCGCCCACGTCCAGGACGTCAGATCCAGGATGGCGAACCGGCTCTCCTTGGCACTCAGAACGCAGAGACGCCCGTCGTCGAGCCAGGCCATCGACGTGATCGCATGGGGCACGGCAATCTCCTTGGCGATCTCCAGCGTCTGGGCATCCAGCGCCAGGATCCGCCCCGTCCCGTCATCCGCGCGGCAAGATAGCACGATCATGCCCCCCTCGCGCTGCGGCAACAAGCCCGTGGGCCGGTAAGGCAGGCGCAAGGGCTTTGGAGCCGCCACCTCGCCCGGTCGCGGCCGCGTCCACTCCACCGTGAGCTGACCTTCCTCCAGCGCGAGGATCCGGTCGGAGAGGATCACCCGGGCCGACGTGGAGTAGACCACCGGCAGGAAATCGACCGCGTAGAGCCCGATCTTGGCGAGTAGCGAGCCGGGATCAAAGATGAGCACCGCCTGGTGATCCCGCGCCAGGTAGACCCTCCCTCCCGAGAGCGCGAAGCGCAGCGTGGGATCCGCGAACTCCGGCGAGTGATAGGTGGCGATCGCCCGGTAACGCGAGACCGAGCCCGGACGCGTGTCGATCACGGCCATCGCCTTCTGATCGGGCAGATGCACCAGCAGGAGATGACGCTCCATCAGCCAAATGGCCGCATGTACCATCCCCTGCACCGGGATCACGCCCCAGTCATCCGGACTCGCCGGATCGATCACCACGATCCGATCCGGGTACACCGCCAGCACGTCGCTCGCTCCGACGGCGTGCGTCCCGACGGCCTGCGTCCCGATGCTCGGTGTCCCGATGGCCGGGGCGCGCCCCGGCCCGGTCACGGCGGCATCCGCCGGCATCCCGGCGCCCAAGCCGAGCGAGCAAGCCAAGAGCACGCGCAGCCTCACGTCCGTACCTCCTGAGGTACGGCCCGCACTTCCGCCTCGCGCTCCCAGCGGTTATGCGCCCAAAGCCACATCTCGGGGTAGCGCCGGAGGTACGTCTCGAGCACCGCGTACATCCGCCGCGCATCCTCCTGAGCGTCTCCCGTCGGCACGAGCTCCGGCTCGACGTGTATCACGTGACGATCGTCCTCCGTGCGCACGCAGAACATCGGAAGGATGGCCGCTCCCGTCTTCTGGGCGAAGAAGAACGCCCCCATCGGGACCGCCACCGGGCGGCCGTACAGGGTCGCGACCGCCTCCTGAGCCTCCCCGTGCTGGTCGACCAGGATCCCCAGCGCCTCGCCACGCTTGAGGGCGCGCAAGACGGGACGCAGCGAGGCGGGGCCGTGGTTGGCGTAGGTCGTCACCCCGACGCGCTCCCGCGCCTCGATGAAGAGTTGCCCGAAAGCGTCCTTGCTGGGCACCTGGACGAGCACGTGAAGCGGCAAGCCGGTGGCGGCGAGCGCCGCTCCCATCAGCTCCCAGTTGCCGAAGTGCCCGCTCATGAAGATCACCGCCCGCCCCTCGGCGACCACCCGGTCCAGATGCTCCCGCCCCTCCCAGGAGACGAGGCGATCCAGGCCGTCGCGCGACAACACGTCGAAGCGCATCAGCTCGACGATCGACTTCACGACGTTGCGGAGATGGGCACGCGCCAGGCCATGCACCTCGCGATCGCTGAGCTCCTGCGGGTAGGCCTTGCGGATGTTGCCGTAGATGAAGTCGCGGTAGGGCGTGAGGCGGTACAGCCCGTAGATCGCATCCGCGAAGGCCACGCCGGCGCGAAGGGCCAACGGGCGCGGGAGGGCCATTGCCAGCGCTTGCACGCCCTTCATGACCCGGTAGATCAACCGATTGCCAGGATCCACATCGCCCTCCTCTGCTCCTTGATTCTACTTCAGCTTGAGCGGGTTTGACAAAGCGGAGGCCCTTGGGTAACATAACCGAGCCCATCTTTATTCTTAGTGCGTCAAACAAAACGGACTTCCTCGAGCCGCGGGCGCCGCGCCAGCGCCGTGAAACGGCGTCCCCGGCTCACCTTCGACGGTTTGGTTTGACGCGCTGACTGAGGTTCATGCACCCCAAGGCGCTCACGCTCCAGAACGCAGGCCTCGCTCACCAGAAGCAAGGCGAGTTCCCCCAGGCGCGAGAGGCCTACCTCCAGGCCCTCGCGCTAGACGCACGCCTGGATACGGCCCGGCTGAACCTCGGGGCGGTGCTCTCGGAGCTGGGAGACTTCGACGGGGCGATCGCCCAGTACCGGACCCTGCTCGACACCCACCCGGATCACCCCAAGGCCATGTTCGGCCTGGTGCGCGCCCTCGCCGGGGCCCGCCGGCTCGAGGACGCCCAGCAAACCCTCGATCGACTCGCAGAGCTGGGCGCCGACGACCTCCCCGTCCCCAAGCTCCAGGCATGGCTCGCCGCCCAGCGCGCTCCCAAGCCCGACGCGGGCCAGCCCGACGCGGGTCAACCCAATGCCCGCCCGCCCGCCGCCAGCCTCCCCACCGCCCCTGAACCGGCCCCGCCGGAGCTCCCAGCCCCCGCCTCCCCCCTCCCGCAGGACGTCCAGGGGCTTTTAGCCCAGGGGCAGGCGCTACTGGGGGAGGAGTTGGCGGGGGAGGCGATCGCCCCCTTGCGCGAAGCGGTCCGGCGCGATCCGGACGACGTTCGCGCGCACCTCCTCTTGGCCGAAGCGCTGACCCAGGCCGGAGATGGGGAAGGAGCCTGGCAGGCCTACGCGGAAGTCACCTTCCGCCAACCCGATGCGCCGGGCCTCCGAGAACGCCTGATCGCCCTTTGCCGTCAGCAGGCCCGCGCCGCCGACGCCGCCCACGCCCTCCGCTGGTGGGAGCGCCTCCAGGGCCTGCAACCCAGCGACCTCGAGGCCGCTCGGGCGCTGGAGCAAAGCTACACCAGCCAAAGCCGGGTCATGGACCTCATTCGCCTGCTACAATCCCAGGCGGAGCGCACCTCGGATCCGGCCGTCATCTTGAGGCTGGGCCAGGCGCTCGGGGCGATCAACCGCACCACCGAAGCCCTCGCCCTCTACCAGCAAGCCCTCTCGGAGCGTCCCGAGGCCCTGGCGATTCGCCGCGCCGCGGCCACCCTCGCGCTGCTCGACCAGCAACCGGGTCTGGCTCGCCAGCTCCTGAGCGAGGCCGAGAACCTCCCCCCGGATGTCGAACTGCTCCTGGCCCGCGCCAACTTCGAAGAGGGGCGCACCGAAGAAGGCTGGGGCGTCCTCAATCCCCTCCTGGATCTTCCGGAAGTGGCCGAGCGCGCGCAAGCGCTGGGCATCGAGTTCGTCCGCCCCTTTGCACTACGCCTTTCCGGCGAGCTGCGGGATCCGCGCGGGGCCGCCACCTGGTGGCGGCGCCTGCTGAGCTGCCGCCCCGGTGACGAGCAGGCGCTGGACGCCCTGGAAGGCCTGTACCAGGAGCTGGACCGGCCCCAGGACCTGGCGGAGATTCTGGCCCTGCGGCCACCCTCGATGCTCGATTCCGGGCAGATCCAGCGACTGATCGCAGCCTGGCTCGCCGCGGGGCGCCCCGACTCCGCGCATGCGGCCCTGTCCGACCTCGCAACCCGGGCGGGAGACCCGAACTTCGCCCGCCTGGAACTGGCCAAGCTCAGCCTGACGATGGGCCTAGCCACCCGGGCATGGCGCGAACTCGAGCCCCTGCTCAAGCCGCCCACCCCCGAGACGACCGTCCTGGCCGGCGAAATCTCCCATCAGATCGCCCTCAAACTCCAGGAAAGCGGCGACTACGCCAAGGCCCTGGGCTGGTGGAAGCTGCACCTCCACTACCAGCCCAAATCTCCCGAGCTCAAGCGGGTTGCCGACGCACAGCTGGCCGCGGGAGACCTCGCGGGAGCCATGCAGACCTTGCGGGAATGCCTGCGCCGGCATCCCGAGGACGAGGAGACCATGCTCACCCTGGCCGGCTTCGAGCTGGCGGAGGGACGCTTTGCCGAAGCCCGCGTCCTCTTCGAGGCCATCCTCAAGCGCAACCCCGATCATCTGCGGGCCGTGCAAGGCATGGCCGAGGTTTCCGCCGGGATGGGCAACGACGACGCCTCCCTGACCTGGAGCCAGCGGCTTCTCGAGATCACGCACGACGAGATCCCGGAGCTGATCCAGGCCGCCCGCCAGGCCATCGACCGCTCGGATGACGAGGATGCCTGGGAAACCCTGCGCAAGGTCCTGGACAAGGATGCCACCCATGCCGAGGCGCTCGACCTGGCTCGAACCTGTCTCAAGCGCATGGCCGCAAGCTACTACGGGGAGATTGCGCTGGCATGGTGGAAGGAACTGCTCGCGATCGACCCGCAGAACCTCGAGGCCTTGCGCGAGCTGGCGCGCGGCGCCGTGGAGGCGGGACGCCGCGACGAGGCCACCCGGCGCTACCAGGAGCTGGTCGCCGTGGACCCCGCGGATCCCGATGCCGCCCTCTGGCTGGGACGCGGGCACCTCGACGCGGGACGTTACGAGGAGGCACGCCAGTCCCTTTCCCGCAGCAAGGAAGCGCGCGAGCGGCTCGACGGCGTCCTCATCCAGGCCGAACTTGCACTGATCGACGGCGATACCCAGGTCGCACGCTCCCTCTTCGGCCGAGCCGTCGGCATGAGCCGCGGCAACATCCAGGCCATGGCCGGACTCGCCAAGGTCACCCTCGCCGAAGGCAAGGCCGGCGATGCCTGGGTCATGTTCAAGCGCCTGCTCCAGACTCCCGAAGCCCCCAAGGTCCGCGACGACGCCCTCGCATGCCTACGACGTCTCATCCAGGCGAGCCCCGGAGCCGCCGCGCTGACCTGGTGGGAGGAAGTGCTGGCGCTCGAACCGCGGAGCCTGGAGGCCCTGCGGGCCATCGCCACGCTCCACCACGATGCGGGAACCCTCGACTCCGCCCTCGCCTTCGCTCACCGCGCGCTGGGCCTTGCCCCGGATGACCGCGACGCCCGGCGCCTGACCGCGGAGATCCTGCGTGATCGAGGCCAACCGGAGGCGGCGGCCCAAACCCTGGAATCGCTACTGGCCTCCGGCTCCCTGGAAGCCCTCCAGGCCCTCGCGCGAATCGACCGCTCCAAGGCCACGCAAGCCCTCGAGGACTGGCTCGCAAAAGATCCCTCCCGGAAAGACCTCCGGCGCCTGCGAGTCCAATGGGCCATGGAAGCGGGAAAACACCAGGACGCCTGGCCTCACCTGGAAATCCTGCTCTCCCAGGATTCCGACCCGACCCTCGTGGATGTCGCCCGCTCCTGCCTGGAAATCCTGGCGACCGGCTCCCAGGACGCCGCCGAAGGCGCATCCTGGTGGGAAAAACTGCTCGAACGCGACCCCGGGCACGGCCAAGCCTTGGCCGCCATTGCCAACTACTGCCGCGCGACCGGCCAAATCGATCGCGCCAACGCACTCACCCTCCGCCTCATCGCCAACGGCAACAGCTCTCCTGAAGCCGCCATGTCCCTGGGCACCTCGCTCGAGCTTCAAAACCAGCTCGACGACGCGCGCAAGGCTTATGCCCAGGCCGCGCAAGCGCAGCATCCCGAGGCATTTCTGGCTTTGGGCCGCCTCTCCATGCAGGCGGGGCAAGTGGCGCAAGCCCAAGCCCTGCTCGAACGCGCCGCGAAGCTGGCTCCGGGTCGGCAGACCGAGATCCCGTTCGCTCAGGCCTGCCTCGCGAATGGAGCGGCGCTGAAGGCTTGGGACGTCCTGAAACACTGGTTGGACAAGGACGACCCGCCCACGCGCATGGCTCGAACGGCGCTCGATCAGCTGCTTGCCGCTGCAAGCGAGGCCGAGGCCATCCCCCTCTGGCACGAGCGCTTGAAGCTCGACGCCCGGGACCCCGAGGCCCATGCGGCCCTCTTCCGGCATGCGCGCGCGACGGGAGACGTGGCCGGCCAGGAGCGCCATGCCCCGATGGTGCTGGAGTCGGCTCCCCAGGACGCAGACGCCGCCCTGGTGCAGGGACTCGCGCGTCATCGCAATGGGGAAGACGCCGAGGCGCTGCTCCGGATCGCCGCGGATGCGGGACGCGCGGAGGCCTACCTCCCACTGGCCCTGACCTTCTGGAAGAAAAAAGACGCCTCCTCCGCGCGACTCTGGCTGGAACGCCATCTCCAGCACGCGCCCGCCGGAAGCGACGCCCTCCGGCTGCAGCTCGAGCTCGCCCGGCACGAAGGACAGGTCGAGGAGGAATGGCGCGTCCTCGAGCAACTCGAGACCCTGCCACGGGAGGCCACGCCTCCGGGGACTCCACGTCCCGAATCCCCCTTCATCCAGGCCAAGCATGCGCTCGCACGCAAGCAGCTCCAGGGCCTCCGGCCCCAGCACGCGGAGCCCTGGGTCGAGCGCGCCCTGGCCCTGGGCGAGCGAGACGCCCTCGAAGCCCTGGCTTCAAGTTGGCTATCCGCCGCCCCCCCCGAAGGTCACGGACCCGGGGACGACGCATCCAAGGGTCACGGCCCCCAGGCCGCACGCGAGCTCTACGCGCGCTTGATCGACCTTGCTCCGGAGCGCCCGAGCGCCCATCAGGGCCTCGGCAACGCGCTCCTCCTTCTCGGCGATCGCCGCGGAGCCCTCGCCGCCCTTCAAACCGCCTACCAGCACGGCGAACGCGGCCCCGCCATCGTCTCCAAGCTCATGGAGCTGACCTGGGAAGCCCAAAACCACGAACAGGCCGGGTCCTGGGCTCAGCGCCTGCTGGAGCTGGTTCCGGACCATCCGTTGGCGCTGAAAACCCGCCTTGAGGCGGCCAGAGAGCTTGCGCGCAGAGCGGCCGCCCCCGAAGAACAGCAAAAGTGGTGGCAAGCCGTTCTCAAGCTCGCTCCCGAAGACCCCGAAGCCCTCCGCATGGCCGCCGCCATCGCCCGCGCGCTGGGCGACCCCGCCACCACGGCGCGCCTGTTGTCCCAGTTGCACCGGGTGCAACCTCGCGACCTCTCTGTGCTGCTCAGCCTGGCCGACGCATGCCTGGAGACGGGCAACCGAAAGGGCGCGCGGCGCGCCCTCGAGCTCGCTCAAGCCCTTGACCCCGAGGACCTGGGCCTGAGAGCACGGCTCGCGGCCTTGCTGATCGAGGAAGGAGACGCTCCCGCGGCCGAAGCCGCCCTGGCCGAGATCCTGAGCCGGGACCCCGAAAACCAGGACGCCCTCAAGGTCCTCGCCGGCCTGAAGCTCGACGCATCCCCCGAGGAAGCGCTGACGCTCCTCGAACAAGCGCTGAAGCTCGGAGAGGACGCGACCATCCGGGAGCTGGCCGTGGAATGCGCCGAGCAGCTCGCCCGGAGCCAGGAGGGCCCCGCCGCCCTCGACGCATGGAAACGCCTCTTGGGGATCGATCCTGGACATGTCGGCGCCCTGAGGGCGATCGCCGACGATCGGCTCGCCGCAGGCCGCCCCGATGAAGCCCTGACCCCGCTCTTCACCCTGGTCAAGCACGACCCCGCCCCGGAAACGCTCTTCGAGCTGGCTCGAACCCTTCAGGCCTGCCGCCGGCCCCACGAAGCCACGGCCTTCTACCTGACTCTGGCCAACCAGTACGACTACCTGCCGGCATGGCAGGCCCTGGCCGAGACCAGCCTCGCCTCGGGCGACCTCGACGCGGCCCACGACGCCGCCAACCGCCTCTTGCGCGAGCAAGCCCCCGGCGCGGTCGACCTGGTCCTGCGCGCCGCCCGCGGGCTCGCCCGCCGCGCCGAAGCCGCCGGAGACTCCGAAGCCGCACACCGCTTCTGGAGCGAGGCCCTGGAGCATGCCCCGACGGATCTCGACGCCCTCGAAGGCCTGGCCCAGGCCGCCGAGAACCTCGGCCGCCTCGAGGAATCCGTGGCGCTCCTGCGCCGCCTCGAACCCCTGGATCCCAGCCCCCGCTCGAGCGTGAAGCTGGCCGAGATCCTCATCAAGCAAGGCTCCGACGAGGAAGCCGAGAAGCTCTTCTCTCGGGCGCTCGCATCCGATCCCGAAGAGCCCCACGCCCACGCGGCGCTCGCACGGCTAGCCCAAGGACGCGGCGACTTCCTGATCGCGGGCGATCACGCTCAGCGGGCCCTGCGCCGCATGCCCGACGACAAGCTGCGCGTGCTGGCCGGCTACTGCGCCCGCCAGCTGGCCGAAGCCTCCCGGCTCAAGCGCGAGGTCGATCAGGCCTTCCTCTTCGCAGATCTCTGGGCCGCCTACTCGGGCAAGACCCTCGACTGGTGGCGCTTCCGGGCCGAACTGGCCCGCGACGCGGGCCGCGCGTCGATGGCGATCGCCCTCTACCGCGGCATCGTCCTCACCCATCCCGAGGCCCTCGAAGACGCCCTCTCGCTCACCCGCTGCTACCCGGATCCCCGCGAGGCGCGTCCCCTGCTCGAAGGGCTCCTCGCCGAGCGCCCGAACGCGGTTGCGGCCGCTCATGCGCTCGCCATGCTGGCCCTCGACGATTCGGACATGGAAGGGGCCATCGCCTGGTGGAACCATGCCCTCCAGCATGCCCCCTCCAACGCGACGCTCTGGCGGCGCCTCGCCGACTGCTACCGCCGGAGCGGCCGGTACGCGGAAGCCTGCGCGGCGTACGCGCGCCTGGATGCGCTCGTCCCCGCCGACCCGATTCTGCTCAAGGCCTGGGGAAATGCCGCCCTCAGCGGCGAGCTCTGGGAAGAAGCCCGCACTCCTTTCGGACAACTGGCCGAAACCCACGGAGATCGCGCCGCCATGCTCACCCTCGCGGAGGTGGCGACGACCCTCCAGGATCATCCCGAGGCATGGCGCTGGAGCCAGGTCCTGCTCGCGGAGGAGGAGCCGCCCGCCGAAGCCGAGACCCTGGCCATGGGAGCCGCCAAGGCGCTCGCCGAAGGCGCGAGCGGACAGGAAGCCCTCGACTGGTGGGAGCGGTACCTGGATCTGGCTCCCGGAGACATCGACGCGCACCTGAGCCAGAGCCGGGTCCTCAAGGCCGAAGGGATGCTGGAAGAGGCGATCGCCACGCTTCACCACACCCTGGACCTCGCGCCGGACGACAGCACGGCCCTGCGTCTCCTGGCCGATTGCTACCGCCAGTCGGGAGATCTCGCCGCGGCCGGGGACGTCCTCGAAACCGCCCTTCAAGCGGACCCCAAGGACCACGAATCGCTCTTCGCCCTGGCCGAGATGGCCTGGGATCGCGGCGAAATCCAGCGGGTCTGGGAGCTGGGCCAGCAACTGCTCGCCATCAACAACCGCAACCCCCAGGCCCAGGGACTCATCGCCCGCTGCGCGAAGCTGCTCGCCGAGGAAGCGTCCACCCAGGGAGACTGGGATAACGCGATCCTTTACTGGGAGCTGCTGCTCAGCTTCGACATCGACGAGGAGACCGCCCTCCAGAGCCTGAGCCAGGCCTACGTCAACGCCGGCCGCTACGCCGAAGCCGTGGGCATCCAGCGCGAGGTGGTGCGCATCTTCCCCGAAGACCCCGACCGCCGCTTCCGGCTCGGAGAGATCGCGGTCATGGGAGGCTTCTGGGACGAAGCACGGGCGACCTTCCTGGAGCTGCGCGAGGCCGATCCCAGCCACATCCCCACCCATCACGCCCTGGCGTCGGTGGCGCTCGCCCTGGACGACTTGGAAGCCGCCGAAGGCCATTTCCTCGATGCCCTGGCCCAGGACGCGCACGACCTGAAGGCGCGGATCGGGCTGGCCCGGCTCTACATGGCCCAACGCCCGAAGCAGGCCTGGGACGTGCTCAAACCGGCGACCACCGAGACCCCCGTCAAGGGAGAGATTGCCGCCCTCTCTTACCAGGCTCTGGATCGCCTCGCCGAAGAAGCTCTTTCCCAGGAGCGCTTCGCCGAAGCGGTCGACCTCCGGCGCGAAGCCGTGGCGCTCGACCCCAACACCGAGGATCCCGCAGCCCGGCTCTGGCGCCGCAAGCTCGCCGCCAGCTTGGTGAAAGCCGGCCGCAAACCCGAAGCCGTCCGCGAGCTCGCGTCCCTTCTGGAAAGCGATCCCGGAGACGTCGAGGCCTCCTACTTGCTCGGCAGCATCCACCGCCAGAGCTCGGATCTGGAGAGCGCTTGCCGGGTCTTCGAGCGAATCCTCGACCTGCAGCCTGGTCACGTGGAAGCCCGGATCGCCCTGGCAGAGATCGACTGGGAGATTTCGGACCTCGACGGGGCCTGGACCCACGTCCAGGAAGCCTTGCAGGCCCAGCCGACCCACGAAGCCGGACGGAGCCTGTTCAGGAAGCTGGCCCTGGCCTTCGCGGACCGCGCGCAGCAAGACGGCGAGCTCTCCGAGGCGGTGCAATGGTGGAACCATGTCTGGCGCCAGGACCAGCGGGACCTCGAAACCCTCCGCAAGATGGCCCGCGCCCACATCGCCCTGGGCCAGCTCTCGGCGGCCGCCGACTGCTACGCCTTCGCGCTGGATCTCGACCCCAAGGATCTCGAAACCGCCCATATCCTGGCGGATATCCACCGCCAGCGCGGCGACCTCAAGGCCGCCGAAAAGCCGCTCTTGCGGATCGTCGCCCTGGACCCTCGCCACGCCCCGAGCCTGCGGGCTCTCTTGAAGCTGGCGCGCGATCGCGACAACGCCCCCGAAGCCCTCAAGCGCGCCTACGACCTCCTCGACGTGGAGCCCGACGATCCCGAATCCCTCTTCATCATGGCCTGGGCGCACCAGCAAATGCTGGAACGGCGCGCCGCACTGGAAGCTTGCAAGGAGTTGATCACCATCGATCCCC
This sequence comes from Candidatus Sericytochromatia bacterium, assembly GCA_036676495.1. Taxonomy (GTDB): domain Bacteria; phylum Cyanobacteriota; class Sericytochromatia; order S15B-MN24; family UBA4093; genus UBA4093. The sequence continues at coordinate 41,145 of JAKFCT010000060.1, forward strand.
AGCATGCGGAAGGACACCACCTCATGGGCCAGATCGCACGCGACCTGGGCGACTACGATCTCGCCAAAAAGGTCCTCACGACCGCCCTCTACCTCCGCCCGTGCGCCGCCTACTACCACACCATGGGCACCATCTACTCCGCCATGGGCTACACTGACGAATCCCTCGCCTCCTTCAACCAGTCACTGGGCATGGATCCCGACTACGCCGAAGCGCACGCCGATCTCGGGTTGGGCCTCGTCCGCATGCGCCAGGTCGAGAAGGCCAAACCCCACCTCCAGAAGGCATTCAACCTGATCCCGAAGGACACCGAGCGCTCGCTCGCCCTCCAGTGCGCCCTGGACCTGCTCTGATCACAAAGGCTGGAAGCAGTGGGGCGGGCCTCTGTGCCCGCCATGCATTACAATTAAGCCATCGCACTTGAGGCTCTGAGAGCGCCGGAGGAACCATGATCAACCAGCATGCGCCGAAGCTCGGCGTCAACATCGACCACGTCGCCACCATCCGCCAGGCCCGCCGGACCGTCGAACCCGATCCGGTCGCCGCGGCCGTGCTCGCCGAGCTGGCCGGAGCCGACTCCATCACCGTTCACCTGCGCGAGGACCGGCGCCACATCCAGGACCGCGACGTGCGGATCCTGCGCGAGACCCTGCGCGTTCCCATGAACCTCGAGATGGCCGCCACGGCGGAGATGCTCGCCATCGCCCGCGAAATCAAGCCCGCCCAGGTCTCCCTGGTGCCCGAGAAGCGCGCGGAAGTCACCACCGAAGGCGGACTCGACGTTCGTTCGCAACTCGATACCCTGCGCCCGCTCGTTTCGGAGCTCAAGCAAGCCGGCATCGTGGTGGCGATGTTCATCGACCCGACCCCGGATCAGGTCTACGCCTCGAAGGAGGTCGGAGCCGACGCCATCGAGCTGCATACCGGCACCTACGCCGAGAAGGGCGAGAAGCACGCCGCCGAGCTGGAGCGGCTGCGCGTCGCCAGCATGCTCGCGGTGGAGGCGGGCCTACGCCTGCATGCCGGCCATGGCCTCACCTACTGGAACGTCCGGCCGGTCGCGCTGATCCCCGAGATGGCCGAGCTCAACATCGGGCATTCGATCGTCTCGCGGGCCGTCCTGGTCGGCATGGAGCGGGCCGTCCGCGAGATGAAGCTCGCCATGCGGGGACAGCTCTAAGTTTTTCGCTCCCGGGAACCAGCGCCCCCTAAAGGCGGTCTACCCACATGGAACCTGGTATAATGGACCCAGTGTTGAGCGTACCTCCCTCAAGTGACTAGCCTCAACGGCAATCAATTTTGAGGAGGAAGCCTTTTAAAGGGGGAAAGACGACCCGATGGTCAACAACTTCAAGACGTTCGTTCTTCTGGCTGCCTTGACGGCCCTGCTCATCGGAGCGGGTTTCGTGATGGGGGGCCGCGGAGGGTTGATGATCGCCCTGGGCCTCACGGTGATCATGAACTTCGCCGGTTACTGGTTCTCCGACAAGATCGCCCTCAAGATGAGCGGAGCCCGCGAGGTCAGCCCCGCGGAGGCCCCCGAGCTTCATTCCATGGTCGGCAACCTGGTCCAGCGGGCGAACCTCCCGATGCCCCGGGTCTACATCATGCCGACGATGACTCCCAACGCCTTCGCGACCGGCCGTAACCCCAAGCACTCGGCGGTGGCGGTGACCGAAGGGATCATGCAGATCCTGGACCGCGACGAGATGGAAGGCGTGCTCGCACACGAGCTGGCCCACATCAAGAACCGCGACATCCTGATCTCGTCGATCGCCGCGATGCTGGCCGGCGCCCTCACGCAGCTGGCCAACATGTTCCAGTGGGCCATGATCTTCGGCGTCGGCCGCGACGAGGAGGACGGCCCCGCCTCGATGGCCGGCGGCATCGCGATGATGGTCCTCGCTCCCTTCGCGGCCATGCTGGTGCAGATGGCCGTCTCGCGCTCGCGCGAGTACGAAGCCGACCGGATCGGCGCGCAGATCTGCGGCCGCCCGCTCAGTCTCGCCAACGCCCTCCTCAAGCTGGAGCGCGGAGCCCAGCTGGTGCCGATGGCGGCGAACCCTGCCACCGCGCACATGTACATCGTCAACCCGCTGCGGGGAGCCTCGCTGATGAAGCTCTTCAGCACCCACCCCGCCACCGAGGAGCGCGTCGCCCGCCTGCGGGCCATGGCCTTCGGACAGGCCTAACGCCTGCAGCTAAACCGTCAGGCCACTCCCGCCTTCCCGTCGAGCCCGCCGCCACCCGCGGCGGGCTTTCTTTTTCTCCGCGCCTCCCGCCCGCTAAAACTTCGGCAAATCTTGATTAAACGGCACCAAGCCCGCCCGTTTCGGGGCACATTGTATAAGGACTCTCCCTATTTGCTTCGGAAAGGAGCCGCCGCATGAGCGGAGACCTTCTCAGCTCCGTCAGAAGCCCCGGCCGCCAAGCGCTCGGGGAAATCCTGCTGGGGCTTCGCAAGATCGATTCCCAACAGCTGGCAAACGCCCTTCAAGAGCAGCAGCAACTCAACCAGAAGCTGGGAGACGTCCTCGTCGCCAAGGGTTTCATCTCCCAGAAGGACCTGGATTACGCCCTCGCCCTGCAGCAGCAGCGCGACCCCGAAGGGCCCGCGCTCGCCCGCAAGAAGCTGGGAGACCTGCTTCTCGATGCCGGCCGCATCTCGACGGCCCAGCTGGAAGCCGCTCTGGAAGAACAGAGCCTCGGCTCCAAGAAGATCGGCGACGTGCTGATCGAGATGGGCTTCGTCTCGCCGCAAGAGCTCGAGACCACCCTCCGGATCCAGGATTCGTTCCGCCGCCGCAACACCAACCGCCTGGCGGCTCCGACCGCGCATGATCCGCTCGCCGCCTTCAATGAGCCGCCTGCCGTGCGCTTCCGCAAACTGGTGGGACGTGAGTTCGCCTCCGCCGAGGAAGCCCTGGCCGTGACCCGCGGGCTCGAAGGCAAGGATGCCGAAGCGCTCGAAGCCGCCCTCCAGCAGCTCTCCCAGTTGCAGGAGGAATGGCTCCTGCCCTACGTGGCCGCGCGCCGCAATCCCTCCATCCGCCCCCAACTGCTGGCGACCGAGAACGAGATCCTCGACCTGATCAAGCTGGTCAAGGAACGCCAGGATCTCCAATCCTACTGGGACCGCCTTTTCCATGAATGGTCCTACACCCGCAAGAAAATTGCCGAGGAAGCCGACCGCGTCCACCGCCTCGAGCTCGCCAAGATCAAGAAGCAGCAGCTCATGGCCCGCATCCAGGACATGATCTTCAACCTGCTGGGCAACGTCCCTCCCAAGCTGTTGAACAAGGTCATGGAAATGATCTCCAAGGCCGCCGACGGTGGAAACCTCGATCAGCTAGAAGCCAAGCTCACCGACCTGATCGAGATGATCCTGCGCCTCTTCCAGAAGATGAAGGGCGAGAGCCCCTCGAGCACCCAGCTGGAAAAGCTCCTCGAAGCCGCTCTCGGCGGGATGGAAGCGGACGCCGGTTCCCCCGGCCTCGATCCCAAGATCGAGCAGCTGCTCTCCAAGTTGATTGCCCAGATGGAAAGCCCGTCTCAGGATGCCCAGAGCCTGGAAGGCATGCTTCAGCAGCTTGGCGTCGGAGCCTCGCTGCCCACGCTCCCCGGGGCCCCGCAGGCTCCGACCACGGCCTCCGTCCTTCAGGGTTCCGGACTCGGGAACCTGCTCGGACAAGCCGTGGCCGGCTTCGGCGCACTGGACGCCGCGCCCGGCATCCACGTGCAAACGGCTCAAGCCGACGCCCTCCGGGCCAAGCCCAAGACGGAAGCCCCTAGCGATCTGACCGCGGCAGCGGCCGGCGCCATCAACGCGAAGGCGAACGCGCAGCTGGATGCGCTCCAGGGCCTGGGGGCAACGGCCGCCCCGGCTCCGACCGCCGACTTCGACACCCTCACGGCCGGAGTCGCCATGGAGCTGGTCAGCGCGATGAATTACCGCTACCGGGGCGTCACCACCCCGGTGAGCTCCCCGGACGATCCCTGGGTCCAGGCGCTCCTGAGCGGCCAGGAGACCCCCGAGACCATGGAGGCCTCGTTCCATCAGTACTACGCCGGCGATCGCCGCGGCATCGAGATGTCGGACGCCCTCGACTTCATCACGCACATGAACCGGACCTTCCGGGGAGTGGAGGAGCGCCCCGCGTTCGACGATCCCTGGGTGCATGCGCTGGTGAACGGCCAATCCACCCCGGCCGAGGTCGAGACCCAGTGGAAGGACTACTACGCTCAGACCGCCGTCTAGCGCCTACGACGTTCGAGCCAAGCAAATCGACGAAGGCCCCTCTCGGCGAGAGGGGCCTTCGTCTTGAAGTCTTGAATGACGGTTTCGAGGCGGAGAAAGAACGAGGGGCGCCCGTGGGCGCCCCGTCGCTACCGGATGAGGTTGAGGAGCTGATCCTGGGAGTTGTTGTACTCCTGGAGCATGGTCGAGAGGTTCTTGAAGACAAAGTCCGCCGTCTGGTTCTCGAGAATCGAGAGCTGCAGCGCCACCTGGGCGTCCACCTGCTCGATGCGGTTCCCGAAGACCGTGAACTCGCCCTTGGAGTTCAGGTCGGAATTGACTTCCCGGTAGAAGTCCGTCACCGTCCGGACGGTCGATCCGGCCAGGGTGCTCAGCGAGAAGTTGTAAGTGGTGGGCCCGAAAGACGAGATGTTGAGTTCCGACTGGTTAGGCACCCGGACGATGGCGAGCTGGCTCGTCAGGCCATCGTACTGGAGGGCTTCCTTCCCGTCGGTACCGGTCGCGTAGGTGGCAATTCCCTTGATGACCTTTCCGCGCGGGTCGCTGGAGCCGACGGCTCCGTCGCGACTGCCCAGCATGCCCGGGGGGCCCGTCTCTTCGGGGCGCAATTCCCCGTTGGGTCCCATGGTCCCTTTCGGAGGCAGGCGGCGGATCTTCATGAAGTCCTTGCTGCTCGGGTCCGTCTCGATGTCGCCGGCCCTCAGGACGAAGAGGCCCTGGTTATTGACGAGTTGGTAGACGGGATTCTTGGCCTCGTCGACGCCGGTTTGCTTCCAGGTGAAGGTGCCATCGCGGGTCAGCATGACCCGGGCGCCGGGATTCAGGCTCTCGGCGACGGCAAAGAAGCCGTTGCCCTGGATGCCCAGGTTCGAGAGGGCTCCGTCAGCGCCCTTGAGGGGATCCTGGCGGTGTTGCAGGGCGGTCCGCTGGATGGTCAGCTCGCCGGCCGTCAGGCCCATGGGGGAACGTCCGCCGAGGCTCGACGTTCCGGCCGATCCGGGATCGATCTCGAACGAGGACTGCTGCATGCCCAGGTGGGTCTTGCGCTGCTTGAAGCCCGGCAAGAGGCCGCCCTGGGCGTTCAACAGGATGTTGTTGCGCCAGGCGTCCACCGTCCGGAAGGTATTGATGAAGTTGTAGCGTAAATCGAATCCCATCGCGACCTCCGATCAGCCTCACCTTGGGATCCTACCCAACGCTCGCCTGTTCTAATCCAGGCAGGGCCGGACCCCGCTGGCTTCCGGCATCCAGGAGATAGCGCCCGCGGCTCAACCACCGCGATCGCGGCTAAATCGACGCGATGGGGGCTAGACCTTCGCCATCGCGGCGTACTTCTCCTGGATCATCTTCATGATGTCGCGGATGGTGTCCGGCAGGCTCTGGATGGCCTTGAGCTCGGTTTCGTAGCGCTTCTTGGCGGAAGGGTTGACGGCGTGCCAGATGCCGCGGCCCAGGCTCTTGACGCCCAGGAAGCCGGAATCCGACATATCGGCGGCGCGCTGCTGGGCATCGGCGATGGCGCCAGCGGCCGTGTGCGTGGTCCGGACGATGTCCATCCCGCGGTAATTCGAGCCTCCTGCTCCAGAAACTCCCATGGCAACCTCCTTCATCCGACCCTGGCCCCCGAGGGGGTGCGGTCCTGATTCCGCGGGCGCTTGCCCGTCTGCTAGGTGTTTTATGCCCGCGATCGCCCGGGATCTTGCCCGGGTTCATCGCTTTCCAATCAAGTTTTAATGGAGTCCAAACAGTCGCAAACCCCCACGGCCGTGAAGCCGCTCGCCGGGCGCTAGGGACCCACGATTCCCCGGCTGGTCGGCAGGTAGACCTTGGCGTTGTCCCGGTCGATGAAGGGCGGAGCGTTCACCATGAGGCCGGTCTGGGCCAGCGGCACCGATCCCACCAGGACGTTGGGGACGCGCTCCCAGGCATTCCCATCCTTGATGGGAACCCTCACGATCTCGCGGGTGGCTCCGTTCAAGGTCGTCGACGAGTAGAGATAATGCCCGTCGGTCGAGAGGATCTCACCGACTTTCGCCCCCTCGAACTGGTTGCTCACGATGGGCTTCCAGCCCTTCGCGGTGACACGGCAGAGGCGGGTATCCGTCCCTCCCAGGTTGAGCCACGCAAAGGCGTAGCCGTTCACCGCGAAGGGATGCAGGAAGTACGGCTTGATCGCCTGAGTCTTGCCATCGGGAAGGACCAGCAGATCCGCGTAATCCTTCCACAACTGCTCGCTCAACGAGGCGTACTTGACCCGGTTGCTGCCGACGGCGAGCAAATTCCGCCCCTCGCTGACGTAGACGGGATAGAAGTTCGCCTGGCCCGGCGCCGCTTGCGTCCAGTCACTCGTGACGTCGAGCGGACGATAGAACACCGCCTCCTGGCTCAGGAGCGACGTGGCCACGAAGAGGCGCCCCTTGCTGAAGAAGACCTTGTCTGCCTTGGGCTTGGCGCTACTCGGCAAGCTTTTCTGGATCAGGCTCCAGCTTCCCCCCTGGAAGAGATAGAAATCGACCGTGTCGCCGTACGCAACGGTCGCCGCATGGCCGTAGAGCGAGGAGAAGAGCATGGCTCGGCGGCCGGGATTTCCCAGTTCGAAGGGAACCCATTTCCCCCCCTGGTACGTGTAGGTCCCGAAGGCCGTCTGCACGTACGTCTGCGTGCCGATGCGGACGACCTTATCCACCGAGGCGCGGTTCAACTCGACGGACTCTTGCAGCCAACCCACCGTCCCCTGGGCATACGCGGCCGGCCCCCGAGTCAGAGGCGACAGGCTCTCGAGGATCAAGGGATAGCCGAAAAGCCCCTCGTTTCCCGCCAGGTAGATGCGAGAGCCATCCGTCGCGAAGCTGTTCCTGCCCTCCAGGGTGACCGACAGGACGTTTCCATCCACCTTCTTGGCGGTAACGGCCTCCCACTTGGAGTAGATGTTCACATCGCGCCGGTGGAAGACCTCAGGTCCTCGAGACGGGAGCGAACGGTAGGCGTAAAAGCGCCCTAGCTGCTTGACCAAGCCCTTGAAGTTGTCCTGGTAGGCTCCCGTGTACGGATCGTCCAGCGCATAACGCATCAGCGCCGAAGAATGCCCATCTCCGTAGAGCAGGTGATTCGTCGCGTTGAGCCCCCAGAAACGGTAGCCCCCGGAGATTCCCGGATTCTGGTAACTCCGGATCACCTTCGTGGGAAAATTGGCCGGCTGGAAGGAAAGTCCCGCGTAATTGTTCTCGGCATTCAAGTAGGCGTAGCCATTCCCCCCATCGGGCGTCCCTTCGGGCAGGAACTTCACCATGTACGGGGCGGAGGTGTTCGTCGTCTTGAGCAGCACGATCAGGTCCTTGCTCGTGCTTTCCGCATCCACGGAAAGATCAACGAAGCGCTCGCCGATATTCGAATCGCGGCGCAGGTCGACGATGGGCCCGACCCAACTCGAGCCATCCCAGCGGTAGAGGAAATCCTCGGTGGCCGCGAAGGCGAAGCCGGGCCCGCCGGCCACCGCGACGATTCCGCGGGGAAGGGTGCTCTGCTGCCAGTCGCTGCTGCCTTCCTTCGCCTGATAGACCCGCTCCTCGCGATCATCCGCCGAAATGACCGTCTCGTTCGAGTCGTTCACGAAGAAGAGCCAGTTCCCGTCGCTGAAGAGGCGCGTGGGATACTTGCCGCGATGCGAGGGCAGCGTCTGTTGATCCGACCAGGGCGGCGGCGTGGCGTTCTTGGTGACGACCCGGTAGTAGAAGCGTTCGCCTTGCTCGAGGAAGAACTTGTACCCGCCGTCCGGCTGGAGGGCCCCGTGGATCTGCTTGATCTTCTGGTCCCGGGGAGACTCGCCCTCCCTCAGGCTCCAACTCAGGCCCTGGATCGCGTCGAGCACGGGTTCTTCCGGCTGATCCGGAGGCTCGAACTCAATGGCCGGCGAGGGTTCGGAGGCGGCCGGGGTCGCTCCCGAGCCGGAGGGGTCCTTGTCCTTGTCCTTCGAGGTGGAGAGCGGATTGCCCGTGCACGCCATGAGGGACAGAGCCAATATGCTGGCGACGAATCCGCTGATTTGCCTGCTGTTCATCCTGTCCTCCCCTTGCGCGCTACCTGCATTATGTCCCAACCGAGCAGGCTTCTAACGCGCGCCGCCAAACGAGCAAGATATCCTCCTCATGCGGGCATAATAGGAATAGAAGTCGTTGGCCGAAAGGCCATGGGAGGAATCAATGGCCGATCGCGCAGGAAACCCGTTGCAACCCAACCCCTGGGGGGTTCCGGTAGTCGCCGCCCCGGCGCCGTACGCTCCTGCCGTCCAGCTTCCCCCTGCCGCGCAACCCCCGGTTGCCGTCCCGCCTCCGGTCGCCATCCCCCCGCAGGCATGGAGCCCGGACCAGGCCCAGTTCTCCCAGCAGGCGGTGCAAGCCGCCGCCACCAACCAGGCCCAGGCGACGGTCGTGCCGGCCTCCAACCCGCAGGGCTACACCCAGCTCTGGGCCGAAGCCCCGCAGACCCCCCTCTGGGAAGCCGCTTGGAAGAACGGGCCTTCGGTTCCGACCCAGGCCCCGCCGGTCGTCGCGGCCCCGCCCGTCTACACTCCGCCGGTCGTCCAGGTTCCGGTGCCACAGCCGGCCCCTCCTCCGGTCGTCCAGGCCCCCCTTCCTCAGCCTCCGGCGACGCCGGCCCCGGCCCCTGCGCCGGTGGTCCCGCCCAAGCCCGACGCCTCGTCCGCACCCATCGGCGGCCTCCCCCAAGCCCCGGAGCCCGAACCGGAGCCCGCGCCCGAACCCTACGCCACCGAAACCGCGTCCCGCCTGGGCGGACTTCCTGACGTGGCCGAACCCGAGCCGGAACCGGCTCCCGAGCCGGAGCCCGAAGCGCCCAGCCATACCGCCTCTCGCCTGGGCGGGCTTCCGACGACCGAGGAAGCCGAGCCGGCCCCCAAGCCTGAGCCCAAACCGGCCCCCAAGCCGGACGGCGTGAGCGGCCGTAGCTGGAAGGTCGTCGCCGACCCGCATGTCACCACCGGAGACGGCAAGCGCTTCGACGCCTCGCTGGCCGGACGCTTCACCTTGCTCCGTAGCTCGGACGGCAAGTTCGAGGTCCAGAACAAGCAGGATCAGATCCCGGGCGATCGCGGCATCTGGAACACCGCCCTCACCATCAAGAGCCATGGCGATACCGTCGCCTACGATGCCCCGAGCCAGGCCCTCACGGTCAACGGCAAGAAGGTGGACTTCAAGGCCGGCACCAAGCTCAAGCTCACCGACGGCGGACGCCTCGAGATGACCAACAGCGAATACTCCCCCGGCAAGTTCGCGCCCCGGGTCCAGGTGGTCACCCCGGAGGGCGATCGTGTGGCCTTCCTCATCCTCCAGCGCAAGAACGGCGGCCGCTACGTCGATCTCTACGGCAACATCGGCTCCAAGCGCCAGGCCGGCGAGATGAGCGGCATGGTCGGAGCCTTCGATGCCGACTCCAACGCGGAGAACGACCTCAAGCTTCGCAACGGCAAGACCGCTTCCAGCCTGGACGCCTTCCTCAAGGACTGGAAGGCCCCGTAAGCGTTCTGTGACCTCAAGACCAAGAGCGCCTCCCCGAAAGGGAGGCGCTCTTCGTTTGAGAGGCTATCGCGTCGGGATCAGATCCTGGTTCGTGGGCACCCGCCAGAGCTCCAGGAACCGGTCGACGTAGGCCTGATCTTCGGAGATCTGGTTGTTCGCGCTCTTATTGGGGGCGTAGGTGATGGGGAAGATCGAGCCGTCCGGGCGGCGCAGGTCGTTGGTCGGATCGGTGTCCGCGTCGAACATCCCCAGCGACCCGAAAACGGACCCCGAAGGCCGGCTCTTGGAGATCTCCCCCGCGAAGTCGATGTAGCCGTCGCGCTTCTCGATGGTGATCTTGTCGTCCTGCGGGGTGTTGACCGTGATATTGCCATCCTTGCCCACGCTCACGTTGCCTCCGCCCGGAAGCGCGTAGGTGGAGCCGGGTGCGGTCGAGACCTTCTTGCCGTTGATGGAGAGCTGGTCACCCCGGATATCGTAGGAGACGGTGTTCTCGCCGACCTTGATGCCGGCGGCCTTGTTGAGCGTGGCACCGGCCCAGCGGCCCTGCTCGTCCTTCTCCTGGTACTTCTGAAGCTCGAGGTCCCCGCTGGCGCTCTTGAAGGCCGTGAAGGTCCCGGTC
>JAKFCT010000061.1:0-1845 GCA_036676495.1 Candidatus Sericytochromatia bacterium
GAGGAGTGGAAGCAAGAGGCCCTCGGCCACGAGGAGTTCTTCTTCGGCCTGCTCGACAAGCTCCCCCGGGAGTTCACCTTCGAGCGTGAACTGCTGATCTCCAGGCTCTGGCGCTCGCCCGACAACTGGCACCTCGCCCCGGAAATCTCGGAGTAATCCTCAAGCCCGCAGCGCCGGGAGCCTCAGGGCTCCCGGCGCTGCGCTTTTCTCCCGAATCCACGGTCTCTGCTTGCGGGGCGAGGCCAGTCTTTCGGGTCTCGCCGGCGATGCTAGATCTCGATGAGGCGCGAAAGCCGCGCTGGGTCCAGGCGTACAGCGGTCGCGTCATGCGGATCTCGCGCCTATAGTAAGAGTCGAAAAAATTCCCGTCTGCCAACAATGCTTTAAGGATCGTCTCACAGCCCCATTGATCGAGGAGTCCAGTTAGATAGAAAAGTGAGGAGATCATGCAGCGCATCCTGATCGCCACCGAGTCATCCCGATGTTCCCTGGAGGCCGTGCGCCGCTTCGTGGAGATGATGCGATCCGCATCTGACGAGGTGGAGGTCCTCTCGGTCATTCCCGCCCGTGAAGGCCCCGACCTAGACCCTAGGCAAGTCGAAAGCACCAACGCGCTGGCCGACGATGCGCAGGAAGCGATTTCCGAGGCCCTCCATGAACTGGAGCAAGCGGGCTTCAAAGCCTCGGCCAAGGTCCGGATCGGCACTCCGGCCGAGACGATCGTCTCGGAGGCCCAGGCCTTCGGAGCGGACCTGATCGTGCTGGGGACCCGCAACCACGTGGGCGATCCCATGCGGCAGAGCGTCTCGGAGCAGGTCTTCAAGCATGCCACCGCCGGGTTGCTCATCTTCCCCTTCGAGAAGGAGCCTCTGCGCAGCAGCCGTGACGAGACGCTTCTCGCCCAAGGCTAGTCACGCTGGATACCTTGTGCGGGGCCCTCACCCTCGGATGAACAGACGATCGGTTGATCTCACGGAAGGAGTGGAAGATGCGAATCGTCACCATGACCCGAACGACCAACCAGGGACTCCTGGATTGGGTGAACGAAATAGAAGCCCTCTGTCAGCCGGATTCGGTGCGCTGGTGCGACGGCTCCCAGGCGGAGTACGACGCGCTTTGCGAGCAGATGGTCCGGGCCGGAACCTTCATCCGCCTCAACCCGGAGAAGCGCCCGAACAGCTTCCTGGCCCGCTCACACCCCAGCGACGTCGCCCGCGTCGAGGACCGCACGTTCATCTGCAGCCGCCGCAAGGAGGATGCCGGCCCGACCAACAACTGGGTCGACCCCCGCGAGATGAAGGCCAAGCTCACCGAGTTCTTCCGGGGTTCGATGAAGGGCCGCACCATGTACGTCATCCCCTTCAGCATGGGGCCTTTAGGCTCTCCCATCGCCCAGATCGGCGTCGAGATCAGCGACTCGCCCTACGTCGTGACCAACATGCGGATCATGACCCGGATGGGGCAGCAGGTCCTCGATGTCCTCGGCAACGGGGACTTCGTGAAGTGCCTCCACTCGGTCGGCGCTCCGTTGATGCCCGGCCAAGAGGACGTGCCCTGGCCTTGCAACAAGGATGAGAAGTACATCGTCCACTACCCCGAGGATCGCGCCATCTGGTCCTACGGCTCCGGCTACGGCGGCAATGCCCTGCTCGGCAAGAAGTGCTTCGCGCTGCGCCTCGCCTCGGTCATGGGCCGTGACGAAGGCTGGCTGGCCGAGCACATGCTCATCATGGGCGTGAAGAGCCCCGACGGTCAGAAGACCTACGTCGGCGCCGCCTTCCCGAGCGCCTGCGGCAAGACCAACTTCGCCATGCTGATCCCCCCCGCCGAGTTCGAGGGCTGGGA
>JAKFCT010000062.1:0-37680 GCA_036676495.1 Candidatus Sericytochromatia bacterium
GCCGTCCTCCGGGTGGCCCAGGTCGAGACGGCGCTCTTCAAGCTCGAAGGGGATACGGAAGTGGCCGTGCCCAGTACCGCCCTCACGCATGACCGGGGCGAGCTGCCTCGGGCCCTTCCCTTGACGGACTTGCTCGGCGAGTCCACCTACCGCCTGAAAGCCACGGCCTTCGATGCGTCGAAGCAGGCGGTGGCCTCGGGCTCGGCGGATATCGTCGTCCCTGAAAACACCCCCCCGGCCAGCCAGAGCCTGGCGCTGTCCATCCTCGAAGTCCCCTTTGCGGGATCCGTCTCGCAACCCTAGGAGAACGTGATGCGCAAGCTGAGTCTCGCATTGACGCTACTCACCACCTTGGCCATGGTCGGCTGCCGCTTCCCGGGCGGGCTGCCGGCCCTCAACCAACCCGAGCAGGGCCCCGTCGAGGGCGCTGCCGTCCGCATGCCGGCCCCCCCGCTTTCCGGTCGCGTGACCTTCGCCCAGCTCCAGACGCTGGCGGGAGCCCCCAATGTCGCGAGCGGAGCGACGGTCTCGCTGATCAACACCGGCAGCAACCAGACCGTCTCGACGGCCTTGACGAACGCCAACGGCGAGTTCGTCCTCAACTTCACCAACGGCTACGTGGCCGATCCCACCGCGACCTACTTCCTCGAGGCGGTGAAGGGGCTCGACTCCAACCAGCCCGGCAATCAGGCGGTCCGGCTTCGGACGGTCGCCAAGTTCAACAACGGCTGGACCAGCATCACGAGCGCTGCGGCCAATGCCGGCACGGTGATCAGCCCGTCGACCACGGCCCTGTCCATCGGGGCGGGGCTGGTCAACGGTAAGCCTGATCCCTTCGCTTTCGCGTCGCTGATCGGATCCGTCAGCGGCGGCGAGACCCCGGCGTACGCTCCGGTGAGCGGTCTTCCGGCTGACGATTACACCGCTCTCTTGGGCCTGGTCCAGCAGATCCTGGCGGACGCCCAGGACCCGGTGGCCAACGTGGGCTTGACCTTGAACGGGGCCCAGCGGGTCTGGAGCCGCTTGAACGTGCCGCCGAGCGTCACGGGCTTCACCCCGGCGCAAGCCAAGGTCGGCGAGGCCGTGACGGTGGCGGGTGCGGGCTTCAGCCCGATCGCCGCTAACAACGTCCTGGCGTTCAACGGCGAGAAGGCCGTGACGACGGGCGTGACCTCGAGCAGCATGACCTCGAGCGTGCCTCAGGGCGCCACCTCGGGTCCGACCTCGCTGCAGGTGGGGAACCTGACGGTGCTGGGTCCCAACTTCTCGGTGCTGCCGGTGGTGGAGGCCTTCAACCCGAAGCAGGGCGCGCCGGGAACGATCGTGACCTTGACGGGAACTGGCTTCGACGCCAAGACCAAGACCAACAACATGGTGGAGTTCAATGGCGTGGCCGGAACGATCGTCGAGGCCTCGGCAACCCAGATCAAGGTCCGGGTGCCTGCGGGCGCCGAGAACGGTCCGCTCAAATTGACGGTCAACGGCCAGGAGGTTACCACTGCCGAGTCGTTCAAGGCGGCCATGATGATCCGGAACGTGGTCGGGACCTGGATGCCCAAGTCCACCGTCGCCACCGACTGGTCGGCACAATATGCGGGCGCGGTCGTCGACGCGAACGGCAACCTCTACGTCGCGGCTTCGGACTTGAATCTCGTGTACAAGATTTCCTCGACCGGGACGCTCTCGACCGTGGCCGGCAACGGCAGCAGGGACTACGAGGGGGATGGCGGCCTGGCCGTCGACACGGCGTTGAACGCTCCTACCGCTTTGGCCCTGGACGATTCGGGCAATCTCTACATTGCTGACACGGAGAACCACCGCATCCGCAAGGTCGATCTGACGACCGGCATCATCACGACCGTGGCCGGAGACGGCTACCCCAGTACCGGGAGCGAGAACGTTCCCGGCACTTCCGGCCGGTTGAATAAACCGCGTGGATTGGCCGTGGACAAGTCGGGCAACCTCTACATCGCCGATTCGTACAACAATCGCATCCGTAGGCTCGATGCGGCGACCGGCAAGATATCGACGGTGGCCGGACACACCTATGGCTATGCAGGATTCTCGGGCGACGGCGGCGCTGCCACCGCTGCCAGGATGAGTAGACCGCTTGGAGTGGCCGTCGACCTCTCGGGCAACCTCTATATCACCGACTACAACAACCAGTGCATCCGCAAGGTCGATGCGACGACCCAGAAGATTTCGACCGTGGCCGGCACCCCCACTAGCGCCGGGTTCTTTGGGGACGGTAGCCTCGCCACCTCCGCGAAGTTGTATTTTCCGACGGATGTGGCCGTGGACGACGCGGGCCACCTCTACATCCTCGATCGCCACAACAATCGCGTTCGCAAGGTCGATGCGACGACCCAGAACATCTCGACGGTGGCCGGAGACGGCACCTATGGGTTCTATGGGGACGGTGGCCCCGCCACCTCCGGCGGCCTTTATAATCCGGATTACGTGACCGTGGACGCGGCGGGCAACTTCTACATATCTGACACGGATAACCGTCGCATCCGCAAGGTCGACGCGAAGACCCAGGTCATCTCGACGGTGGCCGGCTGGCTGACGGACAAAGCCCCTCCCAGCGGAGGAAGCGCGCAGACCTTCTCCTTGGAACTTCCCACCGCGGTGGCGGAAGCCGACAATGGGGATCTCTACGTCACCGATGGCTACCTGAACGCGCTCTTCAAGGTCAGCGGCGGCATCATCTCGGCCGTCGACCTCGGAGCGGAAACGCTGAATTATCCGCTCGACG
This sequence comes from Candidatus Sericytochromatia bacterium, assembly GCA_036676495.1. Classification (GTDB taxonomy): domain Bacteria; phylum Cyanobacteriota; class Sericytochromatia; order S15B-MN24; family UBA4093; genus UBA4093. The sequence continues at coordinate 2,759 of JAKFCT010000062.1, forward strand.
TGGAAATCGCCCCCGACCGCAACCTCTACGTTGCGGACACGAAAAACGACCGCATCCTCAAGATCAGCGGCGGAGTGACCACGGTCCTGGAATTCGAGGAGATCGAAGGCTGGCTCCTGAGCCGTCCCCATGACCTGGCATTCGACGGCCAGGGGAACATGTATATTTCCGACACGGGCAATGATCGGATCCTCAAGCGGGACAGCAGCGGAAATACCGTCGTGCTGGCTACCGGTGCACTCGAACGCCCGAACGGCATCGCCCTCGACGCTGAGGACAACCTCTACATCGCCGACAATCAGAACCAGCGGGTCCTCAAGGTCAGCAAGACCGGCGTGGTCTCGACCGTCGCGGGGACCTCCCTCAATGGCTATAACGGGGATGGCAGAGCAGCGCTGAGTGCCCATCTGAGTGGTCCGCGGGGGCTCGCGCTGGACGCGGCGGGCAACCTCTACATCTCTGATTCGGATAATCATCGCATCCGCAAGGTCGACGCGACGACCCAGGTCATCACGACCGTGGCCGGAAACGGCTTTGAGGGCTACCGGGGCGATGGCATCACACCGACCGGGGCGCAACTCGATTCCCCGAGGGGCATCTCGCTGGGGCGCTCAGGGACGCTTTACATCGCGGATGCGGATAATCGCCTCGTTCGTGCGATCGCCCCCTAGGTCTTAACCCAGGTCCTTGACGGACATGTGACCTCCTTCAGCCAGGCCCGCCGGTTGCATCCGCAACCGGCGGGCTTTCGGAAATTGGCCTGGGTGCCTCGCGCAGCCTCGAAGTTTGCTAGCATGGAGGGATGTCGTCAAGCGGGCCCAAGGCCCGCCCCGTGACGCTTCCGTCACGTCCACGCAGGAAAGGCCCGGATGCACGCATGAACTCCCTCACCCCCTGGGCCATCGGCATGCGGGTCCGTAGCGAGGCAGAACCCTCGCTCGGACTCGGGATCATCACCGGCTTCCCCACGCCGCGCAGCGTCTCGATCGACTTTCCCGGAGCCGGAGAGCACCGCCTTTACAATCCGGCCACGGCTCCCTTGCGTCGCTACGAGCTGGGCATCGGTCAGGCCGCCCGGACGCGAGACGGTCGCAGCTTCCGGGTCGAGCGCGTCGAAGCGTCCGACACGGGCTTGCTCACCTATCACGCTCAGGGCATGACGGTGCCCGAGCAGGAGCTCGCGGACACCAGCGCCTCGCATGATCCCTTGCAACGCCTCCTCGCCTCGGAACTCAGCTCCCACGAGGGCTATGACCTGCGCGAGAAGGGGTGGCGCTTGCGCTCCGAGGTGATGCAGCAGCGCACGCGCGGCCTGATGGGCGGACGCGTGGCCTTGTTGCCGCATCAGCTGGCGATCGCCTACAAGGTCGCCAACCGTGAGCTCCCCCGCGCCTTGCTGGCGGACGAGGTGGGCCTCGGCAAGACCATCGAGGCCTGCCTCACCTTTTCGGCCCTGCGCACCCTGGACCGCGCGGGTCGGGTCCTGGTGCTGACCCCGCCCAGCCTCGCGCATCAATGGCTGGTCGAGCTCTACCGGCGCTTCAACGAACTCTTCTCGGTGGCCCACTCCGAGCTGATTCCGACGCCGGCCGCGGATCGCGACGACGACGAGGCCGAGAACCCCTTCGCCGACGCGTCGCGCCTGATCGCGCCTCTCGACTGGCTGCTGGAGCCGGGCCGCCTCGCCCAGGCCCTCGAAACTCCATGGGATCTGGTGATCGTCGATGAAGCCCACCATCTGGCGTGGTCGCCCGAAACGATCAGCCCCGGCTACCGCGCGGTGGAGGCGCTGGCCGGAAACAGCGAGGGGCTCTTGTTGCTCACGGCCACGCCGCTGCGCCAAGGCCTGGAGACGGAGTTCGGCCTGCTGCGCCTCGTCGACCCCGAGCGCTTCAACGATTTCGAGGCCTTCAAGGCCGAGCACGCGCAGATGCGCAAGGTGGCCGACCTGGCACGCCGCCTCTCACAGGGCGAGACGGTCGAAGACGAGCTCGGCGAGCTCTTCCCGGACGTGCGCTGGGAGGGCGGGACGACGGAGATCCTCAAGCAGCTGATCGACCGGCATGGCACCGGACGCGTCCTCATTCGCAACCGTCGCGAAAAGCTCGGAGGTTTTCCGGGCCGGCAGCTGCAGACCACCTTGCTGCCCCTGCCGGAAAGCTGGAAGACCGTCCGCGCCTGGCCGGAGGTCGTCGCCTTGCAGCGCATGCTGGGCTTGCCCGAAGCGCAGGGCAAGGAGCCTCCCCTCAAGGACGATCCGCGCCTCGAGTGGTTGCTCGCCACGATTCACGCGCTGGGGACCCCGAAGGTGCTGGTGATGGCCTCCTCGGTCGCCACCGTCACCTGGCTGGAGAAGGCTTTCCGCAGCCGCTCCGGCCTTAAGGTGGCCGTCTTCCACGAGGAGCTGGGGCTGGTCGAACGGGACCGGCAGGCGGCTTACTTCGCCGACCCGGAGGGCGCGCAGGTGTTGATTTCCAGCGAGATCGGCGGGGAAGGGCGAAACTTCCAGTTCTGTCACCATGTGCTCATGTTCGACCTGCCCCTGCATCCGGATGCCCTGGAGCAGCGCATTGGCCGCCTGGACCGGATTGGCCAGCGCGAGACCATCCAGGTCCATGTCCCGGTGGTGGCGCAGACCCCGGCGCAGGCGCTCTTCGCTTGGCATCACGCGCTGCGCGTCTTCGACGCCCCCTTGACCGGCGGCGAGCACATGATGGCCGCGCAGGCGGAACGCTTGCTCGAGGTGCTCAACGCCCACCAGCCGCGTCGCCTGGAACCGGCCCGTCTCGACGCGTTCCTGACGGAGACCGAGGCCCTCATGGCGCGCTACCGGGCGGACGTCCAGGCCGGCGTGGACTTCCTGATCGACTTGAACTCCTTCGACCAGGCGCTCGGCGAGTCGCTGGTCTCGGAGGTCGAGGCCTTCGACACGCCGAGCTTGCAAGAGACCGTCAGCGCCCTCCTCGAGCACTTCGGAGTCAATGAGGAGGACCTGGCCGATCCGGTGATTCAACGCATCCGGCCCGGCGATCACCTGAAAGTGGACCCCTTCCCAGGCTTGCGTCCCGACGGCATGCTCGCGACCTATGACCGGGACGTGGCCCTGGCGCGCGAGGAGATCCAGTTCCTCAGTCCCGATCATCCCCTCGTGGAGGGGGCGCTGGGGCTGCTGCTGGATCAGCCGGAAGGCCGCGCGAGCGTCGCCCTCTGGCCCGCGGCCCCCGAGCAGGGCTTGCGGATCGAGTTCCTCTTTTTGCTGGAGGCCGTGGGGCCCGGCCGACTGGGCTTGCCGCGCTATCTTCCGCCCACGTCGCTCGCGCTCACGCTCGACCTCACGGGCGAGCCGTGTCCCTCGCCCCGAGACGCGGGCGCCAGGCTTCAGCCCTTGAGCCCGCAGCTTTGGGCGCGCCTGGCGGGAATGCTGCATGGCCAGCTGCCGGACCTGTTCGAAGCCGCCGAGACGACGGCCAACGAGCGGCTCCAATCGCAGGTGGAAGCCGCCATGTCGCAGGCCGCCAGCGTGCTGGGTGGGGAGCAGCGGCGCCTCGAGGAGCTTTGCCGCCTGGGCAGCGTCCCAGCCTCCGAGGCGGCCCGCCACGCCGAGAAGGTCTCCGAGACCTTGCGCTGCCTGGCAGGCGCCCGCGTGGGCCTGGACGCCGTGCGCGTCCTGTTGCTGGACCCCGGGGCTCGGGCCCCGGGCGTGGGAACGACGTCTGCCTCGTGACGGGCATGCCCTGTGCTTCGGGGGCGCCCCTCGCGTCGCGGGGGGTTACCGGGCCGGGGGAGGGGTTTCGACGCGGCCGTCCGGGTAGCGGGCGAAGCGGCCGGCATCGCGGGGATGCACGGGCGCTTCCGGCCAGGGCCAGCCTCCGAAGCCGGTGGCCTGGTAGTCGGTGAAGGCGGCCTGGATGTCGGCGCGGGTATTGCCCACGAAGGGGCCGTACTGGGCGACGGGCTCGCCAATCGGGTGGCCCTGGAGAATGAGCACGCGATTCGTGTCCGGCCCCCCCACCAGCTCCAGGTCGAGGTCCGAACGGACCCGGGCGCCGGTGCGGGAAGGCAGGTCATTTCCGGCGACCTGGAGCCCCTTGCCCTCGAAGAAGTAAATCGTCCGGTGGCTGCCGGGCTTGGCCTTGGGAAGGGTCCATCGGGCGCCCGGCTCCAGCTGGACCGACCAGATGGCGAGATCGGACTCGGCGCGGGCGGCCCAGGAGTCCGGAGGCGGAGCGGGGGGCTGAACGTCCCCGAGCTGGCCTGCGACGACCAGGATCTCGGTCCGGCGGCCTTCCGTGTCGGTCACGGTCGCCGTGGGCATGGTCTCATGCCAGAACATCTTGAAGTATGGCTCGGCCATCTTGCTGGCACGAGGTAAATTCAGCCAGATCTGGAAGAGCTCGAGGGGATTGGGGGCATTCGCCTGGAGCAAGGGGAACATCTCTGAGTGGACGATGCCTTTGCCGGCGGTCAGCCACTGCACGTCGCCCGCTCCGAAGCGCGCCGTGGCGCCCAGGGAGTCCGAGTGGTCGATGAAGCCCTTGAGGACGATCGTCACGGTCTCGAAACCCCGGTGCGGGTGCTCGGGGAACCCGGGCACGACGCTGCCATGGTACATGCGCCAGCCGTCGATGCCGGCGAAGTCCTGGCCGATGTCCCGACCGCTCAGCGAGGCGTCCGGCCCCAGCTGCTCGTTGCCGGCCGGATAGGCGTCGTCATGATGCGCGCAGAACAGGAAGGGATCCAGGGTCTGCCAGTGCAGCCCCAGGGGGACGGTTTCGAGGATGACCGCAGGATTCATGGCGAAACGAAGCCTCCTTGGCAAGAGTCGGGAGTCCTCCGAGACCACCCTACCTCCCGCTCGTCGGAGTTGGCAAACCGTGAGCGCCCGCAAGGGAATGCCCGCTTTCGGCTTGCCTCTTCGAGCAGGGAGGACTAAGGTTCAATGGGCACCCTCGGGATTCTCGGGGGCCCGAGGACCGCGCCGCGGCTGTTTCGAAAGGCAGCGGGAGATAGCCGTGACCCAGACGGTATCCGCGTGAAAGTTGACTCTCGCTGTCCTGTAGAAACGACATCAGCGTATAAAAGGAGGCGGACATGGCACGGGCTTGGCTTCAGTCGCTGGGATTGGACCGGTCCCGCATCGCCTACGGCCTCCGCCTCGCCTTCGCCGCGTGGCTGGCGTTCACCATCGCGTCGTTCCTGCACGTCGAGAACGCCTACTGGGCGGCGATGCCCATCTGGGTCGTCACGCAATCGTCGCGGGGCCTGCTGCTCGAACGGGCCTTCTTCCGGGTCTTCGGGACGCTCGTCGGGGCTGCCGTCGGGTTCGGCATCCTGCACCTCCCCGTGTCGTCCTACGCCCAGCTCGTAATGCTCGCCCTCTGGGTGGGAGTCTGCGCGGCGTTCACGCATATCCTGCGCGGCGTCCATTCCTACGGGGCGCTCTTGTCAGGCCTCTCGGCCGGCGTGGTCGTGATTCCCTCTTTGCTGGAACCCGGGGATTCCCTCGCGCTCGCGGTTGCACGCATCGAGTGCACCTTGATCGGTGTCGTCGTCGTCACCCTGGTGACCGGTCTTTTTACCCCGAGTTCACGGCGGGAGGCCTTCTACCAGCACGTTCGCCAGCTGGCCGGAGATGCCGTCGCCTTCGTCGCCGACGCGCTGGGTGGCGCGTCACTGAGCCAGAGCGACAGGCTGGAGCGGAAAATTCTCGCCGAGATCAGCGACGTCGATGCCAGCGGCCGGATGGTCTCGGCGGGCTCGGTGGAAGGGTACCGCCGCATCAAGCATGTGGACGGCCTGATCGCGGCCTCGCTCGCTGTCATGGCCGCGGGCCGCGCGCTGCGCGCTCGGAGCTGGCGCGGTGAGACGCTGCCCGACTCCCTGCCCGAGGATCTGCGACGCCTGGCCATGAGCTTGAAGACTCCTGCGGACGACCAGGGACTCCGGGGGGAGGTTTCGAACCTTCAGGACTGCGGCCCCGAGCTGGCGCGCCTCTCGAACGCCCTGGCGCAGCTCGTGACCGCCGAGGCCTTGCTTTTCGATGCCCCGAAGGAGGCCGACGCGACGTCCTTCGGCAGCAAGGCCTCCTACCTGGCTCCCCACCGGGATTGGATGCTCGCGCGACGAACCGGCCTGCTTTGCGGCACGGCCACCGGTCTGATGACATGGGTCGCCTTGACCTCCGGGTGGGCGCCCGGCGAGCTGGCTGCGCTGGGAGTCTGCATCTTCTCGATGGTGATCGGCTCCCAGCAGAAGCCTCAGGACTTCGCCCCGCAGCTCTTCACGGGGGTCGTCCTCGGGGTGGTCGCCGCGACGTTCTTCCGGATCGTCCTGCAGCCGCACCTCGCCTCGACGGGGGCCCTGATCGCCGCGCTGGTCCCCTTCTTCATCGTCGGCGGCCTGGCGAAGGCAGGCAAGTATTCCGCCATCGCGGGGACCGACTTCAACATGTGCTTTCTATTGGGTAGTCAGGCCGGGATGCCGGCGATCGCCCCCGATGCGGTCCTCAACGACTCGGCCGCCCTGGTCCTCGGAGCCGGGGTGATGACGATGGCCTACGTCTTCATGCCGCGTCGCTTCCACGTTTACGCCGAGGAAGCCGCCGGCTTCATCCGCGAGGACCTGCGGCGCTTGATCTCCGGGAAAGCCCCCGAGAAGCCCGAGGAATGGCATGGCCGGACCTCGCGGCAGATCCTCCGCCTCATGCTGCACCTCGGGCGCGCGGGCGAACTCGGCAAGTCGGCTCCTCCGAGCCTTCTCGCCGCTTTGAACCTCGGCCATGCCGTTGCGGCCATGCGCACCGCGGCCGCCCTGAGCGACCTTCCCCCCTCCGCCCGGAAAGCCGCGGAGGATACCCTGCGCGAGCTTCAGCGCTTCGAGGACGATCCCTTGGGAGTCGCGAACGCGATCGTGCCGCTGGCTGAAGCGGCACACTTCCCGACCGTCTCCCAGGCCATCCTGGACGCGGCGGACGCCCTGCGCGGGCTCGAACCCCTGGTGGCGTTCGGACGGACGCGCCCGGGCGCCGGTGAGCCCTGAGCCGGTTAGGCCTGGAGGGGAATCTCGAACCAGAAGGTGCTGCCGCTTCCCGGTTCGCTGTCGACTCCGATCGTGCCGCCATGCGCTTCGATGAGGGCGCGCGCGATGAAGAGGCCGAGCCCGACTCCGCGCTCTCCGGGCTGTCCCATCGGACGTAAGCGGCTGAAGCGCTTGAAGAGACTGGGCACGTCCTGGGGGGCGATCCCGATCCCGTCGTCGCGGACTTCGCAACGGAGGGCGTGAGGGGTTCGCTGCACCGAGACGTCGATGGAGGTTCCGGCGGGGTTGTGTCGGATGGCGTTGATCACGAGGTTGCGGATCACCTGGCCGAGGCGCTGGACATCCCCCATGACCTCCGGCAATTGCTCGGGGCGATGGCCGTCGAGGCGCTGCTGCTTCTCATGGGCCAAGGGAGAGAGATCCTCGACCGCCTCATGGATCAGGCGAGACACGGAGCAGACCTGCATGTCGAGGGCGAAGGTCCCCGACTGCAACTGACCGGCGTTCAGCAGGTCGCCCACCAGCATGGTGAGGTGCTCGGCGTTCCGGTAGATGCGGCCGTGATAGGTTTCGAAAAGCGGGTCCTGGGCCTTGCCGCCTTCATGGTGCAGGAAGCTGATGGCCGCGAGGATGATGCTCACCGGGGTGCGCAGCTCATGGCTGACCATGTTGAGGAACTGCTCCTGCATGCGGATGGCCTCCTCGAGGACCGCGACCTGACGGGCTTTTTCCTGCTCCAGGCCGATGTAGTCGAAGAGGTAGAGCCGCAGTGCCACCAGCTCGGCGAGGCTCCTGATGAGGGCGCGATCGTTCTTGGTATAGTCACGGCGATTCGACTTGGGGCCGAGGACGACCATGCCGATGGTCTCGCCCCGGAGGTCGAACGGCATGAGCAGGGCTCCGGGATAATCCGTCCGCGTGGTGATACTCCCCGGGTGCAGCCCTTGCATGTGGCCGGAGCCGCCCAGCAGCAGCCACTCCATCGGATCGGGCTTGGGCCCGGGCATCCCGTAGTTCGCGACACGGAAGACCAGGCCGTAACTCGTGAGGAGGGCCTCCTGGAGGAGCTCGATGAAGCCGCGGGTGAGGTTCTCGTGGTTGGTCGTGTGCTGGTTGAGCCGGATGATGGCCGCGGTCAGGGCGTCCGGGTCGTAGGTGTGCCGAGGGCGCTTGCGGCGGAGCCTGAGGGGGCCTGCCGTCATCGACCTCCGTGGGCGGGGGAATCGAGCCAAGGGGTTACTCCTGTAGTGGGGCGCTGGCGCCAAGCTTGCGGCGTCGCTCCGAAGGCCTTGCGGAACTGGCGGTGGAAGCTGCCGGCGTCCATGTAACCCAAGGTGCTCGCGATGCGTTGGATGGGCCAGTCAGTGGCTTGGAGGAGGTGCTGCGCTTCTTGCAGCTTGTAGGTGATGATCCACTGCTGGACGGTCTTACCGGTGACGCGCCGCATGCGGTTCGTGAGGTAGGAGGGGGTGTAGCGGGTCGCGGCCGCGACGTCGAAGAGGCCGATGGGGGCGCGGAAGCTGGCTTCGATGAAGCGGAGCGCCGTTTGCAGGATCGGCTCGTCCGCGATCGCCTCCGCGATGTCGGGAGGGAGCTTCTGCCAGTCCTGCGACGGCTTGGCCTCTTCCCCTTTCGACCCGCGGTGCAGCAGGGCCCGCTCGACCACCTCGTTCACGCGCCGCAGATCGTGAAGCGGCTTCTGGAGGAAGTCGAAGCTCCGCCCTTCGCGCAAGGCTTCGATGGCGTCGGAAACAGTGGCTTGCCCGCTCATGAAAACGACCGCGATGCTCGGGTCCATGGAGTTCAGGCAGGCCAAGAGGTTCAGGCCGTCGCAGCGCGGCATCCTCAGGTCGGTCAGCACGACGTCGAAGGGTTCACGGCTCGCGAGTTCCAGGGCTTCGAGGCCGTCGCGGGCTTCCCAGACGTCATAGCCTCGGAGCGTGAGCCATTCGCAGAGCGTCAAGCGAAGCTCGGCCTCGTCCTCGGCCACCAGGATGCGGGCGCGACGCGGGGGAGCGTCAGATGGTCTAGGGCGTTCCATAACCCTTGCTTACCCTGGAGGGCCAGGCGCTATCACGCTCCTACCGCGTCGTGAGGCCAAGAACGATAAAATTGCCAGTCCCAGCGATGAATCTGCCACTCGGGGCCATGACCGTGGTTCCCCCGCCCATCGAAGCCTTGCGAGCTCCGTGGCCGGCAACGGGTTTGCTATCATGACAAGATAGCGTTCGGTCGGGGTATAGGTCCATGGTCCGAGTTGCCATCAAGAAGAGGGGCGCCTGCGTCGATGCCATCACTCCTAGAAACGTTCGCGAGCTACGTTCCGGCGGCGATCGCCCGGCAGCTAGCACGCCAGGGGGATTCCCCCGCCGGCCTCGCGCTGGATCGTTTCCCGGCCGCCGTCCTATTTGCGGATATCTCGGGCTTCACGGCCCTGGCCGAGCGCCTGGCCCACAAGGGAGCCCAGGGCACCGAGGATCTGACGCGCCTGCTCAACGGCTACTTCGGCAACCTCATCGAGCTGGTCCACGGACACGGGGGAGACATCCTCAAGTTCGCGGGCGACGCCTTGCTGGCGGTTTGGCCGGTCGCTGACGACGGTCCCGATCTGGCCAGCCAGGTCCAGGCGGCCGCGCGTTGCGCCCTGGAGATTCAGGCGACCATCCGCAACCGCCGGACCCGCGAGGACATCCCGCTCGCCCTGCGGGTGGGCGTGAGCGCAGGCGAGGTCTCTTTGGCCCAGCTGGGGGGCGTCGAGGATCGCTGGGAAGTCTATGCGGCCGGCCTTCCCGTCTCGGAGGTGGGCCGGGCCGAGAGCCTCGCCGAGCCGGGCCAGGTGGTTCTCAGCCCGTATGCCTGGTCGCTGCTCGCGGACGCGGGCGCGGGGCAAGCGCTTCCCACGGGCTACATGTGCCTCGAGAGCCTGTCGCGAACCGCGCCGCTGCAAGCGACCGTCATGCCCGAGCTCACGCCGGATGCCGAGGCGGCCCTTTCGCGCTTCGTCCCGGGGGCCGTCCGCACGCGCTTGGAGGCGGGCCAGGAGGCCTGGGTCGCGGAACTGCGCCAGGTCTCGGTGCTCTTCGTCCACTTACCGGACCTTCAGGATTCGACGTCCCTGGACCAGGCTCAGAGCATCGTTCACTCCCTTCAGACGCTCGTGCATCGCTACGAGGGCAGCATCAACAAGCTGAGCGTGGACGACAAGGGCGCCTCCCTGCTGGTGGCCTTCGGCTTGCCGCCCCTGGCGCATGAGGACGATCCCGTGCGAGCTGTTCAGGTCGCCATGGCCATGCGAGAGTCCCTGAGCGGCATGGGCTTGCGATCCGGGATCGGCGTCACGACGGGACGTGTCTTCTGCGGGGAGATCGGCAGCGCCACGCGGCGGGAGTACACGCTGATCGGAGATGTCGTGAACCTCTCGGCGCGCCTGATGACGGCCGCCGGGGAGGGCATCCTCTGCGATCAGAACACCCATCAGGCTTCGAGCGGGCGCATCGCCTTCGACGCGCCGTCCACCATCCAGGTAAAGGGCAAGGCCGAGCCCGTGGCCGTCTTCCAGCCCAAAGGACAGGCGCAGCACGACGCTCACACCGAAGCCATGGTGGGGCGCTTGAGCGAGCGCCAGTTCATCGAGGAGCGCCTGCAGGCCATCGCCTCGGGCGCCTCGGGGGCGATCGTCGTGATCGAGGCTGAGGCGGGCCTGGGCAAGTCCCGCCTGCTCTCCCATACGATGCAGCAGGCGGACCGCATGGGCGTCCGGGGCTTCCTCGGCCTGGGAGACGCCATCGAGAAGTCGAGCCCCTACTATGCCTGGCGCCCGATCTTCCGCCAGCTCTTCCAGCTCGAGGCGGCGGGAGACGACCCCGAGGCCAGGCGGCGCCACGTCCTCGCCCAGCTCGAGTCGGATGCCGAGGCTCATCAGCTCGCGCCGTTGCTCAACGTGGTCCTTCCGCTCGACCTGCCGGACAACGACCTGACGACCCAGTTCTCCGGGATCGTGAGGGCCGACAACACCCGCAACCTCCTCGTGCGCCTGCTCCGGCAGCGCTTCGCCGAGGCCCCGACCTTGCTGATCCTCGAGGATGCCCACTGGCTGGACTCGGCGTCTTGGTCGCTGGCCCTGCAGGTTTGCCGCCGGCTTCCCGGGATCTTGGCCGTGCTGGCGATCCGTCCCTTGGGCCAAGCGGCTCCCAGCGAGTACCGGCAGATCCTCGAGTTGCCGGAGTCGCGCATCTTGCCCCTGGGACCCCTTCCTGCGGAGGGGATCGTGGCGCTGGTCTGTCAGCGCCTGGGGGTGGCGTCTCTCCCCGATGATCTCGTGGCGTTCATCCTCCAGAAGGCCGAGGGCCATCCCTATTTCACCGAGGAAGTCGCCTACGCTCTGAGAGACAGCGGGGCCATCCAGATCGTGGACGGGAGCTGCCGCCTCGCGCCGGGCTCCTCGGATCTGCAATCGCTGGAGCTGCCCAACACCATCGAGGGCGTGATCACGAGCCGCATCGATCGGCTTTCGCCCGCCCAGCAGCTCATCTTGAAGGTCGGGAGCGCGATCGGGCGCGTCTTCGCCTACCGGACGCTTCGGGACGTCTACCCCATCGAGGGAGACAAGCCGCTGATCGCGGACGAGCTCGAGTTGCTCGACCGCCTGGATTTGACGCTCCTCGAGACGCCCGAGCCGGATTTGTCCTATCTCTTCAAGCACATCATCACCCAGGAAGTCGTCTACAACCTCATGCTCTACGCGCAGCGCAAGCAGCTGCACGAGGCGGTGGCGCTCTGGTTCGAGAAGACCTACGCGGACGGCCTCTCTCCGCACTACGCCCTGCTGGCCTACCACTGGCAAAAGGCGGAGGACTACTCCCGGGCGGTCGACTATTTGGACAGGGCGGGAGCGCAGGCCGTTCAGAGCGGCGCGTACCAGGAGGCGACGCGCTTCCTGGAAGAGGCCCTGCTCTTGGAGGAGAAGGCGTCGGTCAAGAGCGATCGCCTTCGCCTCGCGCGTCGCGAGCGCCTGCTGGCCGAGGCGCAGCACGGGCTGGGACATCTCGACTCCTGTCGGGAGCATCTCGAGCGCGCGGTCTCCTTGCTCGGCTGGCCCCTGCCCGAGACGGACCTGGCCTTGATCCCCAAGATCCTCGAGCAAGTGCTCGTGCAGTTGCTCAACCGCCTCTGGCCGTCGCGCACGGGGAAGGCTTCCCCGGAGGAGCGCGAGTCCCTCCTGGAGGCCGTTCGTGCCTACGAACGCCTCGGAGTCATCAATTACTACGCCTGTTCCTTGCTGCCCGGCCTCTTCACCTGCTTCCAGATGCTCAACCTGGCCGAAAAGGCAGGCCCTTCGCCGGAGCTGGCCAACGCCAACGCCAACATGTGCGTCGGCATGGCGGTCATCCCGTGGCCGTCGCAGGCGGAGGTCTACGGCCGGCGCTGCGTCGAGACCGCCCGGATCGTCGGAAAGCCCTCGGCGATGGCCTGGGCGAAGCACGCTCACTCCATCGCGCAGGCAGGCTTCGGCCGCTGGGAGGAGAGCCTGGAAGCCTTGGACGAGGCGTCCGAGACCCACTTGCGGATCGGCGATCTGCGGCGCTACATCGAGGGCATCCAGATCCGGGTCAACTTGCAGCTGATCCGGGGAGAGTTCCGCACTGCCGCCGAGACGGGGCGCGAGCTCGCCGAGCGGGGACATAGCCTGGGGGACTTCCAGCACAAGGGCTGGGGGATGATCGCCGAGGCGCTGGCCATGCTGCAGATGGGGCGGAAGGATGAGGCGTCGACCCTCGTGGAAGCGGCCCTGCCGCTGACCACGGGAAGTGCGGGACGGATCCTCGATGAGATGCTCGCCTACAGCACCTTGGCCATGGTGCGCTTGCGCCAGGGACAGCTCCACCTCGCACGCCGCGCGGCGGAGACGGCGCTATTGCTCTTCGAGCAAGGTCCGCCGACCGCCTTCTACCTCATGGACGCCTATAGCAACGTGGCGGAAGTCTTCGTCACCTTGCAGGAGCTGCGGACCCGGGCGATGCCCGCCGAGCGATCGGACCTGGCGCGCTGCGCCCGCCGGGCCTGCCGCCGGCTGCATGCCTTCGCCAAGGTCTTTCCCCCGGGACGCGCGCGAGCCTCCCTCTGGGAGGGGCGTCGCGCATGGCTGCTGGGCAAGGAAAGCGCCGCTTTCAAGGCCTGGGAGAAGAGCCTGAGGGAAAGCGAAGCGTTCGGCTTGCCGTTCGATGACGCGCAGGTGCGCCTCGAGATCGCCCGGCGCCTCGACCCGGCGGATTCCCGCCGTGCCGCTCATCTGGCTCTCGCGCTCGAAAAGTTCGAGCAAGCGGGCGCCACGCACCATGTCCAGCAAGTCCTGGCCCTTCAGGAGCGCTGACCTTACCGCCTCGCAGAGACGGCCGCTCGTTTCTTGTCTTGTGGGCCTCATCCCCTACCATGGCGGAGTGAGACGCCGCGTCGTCGCGGCGTGAGAGGGGGGGCCACGAGAGGGGGGGGCATGACCGATCGCGCGCGTGAAACCCGGAAGGCCGGGACGGGAGAGGAATTTCGGAGTTCGGAGCCCACGGGATTGGCCGAGCGCCCCCCCGAAGCCAAGGCGAGAAGCCTGGAGGGGAAGCGGATCGCGGTCATCGTGGCCGACGGGTTCGAGCAGTCCGAGTTCGAGGTGCCGGTGCGGCGCTTCCGCGAGGCCGGGGCCAAGGTCGAGGTGATGGCCCCGGATGCCCGCCATCTGAGCCATATCGAGGGGGAGAGCCACGGAAAGCCGGCGGCCGGCACGCGCGGGGACAAGGTGATCACGGAGGCGCGGCCGGAAACCTACGATGCCTTGTTGATCCCCGGGGGCCTGAAGAGCCCGGACACCATGCGGCAAACCCCGGCGTACCTGAACTTCGTCAGGGCCTTCGTCTCGGAAAACAAGCCCATTGCGGCGATTTGCCACGGTGCGTGGCTGCTCGCGGATGTCGATGCCCTCGAAGGCCGGACGGTCACCTCATGGCCGGGCATCCGGAGGGATGTCGAGCGAGCGGGGGCCACCTGGGTCGACCAGGCCGTGGTGACGGACGGAGCCATGGTCTTCAGCCGCAAGCCGGCGGATGCCGAGTTGTTCGCCGAGACCATGATCGCGAAGCTCGCCGCCCCGGCCGGCCAAGGCTGAGCCGCGCTTACCAGACGGCCCAGTGGTCCTCGACGACCCCGTAGCCTTCGAGGGGCTGTCCCTCGAACGTTCCGCGGTAGCGGCCCCATGGTTGCTGGTAACGCGAGGTGATGATCCCGAGGTTCATGTCCTCCCGGCGCATGCCATCGGGCTCGAAAAGCAGGTCCAGGCCTTCGGCCGTGATCCGCCAGGGGTTGCCGGGCGCGATGAGGACCCGTCGCGGGGCCTGGAGCTGGCCGTCCACCCAGAGGGCGTTCTCGACCTGCTCGGGATCGTCGAAGCCCATGCGGAAGTTCCAGGCGATCCGCCGCCCTCCCGCCTGGGCTACCCCGGCTGCCCAGCGCCAATCCGTCTTTCGGGCGGGCGTGCCACGGGTCCAATCGATCATGGCGCGTCCGTCGAGCGATAGCGTGCGACCTGCGAGGCTCAGCGTCCCCCGGCTCTCGGAGCCCATGTCCTTGGAGGTTTCGTTGCGGCCCTTGCGCCCGATGGGCCACGTCGCCCGCCACGGGGTGCCGTCCCCGAACGCGGTCGAGACCTGGATGCCCGGAAGGTCGATTTCCACCTGGCGCGACGTGTTGGAGAAGCGCATCCGCCCCTTGGAGCAGGTGAACGTGGACGCTCCCGCGCCGAGATCCGGCGCGACCTGGAAGCCGCGGGCGAACGGCACGAGGCGTTCGAAGGACGCTTCTTGGCCGGTCCGGCGATCGTAGGCCGTGGCGAATGCCAGGCCCACGTAGCCCAGGTGCGCGATGGCCGCGGAGACGAACGCGTCCTCCGACGCGACGGCGACGTATTGCCAGGTCTTTCTTCGAAGCATGACGACATCCTTTTCTCCACGCGGATCGCATGGTCTCTCATGGGCAATTTTCCCGGCCGAGCGCCGGAGCTCATCGCCGGGTGGGTGCGAGCGTTTCTTCGAGATACTCCTTGAGGACCTGCGCGTTGTTATGCTCGGGGTCCTTGGCCGCGTAGACCAGGGTGACCGTTCCTTGGCGGGCGGCTTCCAAGAGGGGGGCGAGCGCGTCCCCGTTGTCGCTCAGCTCTGCGCGATAGCGACGCGTGAAGGTTTCCCAGCGCTCGGGCTGGTGATCGTAGAAGTGGCGCAATGCAGTGCTCGGGGCCACGTCTTTAAGCCATGCGCTCAGGTGCAGCCGTTCCTTGGAGAGCCCGCGCGGCCAGAGGCGGTCGACGAGGAAGCGCGGCCCGTCTTCCGGGCCGGGGGGCTCGTAAGCGCGCTTGAGTCGGATCGATGTCGAGGCCATGGCTACCTCCCGCTTGCCGGTATTTCGCTCCCATGGCAGTGGTAGCATAGTTGCGCCAAGAATGTCACGTCCCTGCGAGAGGGAGGCTACCTGCGCTCCGGGAGCATGGCCATGGCTGCCGCATAGTGACGGGGGTCGAGGCGCCGGCTCATGGCCAAGACCCCGATCACGCAGGCGAGGTGGACCAGCCAGCCGATCGCGAAGTCGCCGCGGGCCGATTGCAGCACGGCGAGGACCCAGGGGGCCGTGGCGGCGAGCATGAAGCCGCCCCCTTGCATCAGGGCGCTCAGGGTCCCGGCCTCCTCGGGATCTGGAAGGTGGTCGAGCGCCACGATCATGACCAGGGCGAAACAGCCTCCCAGCCCCGCTCCCAGGAGGCCGGCCCAGAGCTGGGGAGCCAGCGCCGGAAAGAAGGCCAGCCCGGCGAATCCGAAGGCTTGAGCGCCCAGCGTGAGCCCGAGCCAGGGCCGGCGATCGCGTCTCTTCGCCAAAACCGGCAAAGCCAGCGCCGCAGCGGCCTGGGCGATCGCCATGAGGGCGACCAAGCTTCCACTTTGGGCGCTCGTCCAGCCGTACGCCTGATAATAGGGCGCGAGCCACGCCACCAGCGAGGCGTACCCGCCGTTGACCAGCCCGAAGCAGCCCATGAGCAGCCAGGTTCGGGGGCGCTTCAGCATGGCCGGGGAAGGCCCCGATCCCCTTGTCGCGACGCGATTCGCGGGCAACTTCCACGCCGCCATCCCCAGTGCCATGGCCACCGGCGCGGCCCAGCACGCCAGCGCTTGGCGCCAGTTGCCGGATGCATCCGCCAGCAAGGGCGTGAACTGGGCGCCCAGGGCCCCTCCCGCCATCAAGGAGGCGGAGTACAGGCCGGTCACGCGGGCCACGTGATGGGGAAATTGCCGTTTGATTTCGCCGGGAAAGGCCGCCTGGATCACGGCGACGCCCAGGCCGCAGAGGGCCGCCGTGGCGATCAGCGCCGCGCCGCTCGGCGCGAGGGCGCGAAACGCCGAGCCCAAGGCCAGCGCCGTCAGGGCTCCCAGGACCGCGCGGCGGGTGCCCAGGCGCTGGCGCAGCACGGTCCCGAAGAAGGCGCCGAGGCCCATCAAGAGCATCGGCAGCAGCGTGAGCGCCGCCAAGCCCCCGTAGTCGAGCCCCGTCCCTGCGGCGATGCGGTCCGTCAAAGGCCCGACCGCCGTCAAGAACGGGCGCAGGTTGAGGCCGACCAGCACGACCAGAGCCAGCCAAGAGAGGAATTCCGCGCGGGAGGTCGGCCTGGCGCCGACCTCAGTCATGGTCGGTGGGCGCTCCGTAAACCTGGGCGGCGGTGACGCCGACGTCCAGTCGCTCGAGCCGCATCGGGGCCGGGTTCAGCGGCAGGGCGAGCGTGCGGTAGGCCGTTTCGCTGGAGAAGCCGTAGGGCGCGGCGTCCTGGTTGTCGAAGGCGTAGTAGACCGCGTCGACTCCGGTCATCACCAGGGCCGAGAGGCACATGGGGCAAGGATGGCCGCTGGCGTAGACCACGCTCCCCGTCAGCTCGGGCCGCCCCAGGCGTCGGCTGGCCACTCGGATGGCTTCCAGCTCGGCATGGGTCGTGGGGTCGTGGCTGTGAACGAGGTCGTTGACGCCCGTGGAGACGACTTCCCCGTCGATGGCCAGGACCGCCCCGAAGGGACGGCCGCCGCGGGCGCGGTTCTGGATGGCGAGGCGCACGGCCTCGCGGAGCAGTTCTTCATGACGGGACATGGCACCTCCTTGGACGACATGGTCGTAGTATACGGATCCCCCTGGGGATAGGGAAATTAAATGATAGACTGGCTTTCAGTGGGAGGATGAATACCAAGCCATGCTCGACCCTGATCTCCTTCGCAGCTTCCTGGCGGTGGTGGACACCGGAAGCTTCACGCGTGCCGCCGCGAGCGTGCACCTCACCCAATCGACGGTCAGCCAGCAGATCCGCCGGCTGGAGCTTCAGCTGGGCTGCGAGTTGCTGGACCGGGGCGGGAGGTACGTAGTCGCCACTCCCGAGGGGGAGCGCTTGCTCGGAGTTGCGCGGCGCATCATCGACCTGATGCAAGAGGCGGAAGCACAAGTGGCGTTCAGCGCCGGTGGGGGCGTCATCCGTCTGGGAGTGCCGGAGGACTTCGCCGCTCACCCGCTCACTCCCATGCTGGCGGCGTTTGCCGACGCCTACCCGGCCTTGCGGCTGGAAGTGGCGAGCGGCTTGAGCCATGAGCTCTGGCAGCGCTTTCAAGAGGGCGAGCTGGACATTGCGCTGGTCAAGCAGCGCGTCGGAAGCATGCCGGGACGCGTCAGCTGGCCCGAGCCCCTGGCCTGGATCGATAGCCGGGAGCATCCCAAGGCGGCGCGCGATCCCTTGCCCCTGCTGGTCTTTCCCATCGGGGGGCTCTACCGCAACGAGATGACCCATGCGCTCGACGCCTGCGGCCGACGCTGGCGCATCGCTTACGTGAGCGCCAGCCTGGCGGGCATCAGCGCCGCCGTGGAAGACGGCCTGGGCGTCAGCCTTCTGCCGAGGCGCCTGGTGAAGCCAGGGCACCGCCTCCTGGCGCCCGACGACGGCTTCGCGCCCGTGCCGGATCTCGAGCTCACCCTGCATGCCAAGCCGGAGCTGCCGACCCATGGCAAGGACCTCGTCAGGCGTCTGGAGGAGGTCTGCGGCCAGGCCATGGGCGCCTAGCCCTTTATCTTGCCGATATGCGGCTGCGGGCCTGGGCCTAGCTTTCGGCCCCCGACGCATCGGACGGCGGGCCCAGTGGACCGCCAGGCTTCCCGACCGGCAGAAAGACCGAGAACGTGGCGCCGTGGCCGATCTGGCTGGTCACGGCCACGCGGCCTCCGTGGAGCTCGGCCAGCCGCTTGACGATGGTGAGCCCCAGCCCCAGCCCGCCCTTGCGGAACGCGTCCTCGGTGGCGAGCTGGGTGAAGGCCTCCCAGACGCGCCCGAAGTCCTCCTCGGGGATCCCTTCCCCCGTGTTCCAGACGTCGATCCGCACGTGATCGTCGTCAGGCATGACCCGGATGCCCGCCTTGCCGCCGGGAGGGGTGAACTTCTGCGCATTCTCCAGCAGCTCGAGCAGGATCTGGGAGATGCGGCGGAAATCGCCCTCGATCACGGGGGTATCGGGCGCCACCTCGGTCTCGAGGGTGACGTTCTTCAGCTGGAAGCCTTCACTGAGCAAGGCTTCGACGTGCTGGACGACCTCCGTGAGGTTGACGTCGGTCTTGTAGAGCGGCAAGGTGCCGCTGATGAGCGCGCTGTAGTCCAGGATATTGTCGATATGCTCGGAGAGCCGGCGGCTGCCGTCCTTGATGCCCTCGATCATGGACACGTCGGGACAGGCGTCCTCGAGCAGCTCGGCGTAGCCGGTGATGAGCGAGAGGGGAGTCTTCATCTCGTGGGAGATGGTCGAGAGGAAGTGATCCTTGAGGCGGTTCAGCTCTTCGGCTTTCTTCAGCTCGGCGGTCCGGCGGGCCATTTCCAGCAGCATGCGCCGTTGCTCCGTGATGTCCCGCTGGATGCTTCCGAAGGCGGCGATCCGGCCCTGGTCGTCTCGGATCGGGAAGAGGCCCACGGAAAGGTCGAGGGGCGTGCCGTCTCGGCGTTCGCTTCGGATGTTCTGGGCGCTCACGTGCTTGCCGGCGCAGAGGTCGGCGAACGCATCGCCGAAGAGGTGCCGGTCTTCCGGGTGGAGCAGGAAGCCCGCCTTCTTGCCGAGCGTCGCGTCCGCAGGCCATCCCCAGACCTTCTCGGCGCCCCGGCTCCAGTAGGTGATGGCCCATGTCTCGGGGGCGTACGTCGTGATGGCATCCTCGGAGGCCTCGACGACGGCCGCGAGCCGGCTCGCCCGCGCCTCGCTCTGCCGCAGGGCCGCGACGGCCTCGTCGCGGGCGCGTTCGAGACGAGCCAGGGGAGTGATGTTCCAGGCGACGATGGCGATCGAGACGACGGTCATGGCGAGTACGGCGAAGAACATGCCGCTGGGGGCGTCGAAGAGGCCGAGACGCTGGCCTTCCACCCAGAACCAGCCGATGAGGGTTGGAGTGAGCAGGGCCGTGGGAAGGAGGCGCCGGAGGACGACTCCGACCGAGCTCTCGCTGGACAGGGCCTTCATCACGCCGCGATCCGGGTGGGAGGCGAGGATGCCGAGCGTGAGCGCGATCAGTAGGACCCATCCGGTGGGCAGGGCCAAGGCTTCGCCAGTGAGGTGCTGGACCCGCAAGGCCACGATCAGCGCGGTGACGAAGTTGTAGCCCAGAGAGGTCAGGGCGAGGAGATCGGAGGGCCAGCCATGGCCGCGTCCGTCGATGGCGAGGGCGAGGCCGAGGATGCCCAGGGTGATGGCGCTCGGGAGCGAGATGCGGGAGAACTCCGCGCCGCTCAAGTTGCCGAAGCCTGGCGGGATGGTGAAGGTCTCGAAGCCTTGCCTCCAGCCGAGCAGGATCTCGGCGACGACGAGCATGCAGAAGACGGCCACGGCCACGCCGAGCGCCTGGGCGATGCGCCGTGGCCAGACGCCCTCGAGGTGCTGGCAGAAGAGCGCGAGCGCCAGGATCATGGCGGTGAAGGCTTGCTGGTTGGGTTGGATCGGGATCGTGCTGAAGACATGGCGGGCGGGGACGAACCCGAAGGCTTCGCTCAGGAAGGCCAGAAAGCTCGCCAGCGCGACGACGGCACCCACGCCTTGCGAGAAGGCGCGAAGCGTCTCGTCGGGAGAACGAGCAGTCACCGCCATGGCTCACCTTCGCGAGGGGCCGGCCTCCGGGAGTCGCATGACTCCGGGAGCCCGGATCCCGACGGCATCATAAAGGGTCGCGAGGGTCTTGTGAAGCCAAGCTAAGCGGCCTGGCTCGCGACGTCAGGCGAGCCTTGGGCCGCGGGATCCGGGCTCCGTGAGACGCGGAGCGGGGGCGCAGGCCGTCAGGGGCGATCGCCCCCGACGCTCACACGATCGGGGCTTTGCCCGTCACCTGGACCTTGTCGCGGTAGACCGCCACGTGCTGGTAGACCTCGGTGAGCTTGTCGTTCAGCGGAATCACGGTGCCGTTCACGCGGCGCTCGTCCAAGAGCGCCAGGTCGACGTCGGAGACCACGATCTGCTCCTGGTTGAAGTTCCCCTCGGCGGCGATCCCGTCGCGGGCGAAGTAGAAGTCCGAGGGCGTCATGATGGCCGCCTGACTGTAGCTGGTCGACATGTGCGGCACTTGCGGAAGGTTGCCGACGGTCCCGGTCATCGCCACGTAGATCTGGTTCTCGATGGCCCGCGCCTGGGCGCAATAGCGCACGCGCCAGTAGCCTTGCCGCTCGTCCGTGCAGGACGGGACGAACAGGATCTCCGCCCCGGCTTCCGAGACGATCCGGGCGGCTTCGGGGAATTCGACGTCGTAGCAGACGAGGATCGCGATCTTGCCGAAATCCGTCTCGAAGACGCAGAACTCGTCGCCGCGGGACATCTGGTAAGGCCCCTTCTCCGAGCGGGTCAGGTGCACCTTGCGCTGCTGGAAGAACTTCCCGTGCGGGGTGAAGAGGTGGGCGGCGTTGTAGATCTGGCCGTTCTCGGCCACGGGATGCGTGCCGGCGATGATGTAGAGGTCGTAGTCGATGGCGAGGCGCGTGAAGAGCTCCTGGTAGGCCGGGGTCAGCTCCGCCAGGCGACGCACGGCGCGGGCGGGGTCGGGCTCGTTCATGTAGCTCAAGAGCTGCATGGTGAAGAACTCCGGAAACAGGACGAAGTGACTCCCGTACTCCTTGGCGGAGGCCACGAAGAACTCCACCTGGTGGATGAAGTCGTCGAAGTTTCGGATGGGCCGGAGCTGGTATTGAATCGCCGAGATACGTACGCGCATGAAGGTCCTCCCTGGGGTTGCGCCAGCGGCTCACCTCAGGGAGGCGAAGCGCTCCTGGAGCCTTGGATTACAAGGCCTCCGGGAGCCTCCGGGGATGGCGGGAGAGATCCGTCACGGAAGCGTACCGGTAGGCCGGATTGGTCCATTCAATCAGCGTTCCGTACCCGAGGGACGCTTTGTCGAAACCGAGGTAGCCGGGGATGACGCGGCTGACGGTGAAGCCGTGCCGCAGCTGGAAACTCAGGACCGGGTCCTTGCGCTTGCCGGCGACGACCTCGGCGACGTACTCCTCGGCGCTCAGGTGGTCTGCGACCTCCCGGTAGCCGGGAATGCGTCCACCGGCGACCATGCGCTTCAAGTTGTAGCGCTGGGCCAGTTTCTTGCGGGCGTCGTAGAGCAGGGAGCCGACGCCCATGCCGCGGGCCTGGGGATCGACGCCGATGTCGGCTCCGTAGAGGGTCTTGCCCAGTCGGGGCGCGTGGGTGGTGAACATGCCGCGGGCGGTGATTTCGGCCCAGCTGGCCAGGTCGTCGAAG
The DNA here is from genome assembly GCA_036676495.1 of Candidatus Sericytochromatia bacterium. Lineage (GTDB taxonomy): Bacteria > Cyanobacteriota > Sericytochromatia > S15B-MN24 > UBA4093 > UBA4093. The sequence continues at coordinate 24,616 of JAKFCT010000062.1, forward strand.
TCGTCCCAGACGACGATCAGGGAGCTGGAGGAGCCGATGATGCGGCCGTCGGGGGTGGTGGCCACGGCCTGGCCTTCCGGAAAGGTGTCGAGATGACTGAGAAGTTGTTTTTCGCTCCAGGGGGGCATCTTGGGAAAGACCCGGCGCTGGAGGTCGATGATGGCGGGAATGTCCGCCGCCGTGGTGGGTCGGACCTGACAAAGCGTGATGAAACTCGACATGACGGGACGAAGATCGCCGCCCTCTTTCGTCGCTTTCCTCCTGATCGGATGAGAGCCGCCTCGTGCGAGTCGGCTCGGGGGGATGGCGTCGGGGCCCATGGGAGGGGGGCGAGTTGCGGCGCGCCCGGAACCTCGCTTCGGCCCAGCGGCGGTCACCATCAAGGCTGATGACGGCCACTTAACAGGATATCACCTGTCAAGTGACAGGTCAACCTCCGCCCGGGTAGCGTCCGGCAGGACGCCGTGCTCAGCGACCGGGAGGCGTGTTGAAGGCGAGGGTCCCCGGCGCGAAGCGAAACTCGGCGTAGGTGTAGGGGCCATCCTTCAAGTGCCAGACCCCCTTGCCGCCAGTGGGGATTGCCCTCCCTTCGACCCGCTGCCAGCCGTCAATCGGGGTGTGCCATTCGCCCCGGATCAAGGGATGCTTGGGGTCGTCGGGATCCTCGAGGAAGCGATCGGTGGTCACGACGTCCCGCGGCGCGCCGCGATCGTCGAGCAGGACCCGGGCCGTGGCCGTGATCCCGTGGTCCGTCAAGGAGACGTCGAAGGCATGCGCGTCCACCTCCTTCCAGCGCGTCTCGGGACCCAGCAGGAAGGAAGGGGCGAAGACGATCGCATCGTCGAGGTAGGTCGCCAGTTCACCGAGATCGTACTCGGGGCCCCGCCCATCGGCGACCGGGATGAGGTCGAAGAGCTTGCCGAGCATATGCCCCTTGCCTCGCACGTAGGTGTCTCGGGCCACGACCGGCAGGAAGCCATTCATGCGACCCCTCATGTGGAAGATGCGGCTCAGGTCCAGGCGGTTGTTGTACTGCCACATCTCGATGTCGAACCAGGCCGTGTCCTCGTTCTTGAGCCGGAAGCGGCCCGTGGTGCTCAGCCGGAACGACCAGTCCCGGGGCCGGTCCACGACTCCCATGAAGCGCATGTAGCGCTGCACCGAAGGGGGCAAGGGGGCGAGGTCCTGGTCGGTGACGAGAGGACCGGGAGCCGTTTCGCTCGCGAGCCCGGCGTTCGCGACCTCTCTGAGAAACTGATCCTTCATCGTGGCGCACCCCATGAGCGTGAGCGCCAGCAGCCCGACCACTCCAAGTCGCCAGGGTCGCGGGGGAAATGGGGATGGCATGGCGGCACTCCTTGCCGGCTCTCGCCGGCCGACGGCGGGTTCGGGACTCCCCTCTTGGCCTGCGGCCACCGTGATTGTCCCGTCGGGAGCGGGGGATTTCAAGCGCGCAGACTACGGATTTCCGGCCGGCGCCCTGAAATCCGGGAGCGGGCGGCGTGGTAGGATGGATGCGCCTCGCTTACTTGCCTGGAAGGAGTCGTTCGCGTGAAGCACTCGATCGTGGCGCGATCCCTGGTCCTCGTCGGAATCGCTCTCGCCCCCTTGACCGCTCAGGCGGCATCGGCTCCCTGGCCTTACCCGGCCAAAGGAGAGCCGGTCCGGGGCTCGAAGGGCATGGTCTCTAGCGTCTCGCCCGTCGCCAGCCGCGTGGGCCTCGACATCCTCAAGCAGGGCGGCAATGCGGTCGACGCGGCGATCGCCGTCGGCCTCGCCATGGCCGTCACCTGGCCGGAGGCCGGCAACCTCGGCGGCGGCGGCTTCATGGTCGCGCGCGACGCCCAGGGCCGGGCCTACGCCCTCGACTACCGCGAGACCGCCCCGGCAGCCGCCACCCGCAACATGTTCCTCGACGCTAAGGGCAACCCCACCGACGCGAGCCTGACCCACCGCCTGGGAGCGGGCACGCCGGGAACCGTGCGGGGCTTCCACGAGGCGCATGCCAAGCTCGGCAAGCTCCCCTGGAAGACCCTCGTGGAGCCGGCCATCCGTCTCGCTCAGGAGGGCTTCGTGGTCGACCAGGGCCTGGCGAAGTCGTTTGCCACCTACCAGGACGATCTGCGCCGGGATCCCGAAGCCGCGCGGATCTTCCTATCGAACGGCAAGCCCTTGAAGGTCGGGGAGCGCCTCGTGCAGACCGAGCTCGCCGGCACCTTGCGCCTGATCGCGGATCTCGGCCCCGCGGGCTTCTACCAGGGCCGGACGGCTGAGCTGATCGACCGGGACATGGCCAATAACGGCGGCATCATGACCGCGAAGGACCTGGCCGACTACCGGGCCAAGTGGCGCGAGCCCATCCGCTTCACCTACCGGGGCCGCGAGATCATCAGCATGCCCCCTCCCAGCTCCGGCGGCATCCTGCTCGCCCAGATCCTGTCCATGCTGGAAGGCGACGACCTCGCCAAGCTCGGCTACCACACCCCCGCGATGATGCACCTCGTCACTGAGGTCGAGCGCCGCGCCTACGCCGATCGCAACGCCTACCTGGGCGACCCCGACTTCGTGAAGAACCCGCTCGCCCAGCTGCTCGACCCGACTTACCTGCGTAACCGCCGTGCGACCGTCGATCGGAACCGGGCCACCCCCGAGTTCTCGACCCGGCCGGGCCTCACGGAGGCGAGCCTCAAGGAGGCGAACTTCACCGAGGTTCCCGAGACCACCCACTACGTGGTGGCGGATGCCCAGGGCAACGTGGTCAGCAACACCTACACGCTCAACGGCGCCTACGGTTCGGCCATCGTGGTGCCGGGCACCGGCATGCTCCTCAACAACGAGATGGACGACTTCGCCGTCAAGCCCGGAACCGCCAACCTCTACGGCCTGGTCCAGGGTGAGCGCAACGCCGTCGCCCCCAACAAGCGCATGCTGAGCTCGATGAGCCCGAGCATCGTCCTGGATGCGCAAGGCCGCTTCTACATGGCGGTCGGCACCCCGGGAGGCTCGACCATTCCCACCACGACCCTCCAGGTCATCACCAACGTCATCGACTTCGGCATGAATGCGCGCCAGGCCATCGAGGCCCCGCGCTTCCACCATCAGGGCCTTCCCCAGACCATCGACGTCGAAGCCAACGGCTTCGCCCCTCAGACCCTCAAGGCCCTGGAGGCCATGGGGCATCCCATTCACGTCCGGGCCGCGCTGGGCGACGCTCAGCTGATCCTGCGCCGCCCGGACGGCACGTTCGAAGGCTGGGCGGATCCCCGCAAGGGAGGCCTCGCCGTCGGCTACTAGCATCGACCGGGTATCGCAATCACGCCGGGGGCGGATCGGAGACGATCCGCCCCCGGCGTCTTGGCGCCCTCCCGCTTCGCGGATGTTCTCCAAGATCCGGGTAGCTATTACGGACGATGGGAACTGCTGAGATCGGCATACTAACGACTATTGAGGCGGATCATCAGTCGCTGCTTCAATTGGCTCGCGGTTTTCCGACGGCTAACACTCTCCTTGTCGCCTGCCGCCTGACGCTCTCGAGCCCCCCTCTGCCTCGTGCCGAGGGTCATGGCGGAATCTCCCGGTGGGCGGTCGCCCTCCGGAGCTCATAGCAAGGCAACGAAGGTATCGCGGGCAGCGTTGCCCGCGAGCCGCAACCAAGGAGGTCCACCGTATGGCACTGGCCGATCAAACCTATGGATTCTTCATCCCCACGGTCTCGTTGATGGGCGTCGGCTCGTCCAAGGAGACCGGTGAGCAGGCCAAGGCGCTGGGCGCCACCAAGCTGCTCATCGTCACGGACGCGGGTCTCGCCAAGATGGGCGTCGCCGACATGATCAAGGCGCAGCTGGAAGCGGCGGGCCTCTCGGCGGTCGTCTTCGACGGCGCGGAGCCCAACCCCACCGACAAGAACGTCCATGACGGCGTGAAGGTCTACCAAGACAATGGTTGCGACGGCATCGTCTCGCTCGGGGGCGGCAGCGCCCACGACTGCGCGAAGGGGGTCGGCCTGGTCATCGGCAGCGGCGGCAACATCCGCGACTTCGAGGGCCTCAACAAGTCCACCCGGCCGATGCCTCCGTTCCTCGCCATCAACACCACCGCCGGGACCGCCAGCGAGATGACGCGCTTCTGCATCATCACCAACACCGACACCCACGTGAAGATGGCCATCGTCGACTGGCGCTGCACCCCGAACATCGCCATCAACGACCCGGTCCTGATGGTCGGCAAGCCCCCGGCGCTGACCGCCGCCACCGGCATGGACGCGCTCACCCACGCCGTGGAGGCCTACGTCTCCACGGCGGCCACGCCCATCACCGACGCCTGCGCCCTTCAGGCCATCCGCCTGATCTCCAAGTACCTGCGGCCCGTGGTCGCCAACGGCCAGAACCTCGAAGCGCGCGACAAGATGGCCTACGCCGAGTATCTCGCCGGCATGGCCTTCAACAACGCCAGCCTCGGCTACGTCCACGCCTGCGCGCACCAGCTGGGCGGCTTCTACAACCTCCCGCACGGGGTCTGCAACGCCATCCTGCTGCCGGCGGTCTGCGAGTTCAACCTGATCGCCTGCCCGGATCGCTTCGCCGACATCGCCGTGGCCCTGGGCGAGAACGTCGAAGGCCTCTCGACGGTGGACGCGGCGGCCAAGGCGATCGCCGCCATCCGCAAGCTCTCCGCCGACATCGGCATCCCCTCCGGCCTATCGTCCCTGAACGTCAAGGAGGAAGACCTCCCCGTCATGGCCGAGAACGCCCAGAAGGACGCCTGCATGGCGACCAACCCCCGCAAGGCAAACCTGAACGAGGTCATCGGCCTCTTCAAGGCAGCCATGTAACCCGGTCCTCCATCGGGGCGCCTCCTGAACGGGAGGCGCCCCGTTTCATCTCCCGCCCCGAGGCTTGAAAAGCTTAGGGAAGATTTAAACCGTTTCCGGGGATAAGGATCTTGACAACGGAGGACGTACCTCAATGAGGAGGTGGTCACGATGTTCGACGCCTTCATTCGGTTCGCCAACGGCATCATCAGCCACGAAGCTTCCAATCACGGAGGCGGGAGCGGCGGGCAGCCTGGCTCACGGGGGCGAGATCCCCAGCCGCCCCCTGAAGACGCGCCCTTGGAGGATCTGCACCTCGAGGCGGATTCCCTGACCATCAGCCGGGCTTTCTGGCGCGCGCATCTGCTGCCACCGGACGCCGGAGACGGCTCCCGTGAGACCCGAGCCCCCTGACGCCTCCCCCGGAACCTCCTCCGCATGCTCGGCCGCCTTCCCGAGGGGCCGCGCCCGCGGCCTCGCTCGCCGTGCGCCTCCTGTCGGTCTCCCTCCTGGAATCGGTAGTCGCTCCGCTTGACGAGCGGGCTCGGAAATTCCATGGTAGAACCTGCACCATGGGCTTCCGCGCCCGCTCATCGACAAGATTATCGACTGCATCGAAGGAGGACGTCATGACCCCCCAAAAAGCGACCATGACCATGGATATCGGGATCTCGGAGCCGGAGCGCGAGGCGATCGCACAGGGGCTTAGCCGTCTTCTGGCCGACACCTACACGCTCTACCTCAAGACCCATAACTTCCACTGGAACGTCACGGGACCCATGTTCCAGACGCTTCATCTCATGTTCGAGACCCAGTACAACGAGTTGGCGCTGGCGGTCGATCTCATCGCCGAGCGCATCCGGGCGCTGGGCTTCCCCGCTCCCGGCACTTACGCGGAGTTCGGGCGCCTCAGCTCCATCGCCGAGACCACGGGCGTACCCAAGGCGCAAGACATGATCCGCCTGCTGGTCGAGGGCCAGGAAGCCGTGATCCGGACGGCGCGTTCGGTCTTCCCGCTCGCGGACAAGGCGTCGGATGAGCCGACGGCCGATCTGCTCACCCAGCGGTTGCAGGTCCACGAGAAGACGGCGTGGATGCTCCGGAGCCTCCTGGAGGCCTAGACACTCTCTGACGTCGCCCGCGGGCCCTCGGCCTCGCGGGCGACGTCTCTCCAAGCGCCTAGAAGAGCCCTTCGATCCGGCCGTCGGCGTCGATGTCGATTCGCATCGCCGCGGGCACGACCGGCATGCCGGGCATGGTCATCATCTCGCCGGCGAGGGCCACGACGAAGCCCGCGCCCGCCGAGGGGCGCACCTCGCGGATCGTCAGCCTCCAGCCCGTCGGGGCCCCCAGCAGCTTTGGATCGTCGGTGAACGAGTACTGGGTCTTGGCGATGCAGACCGGAGCCTGGGCGAAGCCTTCGGCCTGAAGCCGGTCCAGCATCCGCTTCGCCTCGCGCGTGAAGTCCACGCCGTCCGCCCCGTAGACCTTGCATGCGACCTTGGATAGCTTCTCCTCGAGCGAATCGTCGTCCTCGTACACGAAGCGCATGGTCGAGGGCCGCTCGCAGAGCTCCACGACATGCTGCGCCAGGTCCACGCCTCCCGCGCCTCCTTGGGCGAAGACGTCGGTCTCGACCAAGTCGCAGCCTTCCTCGGCGGCGATCATGCGGATCAGCGCGATCTCGGCCGGGGTATCGGAGGGGAAGCGGTTGAGCGCGACCACGCAGGGCAGGCCATAGACCTGGGTGACGTTGCGGAGGTGACGCCGTAGGTTGGCGGCTCCGCGCGAGACGGCCTCCAGGTTCTCGAGGCTCAGCGATTCCTTGGGAACGCCGCCGTTCATCTTGATGGAGCGCATCGTGGCGACCAGGACGGCGGCGGAGGGGCGGAAGCCGCCCATGCGGCACTTGATGTCGATGAACTTCTCGGCGCCGAGATCCGCGCCGAAGCCGGCTTCGGTGACGACGTAATCGGCCAGCTTGAGGGCCAGCCGGGTGGCCGCCACGGAATTGCAGCCATGGGCGATGTTTCCGAAGGGGCCGCCGTGAAGGATGGCGGGGCTTTGCTCGAGGGTCTGCACGAGGTTGGGCTTGATGGCTTCCTTGAGGAGCACGGCCATGGCGCCTTCCGCTCCGAGGTCGCGCGCCCGGACGGGACGATCGTCGAAGGTGTAGCCCAAAAGGATCTCGCCGCAGCGGCGCTTGAGGTCCATCAGGTCGGTGGCGAGGCAGAGGGCGGCCATGACCTCGGAGGCGGCGGTGATCATGAACTCGTCCTGGCGGGGGACCGAGTTCAGGCGGCCGCCCAGGCCGACGACGGCCTGGCGCAGGGCGCGGTCGTTCATGTCGAGGACGCGCTTGAAGGTGATCCGGCGGGGATCGAGGCCCAGGGCGTTGCCGTGATGGAGGTGGTTGTCGATCATGGCGGCGAGCAGGTTGTTGGCGGTGGTGATGGCGTGGAAGTCGCCGGTGAAGTGCAGGTTGATGTCCTCCATGGGGACGACCTGGGAGTAGCCGCCGCCGGCGGCTCCACCCTTGATGCCGAAGCCGGGGCCGAGGGAGGGTTCGCGGACGGCGATCAGGGAGCGCAGGCCGAGGCTTTGCATGGCCTGTCCGAGCCCGACGGTGACGGTGGTCTTGCCTTCTCCGGCGGGGGTCGGGGAGATCGCCGTGACCAAAATCAGCTTGCCGTCAGGACGCTCCTTGAGCCGCTCCCAGACATGGGGAGCGATCTTGGCCTTGTACTTGCCGTAGAGTTCGAGGTCGTCGGGCTCCAGGCCGATCCGGGCGGCCACCTCGGTGATGGGGGCCAGCACGGCCTCCTGGGCGATCGCGATGTCAGAGCGCATGGGCGTGGAGTCGACGGACATGGGGCCTCCCCTTTCAATCGGTAGCGCGCATCCGTCAGCCTGCCACAGCCAAAGCGGCTTGGCAACCGTGATTCATGGGGATTTTCGGAGATAGGCATGAACGTGGGGCGGGCCTCTGCGCCCGCCTGTGGCAGTGCCGAGGGGTGATGCGGGCAGGATTCAGAAGGGCTCGGCGAGGTAATGTCGGATCTCGGGGGGGCGATCGCCCGTGTGGAAGGCCCAAGCGCGCGCTTCGGCCTCGCGATCGGCCTGGGTGGGACGCTGGTGCAGGCGCATGTGGGAGAGCCAGGACTCGTCGAAGAAGATCTCGACGTAGCGCGCGTCGTCGTTGGGATCCCGCAGGAGGTTCCAGCGCAGGGCTCCGTTGCGGAGGCGGAGGCGGCGCACCTCGCGCATGGCGGCGCGGAACTCGGCGCTGCGGCTGGGATCGATCTGGTAGGTGATGGTGACGACGACGGGGCCTTCCTCGGGGGCGGGCTGGGTGACGAGGATCGGCTCGGGCCAGTGGAGGGAGGGGCTGAGATCCTGGCGTTCGATGGCGTCGAGCCGGAAGCGTGCGACCAGGAGCAGGGAGGCGAGCAGTCCGAGGCCGGCGGCGAGCAGGGCGACGCGGAGGCTGGTGGCCTCGGCGAGGGCGCCCCAGAGGGGGCTTCCCAGGGAGAGCGTGCCGAAGACGACGAGCAGGTAGAGGGCCATGGTCCGGCCGCGGACCCAGGGGGGGACGGCCCATTGGACGCTGGTGTTGAAGCTCGAGAGGATGAGCAGCCATGCGCCTCCGGCGGCCAGCATGGCGAGTCCCGAGAGCCAGAGTGAGGGGCTCAGGCCCAGGGCGCCCATGGCGAGGGCGTAGAGGACGATTCCCCGGTTCAAGAGCGTGTCGAGCGAGGTCCTGAGGCGCAGTTGCGGCATCACGAAGGCGCCAAGCACGGCTCCGGTGCCGAAGAAGCCCAGGAGGATGCCGTAGCCGGTGGGGCCGGTGCCGAGGCTATGGCGGGCGATGAGGGGGATGAGCGCCCAGAGGGCGCTGGCGAAGAGGATGAAGGCCCCGGCCCGGGCCAGGACGATCCGGATGGCCGGGGAGTGCCAGGCGTAGCGCAGCCCGTTGCGCATGGCCGCTCCCATGCGTTCGGCGGGAAGGGGGGCGGGCTCGGTGGGTTTCGGCCAGCCGAAGACGGTGGTGATCATGGCCAGGAACGAGGCGGCATTGAGCAAGAAGGTGATGCCCGCCCCCACGAAGGCGACGACGAGGCCTCCCAGGGCGGGGCCGGCGGCGCGGGCGAGGTTGAAGCCCGCAGAGTTGAGGGTGATGGCTTCGCTGAGCTCGTCGCGCGGCACCAGTTCGGGCACGATGGCCTGCAGGGCCGGGGCGTTGAGGGCGGCGCCGGCTCCCAGCGCGAAGGTGAGGCCCAAGAGCGCCATGGGAGTGGTGTGTTCGGTGAGGGTGAGGATGCCGAGCAGCAGCGCGGCGACGAGCATCCAGGTCTGGGTGACGAGGATCAGCGTTCGCCGGTCGACGACATCGGCCAGGGCTCCGGCGAAGAGCGAGAGGAAGAAGGTTGGGAGGTTGACGGCGGTCTGGACCAGGGCGACGAGGACGGGGGAGGTCGAGAGGGTGGTCATCAGCCAGGCGGCGCCGACGCTCTGCATCATCGTGCCGAAGTTCGACACCAAGGAGGCCAGCCAGAAGCCGCGGAACGCGGGGTGGCGGAGCGGGTGCCAAAGAGGAGGAGCGGAGTTCGGCATGGGGCCTCCCGAAGTCAGGCGCCAAAGTGAAGGGCTCTTCCAGCTTGGCTCCGGAGGCTCCGGGGGGCAAGGTGCAGGAGGGGCAAAAAAACCCCGGCCCGCCATGGAGACTCCATGGCGGGCCGGGGGCGCGGATCGGATCAGGCCTGCGGCAAGGGGACCGGGGCCGGGGTCGTCGGGTGCTTCGCGAACTGCCGGAGGGTGTTGAAGAGGCCCAGCACGAGGAGGGCGGCGCCGACGAAGAAGGAGATGCCGGGCAGGGCGATGGCCGTGTTCGGAGCGGTGAAGTGGGCGAAGAGGCTGCTCGCCATGAGAGGGGCGACGATGCCGGTCGCGCTCATGAGGCTGGCGAGGGCGCCCTGGACCGCGCCTTGCTCGTCGGGGTTGACCTGGCTTGCGATCAGGCCCTGGATGGCGGGGCCCGCGATGCCTCCGAGCGCTCCGAGGGCGATCACGGCGTACATCATCCAGCCCTGGGTGGCCAGGCCGTAGAGCACGAAGGCGACGGCGCTGATCCCGAGCCCCCAGAGGACCGACTGGCGCTCTCCCAGCTTCGGCACGATCACGCGGATCAGGCCTCCCTGCACGAGGGCCGAGGCGACGCCGACGAAGGCCAGGGCGAGGCCGTTCTGGCCGGGGTTCCAGTGGAAGCGGTACTCCGTGAAGAGGACCCAGACGCTGTGAAGGCTGTTCTGGGCCAGGCTGGTCAGCAGCAGGGTCATGGCCAGCCCCATGACGACCGGGTAGCGCTTCAAGAGGCCGATCCACGAGAAGGGGTTGGCCTTCGACAGGGTGAAGGGGCGGCGGTTCTCGCTGCGGTGGGATTCCGGCACGGCCATGAGGCCGTAGACGGCGTTGACCAGGGAGACGGCGGCGGCGGCGTAGAAGGGCAGGCGCAGGTCGAGGTTGCCCAGGAGGCCGCCGAGGGCTGGCCCGAAGATGAAGCCGAGGCCGAAGGCGGCGCCCAAGAGGCCGAAGTTCTGGGCGCGGGTCTCGGGGGTGGAGACGTCCGCGATGTAGGCCGAGGCGACGGTCAGGCTGGCTCCGGCGATGCCGGCGAGGGCGCGGGCGGCGAAGAGCCAGATGAGAGAGGGGGAGAGGGCCATCATCAGGTAGCTGACGGCGGATCCTGCCAGCGAGAGGAGCAGGATGGGCTTGCGGCCCACCTGGTCGGAGAGGGCTCCCAGCCCCGGGGCGCAGATGAACTGCATGAGGGTGTAGATGGTGAAGAGCGCTCCGTAGTAGCGCGCCGCCGCGGTGGGATCGGCGGTCAGCGTCTGCACCAGTTGCGGCAGGATCGGGATGATCAGCCCGATGCCCATGACGTCCAGGAGCAGGGTCACGAAGATGAAGCCCAGACCGGTCGGGGCCTTTTTAGTCGACGGCATGTGGTTCTCCGGAAGCGAGGGGGAGCCCCGCGGGAGCCCCGGGGCGCATGTCCATGCTGGATCGCGGAAGCCATCTTGGCAAGGGGGTTTCGCGCTCGGGAGGAGGGAGCGCCGGGGCCTGGGGACCCGGCGGGACCATGCTTGGCCATGCTGTCCATTGCCGTCGCGATCGCGGAGCGGGATAACGGGTCTGGAGGAAACGCCCATGATCGAGAGTCTTCTGGGGATCGTCGGGGCGCTGGGACTGCTCGTGGGATCGGACGCGGCGAGCGCGTCGATCGCGCGCGATCGCGCGGCCATCCTGTCCCAGTGCGGCTGCTTCGAGGTGACCTTCTCCTATACCGAGACCGAGGCCCTGAAGCCGGGGTATCCGCTGCGGCCTCCCAAGCAGGTCAAGGGGCTGGAATGGGTGGAGGCGGATCGCGTCGGCGATCGATCGCTATCGCTTCAGCACCTGTTGATCGGCTCCGAAGGAGTGCAGAAGCATTGGCGGCAGGTCTGGGACTACGAGCCCCGGATGCTCTTCGAGTTCCAGGGCCAGGATCGCTGGAAGAAGCGCCACATCCCCCCTCAGGAGGCCGCGGGACGCTGGGCGCAACGCGTCTACGAGGTGGACGACGGCCCGCGTTACGAGGGCCTCGGCGCCTGGACCCATGGCGCGGGGCCGTCCTTCTGGACGTCGCAGGCCTGGTCGCCCTTGCCGCGGCGGGAGTACACCCAGCGCCACGATTACGACGTCCTGGTGCGGCAGAATCGCCACCAGCTGAACGCTGACGGCTGGTCGCATGTTCAAGTGAACGAGAAGGTCCGCCTGGAAGCGGGCAAGCCCGTGCCGCTGGTTCGCGAGCATGGCGAGAACCGGTACCGCCGGGTGGACGACGCGCGCTGCGCGGCGGCCCGGACTTACTGGCAGGCCAATAAAGCGACCTGGCACCGGGTCCAGGGAGTCTGGCAGGAGGTCTACGACCGCGAGGACGTCTTGCGCCTGCGCGCGGAGCTGCGGGGTACCCCGCGCTGGCAGCGGATCTTCACGCTGGCCGCGCAGCCCAAGGCCCGGCTCGAAGCGGAGGTTCGCGAGACGCTGCGCGACTACCGGGCTCCGTGATCGGCTTAGCCGATGAGGGGGGCGATCGCCACGAAGTGCAGGGCGCTCGCGGCGATCACCAGGGCGTGGAAGACCTCATGGTAGCCGAAGATCCGCGGGAAGGGATCGGGCCGCCGCAGGGCGTAGATCAGGGCTCCCACGGAGTAGAAGAGGCCGCTGGCGAGGATCAGGCCGAGCGCGACGGGCCCCATGGCCGCGGCGATCGCCGGCAGGAACGGCACGCCGATCCAGCCGATCAGGAGGTAGATGCCGACCGAGAGCGGCTTCGGCGCCTGCGGCCAGAGGACCTTCTGGAGGATGGCCAGCACGGTCAGCCCCCACATCAGCCCGAGCAGCGCCGTGCCGCTCTTCGAGGGCAGCGCCAGGGCGGCGACGGGAGTGTAGGAGCCGGCGATCATCAGGAAGATGGCCGAGTGATCCAGCCTGCGCATGTGCTGCCGGGCCCGCTCTCCCCAGTCGCGGCGATGGTAGAGCGCGCTGATCCCGAACATGGCGGCCATGCAGAGGCCGTAGACCAGGGCCGCTCCCCGGGCCTCGAGGCTGGCCGCTCGCGTGACCAGGAACGCGCCGGCCAGCAAGGCCAGGAAGAAGGCGATCTGGTGGGAGACGCCGCGCAGGGCGGGTTTGACGGGGGAAATCGACGGATCGCGCATGGGGTTCTCCTTGGAGCAAGCCGCCTTGCTCACGACGGGACCGCTCACGCCCTGGAGGACCGTGCCTCGGGACCGCCGAGCAGTGCTTCCAGTGTAGGGCTCCGAGGTGCCGCTTGTCTGTCCTGCCTGCGCCATGGCCATGTCAAAGTTCCGTCACGCCCCTGCCCCTCCGACCGGCCGGAGCCCGGAGGGCCGCGGAGCGAATCCCGAGGCGGGGCGTGTCGAGGGGATTCGGGCGTGGCGAGACGGCTGGAATCGTGTTAGGATGAGAACGGGACAAGAGACGATCACCTGGACGAACGTCCCGGCTGAGCTCGCTTCGGCGGCGCCCCGGGGTGCCCGTTCATGTTTTAGGGGGATGGGTCCCGTCTCCCAGCAAAAAAGGAAGGTTCATGTCTTTTTCCGAGCAAACGATCATCTGCGCGGACTGCGGCACCGAGTTTCCCTTCACGGTCGCCGACCAGGAGTTCTTCGCCGAGAAGGGCTTCTCCGCTC
>JAKFCT010000063.1:0-30739 GCA_036676495.1 Candidatus Sericytochromatia bacterium
GTCAATCCCGGTCCCGATTTCGGCCCCTACGGGTTGCCGAAGGCGGCGACCTTGTTCCTGGTGCGGCAATACGCGCTCGATTACGGCAACGAAGGCATTCGCGCCAATGCCGTCAACGCCGACCGGATTCGCTCCGGGCTGTTGACCGAAGAGATGATCGCGTCGCGTTCGAAACGCCGTGGCGTCAGCGAACAGGATTATATGCGCGGCAACCTGCTCGGCCGCGAAGTGGCGGCCGAGGATGTGGCGCAGGCCTTCCTGGCGCAGGCGCTGGCGTTGAAGACCACCGCCGACGTCACCACCGTCGACGGCGGCAACATCGCCGCTGCGCTGCGATGACGACCAGTACGGATCCTGCAACGGCCTCGCCGCCTGCACCGATCCCTGGCGTCACAACGGTACGCAGCGACATCATCGCCGGGCTGGTTTCGTCGACCGTCGCCATTCCCCTGGCCATGGCGTTCGGCATGTTCGCCTTCGTCACGCTGGGCGATGAGTATTTTGCCTATGGCGCGATGGCGGGCCTGATCTCGGCTGTGATCGCGGGCTTCGTCAGCGTGCTGCTCGGCGACCGCTCGACGCGCGTCTATGCGCCGCGCATCACCACGACATTCTTTCTCGGCCTGCTGCTGTTTTCGCTGTTGCAACGCGACCCCACGGCAAGCGCGGCACCCAGCGTCTCCGCCACGCTGCTGGTGTTCTTTGCCATCGTCCTGCTCGGCGGCCTGTTTCAGGCGCTGTTCGGAATATTGCGGCTGGGCTCGTTGATAAAATTCGCACCGCATCCTGTCATGGCGGGTTTCCAGAACATGGCCGCGGTGCTGCTGTTTCTGGTGCAGCTAGGCAATGTACTGGGTTACGAGCACAACATTGCCTTTACCCGCGTGTTCGCGGCGATCGGCGAGGTACAGCCGCTCAGTCTGGTGGTCGCCGCATTGACCTTCGCGGCGATGTGGAACGCGCGCCGGATCTCGACCAGCGTGCCGCCGGTGCTGGTCGGCCTCGGCTGCGGCACGGTCGCCTATTATGCCGTCGTGCTTTGCGGCTTCGGTGACCTGCTGGGCCCTGTGATCGGTCCGCTGACGGCGAGCGCCGCGATGCGCGCCGTGCTGGTGGACTTCTCCGGGCTGCCGATGGTTGCGCCATTGGCGCAATCGGCGTCGGTGATCCTGTCGGGTGCGCTGGCGCTGGCGGTCATCGCGTCGATCGACGCGCTGTTGTGCGCCAAGCTGACCAGCCAGCCCGGCGATATCAGCGCCGGCGACGATCGCCTGCTGGTGCGCCTCGGCATCGCCAATGCGATTTCGGCCGGCTTCGGCGGCATCACCAACGGCATCAATATCGGTCCGAGCCTCGCCAACCGCGCCTTCGGCGGCCGCAGCTGGCTTTCGGTGATCGTCAATGCCGCCGCAGTGCTGGCGGCGGCGACGCTGCTGTTTCCGGCGCTTGCCTATCTGCCGCGCGCGGTGCTGTCGGCGGTCATCATGGTGGTCGCAATCCAGCATATCGATCCCTGGACCAAACAATTGGCCGCGCGCCTGATCAAGCCTGGCACGCCGCAGCGCGGCGCCATCGCGCTCGATCTCGGCGTCTCGCTGTTCGTTTCGCTGCTGTCGATCGCGATCAACGTCGTGCTCGCGGTTTTCATCGGCATCGTGCTGGCGGTATTGCTGTTCGTGGTGCGCATGAGCCGCTCCAACATCAGGAGATTCTATCGCTGCGACACCGTGCGCTCGCGGCGTTACCGCGATCCGGCGGAGCTTGAGGTGCTCCACGTCCAGGGTGCCTCGGTGCTGGTCATCGAACTGCAGGGCGCGCTATTCTTCGGCACCGCCGAGCGGCTCGCCCAGATCGTCGACAGCGAGACCGCGAAGGGAACCAAAGCCCTGCTGCTCGAACTGCGGCGCGTGACCGAAATCGATTCCACCGGCGCCCGCATCCTCGGCGATATCGACGCAGCCCTGGCCGGTGGACTCATCGACCAGGAAATCGCCGACGAGCTGAAGGCCGCGAAGGCCTGACCCTGTCCCCGCCCCTCCTTCGGGGACCAATGCGATCACCGGTAGGGGACGCCGGCGATCGCCCCTGAGCGGTGTAGGTGTGATTGCGCCTCGCCGCTCTTCTTGCTCCAAGCCCACGGTGCGGCGCGCGGACTCAACCATCCGCGTGAGCAGGTTCGAATCCTGCCTTGGGGCCTCAACTCACAACCTCTCCCGGGGAAGGCCGCTACCGCCTGGACCGTGAGACGGGGGATTGCGCCGGGGAGTCGGGACAGCGCTATCCCCCCAAGTTTTCAGCGGAGGAGCCGATGGTCTGCACGCATCGGGGCTCCATCGCCGTATTCATCCCGCTCGACTTCCCGCTCTGCCGGTACTTCATCGCCTGCCCGAGCTGTGGGCCCTGGGCCGATGGGGAGACGGAGGATCCGTTCGCGCTGGCCACGGAGTGGAGCCTCGAGGAGAGCCAAGAAGGTAGGAAGCGATGACGACTCGGACGGATGGGCGCTGCCCCCAGTGCCTCTCGGTGCTGACGGCGGGCGCGTGCTGGGTGTGCCAAGGGAGGACGATGTGACCGAGCTGCAGATTCACCTGATGCCCGTCGCCGACCTGCAGCCTGCCGGGTACAACCCGCGGCGGATGCCCGACGAGCAGATGCGCCTCCTCATGCGTGGCATCGAGGAGTTCGGCGTCGTCGACCCGGTCATCGTCAACCAGCGCTCTGGCAACATCGTGGGCGGCCACCAGCGGGTCGAGGCCTGCAAGCGCCTCGGGCGGGGGAGCATCCCCGTGGTCTACGTCGACCTGGACGATGCGCGGGAGAAGGCGCTCAACCTGGCGCTCAACAAGATCAGCGGCGAATGGGACGAGGCTCGTCTCCGGGACCTTCTGTCCGAGCTGCGCGCCGGCGACCTTGACCTCGACCTTACCGGCTTCTCGGGCGTCGAGCTGGACGACTTGATCGGCGCGATGCCGGCAGAGCTCTTCGTGCCCCAGTGCGACCCGGACGAGGTGCCGGAGTTGCCCGCGGAGCCGGTGACCCAGCGGGGCGACCTGATCCTCTTGGGGCGGCACCGCCTACTCTGCGGGGACTCGACCGACCCCGCGGTCGTCGCACGCCTGATGGACGGCGCGAAGGCGGACATGATCTTCACGGATCCGCCGTACAACGTGGGCTACAAGGGCAAGACCAAGGATGCCCTGACAATTGAGAACGACGCGATGAGCCCCGAGGAGTTCCGGGCCTTCCTGCTCGCCGCCTATCGGCTCATGCTCTCGGTGACCAAGCCGGGCGGGCCCATCTACGTCTGCCATGCGGACTCGGAGGGCGAGGCCTTCCGCTGGGCGATGCGCGAGGCCGGCTGGCTCTTCAAGCAGTGCATCGTCTGGGTGAAGCAGGCCTTCGTGATGGGGCGCCAGGACTACCACTGGCAGCATGAGCCCATCCTCTACGGTTGGGCCCCCGGCGCCGCGCATCCGTGGCACGGCGACCGCAAGCAGTCCACCGTCTGGGAGTTCGACCGGCCGTTCCGAAACGACCTCCACCCGACGATGAAGCCCGTCGCCCTGGTGGAGAAGGGGATCCTCAACTCGTCGGAACCCGGCGCGCTCCTCTACGAGCCTTTCGGCGGAAGCGGCTCCACGCTGATCGCCGCCGAGCAGACTGGAAGGACGTGCAACCTGATGGAGCTCTCGCCGCGCTACGCCGACGTCATCGTCAGGCGCTGGGAGGACTTCACTGGGCAGAGGGCCGTCAGACTTTAGGGGGTGATGGCGATGGCGAAGCCGAAGAAGAAGACAACCAGGTCGGCGCTCGATATCGCCATGCGGCGCGAGAAGATCGAAGCCCTGACGCTGATGGAGTTCTCGCCGCTCCAGATCTTCAAGCTGATGCCCGACATCGCGCTCCGGACGATCGAGCGAGACGTCGAGGCGATCAAGCTCCGGTGGAAGTTGGAAGGCGAGGGATTGCCGGCCCGGGATCAGCTTCGCGAGCAGATGGTCCGCAAGGCCAAGAAGGCGGAAAACAAGGCCTGGCTGATCGAGACTAAGGCAAAATCGGCTTCGGAAAAGATCGGCGCCGTGCGTGCTGCCATCAAGGCCCAAGAGCGCCAAGCGAAGCTGACTGGATTGGACGTCACCAAGCAGGATGGCGTCAGCATGCAGGCGGTCGATCAATTCCTCGACCAGCTCGGCCTGGAGGTGGTGGCCGCGGTGCAGGAGGTGATCCCCGATGCAGATACGCGTGCCAAAATTCTCGGAGCTATCGAGGAGCGGTGGGCAACCCTCCAACTCTTGCCTGGCAAACCCGGCAATTCGGGGTCTGCAGAAGGGTAGAGAGCGAGCCGAGCGCGACGAAGAGCGTCGACAGCACCAAACCGAGCCTCGAGTTTCGCTGCGGGCTTTCCTGGAATACGACGGTGGGGGGAATTGGAAGACAGCTCCTCACCTGGAGTTGCTGTGCGAGAAGCTGGAGGCCGTCGAGCGAGGCGAGATCACGCGCCTCATCATCACCATGCCGCCTCGGCACGGCAAGTCCGAGGTCACGACCAAGAAGTTTCCCGCGTGGTTCCTGGGGCGCAACCCTGAGAAGGAAGTCATCCTTTCGGCCTACGGCGCCGATCTGGCTGAGGACTTCAGCGCGATCGCGCGTGACACCCTCAAGCAGTGGGGCCCGGAGTTGTGGGGCGTCTTCCTCTCGAACGCCAGCTCATCGGTCAAGAAGTGGGGCATCAGCGGTTACCGGGGCGGCCTGTTCGCCGCGGGCGTCGGCGGTGCAATCACGGGCCGCGGCGCGCATCTCGCCATCATCGACGATCCGATCAAGAACCATGCCGAGGCGCTCTCCGAGACCTACCGGAAGGGCATCAAGGACTGGTACAAGACCACGCTTCGCACGCGCCTTGCCCCTGGCGGAGCGATCATCGTCATCCAGACGCGCTGGCACGAAGACGATCTCGCGGGCTACCTGCTTTCAGAGGCCATGCAGGATGGCGAGCAGTGGGAAGTCCTGGACCTGCCGGCAATCGCCGAGGAAAACGATCCTCTGGGCCGTGCGCCCGGAGAAGCTCTCTGGCCGGAGCGATTCCCGGTCGAGGAGCTTCGAGCCACCCAGAAGACCCTCGGGAGCTTCTGGTGGGCAGCCCTCTACCAGCAGCGCCCGAGTCCAGCCGACGGCGGCATGCTCAAGCGCAAGTGGTGGCAGTTCTTCAGGCAGGCGCCCGCCGTCTTCGACGAGATCCTCATCTCTTGGGACTTCACCTTCAAGGACACCAAGAAGGCCGACTTCGTCGTCGGTCAGGTCTGGGGACGCGTGGGGGCCGATAAGTACCTGCTCGACCAGGTGCGCGATCGGATGGACTTCCCGACTACCGTGCAGGCGGTGCGGAACCTCTCGGCTAAGTGGCCGAAGGCGCGCGCCAAGCTCGTCGAAGACAAGGCCAACGGCCCGGCGGTTATCGCGACCCTCAAGCGCGAGATCTCTGGATTGATTCCCGTCGAGCCCCAAGGAAGCAAGGAAGCCCGAGCTTCGGCGGTGTCGCCGGACGTCGAGGCCGGCAACGTTTGGCTGCCTCAGGACGCGCCATGGGTGCAGGACTTCATTGAGGAGTGCGCGGCATTCCCGAACGGTGCGAACGATGACCAAGTGGACGCCATGAGCCAGGCGCTGCTCCGATTCAACCGACCGCAGGCGAAGACCACGACCATCGACCAGCTCAAGGCAATCCAGCAAGGGAGGCGATAGCCAATGGCAGACAAACAGCAGATCAACCGGCTTGCGGCACGGCGCCATCCCGAGTACGAGGTGAACGCGAGCGAATGGCGCTTCCTGCGGCAGGCCATCGACGGTGGGCCGGGGTACGTCGAGGGCAACCTCTTCCAGCACCCGAAGGAAGATGACAAGGTCTTTGAGGCGCGCAAGAAGCGGGCGGCAGATCATCATCTGAACCTGACCGCTCAAGTCACCCAGACCTACCTCGGCTATCTCTTCCAGACGCGACCCACCCCTGCCCCGGATCTTCCCGACTGGCTCGAACGCTTCATCGCGTCGGGCGACCAGGAAGGCCGGCCGCTCGTTGAGCTCGCCAAGGATACCGCGGCATGGAACATGAGCTATGGCATCGTCTGGGTAGGGGTGGACAAGCCGCCCACCCCAAATGATCCGGACGGCGAGCCCGTCGACCTCAGCGAGGCCCAGGAGATTGAGCTTCGTCTCGAGCCATACGCCTACCTGGTTCATCCGACGCACGTCCTGGACGGCCGGATCGAGCGCGGGGTGGTGAAGTGGCTGCTCGTCCAGGAAGACAAGCGCGACGACGCCGATCCGTTTACGTCCAGCGGCCAGACCGTGACCAAGCTCCGGCTATGGACCGAGGAGAGTTGGGCACTGCTCTCTCGGAAAGAGGGCAAGGATGCGGATTGGCAGATCGAGCACACGGGCGTCAACCCTATCGGACGCGTGCCCTTCGTCCCCTTCCGTTTTGGAACGGGGTCCGGCTTCGCTTGCCCCGGTCTCGTTGCCGATATCGCACACATCGACCGCGCGATCTTCAACAAGAGCAGCCTCTTGGACGAGATACACTACTCGCAGACCTTCGGCCAGCTCGCCATCCCTTACAAGGGCGACCTCTACGAGGACGATGACACAGGCGGCTTCAAGCTCACATCCGAGGGGCAAGGCGTCCTTACGATGGGGCTTCACACCGTCCTACCCTACGCGGCGGAAGCGGGGGCTCCCGGCTACGTTGCCCCTCCGAACGGCCCTGCCGAAGTCTTGGACAAGGCGATCGCAGGAATGGCGCGCATGTTACTAGGCTTGGCCTTGCTGGATGGCGAGACTGCCACGGAAGAGGGCGGGCAGCGGGCGTCTGGGCTCTCAAAGGCCTATACCTTCGAAAAGCTGAACCGCAGGCTCGCGGCCATCGCGGATCGACTGGAATCCGGCTTCAGACAGGTCTTTGACCTGGCGGCCCGGTGGCTCCGCAAGGATCTTGAAGAGATTCCCTGGGATGCGTGGGATTTCCCGGACAGCTTCGAGGTTCGCAGCTTGGCTCAGGACCTCGAGGAGTTCTCCTTCCTGATGGTCGGAAGCCCTCCGAGTCACACGGCCTTGGCGCTACTGTGGAAAGCGATACTCCGCAAGGCGCTGCGCAAGGTAGATCCCGAGACCTGGAAGGAAATCGAGGCCGAGATTGACGCCATGGCGGCGACTGGCTGGCGCAGCCCGTCGGAAGAGGATCTCGACGAAGTGACCGAGGTGGAGAATGGCGGATTGGCATGAGCGCTTCATCCGGCGCCAGGACAAGGTAAAGGACGCAGCGGCGCGCACGCTGACGAGCATCTACAGGCAAGCGGCCCGAGAGCTTCTCGGGTCGCTTTTCCTTGAAGGTGACGCCCCTCTCGACGTGGTCCGGAACGGGCGCATCCTGGCCCAAGTGCTTCCGCTCCTCCATCGCCTGGACAGCCGGGCGACGACGGTTCTAAGCACGCTCCTGCTGGACGCATACGCGGTGACCAGGCGGGACGTGTTCCGCGTCGCTCTGGTGCGCGCCGGCGACGTGCCACCTCCACCGACGCCTGGGATTCGCGTCTCCTTCGAGACCATTCCAGAGGAGCGCGTGCGCGAGACGGCCCGGGCGAGCCTCGAGTACGTCAAGGGGATCGGGGACGACCTGCGGACCAAGATCCGGGCGCAGATCGGCATCTCCTACGTCCGTGGCGAGGGCGTGCGCGACCTTGCCATGCGGATTGCTGGAACCGGTCTCACCCCGGAGGGCGGGCACCCGAGCTTCCACACGGCCGAGGTTCGGGCGAACGTGATCGCCCGGACGGAAACCGCACGGATCCACTCAGTCACCACCGAGGAGGCGATCGCCCAGATCCCAGGCGGTCTGATGGAGTGGAGCGCACTCCTGGAGGGGACCTGCAAGTTCTGCCGTGACCTCGACGGCCAGCTCGCGAAGCCCGGGGAGCTCTTCGTCGGACGGCGCTACTCCGGCAAGTGGATGGTGCCTCGGCATCCCCGCTGCCGCTGCGTGATCGTCCCGCACATACCGAAATCCGACGCCACCCGCCCCGCCTAGCGCGGGGCGTCCTCTTGAAAGGGGGGATGCAAATGGACCTGGTCTCCCACGGCTCCCGCGCTCTCGCCTGAAAGGGGGTGATCGGCATCTCGGGCAGGCTAACCCCCTGCCGCCCTACTCGCGGGTGAATGCGAGGGCATGACGGCCTCACCCGCTGGCCTTGACGCGGGGGAAGACGGTGACGGGCACCTGAACCCGGGAAAGGACAATCACCATGTATACCAATCGTCAGCCTGGAGCACTCTCGCTCGCCATCAACCCCATGCGCCCGATGTTCGGGATGCCTCGCTTCTTCCATGACGCCCCCGGCGACGGCGGCGGCCCTGGCGGTGGCGGGGGCGGCGACCCGCAGGACCCCAAACCTGGCGCGGAATTCACTCCCGAGCAGCAGGCCAAGCTGCAAGAGCTGATCAACGATGCCTTCGGCAAGGGCGCGAGCAAGGCCGAGAAGGCGCAAGCCAGCAAGATCCAGCAGCTCGAGGCCGAGCTTGCGAAGCTGAAGACTCCGAAGCCGCAGGACAAGCCCCAGGACAAACCCGAGGGCAAGGTCTACACCCAGGCCGAACTCCAGGATCTCTTGAACCAAAAGGACCAGGAGTACAAGCCCAAGCTCACGGCTGCGGAAGAGCGCGTCGCCAAGCTCCTTGATAAGGAGCGATTGGCGTCGATCATCAGCGCGGCGGCCAAGGCCAACGCCATCGACCCCGATGACGTGGCTCTGCTGGTCGGGCGCTTCGTAACCCACGACGATGACGGCAAAGTGATTGTCCTGAACGAGCACGGCAATGCCGCTCGCCTCAACTCCAAGGGCGATCCGATGAGCGTCGAGGAGTTCGTGAAGTCCTTCGTGGACGGCAAGCCCCATCTCAAGCGGGGAGCGAACACTCCCGGCGTCGGCTCGAGCAGTGCCAACACTCAAGACCCCAAGATCCCTCTCACCGCCGCCCAGAAGATCGCGGCGGGACTCAAGAAGCAATAAGGAGGCACCATGCCGCTTCTCAAAGACGAGGCTGCCAAGCTCTCGAACAACCTCCTCATCCAGGGTGTGATCGAAGAGGTAATCACCGAAGACGATCTCTGGGCTGTCCTCCCCTTCAAGCAGGTCAACAGCCTGGCCTACGTCTACAACCGCGAGCGCGAGCTCTCGGAGCCCGACTTCCTCGGCGTCAACGAGAACGTCAGCGAGGGCGGGGCGAAGTTCGAAAAGGTCACCGCGTACTTGCGCGCGCTGATCGGCGACGTGGACGTCGACAAGTTCATCCAGCACACGATGGGCGACACCAACGACCAGAAGGCGATCCAGATCGCCAAGAAGTCGAAAGCCCTCAGCCGTAAGTGGCGCCGGACCCTCATCAACGGATCGGCGTACGCAGCCACCTGGGCGGGCGCCCCGGCAGGCTTCATCCTGGCCACCGAGGTTTCGGACGCCAACGGCCCCGGCTCGGGCACCCTGGAGATCGACATCGCTCCCACCCTCAAGGTTCGCTACGCCGCCCCTGGGGACGCCGCGGGAGCCTGGGTGGAGGCGGCCGCCGATGGGCGCTTCATCGTGCGCTCCGCCAACCCCGCCCGCTACCTGATCCTGACGCTCGACGTTTCGGAGAAGGGCGCGGCCGATGCCACCGCCACCGCAACCATCGCGGAATCCAAGGAGTTCACCGGCATGAAGTATCTGGTGGACCCCGCACAGACCATCTCCATGGGAACCGACGGGGGTGACCTCTCGTTCGAGAAGCTCGACGAGCTGCTCGACGCGGTGAAGGTGGGCAACGAAAAGGTCCTGATCATGCCCTCGCGCACGATCCGCTCCTACAAGGCTCTACTTCGTAACGCCGGCGGCATCGAGCCCGCGATGATCATGATTCCGCAGTTCGGCAAGCCCATGCTGACCTACAACGGCGTCCCGATCCTCAAGAACGACTACATCCCGGTCGACGAGGCGCAGGGAAACGGCACGGGCCTGACCCACGTCTACGCGGCCTTCCTCGACGAGGAGGAAGGCGTCACCGGTCTGGCCGGCGGCCCCAACGCGGGCTTCGCCGTGGAGGACGTCGGCACCGTCCAGAACAAGGACGCCGACCGCACCCGCGTCAAGCAGTACGGCGGTCTCGCGGTGCATAGCACCCTCAGCCTCGCCAAACTCGCTGGCGTCAAGAACTGAGGCCTGCCATGGCGCTCACCGAAACCGAGAAGCTCCAGTCCAAGATGCTGCTCGGCATCCCGGCGAACGCAGGCGGTGACATTGACGGACTCCTGGGCGGCCTCACCGCCGCCCAGGAGTCCGAGGTCACCGCCATCCTCGGACAATGGAACACGCTCAAGCTGGACGCCGACAAGATCGTGGCGGAAGGCCTTGACTCCAATCCGGCCCGTACCGAGGCCAAGCTCCGGCGCCTGCTCGCCTTGGCGATCGGCTATCAATTTCCGGGCGGCGGGTGCCTGCGGATCGCGAGGGGGTAGTCGATGGCCGACGCACTCAGCAAGCTCCAGGCTGGCGCCGACAAGGCGCGCGCCAAGCTCGCGGCTCACCGTCTCGGCGGCCGGGAGCGCACCGTCGCCATCCGGACCGTCACGGAGACCGGGGGAAACGCGGCGCTCGGCATCGCTCCGGCGCGCACGGTGACGGACACGGCCATCGAGCCCCGTCCCGTGGCCCGGGACGGCGGCTTCAAGCTCATCCAGTACGCCGAGGCCCATGGCGGCCGCCTCGAGGATGGCGACCTCCTGGTCGACGCGATCTCCCGGTCCTACCCGGAGGAGCAGTTGCGCGGCGCGGACGCCTGGCTCGTGGATGGCGTCGAGTACTCCCTGATCCGGCTGGCGCGAAAGCCCACGGAGTGGGAGGCCTTCCTGCGGAGGGTTTGACGTGAGCGAATTCAAAATCACGACGGACGGCATCGAGGAGTTTATGGCCGATCTCTTGGAGTTCGGCGAGCTCGGGGAAGCGAACCTCGGCGCGGCGACCAAGCGGACGACCGGAGAGGCCTACCGGATGATCGTGGATGCCACCCCGGGCTCCCAGAAGCGCGAGTGGGACATGCGGTTCCCCGAGAAGATGGTGGGCGAGGTCTCGACCAACTCCAAGATCATGCACTTCCTCGAGTACGGCACGGGTCTCTACACCGAGGCGGCGGACGGCAAGCGCGCCAAGTACAAGATCGCGCCGCGCTTCGCCAAGGCTCTGGCCTTCCAGGGTTCGGGCGGCAAGGCCTACCAGGTCGCGTCTCGCTTGGATGGCCGCGCCGTTTACCGCTCCAAGGCTGGCAACATGACTGTCGACAAGCGCCGCGCCGCCAACCTGGTCGTACGCAACTACGTCATGCACCCGGGCATCAAGCCTGTCCGGATGGT
Source organism: Candidatus Sericytochromatia bacterium (assembly GCA_036676495.1). Lineage (GTDB taxonomy): Bacteria > Cyanobacteriota > Sericytochromatia > S15B-MN24 > UBA4093 > UBA4093. Next base: position 11,432 of record JAKFCT010000063.1, read on the forward strand.
CCGGAACAACCTGGCTCGGATGGGGCAAGCCTACGACGAGCACCTGCAGGCCGCCCTCGACGCGACCGTGAAAGGAGAGCGCCTTGGACCCTAGCCGCGTGAGCCAGAACATCAAGCGCACGGTGCAGGCCTACCTCGAAGGCGCGATCGTGGGAGCCCCGATCCTCTTCGACGGCCGCAAGCCACTCCCGAGCGAGCCCGCCTGGATCGATCCCGAGTGGAAGGCCCTCAACGAGACGGACCTTGGAAACTACGAGAAGCAGGCCAGCTGGAATCTCTTCCTCGACTGCTGGTCCTGGCGGTCGACTGACACCTTCGGCGGGATGCTCGACGCCTTGGCCGATCGCCTCAAGGAAGCCTGCCGGGACAGGCGCGTCCCGCTGCTCGACTACTCCGACCCCGAGAATCCGGCACCTACCGGCTACTTCGTGCGCCTCCGGATCGCCGGCGACGATCAGCTCGACCGCACCGACCGCGTCCAGGGGCGCGCCATCCACATCGCCGTCGGATGGCTGATGCGCTCCTAACCCAGTTCAAGACCTCGCCCCCGGCCACGCGCCGGGGGTTTCGCGTGAAAGGAAGGCGCCATGCCGAATCCCGAAATTATCGTCAAGACCGAAGGAAAGCTGATCTGGCTCAACAAGTCGAAGACGGGGGCCGTCCCCAAGATCCTGGAACTGAACCAGGGGGGCATCCGGATCAGCGCCCCGAAGTCGATCGTCCCCATCCTCAACGACAACGGTACCCTCAATCACTGGAAGAAGACTCAGGAGCCCGAGACCACGGTCAACCTGTCCATGCTCTACCGGGACAAGCTGGGAAGCCTGCTCGGCGACACCCCCATGGGCTTCCAGGACAAGGATGCTGGGGTCTCGACCGCCTTTGGCGACCTCTACCATCAGGGCGACTCCGGCGGCATCACCGACGTGCTGGGCATGCCGTTCGTCACCCTCTCGAGCTACACGATATCCTCCGCCCCCGAAGGTAACACGCTTGAGCTCGCCTTCCGCGGCATCGGCGAGCCCACCAACGATGACGAGGCGATCGCCCTCGCCGAAGCCATCACGCTCGGCAACCCCGAGGTCATCGTCGCGGCCGAGAGTTATATCCGCTGGCTCTCCAGTGGCGCCGGTGCGCCGGCGGCCCGGACGCTCGGCTTCACGAATGCGGGATGGCGCCTCACGGTCAACTTCAACACCCTGCTCGTCCGGAAGACCGATACGACCTTCTCCCATGCCAAGGTCAACGGCCCCCCGACCTGGGACCTTACGGTCAACCAGTTCTACCAGGACGGCGTCACGAACCTGCTGTTCGACACTGTCAACGGCTACGGGGTGAAAGCCGCCGGCAAGTCGGTGCCCTTCGGGACGATCGCCGTCGAGAGCATGCTCGCCGCGGGCGGTGTCGAGTCCATCCGCCTGGCCGACGCGGTGCTGACGCAGTGGGACTTCTCGCAGGCCGCCGAGGGCAACCCGCTCGCCCTGACGTTCCGAGGCATCGGCGCCCCGCAGTTCCTGGCGGCGAGCTTGGGAAGCTAGGGGGCGACCATGGCCAAGACGATCGAGCAACTCCATGCCGACTGGTGCGCGGCTCGCGGCACCTCCGCTGAAGCCGAGCGCGCGGCGTGGGAGGCCTACCAGGCGGCCGTGAAAGCGGAGAAGGATGCCGAGGGCTCCAGCGGCCCGGCAGCACCCTCCAACACCCATGCCGTGACGACCCAGAAGGCCAAGCGCAGCAAGTAAAGCTCTCCCGCGAGGGAGCGGCGCCCCGGGTTCCCTCCTCGCCCGGGGCGCTTTGCCGTTTCCAGAGGAGAACGAGAGGAGAGAACCCCCATGCCCAAGCTTCACGAAATCATCTCCGGTCGCAAGATCGGCGTGTTCCCCGTCGGGAAGGTTAAGCCCGCGGTCGCCCGCCTGGCCGATATCCTTCCCCGCTTTGGCCTCACCGCCGAGAACATCGCCCAGGCGATCGCCGACTTCCAGTCCGATGACGAGGAGATCGACTTCGAGATCCACTTCCGGCGCATCACCTCGACCGAGAACGACCGCTTGCGGGCGATCGCCAAGAAGAAGCCGAGCACGATGGATCCGAAGACCAAGCAGTGGTCGAACGAGGAAGTCGACCTCGAGGACCTCGCCCTCCTGCGCCTGGGCTACGCTCTGACCAACCCGGAGTTCCCTGATGGGATGGAGCTTCCCGAAGACCTGCACTCCCCCGAGCTCGAGGCAGGCGTGCGGAAGCGGGCCTCCTACATCAAAGCCAACTTCGCCGATACGGAGATCCGGCAGCTTGCCATCGCCCTGGCCGAGCACTGCTCCTTCGACCTGCAGGCGGCCAAGGATCGCGTAAAAAACTAATCGGCCCCGAGCTGGCCGCCGATCCTCCCAAGCTCCCAGACAACCCCAAGGCCCCGAAGGTCAGCATCCCCCCGATGCTGACCTCCATGGAGTTCGTGCTGGGCTCGGTGTGCAAGGAGCATGGCCTGACTCGGGCGCAATTCGACTCCCTGAGCGACGAGGCGCAGATCGACCGCGTCGCTCACTATTTGGCAGACCAGCAGATCGCCAAGTGGCAGAACTATCGCGACGCGGCGCAGATGCAGCAGAGGTGATGAGATGGCAGAACGTGTCTTGAGGGCTCGCTTCGAGGGCGATGCCAGCGGGCTCAAGCGCATGGCGCAGGAGGGCAAGCAGGCCATCGACATGGTGGTCGATGCCCAGGAGAAGGGCTCTCGTGAGATGGTGACCGCTACGGCCCAGGCCGAAGCCAAGATGGTGTCCGCCGTCCAGAGTGCCTCCCAGCGCCGGATCTCGTTCATCCAGCGCGAGACCAACGACGCAATCCAGGCAATCGAAAAGCTCCCCATCGCTAGAGAGGAAAAGGAGCGCCAGATCGCCCGGATCGTGGAGACCAATGCCAAGCGCACCTCCGAGATCCTGATCCAAGAGATCCGGAGACAAGAGCAGGCACACCAGCAGGTATCAGATGGCATGGGCTCGCAAAGCGAAGCGGCCATCGCTCTCACCCGGAACATCGCGGGCCTTGTGGCGGCCTACGTCTCGCTACAGAGCATCATCGGGATGGCCGGAAAGGGACTCGCCGGCAACGCTGACCTTCAACAGGCCGGGTTGACCTTCGAGGTCCTCTTCAAGGATGCCGATCGAGCGAAGGCCAAGATCGAGGAGCTGTACAGCTTCGCAGCCAAGACGCCTTTCGAGTTCGCTCCGGTCAAAGACGCGGCTCTCGCCCTGGAGACGTTTGGCCTGAACTCGTCGGTCTACCTGCGGGATGCCGGCGACCTGGCCGCCGCCTTCGGCGCGGAAATCTCGGAAGTGGCGCGCGTCTTCGGGCGCATCAACTCGGGCGACTTCGGCGAAGCCTTCGAACGCCTGCGGGACTTCGGCATCTCGCGTGAGCTCCTCGAGGGTGAGGGGCTCGTCTTCGACAAGTCGGGTTCCTACCAGGGATCCGTCGAGCAGGCCCTGGCGGCTGTGCAGAACATCATCCGCACGAAGTTCGGCGGCATGATGGAGCGCCAATCCGGGATCTTCAACGGCCAGATGAGCAACCTGGCTGACAATTTCCAGACGATCCTCAACTCGACCATGGCTCCGACATTCGATACCCTGACCGGCGCGGTCACGGAGCTGAATACCGCACTGGATGGTGCGTTCGGCGACGAGATGCAGGCGAACATCCGCGTTCTCGGCGACATCGTGAACGGCGTCGCCGTGGCCTCCCTGGCGCTCGGCAAGGCGATTGGCGAAACCCTGGACGAGATGATGGCCCCCCTGCGCTGGCTGCGGGACACCGCCGCTTCACTGGGCAGGGGGGCTGGAGAGCGCGATGTTGCAAAGTCCCTCGTCCTATCATCCGGCATCAACCCCAACCGGGCGCAGCATTACGCCAACCTCGTGGGGCGCGGCGAGAATCTCCAGAACATCGCTCGTGATTTCCGGGTGAACTCATGGGGTGATCAGAAGGGCGTTCAAGAGGACCTCGGGCGCCTGGCGGTCATCATGGCCGACGCGAAGCAGATCGTCGCCGGCACCAAGCAGTACCAGAACTTCGAGCCGTTCGGCCCCCCACTGCCACCAGGCGGCACCCCCCCAAAGGATCCTCGCGACAGCGGCGCGGCTAAACCCATGGAAGGCCACCAGCTCTTCGCGGCCCAGCACAAGGCGGGCTTCCTCTCCGACGACCAGTACCTCGCGAAGCTCAACGTCGAGCTCGGTAAGGTGGTCAAGAACTCCTCGGACTACTTCTCGATCCTCGAGAAGATCAAGGCTCTTGAGACCGGGGCGCCGAGCTTTGCTCTGCCGGCCAAGACCGGCAACGGGTATTACTTCCCTGGAGGCGGCCCGGATCAGTTCTTTGGCCCTGGCTACGGCAAGGACTTGGTAGATTTCGAGGGGCGCGAGGCAAAGCGCACCGAGGACCTTGGCGCACGAATCGAGCGCGAGGCCACTGCCTACGCCAAGAAGCAGGAGCAAATCCGCAAGGAAAACGAGAAGATCGCAAAAGACCTGGGGTTGGAGGCTGACAAATCTCTTCGTTCCGGACTCGAAGCAGGAGTCTCTGCATTCCTGGATGGCGGTCTCGGGAACCTCGGGGAAGCCACCTACTCTCTATCGAAGGATGCCTTCAGCAAGGCGCTCGTCGATGGGATCATGAGCGGCGAGATGAAGGATGCTTTCGGTGGTCTCGGGGCGTCTCTCGGCGCGGCGCTCCAGCATCCGATGACCGCGGCCGTTGCTGTCGCTGCCGTAGGCGTCATGCAGATTAAAGACGCCTTCGACAAAATCCAGGTGCACAACCAGAAGCTCGCCGATCTGCGTAAAAAGTACAGCGATTCTTCCTTTTCCGATACGGACTCTGCTCGCGATCTCAAGCAGTTGACCACGGAACGGGCAGCTTACGAGAAGGAGGCGAATAGAAATCCCAACCTGCTCGAAGCCATGATGGGCTTCGGTTACACGAAGGCCATATCCAGGGAAAAGCTCAAGACCTATGACGCTATGATCCCCGGGGTTGCTAACAAGGCGTTCGACGAGAGCTGGAAGGATCGGGATGCGGCGGTCAATGCGTCATCGCTCGCGGAGGCGCTGGCCGCGACGGAGGCGGCTGCTTGGGGATTTGCGACGTCGAACGGACTTTCCGTGGAAGTCTCGAATCAGCTCATCGAGGCCAAGAAGAACGAAATCAAGGCCGCGTGGAGTGCCGCGAAAGCGCTCGAAAATTTCGACAAACTTGAAAACGTCGCATCTGGCTTTAATAGGGCAAACGAGTGGATCGAGCAGCTCACCGGCGAGAAGACCAGCGATGAATCGATCTCCATGGGCGTGTATGCCGCAACCCACGGCGCGGTGAATCTCAGCGACGTTGACAGCATGGATGCCGTCGAGTTGGCCCGTCTCTACAAGGAGCTTATTTACGGCCAGAACAACGGCAATCCAACCGGCGAGGCGAAATATTCGGTTGGCATGGGTCTCGGCCCTGCCCCGAAGAGCACCAGAGAACAGATCGCCAATATCATCGGGTACGATCCGGGGATGGCAGCTGATGAGGACGGCAACCAGATCGATCTCCTCAAGCCTCTACTGGAAAACGTCATCATGCCGGCATTGATCGAGATGCGGGCAGGAGACCAGGGTCAGGGTTCAAGTCAATCGATTGGCTCCATGAGCAACCCGGATCATGCTCTTCAGTTCGATGCCCCGCAAACCCGCAACATCGTCAACAACAACTCCTTCAGCGTCCATAGCCAGGCCTTCATGGGCAACCGCGCCGAGGCGCGGGAGTTCGCGATGATGATCTGGGAGGAATTCAGGGCGATCGACGGAGAGTCGGTTTAGTTCTCTCGCCACCCTGGCAAGCATCAATTGACGCGTAGAAACCCCCATTTTTTGCTCAGCATGGCGGCAAAAAATGGGGGGTTTTGGCCAAAGAAAGGGGGCTCCCATGCCAATCCCTATCATCATCGCGGGCTTCGAGCTCTTCCCCGAGCCCTTCACCGTCACCCCTTTCCGGATCGGATCGACCAAACCCCGACGCTCGCTCCGTGGCAAGGGGTTCCAGAAGATCGTTCGGGAGTTGCGCCGACTTCCCATCGCCTGGGAGGCGGCTGACGAGGACGAGATGCAGATCATCCGGATCCTCTGGACTCGCTCGAAGGATGCGCCGCTCGCCGTCGCGTGTACAGATCCAGCCGTCCAGGGCAATTTCTTCATCACGGACGAGGAGTTCAATTTCACGCGCCTTGATGGCGACGGGCACTTCTACCGGGGCTCGTTGACCCTCGAGGAGGAGGGATAGCATGGCGATCGCAGTCTCGGAGGCCTTCAAGGCACGCTTTCGCGGGCCCATCGATCGCTCTCAGCTGCTCGTCGAGGTCCTGTTTGCCGGCGCGACCTGGACGGACGTCAGCGAATGGGTTGAGCAGGCGAGCGGCGAGAAGGAGGAGGGCTCGGGGCGGGGAACGGCCAGCACCAACACCCTCAACCTGACGCTCATCAACGACGACGGCCGCTTCAGCGCCAAGAACTCGGCCGGGCCCTACTACGGCAACCTCACGCCGAACAAGCCGATCCGCGTCTCGACGGTCTGGGGCTCGGAGTCCGTGCGCCTCTTCACCGGCTACACCGGGCCCTGGCCGACCAAGGCGAGAGCCAGGGAATGCCAGATCCAGGCCCAGGACGCCGCCCGGATTCTCCTTCGGAAGGACATCCGCGAGGAGGTCGTCTTCAACCCGACCGCCATGGAGGCGGGCTACTACCTGACCCCCATCCTGGAGCGTGCTGCCTGGCTCTCGGGCCTCCGCTGGGACGCGGTCACCACGAGGACGGACCTCGCAGGCCATGCCTGGGCCTTCGCCTCCCACGACGGGACCGCCATCGCGGTCACGAAGAACGCGGGCGCGGCGGTGGCCACGTACACCCTGGCCGGCCAGCTGGTCATGCAGCTCGACCTGGTCGACCTCCTCATCCCCGTCGCGCCGCTCAAAGGGAAGGCGCTCGCCGTCCTGGACCAGCTCGCCAAGGTGGTAGACGGCAGGATCTACTTCGAAAGCCAGGGGCAGCTCGTCTTCCGCTGCCCGATGTACCGCAATGACTCGACCCTGGTTTCCGTCGAGACCTTCACCGTCGACAACCTGGACGACGTCCTCACGGATCAGGGCTTCGAAGGGGGGCGGTACTCGCCGCTCATCAACCGGGCCGAGGTGACGTCGACGCCGTACACGTTCCGGCTCGATGCCGCGGGGCAGGTCCTCGAGGAGTCCATCCCGTTCAAGGGCGATCTCTTCGCGAAATTCCACTTCGCGCCGGGAGAGTCCTACCCGGCGTCAGGCGATGCCGACCTCTGGTGCGAGCTTCCCAGCGGGCTCAAGCTCGCCAGGACTGGCAGCTACCCCACGGCCGCCAACGTGGTCCTGGAGTCCGCACCGAAGAGCGACCTGACGAAGCCCGGATCCGGTATCCGCTTCAAGGCCGGCTTCCCGGTCTTCGAGCAAGGCCGGATGAAGGTGGCCTTCGAAAACGCGGGGACGGTGGCCGAAGTCATCAAGACCTTGACCCTCAAGGCGCGGCTGATGCGCCCGGTTCAGCGCTGCCGCTCGGTCACGGAGAACGCGGCTTCCATCGCCCTCTACGACCAGCGGGATTGGACCTATACCAACGACTTGATCCCGCATGCGACGGGCTGCAAGAACCTCGGTGCCTGGAAGGTCGCAGACGGCAAGGACCCTAAGACCCTCGTCACCCTGACAGTGATGCATGCCGTTCCCTGGCTGGAGATCAACGACAAGGTCACGGCCAGCGAGACGATCACCAAGACCTTGCCTGCAGCGGAGGATTTCATCGTGAAGCGGATCAAGTGGGCCTTCGCCCTGGCGGCCTTCACCTCGACGATCGAGGGCTGTACGCCGTCTGTCGACTTCTCGGCGAGCGCGCTTCCGCCGGCAGTGGCGATCATCGAAACCTCGAACCAGAACCAGAGCGGGGTCGAGCAGGCTGCCTTACCGCCCCAGGTAATCGACGGCACCCAGGGCTTGGTGGGGCTCAACAACGTGCCCGGCCTAGAGTGGGTAACGCGCAAGGCTCAAAAGCTGACCTACGGCGCCAACGTGGTAAAGGCCAAGTACTGCGTCTATGACGGCTCGTTCGTCCACCTCTCCGCGGATAGCGGCACGGACGGGAATTTCTACGAGCTCAGCCCAATGACCGGGGACATCAAGAGAACTACGAGCATCAATCCGGACGGCTACAAGGGGCCACGGATCAGCCTGGCGTCAGACGGGGCGCTGGTGCTCTATGATCAAGGGCAACTCTATAAGCTGAAGGACGGAATCCTTACTCTGAAAGCGAGCCCGCCGGCTGCCTTGAACAGGTACTTCCACGAGGTGATCTCCGGGGGTGGGATGATCTTCGCGCTGATGTCTGAGTTCCCTTCATTGCTTTCCAACCCTCGGCTCTGGGTGTGGAATTCCGACGACGACACCCAGCAAAACTCCCCGAATTTCACCAAAAACCTCAGCATTGCGGAACTGTCAGGCGCAGAGTACCTTTCGTTTGACGGAAAGTATTTGTACATCGTTGAGTGGGCATACAATTGGCTCCACTCAACGAATACGGCAGCGATCAGTCTCTATGATTCAAATGCGAATACCCTGACTTCCGGCTACCACAAAATGTCGCCAGGCGAAGAGGTCTATTGCGTCATCTCCGACGGGCAGTCACTCTGGGTTGGCGTTAACGACACGGTCAGCGGCGCCAAGAAGGTAATTCAAGCATCCCTCACGCCGGGCACCTGGGGCCAGATCGAGAGGAAGCGAGAAATCCTGCTAGCAGGGATCCCCAAGCGGCTCCTTTTCGACGGGATGTATGTCTGGGCGCTCACCGATTCCCACCTCTACCAGCTATCACCCTCCGGAGCCATCGTGGCGAGCTTCGCGCTAGGTTCCGTCCCTGGGTCGCCGAAGGGGCTGACCTTCGACGGTACGGCCATCTGGGCCACCCTGGACACCGGCACCGTCTACCGCGTCCCCCGCATCGTCTCAGGCCGCCAGTTCTAACCCGTTCACCGGCCCCGCTTCGGCGGGGCTTTTCTCATGGAGGCCCTCATGCCCGAAGTCTACTCGTCTGCCGAGGTCTCGCTCGAGTTGCTCGACCCGATCACCGGCGCGGTTCTCATGACCATTCCCTTCCTGCGGGACGACACCTTCTCCGAGAGCCCGACCTACGCCCCCCGCGGCTACCACCGGAGCGCGGCCGTCTCTGCAGCCCGCCTCCGCTCCAAGGGGACGATCACCATCCGCAAGGACGTCGAGGGCCTGGCCTTCGCCCAGGAGGTCGAGCGCTGGCAAAAGGGCATCGTCTGGTACCCGATGGGCTCGGACCTCAAGGGGAAGCGTTTCCGGCATCCCCACGTCCGCAAGGTCATGATGCAGCCGGATGGCACCAAGGAATACCGCACGGGCTACGACGTCCGCCTCTCCGATCGGTCCTTGAGCCGGCCCGACGCGGGCCTCCTCTCGGAGTCGCTAACCTTCGATGTCCAGGGCGGATTCGATACCCCGGGGAGCGATCGCGGGGAACCCGTCCGGGCCCTCGACTTCCACCGCACCGGCTCCGCCACCTACATCGCCCCTGACGGCCAGCTCAAGACGGCGGGGGATGGCGTGGCGCGGTTCGGGGTGCCGTGGGTGGTGCGGCGGAACTTGCTGCTTGATAGCGGGAACTACCGCACCAATTATGTGGCGTTTTCTGGCGCGAGCATCTCAGGCGACATACTCACCGCATCCGGGATGGATGCCGGTATCTATCGCGAGATCAGCATCTCAGGCGGTACGGCAGGTCGCACCTACACACTCTCGTGGATCGTCTCTGGCTCCGGCAAGGCGTACGTACAGATCAACGGTCGAGGCGGCGCAACTGCTGATGAGTTTGCAGCCGGCCTACCTGTGACGCTCACGGGAGAGCCCCAGCGAATCAGCGTACCGATCACGCTCACGCAGAATGACCGAAATTCGCTCCGCGTCTATCTCAGAAACGGCCAAGCCGGAGCGCTATCCTGCAAGATGGAAGGTACGCAGATCGACCTCGGAGCCCTCACCCCCTACCAACCCACCAACTCCACCGGCCCCGACCTCACTCATCCCCTCAACGGCGCGGGGCTGGTGCTGGAGGGATTCGGCGTAAATCTGCTCACCTACTCAGAGCAGTTTGACAACCCGGCATGGCAGACGGACTCCACCGGCTTGGTTGTGACCGTCAATGCCGCGGCGGCACCAATGTCGCCCGCTATCTCAGCCGCGGATAAACTCACGTTTGGGACAGATGACTACATATACCAAAAGTACACCGGAAACACCCGCTCTGTAACGCTGGCGACTAGTACGCCAATCACTATGACCTCAGAGTGGCAGAGATTCAGCATTACGCAGGACTTCGGCGCTGGTACTGGGATTTTTACCTTCTCTGTTTGGCTCAAAGCCGGGACAATGAGCAAGGTAAATCTTCGTCTATACGCCTCGTCTACTGGAGTCGTAGCACAGATTAGCAACGCGGCGGTAGACGGAAACCCCGCCCTACCTGCGGGTGATTGCTATGTGTGGGGCGCTCAACTTGAGAAGACCCCATTCTCGACCTCTTACATGCCATCGGGGATTGGGTTCGGCGTTCGTGAATCCGACCTCGTCGGCATCGTCCCGCCTCACAACTTGCTCAAGTGGAGCGAAGATTTCACCAAGTGGCAAAAAACGGTAGGCATCACTGTTTCTGGCGGCACTATCACCAAAACGGCGGGCGCTCCATCCGAGGGAATCTACCAACAGATCACGACGGATGCGGACGGGTATTTCTGTGGAGCGATCAAACTCAAGGCAGGATCGCTCTCAAAAGCCACGCTCCGCATCTACGATTACACGGTCAACGCGGATATCGCCCCAGCTCAAGTGCTCGATCTGCCTGCGGCTGACTACAGCACATTCGCGGTTCGGGGATACGCGGGCAATGGGAGACTCATAGGCTTCATCATCTACCCCGGAGACTCATCGCAAAGCACAACAGGGGCGATCCAAGTGGCGCAAGCTCGTCTTGTAAAAGGCCATCACCCCGGCATCTACGTCCCGACCACCGACACCCCCATCCTTCCCCCACCGAGTCCCGCGCTGGACCCGGCATGGCAGCAGAATGGGCGAGCGCGGTTCCGTGTGATGCCGCCGCCGATTAGCACGGGGAAGCACTACAACCTGATCGGCTATCCCTCTCGGGATGCTTCGGTGTTGGCCCCCATGCGGCTATTCCGAAACGCCGGGTTTACCACCACGCAGCAGACCATCAACTACGTGCGGCAGCACAATGCCGCAACGGGGTTTGGCGGAAACGCTGGCCTGGGAATCCTGGAAGGAACGGTCGCAAACTTCTACGACGGCACCCCCCACGACGTCATCCTCGAATGGACCAACGAAGTCCGCGAGACGGACGGCAGGCGCGAGATGTGGCAGCGCCTCTACATCGACGGTGTTCTAGTCGCTCAGCAGGACGTGGCCGCCCTCTACGGTGCAATGGCCTGGGCCGAGATCGATCCGAGTCGCCTCATCAGCGACGGAACCGCCTTCGCGGTCCTGTCCATGCTGCCCAGCAGAGGAGGAGTGATCGTCGAGTTCGCACCGCGCCGCGCCGGCTACCGCCAGGTCGATCGAGCGGCCTAGGAGGGGTCATGCAGTACGTCAAAGCACTCCTCGGTATCGCCCTGATGCTGGGATCTTACGCCCTGGCAGCATGGGCCGCGAGCAGAGAGGACTGGCTCCCCGCTGCTGTGATCATCCTCTACCTGTTCGGATCCTCGCGGCTCTTCGACCCGGAAGTCTAGCAATCCCACCGCCCCCGCCTCACCCGCGGGGGCTCGCCTTTTGGAGGACCCCATGGCCCAGTCCATCACCCCCATCGTCACCCACCGCCAGATCCACCGCGCCATCATCGACGTGGACGGCGAGCGGATCACCATCGACCACTCCCAGGGCATCCAGCCCGAGGGGGAAGCATACCAGCCCCACCGCCATCTCACGGACGAGATCCAGGGCGAGGCCTTCGCCGCGCTCTGCAACACCCCGATCACGGTCAAGGGACCGCATCAGACCTACGACACGACGGTCTACGCCCTGCTCAAGGATCTCCTGTACGGGGCGCTGCCCGTCTAACCCTGACTCGCTGAAAGGACCTACCACATGACCGAGCCGAGCCGTGATCGCCCCGTAGTTGTCCGTGACCCTGAAGCCCACCAGAAGCTCGACCGCATCCTTGAGTGGATCCAAGGTGACGGCCTGCGCGGGATCACCGGCGCGGCAGCGCGCATCCTCGACCTGGAGGAGCGTCTGGACGAGCAGGACAAGCGCATCAACCGACACTCCGAGCGCATCCGCGCGCTGGAGACGCGGGGCGCCGAGCAGCTCCGCTGGACCGTCAAGACCTTCGTGGAGAAGGCGATCGGCCTCGCGGCGGCCGGCGTTGTCGGCGCCTTAGCTGCCATCTTCGCGGCCAAGCCCCCCGCGCCGTAGGAGGGCTCCATGCGCATCTTCAAGGACCTCTTCTATGAGCGGAGCGGCCGGCGCGTCAGCCTGAGCCGAACGCAATTCTGGCTCGCGTGGGCCATCTTTATCCCGACCTACCTCCGTGCCGCCTGGTCCTCGGTCACTATCCCCGATGTGCCGCAGGGGTGGGTTGCGCTCCTCGCAGTCTCGGGCGGCGTCTACGCCGTCTCCAAGGCGATCGCCCGCCAGCGCGACGACGCCTACCCGCCGCCCTACACCTACGACTCCCATGACTACCTCGGAAAGGGGGATCCCCACAGATGAGCCGCGCTCTGATCGACCCGAAGACGGGTAAGCCCTTCGCCTCGAAGCGCAAGGACCTCTCGCGCCTGGAATTCCTCGTCGTCCACCATGCCGGGCCCGGCACCGAGAAGTGGACGCCGGAGACCTTCATCCGGCACCGCCACGAAAGCGCCCTCACCTGGCAGAAGGCCGAGCAGAAGGCCAAGCGCCCGGGGACGCTCTACGCCTACTCGGGGAACGGCTACAACGCCGTCGTCTTCCCGGATGGGTCCTGGACCCTCGACGTGCCCCTATCCGAGACCGCCTGGAGCACTGGGGGGCTCAACTCCATCTCCCTGGCCATGTGCTTCGCCGGCGACTACACCAGCAAGCTCCCCCCCGAGCTGGCCTTGAAGCGGGGTGAGCAGATCCTCGTCGCCTGGGAGCGGGAGTTCCAGTGGCGGCCAAAGATCATCGGGCACCGGGACGCCATCAGGTACAGCAAGGAGGCGACGCGCACAGCCTGCCCGGGCGACAAGCTCTATCCCTACCTGCCGACTCTGATCAAGCGCGTGGAGGGCTACCGATGAGCAAGCGCCTGTACCTGGCCCTCGCTGCGGCGGGGGCCGCCCTCTTGGCCTTCCTGGGCCTCACCCGCTGCCCCGCGCCGGATCCGGTCACTCCGCCGGCGGCGATCGCCTCCCCCATGCCCGCGCCCCAGGCGGAGGCTACCAGCTCGGCGGCCGCCACGGCGACGGGAACACTCAAGGCGACCATCCGGCGACCTATTGGGCCCCATGCGCCTCAAATCAAGTCGGAAAACCTGCACAATGGGCCTGAAGCCCAGGCGGGAAGCGACGGGCCCCATGCGCGAGATTTCGAGGAGATCGTCATCGAGGTCAGCCAGACCGCGACGGCAGCCGCCAGCTCCGAGGCTTCGGCTGCGGCCGAAGCCCCCTCGCTGGAGTGGGTGCGCCGCGAAGAGCCACGCGGACGTGACGACCATGCCCGCCTCGGGGTCATGGGCGCGACCGTTCCAGGAGCCATCGCGATCACCTACCAGCTCATGGCCGTCGAGCTGCCGCCCTGGCTCCTCGGCACTCCCCTGGAGCTGGGCCTGGACGCCGCCGTGAACCTCGAAGCGGGGGCGCTGGGAGTGACGGCTGGCCAGAAAGCCTTTGCAGGAGCCTACTACTGGTCCCGATGGAGCCTGAGCGATCACGGGCCTGCGATTGCGGTGGGCCTCAGATTCTAGGCAAGACTACCCGAGTATATCCCGATCTCCGTATACTTCCCCCCCCCCGGCTTCGGCCGGGGGCTTTTTCGTTTCTCGTTATTTTTACGGTCGTAGTATTGACATAGTATTTTTACGGTCGTATTATTAATCTTGTCAGGCGGATGCACCGCCAAGCGAGAGGAGAGATGACGATGGCGAACGTTACGGTCAACGGCATGGAGAAGGAAGCGACCGGACTCCTCGATCTTTTCCTTGATGGCGAGACTGTCGAGAGCGTCGATCAGATGGAGTGGGCCTCTGAAGCCACTCGTGAGTTTATCAAAGCTGAGATGGGTAAGTAGGCGAGGGGATAGAAGCGATGTACCACCTTGTCAACACGATGACCAGCACCGAAGCCAACCACGTCGGGAGGCATATCAGCTCACACGACACCCAAGAGGAGGCGGAAAAGGCTCAGACTGAGTTTGATGCCAAGTTCGAGCCCGGCTCATATGTCCCTACCACCATCGTCTCCGAGGATGATGGTTATTACCTGGAGACGGGGGACGTTTGGCGCCGCCCTTTCGCCGGGGCCGGGGCCGCCCAAAGCTAGGCGTCAAGTCCCGAAAGGTCACGCTGGACGACGAGACCTGGGATTGGCTATCCAGCCATCCGGGAGGAGCCTCTGCCGCAATCCGCCAGCTCGTAGACCAAGCCCGCACCCAGCCCCGCCGATGAGCGGGGCTTTTTTGCTTTCTCCCTACCCCAGACCGAGACGCCTCTCGACCAATGGCATCAACGCGCCGACCACGCCCAACCGATATCCGAGCTCCCATGATTCCCGGTCCCGAGGTTCTAGGCCGGAAACGACGAGTACGCCCCAGGCCCTGTCGACCAGCTCTTCCAAGTCGAGGGAAGAGAGGTCCAAGGTGGGAATTGGGATGGTGGAGTCGAGCATGGGTGTGGCTCCTAGAAGAAGACCCGCCGGAATGGCGGGTCAGGCAAGTCTATTGGTCGGGGTTAGCTGCCACCGAGTTGCCGGGCTTTGGTTGGAGGCCCAGCGATTCAAGGGCTGAGACTAGTGATTTAACCTTGATCGCCTTTTCCAGGCAGATCGTCGTCTCGGGATCGAGCAGGTCGCGGACGCGATCCTCGGATTCGGCCGTCACGAAGATGACCGGGACCTGGGTGGTGCGGGGGGATTGCCGCATCTTCCGACAGACGTCGTCACCGTTCATGAGGGGCAGGTTGATGTCGAGGATGACGGCCGCGGGAACGAAGTCTTCGATCGCATGCAGGGCTTCGATGCCGTTTCGGGCGATCCGGACGGCGTAGCCGAAGTCGTTAAGGCGACGGACCAGGAACTCGACGGTATCCGGGTTGTCTTCGACCAAGAGAATCTCAGGCACGGTCCACCTCAAAGCAAGGCGCTCGAAGGCCGAAGGCCTCCGAGCGCATAGGGATGACTACTTGATCTTGAGGGTCGCCTTGACCTTCTTGAGGGTCTCCGGCAGGTCCTCGGTCTGAATCTGGCCCATCAGCATGAGGCGCAGATCCCGCTCGGGGACGTCGGACTCGAGCGCCAGACGGCGAACGTCGAGGTTGCGCTTGCCCATGCCCTGGAAGATCTTGACGACGATGGGCTCGTAGCGATCCTCGGGGGGGAAGATCTTGAGCATCTCGTCGGAGATCTTCTCGGCCGAGGAGGGGCCCTTGGCGTAGCCGCGCGCCAGCATCAGCTTGTTGACGAGCAGGTTCATGAAGACATGCTCGATGGCCAGCGGGTTGCGCTCGGCCCAATCCTGAACGGGGGCGAGGTACTCGGCGAAGGTCTCGGGAGCGAGGTCGAGAGCCTGGGCGATCTTCTCGATCACCTCGGGGTTGCGGGGGAACGGCACGTCACCGCGCAGGATCTCGTACATGTAGGTGCGGGAGATGTCCACCCGACCGGCGAACTCCTGGCGCGAGAGGCCCAGTTCCTGCATCCGGCTCCAGAGCTTGCGGGTGGACTCGGGCAGCGAGCTGACCAGCACCTGGTACTCGGGGAAGACCATCGGGTCGATCTGGGCGACTTCGGCGAAGCGCTCGAGCGTCTCGCGAACCGTGGGGAACTTCACCTTGGCGTTGAAGATCCGCGACACGTACTCGTAGCTGAGTCCCGTCTCCTTGACGAAGGTCTTGCGGTTGACGCCCGCAAGCTCAAGGCTCCGCTTCAGGATGTCAATCGACGGGCTGCGCGGCCGGGTCGATGCGGTGGACTCGCCACGCACGGGCATGCGGCTGAGAGAACGAGCTCGGGTGTTCATGGCGATCATCCTTTTCTATCAAAGGTTCTCGGTGGCTTGGCGACTGGTGGCAGGAACCGCTTCGCGGAGCATGCTTCCCGTCGTACTTGGTACGCTCATCATAACACCACGTTTCCGCGTAAGGCCCAATATATCAAAAAATTTAACATCAGAACGACAGCGATGACCGGATAACGAACCCATGGATTATCAGGTCATTTTCAGGTAGGCTGCATGAAACGGCCTTGCGGGCTACAATGGAGGGAACCCGGCGGCCGGCTTTGGCGTCTAGGGAGTACATCGCGCTATAAGGAGTCCCACGGATGAAGAAGACGCTTTTCGCCTCCACCCTGGCCCTTGCTACCTTGGCCTCGACGGGCTGTGCCCAGTTGCTGCTCGGAGGGTTGACAGCCGCTCAGGCGCTGCAGCCGATCTCTGACGAGCAGGAGATCGAGATCGGCCGCGGGGCCGCTCACGAGGTCCTCAACGACTCCAAGACCGAGGTCTACACCCATTCGGGAGTGAATGCCTACGTGCAAGGGGTCGGCAAGCGCATGGCGGCGCGTTCCGAGCGTCCCAGCTTGCCGTGGGAGTTCCGGGTCATCCAGGATCCCGCGCTCAACGCCTTCGCCCTGCCGGGCGGGCAAATCTTCATCACGACCGGGGCCTTGAAGGCCATGAAGAACGAGGCCGAGCTCGCGGGAGTGCTGGGGCATGAGGTGGCGCATGTCGCGCATAAGCACGGCATCGAGAAGCTCAAGCAGGCCATGGTGGCCCAGGGCGTGGCGATCGCCACCCTCGGATCCAGCCCGCAGATCGCCCAACAGGCCGGTTCCATCGCGCTCCAGCTGGTCTTGAACGGCCAGGGCCGCAGCGCCGAGCTTCAGGCCGATCGCTACGGCACGATCTACGGGGCCGGCGAGAGCTATTCGCCGCCCGCGCTGGGGGACTTCCTCAAGACCATCCACGCCTCCTCCGGCGCGACTCCCACCTGGCTGGGCGCGCTCTCGACGCATCCCCCGCTCGAGGAGCGCCTGGAGACCATCCGGCAGACCATCGAGGAAAACCGCCTCAGCGGCTCCGTGATCCGGCAGTCCGAGTTCCTCGCGGCGACCGCCCCCCTGCGCTAAACCCGGAGCCGCGCCCAAAATAGCGTCGCTTGTCGCTTCCCGTCCCCTTCCCCCCGGCCTACAATCCCGGAGAAGAAGGGGGGTGACCCATGCTGGTTCGGGTCTTGCTGCTTTTCGGGCTCGTCTTTTCCCTCGCGACGACGGGGTGCGCGCAACTCTTGATCGGCGGCTTGACCGCCGCGCAGGCGTTGCAGCCGATCTCGGACGAGCAAGAGGTCGCCATCGGCAATGCCGCGGTGCAGCAGTTGGCCGCCGATCCGAACTTCCGTCTCTACTCCGGGCAAGCCCTCAACCAGTACGTCGCCCGGGTCGGGCTGAAGCTCGCCAAGGAAACCAGCCGGGCGAACCTACCCTGGCGCTTCGGCATCGTCGAGAGCAACGACCTCAATGCGTTCGCCCTGCCCGGAGGCGTGATCTGCGTGACCACGGGCGCCCTCAAAGCCATGAAGAACGAGGCCGAGCTGGCGGCGGTCCTGGCGCATGAGATCGCGCACGTCGTCGAGCGGCATGGCATCGACCAGATGAAGCGGGCGATGGTGGCCCAGGGCCTCGCGATCGCGGCCCTTGGGACCAGCCCGCAAATCGCCCAGGCTGCCGGCAGCATCGCCTTGCAGATCGTGCTCAACGGCTACGGCCGTGACGCGGAGTTCGAGGCGGATCGCGTCGGCGCCCAGCTGGCCGCAGCCAACCGTTACGACCCCGAGGCCCTGGTGGGCTTCCTTCAGACGATCGCCGCGCGCGGCGGAGAGGCCCCCGGCTGGCTGGTTCCCCTGTCCACCCACCCGTCCGTTCAGCAGCGCATTCAGGCCATCGAAGCGATCGTCCGCGAGCAGAAGCTGACGGGCTCGGTGACGAACGCGGAACAATTCAAGCGCGAGACCGCACCGCTCTGAGCGGGCATGCCGCGAAAGGCCCGGTCGCGGTTAAGACTTCGTTGTATAATGGGGGCATTCTGCTCGACAACGGCGAGGGCGGGCTCCCGGGGACCGGGGTAACGCCTCGCGCAGGAGGAAGTCCCCATGAATAAAGTCTACGCCAATGCCCCGGAGGCACTCAGCGGTCTCTTGCGGGACGGCATGACCCTGATGGTCGGAGGCTTCGGCCTCTGCGGCATCCCCGAGAACCTGATCCTGGCGCTTCGCGACTCCGGAGTGAAGGATCTCACCATCATCTCCAACAACGCCGGAGTCGATGACTTCGGTCTCGGACTCTTGCTTCAGACCCGCCAGATCAAGAAGATGATCTCCAGCTACGTCGGGGAGAACAAGACCTTCGAGCGTCAACTGCTCGAGGGTTCCCTCGAGGTGGAACTGGTGCCCCAGGGCACGCTCGCCGAGCGCATCCGGGCCGGCGGCGCCGGGATCGGCGCCTTCTTCACCCGCACCGGCGTCGGCACGCTGGTCGCCGAGGGCAAGGAGACCCGGGTCATCGACGGCCACGAGTACGTCCTCGAGATGCCGCTCAAGGCCGACCTCGCGCTGGTCAAGGCCTGGAAGGGCGACACCACGGGCAACCTGGTCTTCCGCAAGACCGCCCGCAACTTCAACCCCATGATGGCCACCGCCGCGAAGACCACCCTCGTGGAGGTCGAGCAGATCGTGGAGGCCGGGGAGATCGATCCCGATCACGTCCACACGCCGGGCATCTACGTCGACCGGATCCTGCAGGGCGTCGACTACGAGAAGCGTATCGAGCAGCGGACGGTTCGCCCCCGCGCCAAAGCTTCGGTTTAGGAGAGGATCATCATGCCATTGGATCGTAATCAGATCGCCCAGCGCATCGCTCAGGAACTGCGTGACGGCTACTACGTGAACCTGGGCATCGGCATGCCGACCCTGGTGGCCAACTTCATTCCCGCCGGCATGG
>JAKFCT010000064.1:0-7814 GCA_036676495.1 Candidatus Sericytochromatia bacterium
CCCAGAGAGCGAAATCGATTCCCAGGCTACGCTCGTAGAAGCCTCTATGGCTGCCTTTTGGGACGTGGGTTCAATTCCCACCATCTCCACTCCGGAAGGGCCCGACTTCGGTCGGGCCCTTCGGCGATTCAACCCCCGCTCCCCCCGACTGTTCAGGACATTCAGATGATTCGACTCTTCGAGGTGAAACTCCCGATCGACCATGTCGAGGCGGCCCTCTCGGCCGCTATCCTCTCCAAGCTCGGCATCCCCCCCGACGACCTGATCCAGGTCTCCATCTACAAGCGCAGCTACGACTCCCGCCGCAAGCACGACCCCCGCTGGGTCTACATCGTCGACGTCCAAACCCGCCAGGACGCCCGCCTCCTCAAGCGCTTCAAGAACGATCCCCATGTGAGCGAAACGCCCGACATGACCTACCGGATGGTGGCCCATGCCCCCGCCGGCCTCAAAACGCGGCCGATCGTGATCGGCGCGGGCCCCGCAGGCCTCTTCGCCGGCCTGATGCTCGCCCGCATGGGCTTCCGCCCCCTCATCCTGGAACGCGGCAAGAACGTCCGCGACCGCACCAAGGACACCTTCGGCTTCTGGCGCCTCGGCCAGGACCTCAACCCCGAATCCAACGCCCAGTTCGGCGAGGGCGGAGCGGGCACCTTCTCCGACGGCAAACTCTACAGCCAGGTGAGAGATCCCCAGCATTACGGCCGCAAGGTGCTCATGGAGTTCGTCGAAGCCGGCGCCTCCCCGGAAATCCTCTACGTCAACCGGCCTCACATCGGCACCTACCGGCTGGTCTCCATCGTCCAGAAGATGCGCGCGACCATCGAGTCCCTGGGCGGCGAGTTCCGCTTCGAGAGCCGGGTCACCGACCTCGCGATCGAGAACGGCCGCGTGCGCGGAGTCACGCTCGCGGACGGCACGCAGCTCGCAAGCGATCACGTCGTGCTCGCCATCGGCCACAGCGCCCGCGACACCTTCCAGATGCTCTACGAGCGCGGCGTCACCCTCGACGCGAAGCCCTTCTCCATCGGCTTCCGGATCGAGCACCCCCAGGAACTGATCGACCAGGCGCGCTACGGCCCCCAGGCCGGAAACCGCCTGCTGGGAGCGGCGGACTACAAGCTGGTTCACCACTGCCAGAACGGACGCGCGGTCTACAGCTTCTGCATGTGCCCCGGCGGCCTCGTGGTGGCCGCCGCCTCCGAACCGGGACGCCTCGTCACCAACGGCATGAGCCAGTACGCCCGGGACGAGCAGAACGCCAACGCGGCCATCGTCGTGGGCATCACCCCCGAGGACTTCCCGAGCGCCCACCCCCTGGCGGGCATCGAGCTGCAGCGCCGCCTCGAAGAGCAGGCCTTCCGGCTGGGAGGAGGCAAGTACGTCGCGCCCGTCCAGCGGGTCGGGGACTTCCTCGCCGGCCGCCCCTCCACCGAGATCGGCGCCGTGAAACCGTCTTACCGGCCGGGCGTGAAGCCCGGGGACCTGAGCGACGCCCTTCCCGAGTACGCGATCGCCGCCATCCGGGAGGCGATTCCGGCCTTCGACCGGCAGATCCGCGGCTTCGCCATGGAGGACGCCCTGTTCACGGGCGTGGAGACCCGCACGTCGTCCCCGGTCCGGATCACGCGCGGAGACGACTACCAGAGCCTCAACACGATCGGGCTCTACCCCGCAGGCGAAGGGGCCGGCTACGCCGGCGGCATCCTTTCGTCGGGGATCGACGGCATCAAGGTGGCCGAGGCCGTGGCCCGGAGCATGGCGCAGAGCGCCTCTCTCGCCGGGTAAAGCGAGCCTCCCCATGATCGAGGGCCCTCCGGCCAGTGCCGGAGGGCCCTCGAGGCGTCGGATTAACCGAAGTGGTACGCGGAAATCGATACCCCCAGCAGATTGCCGGCGTAGGCCACCGAGCCGCGGTCCTCGCCGGCAGCCCCGGCGATCACCATCATGGGAATCAGGTGCTCCTCGCGGGGATGCACGTTGCGCGCCTGCGGCGCGGAGGTCCACTGCGCCAGGCGCCGGTCGCGCTCCGCGGCCTCCAGGGTCCCGGTCTCGCGCAGCCAGGCATCGAACTCCTCCGAGACGGAGCGGGCCGAGGGGTGGTTGAAGCCCCGCATGTTGTGGTAGGTCATGCCGCTCCCGACGATGAAGACGCCCTCGTCGCGCAGCGGCGCGAGCGCGCGCCCCATGGCGAGGTGCTCCTCGGGGTCGAGGCCACGCTTGAGCGAGAGCTGGACCGCGGGCACGTCGGCCTGCGGATAGGCGACCTTGAGCGGCACGAAGGCGCCGTGATCGTAGCCGCGCTCCGCGTCGGAGGCCGTCGCGATGCCCGCCCCTTCCAGCAGGTCCCGCACCCGGGCCGCGAGCGCGGGAGCGCCGGGAGCCGGCCAGGTGATCGTGTACGACTCCGGCGGGAAGCCATAGTAGTCGTAGAGCATGGGGGGATGCTCCGAGGTCATGACCGTCGGAACGCCCTCTTCCCAGTGCGCCGAGATCACCAAGAGCGCCTTGGGGGGGGTCTTGGGCAGCCCGCTCAGCGAGCGGAGGTAGGCCGCGAGCGCGTCCTCCCCGGCCTTGTCGCCCCAGCCGAGGTCGACGAAGGGCCACGGGCCACCCCCATGAGGGATGAACGCCACGGGCATGCGAGCGGTTATCGGGGTCATCTTCTTCTCCTTCAGGCGATGGATAGGGGGGGCCGGCGCTAGGGGCCGACTATCCGAGCGCGTTCTCGAGTTTCTCGAGCAAGCGGGTGAGTTCGGCCTGCTCGTCCGGCGCGAGCGCGTCGACGTAGGCCTGCGCATGATCGACGTAGGGCAGGAAGGTGGCCTCGTAGAGCGCCTGGCCTTCCGGGGTCAGCTTCAGGATCACCTGGCGGCTGTCCCGCTCGTCCTTGCAGCGCCTGACGAGCCCCTTGGCCTCCATGCGGTTCAGGACGGGGGTGAGCGTGCCCCCCGTGACGAGGGCCTGCTGGCTCAGCGTCTTGAAGGGTAGGCCCGCCGTGTCTCCGAGGGTGGCGAGGACGTCGAACTGGGAAGGCGTCAGATCATGTGCCTCCACGAAGCGGTTCATGACGCGCTCGACGCGCTGATTACAGCGATGGAGGGCCCGGATCACCGGCAGCATCGAGGTCTCCTGCGAGACCGGGTAACGGGAATCTTTCATGAAGACCTTTCTAGGGCTAAACCAAGCGATCGAGCTTCAGAGCGAGCTTCCGGCCGAGCCAGACCGCGTGATCACGGTGATCCGCGAGGACGTGGCCCGTCTCGGGGTGCAGCAAGACCGAGAGGGGACCATGGTGAGCCTGCACCCATGCGAGTACCGGCTCGCGCGCGGCATGCGGGAACTCGATCTCGAACATGGGCGCCTCATGCGGCCCCACCGGGGTCATGCGCATGGGCCAGATGGTCGCGAGCGCCCCGAGCTCCCGCTGCGCCCTCCGATGAAGCTCCTGCGCGAACGCCACCTGCTCGGCATCGAAGTAAAGATGCGCGTGATACTGCTCGGCCAGCTTCAACATGGAACCCTCTCTTTCCCGCGCCCCGTCAAAGCTCCCGCGAAACCGCGATCTGGGAGGCGCGGCTGTTAGGGTTAGAATATTCTACATAGAATGATTTGTCAAGGCGATCGCATGCCGACGCAGAGCCGCCTCGGCGAGGCGGCTCTGCGCCGGCATGGAGCTTGGCTAGGCGCGTAAGGCCCTGAGCGTCGTTTCCCAGCGGACCAGCGCATCGAACATGGCGGAGGCGGAGGTCAGCATGATCTCGTTGGGCTTCACCTTTCCCTCCTCGTCGAGGAACTGGGAGACGAAGGGAATGGTGACGGCCTCGACCATGGGAACCATCGAAAGGGCCGCCACGATCGGCTTGATCATCTGGGCGGCGCGCGTGCCGGCGGAGACGCCGCCGTAGGTGACGAGCCCGACCGGCTTGTGCCGCCACTCGTTGTGAAGGTAGTCGATAGCGTTCTTGAGCGGCGCGGAGAGGCCGTGATTGTACTCGGGGCTGACGAAGACGAAGGCAGCCGCCGCCTCCACCCGGGCGCTCCATGCCTGGGTATGCGCGTGCGTGTACTGGCGCAGCCGCGGGTGATTCGGCTCGTCCATGAAGGGCAGGTTGATCTCGGCCAGATCGGCGAGGTCGACCTCGAAGGCTCCGTGGGCGACGGCGCGCTCCTGGATCCATTCGGCGACGGGCAGGCCGACCCGCCCGGGGCGGGTGCTTCCGACGACGATCATCAGCGTGGGCTTGGACATGGGGAGTTGGGCTCCTTTCCTCCGGACTCGGGGCTGGCCTCTGGCGGCAGGTCAGGGGCATGAGCGGTAGAGTTCCTGTGGGTGACTGGCTCTCCGATTATGCCTCCAAACGCGGGAAACGTCGCCACCGGCCAGCAGCGCGGGCTAGCGCTTCAAGCCCGGAGGAGTGGGCTGGACGCGGGGCGCGGTGATCCCTGGCGCGAGGGCCTCCAGCGGAGCCTTCAGCTCGGCATCGGCGCGTGCCCAATCGATCAACACCTGATCGAGGTAGTAGAGGCCGAGCACGGTGGTGCCCTTGGCGACCTTGATCTCCACTTTCTCTTGGAGCTGCGAGACCTTGTCGGGATCGAAGGCGGCATAGGTGAGGGAGGGTTTCGCCAGGACGGCCTCTCGCAGGGCCCCGGCGACCAGGGTCGAGGACACTCCCACGTAGGACGCATGGCCCCGGCGATAATAGGCCAATAGCGGCTTGCTCGCCTCGACGGCCTTGGGCATGACCGCGATCAAGCCCGCCTCCGCAGGGGTCGCGTCGAACCGGAAGATCCCCTTGGCATCCGTCTGGACGGGGGTGAACCCCTCGATCGTCTCGCCCCGGGCGCCGAGCAGATAGACCTGGACGCCGGCGAGCGGAGCTTCGTTGAGCGGTCCCCGGACGTTGTCCCAGGCTCCGCCGTTGTCCTTTTGCATGGCGGGAGGAGCCTGCACGCGCCCCGCAATGCCGTTGGCCGAGACGGTCCCCCCGTCAGGCGCCGGATCCGGAGTGTTGGGGGGCTCGGTCTGGCAACCCATCACGAGGGCCAGGGCCAATACGAGCAAGCCCAGGAGGCGGCCCCCGTTGGGGGCGGCCTTGGGCCGGACCTTCCGTCGCGGCCGCAAGCGGGACTGCTGCGGCGTCCTCCTTGGGATCGTCATGGCGACCTCCTCTCTCGCTTGTTCGCTTCCATGGTCCCGGGAAGCCCCTCCCAACAAAAGGACGAAGTGAACGAATCGCCTCCCCGCATGCGTCAAATCCGCGCGGCCGTTTCTCGGTCCCAGGGGTTGCGAGCGAGCATTCGATGGGTATAAGAGGGGGGGCCCGCTTGGAGGGCCATGCCGCTGCCGCCCGTCCCCACGACGGAGGTTTCGGGCCACCCTCCAGGAATCCACGGGATCACTCGCTGGAAATTCGCTGGTAACACGCGTGAAGTCGTCGGTTGATATGGGCGTCCGGGCCTTCAAGGAAGGCCGAATTCCGGAAGCCATCGTCTTTCTGGAGTACGCTGCCAAGTTCCACCCCGATAACCATCGGGTCTGGCTCATGCTGGCGCGCGCCTATCAAAAGGACGGCCAGCCCAAGAAGGCGGCCGAGGCCTTCTCTTTCGTCATCTCCAACGCGTCCGACCCCGAACTCGCCGGCGTCGCCCGCCAAGGGCTCGGCTCCCTGGACGAGTCCGCCCAGACCGACGCGCCTCTCCCCCTCGGCGAGACCCAGGCCCCGATGGAATGTCCCGAGTGCGGATCGAGCGTTCCGGCAGCCCGCCGGGCCTCCCCCTGGTGCATGTGCGGCTGGGGCCAAAAAAACCAGCCCCTCCTCACCGCCAAGCGCCTCTACCTCCAGGACATCGTCGCCTATTGCCGCCGCCGCGGCGTGCGCGTCAGCATGATGCACCGCGGCGACCTCGTGACCGTCGGGGCCTCCGACGTCCGCATCCAGGGCATGGGCACCCGCACCTACCCGGTCAACCCGCGCCTCATCTTCCCGGTCAAGGACAGCCTCATGCTGGTCAACCAGGACGACCTCGACAAGGTCATGTCCAAGGTGAGCGACGACGCCCTCTTCCGGGAGCGCGCCGCCAACGACGACCTCACCATGGGCAAGCTCTTCAACTGGCGCCAGTTCGTCGCCCGCCTCAGCGAGACCCGGGGCTACGACGTGACCATCCGCCAGCCCGACCTTTCGATCGCCGGCGTCCTCGCCGCCAACGGAGTGCTCGATGCCGAACTCGTCGCCGACACCCTCCAGGAGCGTAATACCGATCGCGAATCGGTCGGACAGACCCTTTTGCGCCTCGGGCTCTGCAACTTCGAGCAAATGGTCTCGGGGGCCCTCGGCGATGCCCGCCTGATCAGGCCCGGCGCCCGTCCCTACCCGGAACGCCTCGGCGGGATCCTGCTCGCCTCGGGAGCCATCTCCGCGCATCAGCTCAAGCAAGCCCTCTTCCTTCAGACCCAGATCAAGAGACCCCTGGGAGAGGTGCTCGAACAGATGCAAGCTTGCACCAGCACCCAGATCCAGCAAGCCCTGAGATCCCAGCGCGCCCTGCATATCGACCTTCCGGAAGCCGACATGCTGGGCGAAGTGCTCATTGCCCGCAAGAAAATCACCCGCACCGACATGCTGATCGCCCTCGCCGACGAGCAAAGCCGCATGCGCGTCCCTCTGGGCGAGGTGCTCATCAACCTCAACCAGATCACCCATGCCGACCTCCAGAGCGCGCTCGGCTGGCAATCCCGCAAGCGCAAGGCCGTCCAGGCGGGCCAGGCACGCCTGGGAGAAATTCTCATCGACCAGCGCTCCCTCACCGCCGAGGGCCTCGGCCAGGCCCTGATGCGCCAGGTCGAAGACCCACGCCCCCTGGGACAGCTGCTCATCGACATGGGCACCTGCACCCCCGAGCAGATCATCGCGGGCCTCGAGGAGCAAATCTCCCGCCGCAACCGGATCGCCCTCACCGAGGGCGGAGAGGAGCCCGCGGCCTCCCGCGTCACCCAACCCGGAACCGCCAAGCTCGCCAAGCCCAAGGACGGAAGCCGAGCCTCCACCAAGCCCCTCTCCAAGGCCGCCACCAAGCCCTTGGTCCTGAACGACGAACCCTCCCAGGCCCCGAAGTGGATCGTGGCCGCCATCCTCGTGCTCGCCCTCCTGGGTGGAGGCGCCTGGCTCTTGTTCAAGCCGGCCGCCACGGCCGAATCGCCGCCGAACGCCGCCGCCAAGCACTAGCAGGCTGCTGAATTAACTCACGTTTTTCGGTCGAAGGAGCGGGCGGGGGACTCGAGCAGCCTTCGCATCCCCATGGCAGCCTCCCGTTCCGCCTTGCCCGTCGCTTGCGTGAGGCGGGTATCCACCGTCAAGGCGTTCCGGTTCTCCTTCAGGACGTGCCCCAGGTAAGCCAGTTCAGCCAACAAGAGCGCGCGCAGGAGACGCTCGGGAGGAATCGAGGGCCTTCCGTTCTTGGCGTAGCTGCTGGCTCTGCTGCGTTCCGCGCATCGATGGCCCTCCACGTGAGTCGGGGATGGCTCGAGGATCGCAGAAGCGCTTGAGCTTGTCCATGACAATGGCGGGAAGAGGCTGGGGAGCCCAAAGCAGAGTCCTAAGGTCGAGGGCCCGAGAACCGGGGATGTGAGGCTGCGACAGGCCATGCCGCAATCACGACCACGCGACGACTCGCAGCCGAGCACGCCGGAACAACGCCTCTACCGGAAGGGCCCGTGCCCCGGGCCACGGCTCTCATCTTCTTTACCATTGGCCTGGGGACGGCCTTTAGGACGACGCGGCGGGCCCCCAGACCTCGGGACCCGCCGC
>JAKFCT010000065.1:0-1612 GCA_036676495.1 Candidatus Sericytochromatia bacterium
AGGCCGACGCGCATACGGGCTCCGGGCGGCTCGTTCATCTGACCGTAGACGAGCGTGGTGTTGGCGATAACGCCGGACTCGCTCATTTCCTGGTAGAGGTCGTTGCCTTCGCGGGTCCGCTCGCCGACGCCGGCGAAGACCGACACGCCCGAGTGGAACTTGGCGATGTTGTTGATCAGCTCCTGGATCAGAACCGTCTTGCCGACGCCGGCGCCGCCGAAGAGGCCGATCTTACCGCCCTTGAGGTAGGGGGCGAGGAGGTCGACGACCTTGATGCCCGTCTCGAGGATCTGGGGGGCGACCTCGAGGTCGGTGAGCTGGGGGGCGGGACGGTGGATGGACCAGAACTTGGTGCCTTCCGGAGCCGGCTTGTTGTCCACGGGCTCGCCGAGGACGTTGAAGATGCGGCCCTTGGTGAGGTCGCCGACGGGCACCATGATGGGCGCGCCGGAGTCCACGACCTTCATGCCGCGGGTCAGGCCGTCGGTGGAGCTCATGGCAACCGCGCGGACGCGGTTGTCGCCCAGGTGCTGCTGGACCTCGGCGGTGAGGCGGACGGTGAGGCCGGCCTCATTCTTGGCGTCGATGAGCAGGGCGTTGTAGATGGCGGGAAGCTCGCCCGAGGGGAAGTGAACGTCGATAACGGGTCCGATGACCTGGGTAACTTCCCCGATCTGGCCCTGGGTAGCCGTAAGAGTCATATCGATCATCTCCTAATAAACTTGGCTATTACGCCTTCAGGGCTGCGGCGCCGCCCACGACTTCGCTGATCTCCTGGGTGATCGCGGCCTGGCGCGCCTTGTTCAGGGCCAGCGTCATGTGCTGGATCAGCTCTCCGGCGTTCTTCGTGGCGGCTCCCATGGCGGTCATCTGGCTCGCGAAGAACGAGGTCGAACTCTCGAGCATGCCCTGGTAGACGACGGTCTGGAGGTAGGTGGGGACCAGTTCCTCGATCATCTCCGAGGCGGTGGGCTCGAAGATGTACTCGGCGTTGAACCCGGTGGTGGCCGTTGCTTCCGTGCGCTCGGCGGGAAGCAGGGTGACGACCTCGGGGGTGAAGCGAAGCATCGAGTGGAACTTGGTGTGGATGAACTCCACCCGATCCACCTTGCCCTCGGTGTAGAGCTTGGTGAACTCCTCGACGATCAGGGTCGCCTCGGTGAAGGTCGGGATCTGCGGGAGGTGCTGGAGGGTCTTCACCACCTGGAAGTTGGAATGGCGGAAGAAGTTGACCCCCTTGGTCCCCACGACGAGGAGCTGGGGCTCGATGCCTTTTTCCCGCCACTCGCGGGCGCGGAGCACGGCCTGGCGCAGCACGTTGGTGTTGTAGGCGCCTGCCAGACCCTTATCCGAGGTGATGACGATCAACAAGACGTTTTGGACATCCCGGTGGGTGAGGAGCTGGGATTGCACCTCGCCCGCGGGAAGCTGGCTCGTCACGGCGGCGAACATCTCGCGGATCTTCTCCGCGTAGGGGCGCGCTGCGACGGCCCGGGTCTGGACGCGGCGAACCTTCGCCGCCGCGACCAGCTCCATGGCCTTGGTGATCTGCTGCGTGCTCTTGAAGCCCTTGATCCGCTGGCGGATTTCCTTGGTATTGAGTGCCACGGAC
>JAKFCT010000066.1:0-68339 GCA_036676495.1 Candidatus Sericytochromatia bacterium
TCCCCAGGCCAATGGTAAAGAAGATGAGAGCCGTGGCCCGGGGCACGGGCCCTTCCGGTAGAGGCGTTGTTCCGGTGTGCTCGGCTGCGAGTCGTCGCGTGGTCGTGATTGCGGCATGGCCTGTCGCAGCCTCACATCCCCGGTTCTCGGGCCCTCGACCCTAGGACTCTGCTTTGGGCTCCCCAGCCTCTTCCCGCCATTGTCATGGACAAGCTCAAGCGCTTCTGCGATCCTCGAGCCGTCCCCGACTCACGTGGAGGGCCATCGATCCGCAGAACGCAGCAGCGCCAGCAGCTACGCCAAGATCGGAAGGCCCTCGATTCCTCCCGAGCATCTCCTGCGCGCGCTCTTGTTGGCTGAACTGGCTTACCTGGGGCACGTCCTGATGGAGAACCGGAACGGCTTGATGGTGGATACCCGCCTCACGCACGCGACGGGCAAGGCGGAACGGGAGGCTGCCATGGGGATGCTCGCACGACAACCTGGTAGGGATGCGAAGGCTGCTCGAGTCCCCCGCCCGCTCCTTCGACCGAAAAACGTGAGTTAATTCAGCAGCCTGTTAGTGCTTGGCGGCGGCGTTCGGCGGCGTTTCAGTCGACGGCTTCCGGGCGCTTGGCGGAACGGCCCGCCGACACCAGCGCGACGAGCTCTCCCTGGCTCGGGATGGTGGTCTTCCAGCCGAGATCCTCCTGGATCCGTTCGGCGAGCGTGAGGCTGGCCTCAGGCTCGCCATGGACCACGAAGGTCCGCCGGGGAGGGGCCTCGAAGCCCTTCATCCATTGCAGGAGATGGCGCTGATCCGCATGCGCGGAAAATCCCTCGATCCGGGTGATGACGGCCCTGACGGGGATCTGCTGCCCGTGCAGCCAGACCTCCGACGCCCCGTCGACGATGGCGCGTCCCTTGGTCCCTGCTGCCTGAAACCCGACGAAGCAGATGGTGTTTCGCTCGTCGCCGAGGCGCTGGCGCAGGTGGTGCTTGATCCGGCCGCCCGTGCACATGCCGCTCGCCGAGAGGATGATCCCCGGTCCCGCGATGGAGTTGAGCGCGCGCGACTGCTGGGAATCCCGCACCAGGTGAAGCTTGCGGGGCGCCAGGGGCTTCACGCCGCGGCGCAGGAGGTCCATGGCTTCCCGGTCGAACTCCTCGGAGTGCGCCAGGGCGATGTCGGTCGCGTCGATCGCCATGGGGCTGTCCACGAAGACGTCGAGGGAGGGGATGCGGCCCTGATCCTCCAGCTCGCGAAGCACGTAGAGCACCTCCTGGGTGCGCCCGACCGCGAAGGCGGGGATGACGAGCATGCCCCCGCGCTGGACCGACTCGTTCACCACCTTGGCGAGCTCCAGGGAGGGAGGGCCGTCGGGATGCAGGCGATCGCCGTAGGTCGACTCCACGATCAGGTAGTCGGCCTTGGCCATGGGCGTGGGATCCTTGAGCAAGGGAGTGCCCGGCCGCCCGAGATCCCCCGAGAAGACGAACGTCGACTTGCCCTGCGGCTCTTCCACCACGATCTCGAGGATCGAGGACCCGATGATGTGGCCGGCGGGATGGAAGGTCACGGTGATGCCCTCGGCGACCTCGCGAGGCTTGCCGTAGGGGACGGCCCGCAACCGCTGGAGCGCTCTTTGGGCTTCGAGCATGGTGAAGAGGGGCATGGCAGGCTGGTGACGGGACCAGCCTTTCCGGTTGGCGTGCTGGGCTTCCTCTTCTTGGAGGAAGCCGGCGTCCGGGAGCAAGATGGAGAGCAAGTCTGCGGTTCCGCTGGTGCAGTAGACCTTGCGATCGAAGCCGTCCTTGATCAGCTTGGGCAAGTAGCCCGAGTGATCCAGGTGGGCGTGGCTGAGGATGACGGCGTCGAGCTGGCTGGGGGAGGCCGTGAAGCCTTGCCAGTTGAGCGCCTTGAGCTCGCGCGGGCCCTGGAAGAGGCCGCAGTCGATCAGCACCTTGGCCCAGGGGGTGGTGAGGAGGAACTTGGAGCCGGTGACGGCTCCGGCTGCTCCGAGGAATTGCAAGGTCGCCATGAGAACCTCCTAGACGTTGGATGCCGCGGGGCTAGCCGCGGGCCTCGACATGCCGCGCGTTTGGCTGGTGGAAGCAAGAGGGATGCTGGCAGTGGTGCTGGTGGTAGTAGTCGATGAGGCGCTCGACGAGGCGTTCGGGATCCGCGTCGTAGATCAGGTGGGCGCCGGAGTCTTTCCGGCAGATCGCGACGATGCCGGGAAGGGCCTCGGTGATGCCCCCAGTGCCCTCCAGGACGCCGATGAGCTTGCCTTCGTCGTAGGCGATGGCGAACTCGCCCAGGGTGCCGGAGCGCCCGCCGACGATGACGACCATGTCGCTGGAGCGGATGTTGGTGACCTCGCGGCCCATCAGGCCGGAGCCAGTGTAGACGATCACGTCCAGGTAGGCGGTCGGGGAGGCGTAGTGGTTCAGGTGCTGGTCGAGGGAAAGCGCCGGGGAGATGCCGACGGTCAGGCCGCCGGCTTCCTTGGCGCCGCGGGCGGCGTGGAAGGGGTAGCCGGGGCAGGCGCCGTTGACGAGGGTGCAGCCGTGACGGGCGATCGCCTGCCCGAGGGCATAGCTGAGGGCGACGGCCTCCGGGTCCAGGTCGGCGGCGGCGGAGCCCATCACTCCGATGGTCATGCGCGGGGCGGCGGACGGCGACAAGGGGATGTCAGGCATGGGGACCTCCACGAACAAGGGCTGGCTTTAGCTTAGCCAGCCCCGGAGGAGGTTCAAACGGAAGAAACTACCGATAGCCGAGCGCCCGCGGCGGTTGCGAAGCGCCTGTAGCCGCTCTAGAGCACGAGTCCCCGGCGCTTGGCGTAGGAGACCAGGGCGGCGCGGCCCTTGATGCCGAGCTTGTCCATGATCCGCGCGCGGTGGGTCTCGACGGTCCGGACGCTGAGGACCAGCTTGTCGGCGACTTGCTGGTTGGTCATGCCCATGGCCAGCAGCTGCAGCACCTCGCGCTCGCGCTCGGTGAGATCTTCGTAGGACTCGCTCTCCTCACCGGAATCCACCCGGTGGAGGTAGTCCTGGACCACCTGCTTGGCGAGATCCGGGCGCAGGAAGGTTTCCCCCCGGCTCACCTGGTAGATGGCCTCGACCAGCTCGTTGTCGGCCGACTTCTTGAGCACGTAGCCCGAACCGCCGGCTTGGACGGTCCGGAAGAGCAGCTCTTCGTTCTCGTGCATGGTGAGGAAGAGGATCTTGGTGCGGGGAAGGCGGCGCTTCAGCTCGGTGGTCGCCTCGATGCCGTTCATCTCGGGCATGGTGATGTCCATGATCACCACGTCGGGCTTGAGCTCCTCGGCCTTGGTGAGGGCTTCGCGGCCGTTGGTCGCTTCTCCCACCACTTCGAGGTTGGGGACGGCGGAAAGCATCAGGCGCAGGCCCGTCCGGAGGATGGCATGATCGTCCGCCAACATGATGCGGACGGGCTGCGTGAACTCGAAGGACATCGGGAAACAGGCTCCTTTCAAGGGGCATCCGCGCCTGCAGCGGTTTCGAGAGGCAGCGGAGCTGTCCGGCGGAACCCGCTCGTTAGCGTAGCGGCAGGCTGAGGTGGATACTGACTCCTCTGCCGGGAGCCGTTTCGATGCGGCAGGCACCGCCCAAGAAGGCGGCGCGCTCCTGCATGCCCCAGATCCCCACGGGAGCGCCTTGCGGCCCTTCTTCCAAGAGTCGGGGATCCATTCCGATCCCGTTATCCTCTATTCTAACCGCCAATTCTCCGGCTGCAAAGGTCATGGCCACCGTGACCTGGGTGGCGCGGGAGTACTTCCCGGCATTGATCAGGGCCTCCTGGACGATCCGGAAGACCGTGATCTCGCTCATGGGATCCAGGCGAATCTCGTCGCCTTGGGCCGAGAAGAAGACCTCGATTTGCTGCCGGACTCCGAAGTCCCGCGCGTAGGAGCGCAGCGTCGAGACCAGCCCGAGATCCTCCAACAGGGACGGGCGCAGGTTGACCGAGATCTGCCGCAGGGTCTCCAGGGTTTCCCAGACCTGGCTCTTCAGCTCGGGCAGGAAACGGTTCACCTCGTCGAGGGTCATGGCGCCCTCGAGCATCTTGATGCCGAAGAGCAGCGAGGTGAGCATCTGGCCCGCGCCCTCGTGAAGTTCGCGGGCCACCTGCCGGCGCTCGTCCTCTTGCAGGACCATGAAGCGGCGAAGCAGCTGCCGGTGACGCTCCTCCGCGCTGGGGCTCGGAGCCTCGACTTTCTTGGGTTCCACGGGCTGCTGCATCGCTACTCCTCTTAGGCCTTCGCCGCCTGCGCGGAAGCGTCGGTTGCCTGCGAGACCGCCGCCGGTTGCTTGGCAACCAGGACGGAGCACGGCGCATGGCTGGCCACCTGGCTCGACACGGACCCCAGCAGGAACCGGGTCAGCCCGGTCCGGCCATGAGAGCCCACCACGATGAGGTCGACCCCTTCGTGCTCCGCCACTTCCAGAATGGTATCAGAGATCCCCCCCAGCCGGTGCAGCGTCCGCGCCGAGAGTCCCCGCGCATGCAGTTGCGCCGCGGCTTCTTCGAGGATTTCCAGGGCCTGAGCCTTGGTCGGCACCTCCCAGGTGGAATCGGGCATGTAAGCGACCGCGGCGTAGGAGCCCATGTTGATCACGCTCGACACGGTCAAAAGAAGGATCTCGCCGCCCCGGGCCTCCGCGATGTCCGCGGCCTGTTCCACCGCGAGTCGCGAGAACCCCGAGCCGTCGATGGCAACAAGAATCTTCATACGGCACCTCCTTTTCTGGTCCCATGCTCACAAAACCCGACGCAAACGTCATCCGGTGAAACTACCCGATTCCCCCGTAGCCCGTCGTACACCTGTTTTCACCCCCGTTTCCCGGCCGACCGGCCTCCCGTCCCGCGAACGGGTAGGAATTGCGGTTCCCTCCGATCGCCCCTTGCGTCACCATGGATCTCATGCAATCGCTTCCCCGAGGAGTCGCCATGAACCCCGTGCAGACGCGCCCGCCGGACTGGCATACCCGCAGCCTCGACGACCTGGCGGCCGATACCGGCGCGGATCTGCGCGCGGGCCTGACCCCCGCCGAAGCCGCCGCGCGCCTGAAGGCCCTTGGCCCCAATCTCCTCACCCCCCCGCGGCGCAGCGGGCCCCTCCGGCGCTTCCTGGCCCAGCTCAATCAGCCTCTGGTCTTGATCTTGCTGGCGTCGGGAGGCATCACGCTCGCGCTGCGGGAGTGGGTGGACGCGGGCGTCATCCTCGGAGTCGTGCTCCTCAATGCCGTCTTCGGCTTCGTGCAGGAGGCCAAGGCCGAGAAGGCCATCGAGGGCCTCGCGACCCTCACCCGCACGCGCGCCCTGGTCATGCGCGCGGGAAGCGCCATGAGCGTGCCCTCGGAGGACCTGGTGCCGGGGGATCTCGTGATCCTGCAAGCGGGCGATCGCGTCCCCGCCGATCTGCGCCTGGTCCAGGCCAGCGAGCTCGCCATCGATGAATCCACCCTGACGGGTGAGTCCTTGCCGGCCTCCAAGCTCTCCAAGCCGCTTCCCGCCGCCACCGGGCTCGCCGATCGCCTCAACATGGCCTTCGCGGGCACCCTGGTCACCGCGGGGCAAGGCGTCGGCGTGGTGGTGGCCACCGGCGACCGTACCGAGACCGGCGGGCTCTCCCGCCTGGTCGCCGAGGCCCGAAGCCAGGAGACGCCGCTGACCCGAAAGGTCGCTGAACTTAGCAACCGCCTGCTCTATGTGATCCTGGCGCTCGCCGCCGTGGCCTTCGCGGTGGGCCTGTCCCGCGGACAGCCGGTCTTCGAGGTCTTCATGGCGGCCGTCGCGCTCGCTGTCGGGGCGATCCCCGAAGGCCTGCCCGCTGCCTTCACCGTCACCCTGGCCATCGGAGTCTCCCGCATGGCGCGCCGTAAGGCCATCATCCGCCGCCTCGCCGCCGTCGAGACCCTGGGCAGCACCACCGTGATCTGCTCCGACAAGACCGGCACCCTGACCGAGAACCAGATGACCGTGCAGGAGGTCTGGGCCGGGGGCGTCTCCTACCCCGTGACGGGCCTCGGCTACGTGCCGGAAGGAGAGGTCGTGCGCGAGGGAGCCTCTCCCGAGGGAGCGCCTCCCGAGCCGCTCGTCGAGTGCTTGAAGGCCGGCTTGCTCTGTAACGACGCCTGGCTGGTTTCGGAGCAGGGGCGCGTCACCGTCCAGGGGGATCCCACCGAGGGAGCGCTGGTCACCTCCGCGGCCAAGCTGGGGCTTACCGTGGCCCTCCGCGAGGAGTGCCCCCGCCTGGAGACCCTACCTTTCGACTCCCGGCGCCCCTTCATGGCGACCCGCCATGCCGACGGCAGCATCTACCTCAAGGGAGCCTCCGAGGAGATCCTCGCGCGCTGCGCGCATGCCCTCATGGAAGCCGGCCTGGAGCCTCTGGACCTCGCGGCGGTGCAGCGCCAGATCGACGCCCTGGCCTCACGAGGCTACCGCTTGCTGGCCTTCGCCCGGAC
Organism: Candidatus Sericytochromatia bacterium; assembly: GCA_036676495.1. Lineage (GTDB taxonomy): Bacteria > Cyanobacteriota > Sericytochromatia > S15B-MN24 > UBA4093 > UBA4093. Next base: position 6,481 of record JAKFCT010000066.1, read on the forward strand.
ATCGGGGGAAAGCCTCGACGCTCTTTCGGGCGGGCTGGTCTTTCTCGGGCTGCAGGCCATGCGCGATCCGCCGCGCGCCGAGGCGATCGCCGCCCTGGAAGCCTGCCACCGGGCCGGCGTGCAGGTCAAGATGATCACCGGCGACCATGCCGCCACCGCCAAGGCGATCGCCCGCCAGATCGGCCTGAGCGGCAATCGTCCCCTCCGGGTCGTCACCGGCGCCGAGCTTGACGGCCTTCCCGAGGAGGCCTGGGGACTGGTGGCCGAGGAGACCTCCGTTTTCGCCCGGGTCGCCCCTCACCAGAAGCTGCGCCTGGTGGACGCCCTACAAAAGAACGGCCATGTGGTGGCCATGACCGGCGACGGCGTCAACGACGCTCCGGCCCTGAAGCAGGCCGACATCGGGATCGCCATGGGCATCACCGGCACCGAGGTGGCCAAGGAGGCCGCCGACGCCCTGCTCACCGACGATAACTTCGCGACCCTCCAGGCGGCAGTCGAGGAGGGGCGGGTCGTCTACGAGAACCTCACGAAGTTCATCGCCTGGACGCTTCCCACCAACCTGGGAGAGGGGCTCGTCATCCTGGCGGCCGTGCTCGCGGGCGTCACCCTGCCTATCCTGCCCGTCCAGATCCTCTGGGTGAACATGACCACGGCCGTCCTGCTGGGCCTCATGCTGGCCTTCGAGCCGCGCGAAGCGGGAACCATGGACCGGGCGCCGCGCGACCCGCGCGCGCCCTTGCTGACTTTCGACCTGATCGGCATGATTCTCGTCGTCGGGGTCGTGATCCTGGCGGGAGCCTTCGGCCTCTTCGCCTGGGAGACGCAGCGGGGAGCGGCGCTGGCCGAGGCCCGCACGGTCGCCGTCAACGTGCTGGTCACGGTCCAGCTCTTCTACCTCTTCAACTGCCGCTCGCTCAGGCATCCGACCCATCGGATCGGCCTCTTCAGCAACCGCTGGGTCAATTCGGGGGCGATCGCCATGATCGCCCTGCAACTCGCCTTCACCTACCTTCCCGTCATGAACCGCCTCTTCCAGAGCGCCCCGATCTCCATGGCGGCCTGGGGCCGGATCCTCGTGATCGGGCTGGCCGCTTACCTGCTCATCGAGGGGCTCAAGGCCCTGCGAGGATCGTCCTGGCATGAGGCGGCTCATGGTCAAATGCCCTCCGATCTGAGACCATGACCCTAGAGGCTGAAAGGAGACGAACGCCGATGATCGATTTGATGGGCCCCGCCCCCGCCTTCGACACCCCCCTCGCGATGATGGAAGCCTGCCACCGCCGCATCGAGCGCCGGCTGGATCAGCTCATGCACATCGCCGACCGCCTCTCGGAGCCCGATACCGCACGCCATGCGGAGGCGCTCCGGGTGCTGGAGGAGGTTCGCCGCCACTTCGCCACGGCGGGCGTTCACCATACCGCGGACGAGGAGGAAACCCTCTTCCCCATGCTGAAGGCCCTTCCGGATTCCGGCCTCGACGCCCTCCTGGAGGTGCTGGAATCGGATCACCGGGTGATCGACGCCATGCACGTCGAGCTGGATGCCCTCTGCGACAAGCTTCAGCAGGAAGTCTCCCCGGAGGACATCGACGCCCTGCGCGCCTTGGCCTCGGATCTCAAGGTCCATTACGACCGGCATATCCACCAGGAGGATGCGCAGATCATGCCCAAGGCCGCCGTGCTGCTGAAGCCCGAGCAGCTGGCGACGCTCGGGGCCGAGATGCGCCGCCGCCGGGGCGTCTGATCCCAGCGACGCCCCGTCATTACTGGGTTCAAACCCTCTCTTCCCTGAGCTAGATCAGTTTCAAGGCTTCCCAAAAGATTTAACCTGGCTAAGGAATTCGACGCCGTCACGACGAAGGACTTGCCACATGGGAAGCTGCGAACAGTTTGGAATCCACTGCACGGGCTGTGCCTCGTTGCCTCGGCTGAGCCCCGCGGGGGGGCGGCTGTACCTGTTTCTGCCCACCGAGTTCGCCGCCGCCAAGGTCTGGGACGGCTTCGCGGAGGTTCCGCTGGCCGGAAATCGCCATCTTCACCTCGAGGTCGCCCCCGGCGGCCTCGAGGCCGTGTTGAAGCGTCTTGGCGCCCTCTTGAGCCGTACCGAGCGCGAGCAGGTGCGCACCCTCTTCAAGGAGACCCCCGGAGAGCCGGGAATCGCCGACTTGGCAAGCGTGACCTCGCTTGCCGAGCTGATCGCCCGTAGCGAGGGCGACTGGCTGCTCGCGCTCATGCAGGCGGGGCGCATGACCAGCTACTTCCAGCCGATCGTCGAGGCGGCGGATCCCGCGCGGATCTTCGCCCAGGAGGCCCTGCTGCGGGGGCGGGACGAGGCGGGAGACCTCGTGCCGCCGATCCGGATGTTCGACGCCGCCCGAGACGCCGGCCTGCTGGTGCAACTGGATCAGCGGGCCCGCTTCACCGCGGTCACGGAGGCCGCGCGGGCCCGCCTCCAGCAGACGCTCTTCATGAACCTCAACCCGGCCGCCATCAACGACCCGGCGTCTTGCTTGCAGGCGACCTTGCGCCAGATCGACGCCTTCGGCTTGTCGCGCGACCGGGTCGTCTTCGAGATCGTCGAGACCGACCGCGCCCGTCGCCCGGAGGACCTCGCGGCCCTGCGCGACTACTGCCGCCGCGAGGGCGTGCGGATCGCCCTGGACGACTTCGGGGCGGGCTACGCCTCGGTCACGCTCCTCCACCTCCTGCGCCCCGACTTCGTGAAGCTCGACCGCGAGCTGGTGCACGACATCCACGCGGATCCCTACAAGGCGTCGATCGTCGAGCGCCTGCTCGATCTCTGCCGCTCCCTGGGGATTCGCAGCGTGGCCGAGGGCATCGAGCTCGAGGCCGAGCTCACCTGGTTCCGCGCGCACGGGGCCGACCTGGCTCAGGGCTTCCTCTTCGCCAGGCCGGCGCCGCTCCCGACGCCCACCCCGGCCTCCCACTCGCTCGCCTGAAAGGGGATCAAATGACCATCCAGCAGAAACTCATCTTCCACGTGGTCTCGGTGGGAGCGCTCATCTTGCTATTCCAGCTCTTCGTCGGCTTCCAGATGAGCCTCGCGACCGGGCTCTTCTTCGTCGCGCTCCTCTTCATCGACCTGGCCGGCGACTTCTGGACGCTGCTTACCATTCGCCGGGACGTCAATACCGTGATGGACAACCTCGTGGCCGTCAGCGAGGGGGATCTCAGCCGGGAGGTGCCGACCTCCGAGGCCAAGGACGAGACGGCCGCCATGCTGCGGACGGTCAAGCGCATGGTCGCTGGCCTGCGCAGCTTGATTTCCGAGGTGCGCGGGGCCGCCGATGAAGTGGAGGCCGGCGTGATCCGGATTTCCAGCGGCACCGAGCAGACGGCCAAAGCCTCGGACCGCCAGCTCGGCGCCATCGCGTCGGCCACGGGCAGCGTCGCCACCATGGCCGAGCGCAGCCGCGCCGTGGGCAAGAACGCCCAGGCCCTCTCCGAGAACGCGGACGTGGCGTCGCGCTCGGTGCATGAGATGGTGGCGGCGATCCGTCAGGTGGCGGGCCATACCGACGCGCTGGCCGCGGCCGTCTCCCAGACTTCGGCCTCGATCGAGCAGATGGCTGCAAGCATCCAGCAGGTCGCCACGCACGTCGACGAGGCGAGCAATGTCTCCGAACACTCGGCCCAGGCCGCTCAGGACGGGCGCGCGGCCGTCGAGCAAAGCATTGCCGGCATGGCCCGCATCCAGGAGACCATGACCGCCATCGTGACCTCCATCGAAGGCCTGGGGAGGCGCTCGGAGGAAATCGGCGCCATCATCGCGGTGATCGACGACATCGCGGATCAGACCAACCTCCTGGCCCTGAACGCGGCCATCGAGGCGGCGCGCGCCGGGGACCACGGCCGGGGCTTCGCGGTGGTCGCCGACGAGGTCAGGAAGCTCGCCGAGCGCTCCTCGAAGGCCACCGGCGAGATTGCCTCCCTCATCCAGGGCATCCAGCGGGAGACCACCCAGGCGGTGAACAGCACCGAGCAGGGCCGCAAGGCCATCGTCGAGGGCACGCACCTCGCGACACGAGCCGGCGATTCCCTGGGAGTCATCGTCGCGTCCGTCGGCCAGGTCTCCCACCTGATGACGCAGATCTCCCAGGCCTCCCACGAGCAGGCACGGGCGGCCTCGCAGATCACCGAAGCCGTCGGCTCCATGAATCTGCTCACCCAGCAGGTTTCCGACGCCACGCGCTCCCAGGCGCAACGCTCCGAGCAGGTTCTGGAGGAGGTCGCCATGATGACCGAGCGCATCCCCGAGGTCTCCCGCTCCAGCATGGCGCAGGAGGAAGGCGGCAAGGAGGTACTTTCCGCCGTCGCCGCCATCCGGCAATCCGCCGAAGAGAGCGCCCGGGCCACCGACGATATCACGCGCTCGGCACGGGAACTGCAGGATCGCGCCCGGCGCATGCAAGTGGCCATCTCGGCCTTCAAGGACAAAGGCGCCCCCCCGCCCCGCCAGACGTCCTCTCCCTCGTTGCCGCCCGCCCGTGAGCATGTCAGAATGCCCTGAGCGGCCATGTCTCGCTGATTCCACCCCGAGCCAGCAACTTTCTGCCAGGCCGGCATCCCGCTAGAGGAGGAGCACCATGACCTCAATCGCCGTTTCGACACCCTCGGAGGGAAGGGAGCGCCGCGATGAACGAGCCTAAACCCTGGATTCCCCCGTTCGCCGTCATGGCGGGCATGGCCGGCCATGGCCTCTCTTGGCTGCTCCTGGCGCTCACCCCCTGGCCCAGCGTGCCGGGCCTGACCTTCCCGGCGTTGGCCTGGATTCACATGGTCGCGCTCGGCTGGCTCACGATGACCGCCCTGGCCGTCATGGTGCATGTGATCCCGGGCTTCCTCGACACCGACTGGGAGCTGGAACCCGTGGCCCGCTGGTCGCTCCTTCCCTACGGCATCGGAACCCTCTTGCTGGTCTCAGCCTTCCTGGGCATCGGCCCTTGGGCGTTTCAATGGGGAGCGGGCTTCCTCATCGCGAGCCTGATCGGCTTCATGCTCCCGGCCTTCATCACGATGATCCGCTACCAGGTTCCTCCGGGCACCAAGGTCCCCTACCGCTTCGCGTTCACCTCGGTGCTCACGGCCCTGCTCGCCGCCGCCATCCTCGGCGGCATCATGGCCTGGGCCCTGGCCGGAGCCCCCTGGGCCCATCTGCTGGCAACCCTGCTTCCGCTGCATGCGATCCTCGCCGGCGGGGGCTGGCTGAGCCTGCTCATCTTGGGAGTCTCGGCCCGCACCATCTTCCCGGTCACCGGCCGGAAGCGCTTCTTGCTGCCCTTCCACGTGATCATCTCCGCGGGCTTCTTCGGGGGGCTGATCCTGCTCCTGCTCGGCCTCTTGCCGGGCGTCGCGCACGTGGCCTGGCGCTGGCTCGGCGTGGCTCTCGCGGGCCTCGCCGCCGTTCTTTACCTGGTCGACATCGCCAAGGTCCTCTGGAAGGCCCCGAACACCAACCGGCCTCCGCAGGCCTTCATCGCGGCCTCGCTCGTCTACTTCGTGATGACCGTGATCCTCGGCGCCGGAGTGAACGCGGGAAATGCCGCCTGGCAGGCGCCCCTGGCCTTCGTGGCCCTGGTCGGCTGGATGGGGCAGTCGGTGAACGGCTACCTGCTGCATATCGGGATTCGCCTGATGCTCACCATGGTGCGCGGAGACGAGGACGAGACCATGCCGGGCGAGGTGACGCCCGCAGCCTGGTCGTGGACCTCGTTCGCGCTCTTCCAACTCGCGATCCTCTGGGGAACCGGCGCCCTGCTCGCGGGGCGCGGCGAATGGCTGCCCCTTTCCGGGATCCTGGGCTTGCTCGGCTGGTTCTGGCTCGTGGGAAGCGCCTGGCACTCCTACCGCCGCGCCCGGATCGCCTGATCTCCGAACGCTTTCGCGTCGAAGGCCCCCGGTCGGAACTTCCGACCGGGGGCCTTCGGTTACCCGTCTTGCGCGAGGATTCACGGGAAAGGGACAGCTTGGGGATTTTGTGGCGCGGGCCGCTGCGCCCATGGTGGCGCGGGCCTCTGCGCCCGTGCGGAATGCACCCCCCTGACCCGCTAGCGAATCACGGAGCGATCGATCACCGAGACGGTGCCGTCCATCATGTTCGAGACGTAGGCCTTTCCGGCCGTGAAGGCCGCCTTGTGCATGCCCTTGCCCACCGTGATCACGGCGACCACCTTCTGGGCCTCGGCGTCCACCACGGTCACGGAGTCGTCCCCGTCGCCCCCGACCCAGATCTGCTGGGCGATCGCCGGATCCCCGCTCGTTTCAGGCTTCGTCACCGCGAAGGCATGCATCGGCTGGCTGGGCCGATCGGGCAGGTTTCGGCCGACCTTGAGCTGCGCGTGAAGCCGCTTTTCGGCGAGGTCGACGACCGCAACCTCCCCGGCACCCTTGCTGGTCACGTAGGCGTAGCGCCCGTCCCCGCGCAGGACCATGTCGCTCGGAGTCGAGCCGACCTGGAAGGTCTTGAGCGCGGCCTTGGCCTTCAGGTCGTAGAGCGTGACGGTGTTGGAGGTGGCGTGGGCGACGACCAGGGTGGCGCCGCCGTCGTGCGCGGAGATGGCGATCGCCGCCGGGCCGTTCCCCTCCTTCAGCGTCGTGACCGCGTGGGGATCCCCGAGCGCGACGAAGGAGACCGAGTTGTCGGCTTTGTTGGCGACCGCCAGGTAGCCGCCTCCGGCGGCGAGCGTGCCCGCCGTGAAGTCATGGACGCCCTCCCGGTTCACGTTGAGGGTCTCGGTCACGGCGTCCGCCTCGAAGCCGGAGGGCCAGGTGACCTTCACGACGTTGGCGGCATGGCCTTCCATCATGGTGTGCTGGCCGCTCGAGGGGAGCAGGGAGACGTAGGCGGTCGTGGCGTCGGCCCAGGCGAGGTTGCCGGGCTTGGCTGTGAGCGTGACCGATCGGACCACGTCCTGGGTTTCGCCCTTGACGATCCTCAGCACATTGGCCTTGGTGTCGAGCGCGATGGCGTAACGGCCGTCCGGGGTGGTCATGGGGGTGTTGGGGCTGGCGTGATCCTTGCCGCCGGGTAGTTCCAGGGTCTTGACCACCGTGTCGCTCGCGGGGTCGATCAGGGAGAGGGTGCCGGAGGCAGTGTTGGCGTTGACGAGGATGCCCCCGGCGAGGACGATGCCGTGCGGGTGATCGCCCACTTTGAGGGTCGATTTGGCGCTCAGCTTGAGGGCGTCGGCGGGGATGTCGAGGGCTCCGACTCCGGTGGGAGTGGGGCAGCCCGCGAGGACGAGGGCGAGGGTGAGGGCGAGGGGAGTGGCGATCGCCCGGGGGGCGATTCGTTTCGACGATGGCGTCATGGGGGGATTCCTTTCGGTGATGGGCTCGACCTTGCGGGAGCCTAGAAGTAGCGGTAGTAGACGAGGAAGAGGGTCTGGTCGGTCATGGCGTTGAGCTGCGGCCCCATGCCGGGATCCGCACCGTAGGCGAGCCGGACGCCTTGTTCCGGGACGAAGCGCCATTCCACGCTGGGCATCAGCTTCAGCTTGCCGAGCATGGAGTCGGCCGTCGCCGGATCCGAGTTTCCAAGCGACCCGTAATAGCCGGACGCCCCGAGTCCCAGCCGCCAGCCGGGAAGGATCTCGAGGGCCACCTGCGTCTGCGCCGTGGCGACCTGACCGATGTAGAAGGTGCTGGTCGCCCCGGCGGGCGGCCGGGTCATGGGGCGCTGGTAGCCGACGCTGGCCGTCAGCTCCCAGGGGCCGGAGATCTTCAGGAGGCTGAGCCCGCCTAGGCCGCTCCAGACCCCGCTTCCGGTGAAGTTCTCCGGACTCCCGGTACTGTTTCCGGAGGGCAGGACGAGGCCAAGCCAGAGCGATAGCGAGGGCCAGATCTCATCTCCCCGAAAGGCGACGGCGGAGGCCTGGAGGAGCATATCGCCGAGACCTCCTCCCGAGAGCGAGCCGGCCGTTGCGTCCAGGGGCACGACCGAACCCAAGGAGCCCCATTGGGCTTGGTGCAGGCGGTTGGCGGCCATGGGGACGTGTAGCCCCAGGGACCAGCCGTCGGTAGGGAAGTACGTGAGCCCCAGGGTGGCCTGGAGCGAGGCGAGACTGCTGCCGGTCGGCTTGGGCGTCCAGGCGCTTCGCTCGTTGAAGCTGCCGGTGACGTCGCGCAGGTTGAGGCCGGTTTGCACGAGGAACTTGCCCGGAGCACTGAACTGCAGGGCCGACCCCGAGAGGGTGGTGAACTCCGAGCTGCTGCTCGACATCGAGACGCAGCAATCATTGGCGCGCGCTGGGGCGATCGCCAGCAACGCCGAGCCCATCGCCGCCAGGAGGGCGACGGGCAGGCTGAACCGAATGGCCATGGCCATTCTCTCCTTTCCGAATCAACAGGGGGGGCGACGCGCGGTAAGCGCTAGGCCCGGATTCGAGGAGGGGGAATGGGTGGGGTCAGGCTCGGCGAGGGACGCGGATCAGGCACGAAGGCCCGGACGTCGCTAAGGCCCGAGAGGGCCGGGATGTGCGGCGGGGAAAGCAGCAATGCCGGCGGCTGGGGTTCTGGCAGGGAGAAGTGGGCCGGGGCCGTTTCGCTGCCGGCAGCGGCATGCATGTGGCAGGCAGGCCCGGCGTCGGCCGCTACGGCTTCCACGCCGCAAACCGAGCGGCAGGAGCAGAGCGCGGTGCACTGGCAGCGGTTGATGGCGCAAGGGTTGCCCAGCCCGTCCCCGAGGCAGGGGCGGGGAAGATCCTTGGCCCCCATCGAGAGGAAGGCCAAGGCAATCAACAGCAGGCGCCAGAACCGTGTCATGAGTCACTCGCGCTTTCAGCGCTCAGTGGTCGGCGCGCCGAATGTCGGCCACCGCTCCGAGCATGGGGAGGACGATCCGGGCCGCGAGGCCTGCGATGACGGCAATCGGAACGCCGGTTTCGCCGAATCTTCGCATGAGGCTCGCACCGGTGGATCCGAAGGCTGCTTCCGGATGCCAGCTTACCATGTCAACCCCTCCGGAGGAGGCCTCCCGGGAGCGTGGAGTCGGAGCTCATTCGGCCAGGATGAGATTTTCGAGCCCAAGCCGATCGATGACCGTGATGATTCCCCCGCGCTCGTAGCGCAGGATGGCGGGTTCATGGCACCACTCTCGGATCAGCCGGACGCACTCCTCGTAGGTGATCCCCACCATGCGGGAGAGCGTGCCGTGAGGCAGCTTGGTCTTGAGCAGGAGTCCCTCGGGGGTCGGAGTTCCGCCTTCGCGATCGAGGACCCGCAGGATCAGGCAGGCCAGCCGGATCTGCGCGCGCTCGGAAACCACCGAATGCAGCGCGTCCTGGGTGTCGCGCAGCCGCTGGGCGAAAGCCACCAGCAGCTTCATGGCGAGCCCGGGGTTCTCGGCCAGGTGAGACTGGATATCGTCGAGGCGAATCTCCAGGACCTCGCTCTTCTCGGCGGCGACCACCGTCCCGGGGGCGACCTTGCGGTCGAAGAGGGCGGCCACGGCGAAAATCTCGTTCGGGCGGATCAGCCGAACCACGGTCTCCTTGCCGCTGGAGGCGGATTTCCGGATTTCCAGCCCGCCGCTCATCAGGATGCGCAGCGTCGGCTCGAGCGGATCTCCCTCGTGAAAAAGCACCTCGGAGGCATGCACGGCCCGCACCCGGGCATGCTCGCTCAGGTGCCGGACCTCGGCCTCGTCGAGTCCCCGAAAGAAATCGAGCTGCGTCAGATCGAGCGTCGTGGTCATGGGCACCTCCTCTTGATCATTAACCATGTTACTTAATAGATGCTTGCCCGGGGATCCGTAGTTTCCCCCGAATGCGGGGTGGGGCGCAGCGCGGGCTTGACAACCCTCTTTAGATAGCTTACCACTGAAGCAGACAAATCAGAGTAACTTGGTCAGGTTTTTGCCGGATGCCGTGAGGAGAATCATGAACGCCGCGTATCGACTGCTTCCCGAGGCCCCCCTGCGCTCCTTGAAGGAGTGCCCCGAGGCGGGTTTGGCCCTCGCCAAAGCCCGGAAGCTGGGTCCTGAGGGGACGATCGCCCAGGTGAGGGCCGCCGGCCTGCGCGGAAGGGGCGGCGCGGGCTTCCCGACCGCCACCAAGTGGGAGAATATCCGCGCGGAGGCCTGCCCGACCAAGTTTCTCGTCTGCAACGCCGCCGAGGGAGAGCCCGGCACCTTCAAGGATCGCACGTTGATCCGCTCCAACCCTTACGTCTTGCTCGAAGGAGTGGCGATCGCCGCCTTCGCCATCGGCGCCACGGCCGCCTACATCGGTATGAAGGAGACCTTCACCCGCGAATACGCCATCCTGGAAGCCGCCCTCGCGGAGATGGCCGACGCGGGCTTCCTGGGCGAGATCCCGATTCACCTCGCCATGGGCGCCGACGAGTACCTGCTCGGCGAGGAGAAGGGCCTCCTGGAAGCCATCGAGGGCAACTTCCCCTTCCCCCGCATCCTGCCACCGTATCTGCATGGCCTCTTCGCGCCCCAGGGCATGTTCGTCACCGAGGGCGGAGAGAACCCCACCTCGGTCAACAACGCCGAGACCCTCAGCCACGCGGCGCGCATCCTACTTCACGGCCCGGAGGGCTTCCGCGAGATTGGCAGCCCCCAGCACCCGGGCACCGGCATCTTCACCTTGGTCGGAGACGTTGAGCGTCCTGGCGTCTACGAGCTGCCCACCGGCACTCTGTTCCGGACCCTGCTCGAGGAATACGGCGGCGGCATGAAGGACGGCCGCGCCTTCAAGATGATGCTCTCCGGCGTTTCCTCGGGAGCCCTGACCGCGGCGCACCTCGACGTGCCCATGGATCTGCCCTCGATGAAGGCGGCGGGTTCGGGCTTCGGCTCGGGGGGCTACATCGTCTACGACGAGACCGCGGATGCGGTGGCGATCGCCAACCTCTACTCCCGCTTCCTCGCCAACGAGTCCTGCGGCCAGTGCCCGTCCTGCAAAACCGGCACCGGCACCATCACCAAGCACCTGGAGCGCCTCGTGACGGGCAAGGCCTCGGATCGTGACCTCGCGGAGATCGATCATGCCCTGGACCGCGTCGCCTCGGGCAACCGCTGCTTCCTGCCGATCGCCGAGCGCACCCTCATCGCGAGCCTGCTCGCGGACTTCACGGCGGACTTCCACGCGGCGCTCCAGCCGGGTTACGCCCCGGCGCGCACGCTCGACCTTCCCAAGCTGTTGGACTTCGACCCCGAGACGCGGCACTTCACCTTCGATCCCAAGTATCCGCTCAAGCGTCCGGACGGCTCCTACAACTCCGCCGAGGCCGGCCCCTACCGCTACGCCTCGCACTAGGTTCCTGCTGCCTGGCCTCACAACCTCCATCGTGGCAGGAGTCCCGCGCCGCCTCCCCCATCCGGGGGAGGCGGCGCCCTTGACGGTTAGAGTCGATCCCCCTTCGTCACGGTCGCCGCGTAAGCCGACTCGTACTCGTCGAAAGTGACGCGACCATCCTGGTTGGTATCGTACCCGGGCGGGATTTCCGGGCCGCTGAGCTCCATGTCGCTATCGCGGTCCGCTGCGGTGAACATCTGGACCAATTGACCATGGAGCCGGTGGGCAAACCGCATGACGATCGCATGGGCCCCGAACTCCTCGAAGGACAACTTGCCATCACGATTGGCATCGACCTCGGCGAACGTCCCGAAGGTCTCCTGTCCCAGCACATAGCTTCTGCCCTCACCGCCGGCCTCATTGGCGGTGAGGAAACCACTCTGGTCCCGGTCGGTCTCATCGAACTGCATGCGCATGAAGGTCCGAGTACTGGCGACGAGGGCCTTGAAACTCGCCTTCGACTGGGCCGAAACCGGCAACTCCGGGGAGGTCTTGAGCCAGGGAGACGTGCCGCACCCCGCGAGGATCATCAAGGCAAACGGTATCACTGCAAGCTTCTTCAACGGATTTCTCTTTCCTGTAATGAACGGACGGATTGGATGGTTTTCTTATATGAGAAAGCCGTTACAGTCGCGTATCAAGATTCACGAACCAGCCCCGTCAGGGCATCGAACAGGTCCGGGGGCAAGTCGCCATTTCATCGCGTCGCCCGCCGGCAACCCGCTGACGCCCTCGAAGGTCGAGCTCGGCCTCAGGCTCTAAGACGCCCACGCTGCGGAACATCGCGCGCTCGGCCCCCTACCCCAGCGAGCCCCACTCCTCCTTGGGCATTCCTCAGGACCTCCTGGAGTGAGCCCATGGTCGGCCGACTTGCGTCGCACGGAGGTCGTTGATGCCGGCGCGACCACGTAAGTGAGAGTTCCATTCCCGCTTGGCACTCGGAAAATTAATTGCGATTTTCTGGGTGATTGGGAGATATGTCGATCGAAACGGCTTCTTGATTGATGGGAAAGTGGGGAAGTTGATGTAAGGTCAAACCCCATGGCCGAGCGTGTGGGGGCATGCCTTGGGTGCAGGCGCCCCTAGGCCATGGACGGGTTTGGCGGCCAGGCGTGGCAAGAAGTGAGAACTCGCTGCTTCGCCCGGCCCATCGGAGGGAATCAGAATGATGAACCTGAAACATTTTCTTTTGGTCACTTTGACTGGGCTGATGATGGCGGGTTGCAACTCTTCTGCGCCGACCGCGACGACTCACCAAGCGACTGCCGTGACGCCTCAGACCGAAGCTCAGAGCTACTCTGTCCAGCAGTACCGCTACGGCATGCCCAGGTATGGCTCGCGCAGGAACCGATGTGCCGCGTACTGTCGGTCCAGCACCTATGGGTACTACGCGTTCCGTCGGTGCATGCAGCGATGCCAGACGGGTGGCTACTGGTTCTAACCTAATTGCCTAGCGGTAGCGTGGTACAAGCATTCAAGCGATTAGGTTCGACCGCTTTCCAAGAGGCCGAGTGCACCCTGGAGCAGTCGATTGGGTCCAGGAAGACGGGCCATCGACCTTGTCAAGGAGTGGGCATTCTCCGAGCGCGGAAAAGCTAGACCGCCAGCAGTTAGAAGCCCTGCCGGCGGTCGATTCTTGGTTCCTCTGCGGAGATTCAGGTCGCAGCGTCGAGATGGTTTCTCTGGTTGAGGCACGCCTTGCCACAACGCTTCAGGGTCTCGTCCAAGCGTTGCTTCTGGCTTGACCGTCGGGCACTGGACCTACCAATCTGAGTACTTGAGCACAAACGACCCCGACGCTACGAAGTTTCCCGCCTGGTCCAAACCTTGGTAGGTCCCGAGGTAGGTCTCGACACTCGCCGTGCTCGCCCGGGTGCCGGTGAACGACGCCCGATGGAAGGAGGTCTTGTTGGTGTCGATGGCGACACTCGCGAGCGGGTTCAGTTCGAATTGGAGGGTATCGCCGGATTTGTTCCCACAGGGCAAGGACCCTTGTACCCCGGGCGAGAAGTACCTGACGACGTTCCGATCGATACGCATTTGGAATAGCAATTCGTCCGAAATGAAGGTGTACAGCCCTCCATCACCGCCCATGGCTCTCGGTAAGAACGGGAACGAACATCCCGTAAGGCACATGGCGACCAATGCAGTTCCAAGTAGTCTCATCTGAATCCTCGCGTTCCGAGTAATCCTGCTGGCGGCTCGGCTCAGTAGCCATCTCTTGTACCAAACTCGCCGCAATGTCGCTGAGTACCGTTTATGGTTCCTGCCTGAGAGGCGTGTGCATCGACTGCGACATCGCGCGGTTCTTCTCTTCCGCGATCCGGTAGGCGTCCCAGGCGGCCCAAGCGGTGTAGAACACCGATGCAACGTAGTAACCGGTGACGATGTTGCTTGCTGCCCCCGCTTGCCAAGGTGGTGTCTCGCTGTAGCGGAAGCTACGCCCTCCATACAGGTAGACGTAGGACGCTGCCGTCGCCAGGAACAGGCCAATGCTTCCTGCAGTAAAGGCAAGTCCACGCATCGGCTCACCTGCATACAGGTGCCCAGCGGACAGCAAGGGGGTAGCGAGAACGGTTGGCTGGAAGACCATCGCGTGCTGCCCCACCTCGGTTCCGATCAGGGCTCCTGCCGGAACTGCCGAAAGGGTCAGACCTGCGGCAACCCAAGGATTTTGCGATCCTGAGGCTACAGATGTGGAAGGCCCAGAGGCGAGGACAGGGGTGGCCAGGAGCAGACTCGCCAGGGCCATGAGTGGGAAGAAACGCATAGAACCTCCGATCCGAACCATCGCGACTTCTTCAAGATCTTCGGCGCTGATGGCACATGACTTGTCTTTACTCCGCTGGTGAGTACTCGAACTTGCTGGGATAGGCCTTGCGGAGGTTGTCCAGCGGGCAAAGCCGTCGATCCAGCAAACCCGCGAGGACTTGAAGGCGGGGCTCGACGTAGGGGCCATCTCGCGTGACTTCAACGACAAGTGGTGGTTCGATGCCAGCGAAGCTGGGGGTATTGGACTGAGGACCAGCCGCAGCATCGGGCAAGTGGACATCTGATCGCGCGTTCGAAGTCTGTCTTGGCGCCTGTTGCGTCGGAAAGTGCGGTCGCACGGTCGCAGCTAGCGCGCACGAAAAGGGCGCCGCGTTGTCGCGGCGCCCTCCTTCGATCCGGAAGCGGAGCTAGATCTTGCCGATCTCGATCCGCCACTCCTCGGGACCTTCCATCACGGGGGTCCAGGTGAACTGGCCGGGCCGCTCGAACTGGAACTGGTAGTTCAGCGGGGCCGGGTTATGATCGTTGACCAGCACCATCTTCTCGCCCGAGGCGAGGCCGTCGAAGGTCTTGAAGATGGTGGGGTGCTTTTCGCGGGGAACCATGGGACGAACGTCGACGACGACGGGAGTAGACTGCGTCATGAGATTTCCTTTCTGAGTGGGGCGGGATTTCGTTATCCAGGTTAACCAATTGAGCGCCCCCTGTCCTTGAGCCACCTCAGATTCGGAACGATCATGGCTTTCGGGCGACGATGGCGATCGCCCCCATCTGTCCCATGTGCCGCCTGAAGACCGCGCGCATCTCCAGCACCCGCTTCAGGGCGTCGCGATCCCTCAGGACGTTCCACACGAAGCGCAGGGTGCCCCCGAGGCCCTCGTCCCTCACGAAGCGCCCCAGCTCCAGGAGGTGCATCGGAGCCGTGGAGACGGAGGCAATCACGAAGCCTTCGCCTTCCAGCAGCGCGCGCCACTCCTGGGCGGTCAAGGGTCGCGCGCCCACGTGAATCGTGGCGGAGAGGTCCTTCTGAATCTCTTGCTTGAGGCTTTCAGGGACGTCGTCCGGGGAGAGGCTCATCTCGTGGATCCCGTAGCGGCCCCCGGGCTGGAGACAGCGGTACGCCTCGGCGATGATCCGGCGCTTCATCGCATCCGGCTGCATGGTCAGCATGGCCTCTCCGTAGAAGACGGTGGCCTCGCCCTCACTCAGGCCGGTTTCATGCGCCTGCCCCAAGACGGCGCGCTGGGCGCTTCCCTTCAAGATTCGCCTCACCTGGGCCACGGCGGCCTCGTCGCGGTCGATGGCGACGTAGCTGGCTGGCTGCTTGGCCAGGGTGAGGGCCGCGGTGGCGCCCATGCCGGGAGCGACCTCCACCACCCGGTCCTGGGGCCCGATCGACAGGCCTTCGAGCATGCGATGGGTCAGCTCGAGGCCGCCAGGCCGCAGGACCCGTTTGCCGAGCCGGGCGAGCAACCAGTGGCCGGGCATGCGGAGGGTATCCAGGTCGGCGCCCGGCATCGGGCAATCGTGGTGACTGATCATGGCGTCCTCTTTCATCGTCCCGGCCGCGGCCGGAAGAAGGGCGGCCTCGCAAGGCACTAGATGAGAATGATTCTCATGATAGCGATCCCCCTTCCGATGAAAATGAGCCACCTCATCTCCCGGTTTGTCCGCAGCCAACGAAAAGGGCGCCGGCATCGCCGGCGCCCACGTATGAGGTCGTTTACTTGGTGGTCTTGGCCGGAGCCGCGCTCTTGGCCTTGGCCGGGGCCTTCTGGGACGGGGTGGTGGAGACCTTGGCGGAATCCGAGGCCGTGGCCGGAATCAACGGGTTCTTACGGCCGATGATCTGGCTCCAGGCTTTGTCCTCTCGCTCGGAGCCGTGCATGATGCAGTTGGGGCAGGCCATGGCGGCGGTGGGGATCAAGAGGGCCGCGGCGATGGCGGTGGGAATCAAGAAGCGCATGGGAAACCTCCTCGTTTGCGTGATGCGTTAGTGCGCGGCCGTGGTCTGGGGGCCCTTGCCGTCGGTGGCGTCGATGAAGCCCACCGCGCCCAGGCTGGCATCGGCGAACTCGTGGTCCACGATGGCGTACTTGCCGGCTTCGGGGATGACGAACTCGATCACCGCCCCGTTCGACGAGCCCAGCAGGACCGTCTGCAAGCCGCGCTGGAGGTTCTTGGGGTTGCCATCCATGTAGACCTTGTCGAAGATGGTGCCGACCACGTGGAAGCTCGTCGTGTCGGTGGGGCCCACGTTCATCACGTAGAGCCGGACCCGCTCGCCGGGCTTCGCCTTCAAGGGGTTGTTGACCAGGGCGCCGACCCGACCGTTGAAGGTGACGTGCGACGGGCTCTTCGATAGGGCCGACTCCACGTCCGAGACCAGCAGGTTGGGGTTCTTCGGATCCTTGGGCTTGGTGTAGTACTCCGACTGGACGATGACGTACTCCCGGTCGACCTTGTCGGGATAGCCCTCGGCGGGATCCACCACCACCGCTCCGTACATGCCCATCACCATGTGGTGGAGGAGCATCGGGGTGCCGCAGTGGTACATGAAGACGCCGGGGTAGTTCGCGGTCCATTCGAAGGTGATGGTCTGGCCGGCGCCGATGGTCCGGTACTTGTCGAGCGGGTTGACCATCGCGGAGTGGAAGTCGATCGAGTGGGGCATCGGGAAGGTCACGGTCGCGTCGTCACCCGAGCGGTTGGTCATGGTGAAGACGACTTTGTCCCCTTGCCGGACGTGGACGGTCGGCCCCGGAATGCTGTCGCCGAAGGTCCAGCCCTCGAACATCACGCCGTCGTCGATCTCGACGGTCTTGTGGGTCAGGTCGAGCCGCACGTGGTGCGTCTTGGTGTTGGGGACCTTCTTGATCTCGGGGACCTGCGTGACGGCGCTGCCGCCCTCGACGTAGGCTCCCTTGTAGGGCACGTTCGACACCTTGGATTCGGGAGATCCGTAAACCATCTGGAAACTGCCGGGCTTGGCGAACGTGTAGGTCGCCGTGCTGACCAGGGCGAGTCCGAGGAAGGCGGTGGTGAGGAGGGCGGGCTTTCCAATCATGGCGAACCTCTTTCAGGGTGGGGGCGTGTCCTTTGCTGTCCTCACCCTAACGGACTAGTCCAGGCTAGTCCTTGAGGTTTCTCATATCCGGGAAAGTTAGGTAATTTCCCGATCCTAGCCCTCCAAGAGCTCTTTTTCGAGGCCCTCACGGTCGAGGATCGTGAGGATCCCCCCGCGCTGATAGGTGAGGAGGCCGGGGTCGTGGCTCCACTCGCGGATGAGCCTCACGCACTCCTCGTAGGTGATGCCGACCATGCGGGACATGACGGCATGGGGCAGGCGGGTCTTGAGGCGAATGCCTCCCCCCGGGACGGGAATTCCGCCCCCGCGCTCGAGCGTGCGCAGGAGGAGCGCCGCGAGCCGGATCCGGGCGCGCTCCGAGGCCACCGTGTGCAGGGTCTCCTGAAGGTCCTTCAAGCGCTGGGCGAAGGCGCCCAGCAGCTTGATGGCCATCAGGGGGTAGCGCGTGAGGTGGGCCTGGAAATCCTCGAGGGCGATCTCGAGGACCACGGTGTCAACGGTGGCCGTGACGGTCGCCGGCGCCAACCTCCGGTCGAAGAGGGCGGCGACGGCGAAGACCTCGCCCGGCCGAATCAGCCGGACGATGGTCTCCTTGCCGCTGGCGGCGGATTTGTGGATTTGCAGTTGGCCGCTGCAGACGAAGCGAAGCTTCGCCGCCAGCGGCTCGCGCTCGTGGAAGAGCACCTCACCGGCCGCGTAGGTGCGGCAGGAGCTGCGCTCGTCGAGTTCGCGCAGCTCCTTGGCGTCGAGGCCGCGGAAGAACTCGAGTTCATGCAGGCTGCATGCCGGGGCTTTGGCTGCCTTGGCGGCCATCCCCGCCCCCCTACTGCTTCGTGACCGTGGGAGGCTCGGCGTAGGGCTCCTGGCGCTTGCTCAGCGACCAGCCGAACTTGAGCCCGAAGACGAACCAGCCGAGCGCGAGCGCGCCGATGGCGAAGAGGGTGTCTCCGACCACCCGCAGCCAGCGCAGGGTGTCCATGAGACCGGTCTGGGTGAACTCCGCCGAACGGGCGTACCAGTAGCCCTGATCCACGCTGGCCCAGGTCTGTATCAGGCCGATGGGCAGGAGGCTGAGGAGGACCATCAGGGCGAGGCCGAGGTTGATGCTCCAGAACGAGAATGCGAGCACTTTCGTATGCCACTGGTGGTGCGTGGCCAGCCCCTTGAGGCAGAAGAGCATCAGGCCGAGCCCCAGCATGCCGTAGACCCCGAAGAGGGCGGTATGCCCGTGGACCGGGGTGGTGTTGAGCCCCTGCATGTAGTAGAGGGCGATGGGAGGGTTGATGAAGAACCCGAAGAGCCCAGCGCCGACCAGGTTCCAGAACGCCACCGCGATGAAGAAGTAGATGGGCCATTTATAGGCGGCGACCCAGGGGCGGGCGTAGGCGTGGGTGTAGTGCTCGTAGGCTTCGAAGCCGATCAGCACCAGCGGGACGACCTCGAGCGCGCTGAAGGTGGCTCCCAGGGCCAGGACCGGCAGGGTCGTGCCGCTGAAGTAGAGGTGGTGGAAGGTGCCGAGGATGCCGCCGAAGAGGAAGATGACCGTCGAGAAGAGCACGGCCTTGGCGGCGGTGGACGAGCGGATCAGGCCCATGCGGGTGAAGAGGAAGGCGATGACGGTGGTGGCGAAGACCTCGAAGAAGCCCTCCACCCAGAGGTGAACGACCCACCAGCGCCAGTACTCGGCGATGGCGAGGTTGGTCTCGCGGCCCCACATGACGCCGGCGCCCCAGAAGAGGGCGATCGCCGCCGAGGCCACCAGGAACAATCCCAGCAGGTTGCGGTTCTCGTTGGGGTTCTTGAAGGCGGGCCACATGGCGCGCGTCATCAGCCCCAGCCAGATGAAGAGGCCCGCCCAGAGGAAGAGCTGCCAGAAACGGCCCATGTCGACGTACTCGTAGCCCATGTGTCCGAACCAGAAGTTCTGGTCGAAGCTCAAGACCTGCTGCACGCCCAGCCATTGCCCGAAGAGGCTGCCGACCACGATGACGACCAGGGCCACGAAGAGGACGTTCACGCCGAGGCGCTGGAACTTCGGCTCGTAGCCCGAGACCGCGGGAGCGATGAACAGGCCGGTCGCCAGCCAGGTCGTGGCGATCCAGAGGATTCCCAGCTGCAGGTGCCAGGTGCGAGCGACCGAGTAAGGGAGCCATTTATCGAGCGGGATGCCGTAGAGGCCCCCGCCCTCGACCCCGTAGTGGGCCGTCACGACGCCGAGCAAGACCTGGATCATCCAGAGCGCGCCCGCCACCCAGAAGTACTTGAGGGTGGCGCGCATGGAGGGCGTGGGTTTCAGCGCGAGCAAGGGATCCCGCTCGGGGTACTCGGGGTGGATTTCCCTTCCGCGCTCGGGCCGCTGGGCCGCATAGAACCATGCCAGGGCGCCGATGCCCGCCAGCAAGAGCACGAAGCTGATGACGGACCAGAGCACGACCGAGCCCGTGGCGACGTTGCCGACCAGGGCCTCAGGAGGCCAGTTATGGGTGTAGGAGACGGTTTCGCCGGGACGGTTGGTGACGGTGGCCCAGGTGGCCCAGAAGAAGAAGGCGTTCATCATGCGGAGCCGTTCCGGGTCCTTGATGGTGTTGGCGGGGATGGCGTAGGCGTCCCGCAGCTCGGCCATGCCGGGGTCGTTGCCGAAGAGGCGGGTGTAGTGGTCGGAGACGGCGGCGATGGCCTGCGCGCGCAGCGGCGAGATCGTGAGCGTGCCGGTCGCCGGATCGTAGGTGTTGGTCCTCAGCTCCTGCTGGAGACGGGCCCGCAGGGCCGCCTGCTGCTCGGGATTGAGCTGCGCGTAGGGAAGCCCGAAGTCCCGCGTCGCCCATTGATCCAGGATCCAGACGGCTTCCCGGTGCAGCCAATCCGCCGTCCAGTCGGGAGCGGTGTAGCCGCCGTGCCCCCAGACCGAGCCGACTTCCTGGCCGCCCATGGACTGCCAGACGTTCTGGCCGTTCGTGATGTCCGCGCGCGTGTAGAGTTGCCGGCCGTCCGTGGTGACGACCCGCTCGGGGAGGGGAGGCGCCACCTGGTAGATCTCCCAGCCGTAGTAACCGAGCACGGCGAACGAGGCCACGATGACCCCGATGAGCCATGCCCAATACCGTCGGAAGCCCATCACGACCTTCCCTTCCTATCGCCCGCGTGACGCCGGAGCGGGAGTTCCGCGTCCCGCCTCCCATCTAAGAGCCCTTCTCCCCGCTTGGGAGTGGTCAGCTCCGCCAAAGGAGTCCCGATTCTCTTGGCGTCAACTCCGTAATTTTCCGCAGAGTATGAGCCCCCTCATACCCTCCGATCCCCGACGAGCCTATGCTCAGGACAAGAACTTCAAAAGGAGGACTCCATGGCGATTCCCATCACCGCCGATATGAAGGTCAACGAGGTCTTGACCCGTTTCCCCCAGACCCTCGACGTCTTCGTGAGCCACGGCTTCAAGCCGCTCGCGAATCCGTTGATGCGCCGCACCTTCGCGCATCTGGTCAGCATCAAGGGCGCCACCCAGATGCATCACTGGGAGCCGGAGCGCCTCGCGGGCTTCCTCAACGAACTCAACGCCCGGGCCGCCATGGGTGGCCCGATCCCCGACGAACCGGCCGCGAGCGCCGAGGGCCCCCTCTACGACGTCCGCGACGTCGACGGCCTCAAGGCCCAGGGGATCCTGGTCACCCCCGAGGTGATCCACGTCGACAACCGCGGCCTCGAGCCCCCCGAACCCATGGTCCGGATCCTCGCCATCGTCCAGCAACTCGCCCCCGGCCAGCGCATGGAGGCCCTCAACGAGCGCCGTCCCATGCTGCTGTATCCCAAGATCGAAGAGCTGGGCCTGGAGCACGAGACCTCGGAACTGCCCGACGGCGGCTATCGCATCACGGTGAGGAAGTAGCCATGGCGATCCTGAGCCGCGCATCCGCCTCGAAGCCCACGCCTCCGGCGCGCTCCGGCGGCATCGCCACCGAGCGCTCCCCGGAGTTCTCGCTGCCGCTGCGCTACTTCGGGCTCGGGGTCGCCGCCTACCTCCTGGCCATGCTCGGCCTCGTCGTCGCGGGCCCCGCCCTCACCGGCTCCCCATGGCACCCTCAGGTCCTCGGCTTGACCCATGTCATGACCCTGGGCGCCATCGTCGGGATGATCATGGGGGCCTCCTACCAGATGGTTCCGGTGGTCCTCCTGGCGCCCATCTGGAGCCAGCGGCTCGGCAAGCTCTCCTTCTGGGTCTTCCTGCCCGGAGTCGTCGCCATGGTCGCCGGCTTCTGGCTCTCGCTGCCCGCCTGGCTCGGCATCGGCGCCACCCTGGCCGGCTTCGCCATCGCGGCCTTCCTCGTCAACCTCTTGGTTTCACTCGTCAAGGGCGCGCACTGGAACATGGTCGGCGCCTTCCTGGTCACCTCCCTGCTCTGCCTGGGAGCCGCCGTGACGCTGGGAATGATCCGCGCCTTCGGCTACATGGACCCGGCCGGCGCCTGGCGGATCCCCAATGCCCTGACCGTCCACGCTCACCTGGCCGCGTTCGGCTGCGCCAGCCTCATGATCTTCGGGGTCTCCTACCGCTTGATCCCGATGTTCGCCGTCTCCAACGAGATCGATCGCCGCGGCTGGGCCGTCTTGGCGCTGGGCGTGGCAGGTATCGCCGGCATCACGCTGGGCAGCCTGCTCGAAGGGGGCGGGATCGTCCGGAGCGGGGCACTCTTGGCTGCGGCGAGCGCCTTGCTCTGGGCCTGGGACGCCGCCACGATGTTCCGCGGGCGCGTCCGAAAGAAACTGGATGCGGGCTTGACCACCGTCTACGCCTCCATCGGCTGGCTCGTGCTCGCGGTGGGCATGGGAGTCACGCTGGCCTGGGGCTGGATTCCTCCGGGCATCTCGCCGGATCGCTGGGCGATCGCCTATGCCTTGACCGGCCTGGTCGGTTTCATCGGCTTCACCATCATCGGCCAGTTCCACAAGATCATGCCCTTCCTGGCCTGGTATCACCGCTACTCGTCCCTGGTGGGCAAGACCAAGGTCCCGCTCATCAAGGATATCTACGACGAAAAGCTTTCCTGGTTCGGCTTCTGGGCCGGCCAGATCGGGCTCGCCCTTGGCGTGGCCTCCATTCTCGCCGGTCTCGGCTTCGGAGTTCGAGTGGCCGGCGTGCTGCTCGCCCTCGGCGCCTGCGCCACGGCCGGCATGACGATCCAAACCTTGAAACGCTAGAGGGAGAGTACCCATGCTTAACGAGAACACCGTTCGCGAGGCGCTCCGCGCGGTCTACGACCCCGAGCTCGGCCTCGACATCATCACCCTGGGGATGGTCTACGGCGTCGCCGTCTCCGAAGAGGGAGCCGTCGACATCCGCATGACCCTGACCACCCCCGGCTGCCCCATGGAGCGGGTCATCATGGACGGCATCCAGCATGCGGTGAGCAAGCTGGACGGCGTGACCAAGATCGGGGTGGACCTGGTCTGGGAGCCCCGCTGGAGCCCCGAGAAGATCGATCCCGAAGGCCAGAAGATCCTGGGGCTCGGCCGATGAGCTTCGAGACGATCTGGTTCATCCGCGCCGCCCTCCTCTATCTGGGTCTCGGCGTCATCCTCGGCCTCACCATGGCGATCCAGCCCAACTGGATGCTCTACCTCAAGCCGGCGCATGCCCATATCAACCTGCTCGGCTTCATGGCGATGTTCGTCTACGGGGTGGCTTATCACGTGCTTCCCCGCTTCCGGGGCAAGCAGCTCTACAGCAACAAGCTCGCCCGCTACCATCTGATCCTGGCCAACGTCGGCCTGGTCGGCATGGCCGCCGCCTTCGGCCTGCGCTTCACCCTCGGATCCGTCGGCACCATGGCCCTGGCAGCCTTCGGCACGATCGAGGTCGTCGCGGTGGGCCTGTTCATCCTCAACGCCTGGAAAACCCTCGAATGAAAGGAGCCCCCATGTCGACTCCGTCACTCGCCGACCTGACCGTCGGCCAGATCATCCAGAAGCTCCCCGGCTCGATTGCCATCCTCAACCTCTACCTGATCGACACCTGCTGTGGAGAGCACCGCAGCCTCGCGCAGGCGGCGGCTGACGCGAACGCCTCGCTCGAGGAGATTCTCACGGACCTCAACCGACTGGAGGAAGCCCATGCCTGAGCTGTCGAGCACCTTCTCCGTCGCCGCGAAGGCGCGCTTCTTGCCGTCGCGCCCCGTGACCCAGCTGTTGCATGATTCGCCCAACGCCCGCCTGGTCATCTTCGGCCTGGAGGCCGGCCAGGAGATCGACGCGCACGTGAGCCCGTCCGAGGTCTACATGCACGTCATCGAGGGCCAGGGAGACGTCCTGGTCGGCGAGACCCGCCATCCGGCGTCTGCCGGCGACCTCTTCATCTGCGCTCCGAACGTCTCGCACGGGTTCCGGGCCGAGACCCGCATGATCGTCCTGGCGACCATCACGCCGCGCCCCTGAGCCTGAACGTACGCCGCGCCCCCCGGAACCTCGCGGTTCCGGGGGGCGCGGCGCGTCATGGCGCGCTAGAACGCCACCTGGGTGTGGAGGGCGATGGTGTTCTTGGTGGTCGTCGCGCCGGCGATGGTGTCCTGGGAGACCTGGTCGTCGAGCACCACCGTGATGCCGGGGGCGGGCTTGAGGCTGAAGCCGACCAGGCCCTGCAGGGTTTCGGGGCTGCCGGCGACGGGATCCTGGCTGACGTTGCGGTCGATGCGGTCCACGCGGGCGATCAGCTCGGGGGAGGGCAGCACGGGGATGGGCAGGCCCAGGACCGTGTAGGCGCTCAGGATCTGACCGGTGACGGCGGGGCCCACGAGGCCCTGGTTCACCATCTGGGTGGCCTCGGCAGCGGCCCGGAAGGAGCCGTTGCGGTAGCCGATGAAGCCGGCGTAGCGATCGGCCTGATTCAGCGCCGGGTTGTCCGCGCGATGGCCGAAGGCTCCCAGCGTGAGGCCGGTGAGGGGAGTGACGGTGAGGCCGGCGGTGTAAGCCTTGCCGCCGTTGTTCTCGGCCGCGCGGAAGCCGGTGCCGTTGTCCATTTGGGCGAAGTACCCGACCGGGCCCACCTGGCCGAAGGCCTTGACGCCGAGGTCGAACGGCTGGATGTAGCCCTGCTGGAAGACCGGGAAGTAGTGGAAGCCGAGCATCCGGTAGCCGAAGAAGCCCATCTCGAATTCGAACCAGGGATTGGTCAGCATGCCCATCTGGACGTTGACGTTGGGGACGAGGTTGGTGGCCTGGATGAAGGCGTTGTGGAGCAGCGCGTCGTAGGGCTCGCCGTTCGAGGTGTAGGCGTTGTAGGTGATGCTGCCCGACCACATGTCGCTGAACTTGGCCTTGCCCGTGAAGAAGGCGCGGGTCACGTTGACGCTCGAGGCGCGACCGTCGGTGGGAACGCTGACGTCCGTGTAGAGCAACCCGGAGACCGCGGTCTGGGTCTGGGCCATGGCGGGGCCGGCCGCCATCAGCATGGGGAAAATCGCCATCGAGGCGAGCATCGCGTTCAGCTTCGTCATACGTTCTCCTGATGTGAGTAGATGGGTGGTGCGAGCGCCAGGCGTGCCGCGAAGCTAGACCTGCCGATACGGGCACGTCGGAAGCTCAATTGCGGATTATAGGCGGACTTGGTTAATAAACAATCGGTGTGGAGTACGGAGTTAGCGCCTGAGGCTGTTTCGAAAGGCAGCTTCGCGGCCTTTCGAAACGCCTGCGGCAAGGGCTGGGAAAGCGAAGCGGACCTGTAGAAACGACCTAGCGGACGGCGTTACTCACCTGAGCGACCGGAGCCAGGGGGAGCATCACCCAGAAGGTGGAGCCATGGCCCAAGACGCTCGTCACTCCGATTTTTCCGCCGTGCTCTTCGATGGCGAACTTGCAGAAGGCCAGGCCCAGGCCGAACCCGTGCTCGGGACGCTCCTTGCGGCGGCGGATGTGGAAGTACTTGTCGAAGATGCGATCCAGCTCGTCGGCGGGGATGCCGGGGCCGGTGTCGACGACCTCGAAGCGGACCATGTGGTCTTGCAGGCAGGCGCGCAGGACGACCTGGCCCTCATGGGTGAACTTCAAGGCGTTGCTGACGAGGTTGCCGAGCACGCGCTTGAGGATGCGGCGATCGCCCATCAGCATCGGCACGCCCTCGGTCATGTCCGTGACGAGCGCTAGACCCTTGTCCTGGGCCACCAGGGTCGACTCGGCGACGACCTCCGCCACCAGCTCCTGGGGACGCAGCGGCTCCGCCGCCACCGCCATGCCGGATTCGACCCGGTGGAACTCGACCAGCTCCTCGACCATCTTGGACAGCCCCTGGATCTGGTCGCGCGCCATGCTGACCAGTTGCTTGGAGTCGGTCACCGAGAGGTTCTGGGTCAGGATCACGTTGAGGGCGATGCCGATTCCCTCCAGCGGGCTGCGCAGGTCGTGCACCAGCATGGAGGCCAGGTCCTTGCGAAGCTGCTGCAGCTCGCGCTCGGCCTTGCGCGTTCGGACCACCGAGCGGATCCGGACCAGCAGCTCCTCGGTGTTGATGGGCTTGGTGAGGTATTCGTCGGCGCCCAGGTCCAGGCCGCGCTCGACGCTATTGGGCTGCAGGTAGGTGGCGGTCAGGATGATCACCGGGATGCCGCGGGTCCGGCTATCCGCCTTGAGGGCCTCGAGCATCGTGAAGCCGTCCATGATGGGCATCTCGAGGTCCAGGAGGATCAGGTCCGGGCGATCGGCCTGCGCGATCGCGAGCCCTTTGAGCCCGTCGGTCGCCGTCAGGCAGCTGAGCCCCCGGGCCTCCAGGACCATCTTGAGAAGAATCAGGTTGTCGTCGTGGTCATCGACCACCAGCACGCGCAGATCAGGCTTGGACACGGCTCACGACCTCCGCGATCTGGGCCAGGAAGGTGCCGACCTCGATGGGCTTGGTGATGTAGCCGTCGAAGCCGGCGGCCAGCGCCCGGTCCGAATCCCCGGCCATGGCATGCGCGGTCAGCGCGATGATCGGCACCGCGCGGGTGGCCTTGATCATGCGGGTCGCGCCCCAGCCGTCGATGTCTCCCGGCAAGGAGAGATCCATCAGGATCAGCGCGAAGTCCTCGGCCTGGGCCTTGGCGATCGCCTCTTCCCCCGTGATGGCCTCGGTGACTTCCCAGCCCCCGAAGCGCAGCAGATCCCCGGCCAGCTTGCGGTTATCCTCGACGTCCTCGACCAGCAAGACCCGGGTCATCACATCGCCTCCACGGGTTTCGACTCGAGCGGCAGCTTGACCGTGAAGACCGAGCCTTCGCCCGGTTTGCTCTGGACGGTCAGCTCACCTCCCAGAAGGTTCGCCATGCGCAGGCAAATCGGCAGGCCGAGTCCCGTGCCTCCCACCTTGCGGGTGGTCGAGGAGTCCACCTGGTAGAACTCGTCGAAGACCCGGTTCAGGTCCTCGGGGGCGATCCCGATGCCGGTATCGCTGACGGTGACGATCCAGTGCTCCTCCGTCTGGCGCGAGACCAGGCGCACCTCGCCGCTGTCGGTGAAGTTGATGGCGTTGGTGAGGAGGTTCAAGACGATCTGGCGAACCTTGGTCGGATCGCTCTTGACCAGGGTCGGGCTGTCGGTCAGCTCGTGGACCAGGGTATGGCCGCGCTTGCGGGCGAGCGGCTCGACGGCGGAGAGGACCTGCATGAGGATCTCGCGCGGGACGCAGGCCTCGACCCGCACGGGCATCCGCGACGCCTCGATCTTGGAGATGTCCAGCACGTCGTTGATGAGCGCCAGGAGGTGCTTGCCGTTGCGCAGGACCCGCTCCAGGCCGTCCTGCTGCTGCTCGTTGAGCGGTCCGTAGAACTGGTTGAGCAGCATGTCCGAAAAGCCGATGATGGAGTTGAGCGGCGTGCGCAACTCGTGGCTCATCTTGGCCAGGAACTCGCTCTTGAGGCGGTTGGCGTTTTGCAGTTCCACGTTCTTGCGGGCCAATTCCGCCGTGCGCGCCTCCACCTGGGCCTCCAGGGTCGACTTGGCTTCTTTCAGCTGCTGGTAGAGCCGCGCGTTCTCGACGGCGATGCCGCCCTGGCGCGCCAGCGACAGGAAGATCTGCTCGTCTTCGTCCGAGAACTCCGAGCCGTCCTGCTTGTCGCTGGCCATCAGGAGGCCGATGGAGCGGCCGTTGCGATCCAGCAAGGGGACGCCCATGAGCTTCTGGATGGGGATGTGGTTGGCGGGAGTTCCGACGCGCCGCGGGTACGTCTCGATGTCGGCGAGGCGAACCGGCACGCCTCCGAAGAAGATATCCGAGATCAGCCCGCGACCCAGCGGGATCATGAAGTGGCCATCGCCGGGGTCCCGGCGGTCGGCTTGATCGTGATACGAGAAAGCGGCGGCTTCGAGGCTGGTGAGCGCGTCGTTGACGTGGTAGATGATGGCCGCGTTGGCGTTCACCAGGGTCCGGGCCGCATCCACGATCACCTGGAAGATCTTGTCGAGGTCCGATTCCGCGGTGATCGCCAGGGCGATCGCGTTCAGGGCTTCGGTGAGGAGCTGGTATCGCTTTTCCGGGCTGGCCGGCATCTCGGTCTGGTACTCGCGCATAAGCGCCATTATATCCTCGTACCAGCCCCGTTGCGTGATTTGATTCAACCCGAACACCCCAACGTTTTCTTAAGTTCTTATACGGGCCCCATCCAAGCCTACCGGGGGAAGTTACGGATGCCTAACGTAGTTTCTACGGAAACCCCGCGCTCTGGGCCCATGTCCAGTCGAGGACGGCCCGCTGGATCCGGGGATCCAGCATGACGTCCAGGTGTCCGACTCCGGGCACGGCTTCGAGGGCGATCGCGGCGCCTTGAGCCTGCGCGTCGGCCACCCAGCGGCGCGTTTCGGCGAGCCGCGCCACCGCATCGCGGGTCCCTTGCACCATGAGGACCGGGATCTCCCGCGGCAGCGCCTCCCAGGGGCGGTTGAGGACGGCTTCGACGGCGTCGAGGTAGACGGGGCGATCGCAGCGCACCGGGAACTCCGTGCGCCGGAAGTTGCCGAAAGCGGGAAAGACTTCCTTCCAGCTCGCCACGTGGGGGCGGTAGCTGCGCATCGCGCGCGACGCCAGGGAGGGGAGCTCGCCCAGCGGGGTCAGAACGTCCCGATGAAGGTGCGTGGGCATGCCGATCGTGACGACGCCGCGGGGGCGCAGCAAGCGCGCGGCCGTCGCGCGAAGCGCGAGCGATCCGCCCAGGCTGTTGCCGAGAAGGAACCAAGGGAGGTCGGGCTTCGTCATGAGGGCAAGGGCTTGCTCGACCGCTTCGGCGAAGTCCGCGATGGCCGACTCGACCTCGAAGACGGAGGTGTTCCCGAGCCCGTGGCCCGGCAAATCGAGGGAGAGGATGTGAAAGCCGCGGGAAACGGCCGCGCTGAAGAAAGGAGCGAACGAGTAGAGATGATCGTTCCCCGCCCCGTGGGCGACGACCAGGGTGGCCCGGGGAGCGTCGGATGTCAGCAGGAGGGCCGCGCCAGAGCCCGTCCGAAGGCGGAGAGAGAGCTTCACGAAGGTCATGCTAGGACGAGGGAAGTCATGCGGCTACCGTAGTTTACCCGGATGCCCCTCGGACGAGTCAGCGGCTAGATTGACGACAGACAGATCGGTTCCCCAAGCACATGAGCGATCAAAACAAAAGGAGTTAGCGATGATTAGAAGCATGTTGGCCCTCGCGCTGGGCGCCGCCGTCCTCGGCGCGTTCGTGGCCCCCGCCTCGGCGAATCCCGGCAAGGAGCTCGTGACCTGCGTCGGCTGCCATGACATCACCGCGGCCAAAAAGCAGCTGGTCGGCCCCCCGCTCTTCGGACTTTTCGGCGAGAAGCCGGTCACCGCGGGCGTCAGCTTCGCCAAGTGGGACAAGGCCAGCCTCGACAAGTGGCTCAAGGACCCCAGCGCCGTGAAGCCCGGCACCTCCATGGCCTTCGCGGTCAAGAACGACAAGAAGCGCGAGAAGATCATCAAGGCGATCTCCGAACTCAAGTAAATCTCCCCCTCGACAAGAGCATGTGGACGCAAGTTCCGCATGCTCTTTTTCTATGAGCGCTAAGAGTCCGGTCAAACTAAGCTGCCTCATAGAGTCCCCGCGAATGCTCGGCTAGACTCCGTATCTATCCTCGAATGCGCCCCTCCCAAGCAAGGAGCAAGTTGATGCTTTCTAAATCCCAAGCGCGCGCGTTCTTTGTCGGCGGTACCTTTCTCTTTTCGGCCATCTTCCTCTGGCTGACCGTCGACACCTTGCGCCAAGTCCCCAAGCAAACCAAGGTCGAGAACATGACCGCCTCCGTCGTTCGCGGCAAGCACTTGTTCGACAAGAACAACTGCATGGGCTGTCACACCATCATGGGCGAAGGAGCCTACTACGCTCCCGAGCTCACCAAGGTCTACGATCGCCGCGGCCCCGAGTGGATCAAGCTCTTCCTCAAGGATCCTCAGGCCATGTATCCCGGCGAGCGGAAGATGACCCAGTACAACTTCAAGGACGAGGAGATGGACGACCTGGTCGCCTTCTTCAAGTGGATCGGCGAGATGGACCTCAACGGCTTCCCCGCCAAGCCCGACCTCGCTCCTGCAGCCGCCGCCCCGGTCGCGGCCGCCGCTGCCGGCACTCCGGCTGCCCCCAAGCCCGCCATGCTCTCGGGCGTCTGCATGGGCTGCCACTCGATCGGCGGTCAGGGCGGCACCGTCGGCCCCGCGTTCGACGGAGTGGGCTCGCGCATGACCGAGGCCGAGATCGCCGCCTTCATCGCCGATCCCCAGAAGGTCCGGCCTGGCACCACCATGCCCAACCTCGGGCTCAGTGAACCCGTGAAGAACGAGCTGGCCAGCTACCTGGCTGGTCTGCGCTAGGAGAGACCCCATGACCATCAAATTCGAATCTCAAAAGGTCGCCTACTGGTTCTTCCTGTCGGCCATCTTGCTCCTGGCCCTGCAGATCGTCTACGGCTTCATCATGGGCTTCGCCCACATGGGCTACGACGGCCTGCACAACTTCATCCCCTTCAACACCGCCCGCGCGGTGCACACCAACCTCCTCGTCGTCTGGCTGCTCCTGGGCTTCATGGGAGCCGCTTACTTCATCATCCCGGAAGAAGCCGATCGAGAGCTCTTCTCGGTCCCGCTGGCCTATATCCAGCTGATTAGCTTCCTGGCCGTCGGCGTGCTCGCCCTCGCCGGCTACCACATGAACATCTGGGAGGGCCGGAAGTTCCTCGAAATCCCGCGCCCGCTCGACTACCTCGTCGTGGTCAACGTCCTGACCTTCCTCTTCAACACCGGGATGACCATCTGGAAGGCCCCCCGCTTCTCCACCACGGGCATCGTGCTCTACGGCGGCCTCTTCTCGGCGGCCCTCCTGTACCTGCCCGGCATGATCACCTTCGATCACCAGACCCTCGACTCCTACTTCCGCTGGTGGGTCGTCCACCTCTGGGTGGAAGGCGTCTGGGAACTCATCATGGGCGGCATGCTCGCCTACCTCTTGATCAAGCTCACGGGCGTCGACCGCGAGGTCATCGAGAAATGGCTCTACGTGATCGTCGGGATCACCTTCCTCTCGGGCATCCTCGGCACCGGCCACCACTACTTCTACATCGGTGCTCCCAAGTACTGGCTCATGGTCGGAGGCATCTTCAGCGCCCTCGAACCCCTGGCCTTCCTCGGCATGGCCCTCTGGGCCCTCGCCATGGCCAAGCGGGGCGGCGCCGATCACCCGAACAAGAGCGCGCTCACCTGGACCCTCGGCTGCGCCATCATGTCCTTCGTCGGCGCCGGCTTCCTCGGCTTCGCGCACACCCTGCCCCAGGTCAACATCTGGACCCACGGCACGCTCGTCACCGCGATGCACGGACACCTGGCCTTCTGGGGCGCGTACGGCATGATCGTCCTCGGCATCATCACCTACGCCATGCCCCTGCTGACCGGCCGCAAGCTCTACACCTCCGCGATGGAGCAGTGGGCGTTCTGGACGGCCAACATCGGCATGGTCGCGATGACCTCGGCCTTCGCCGTCGCCGGCATCACCCAGGTCTACCTCGAGCGCAAGGCCGGCATGGACTTCCTCATGGTCCAGAAGGAACTGCACCCGCATTTCCTGGGCTTGGTCCTCGCCGCCTCGCTGTTCACCATCGGTATCGTGGCCTTCATCATCCAGTTCTTCCGCTACGGCTTGCCCGTGGCCGCGGCCAAGCCGCGCCCCCACGGCAATCTCTCGGGCTCGGAAGCCCTCAACCCGTAAGCCCTCGGGCCGGCTCCCCCGGGAGCCGGCCCGCATTCTAAAAGGAGGGGAAGATGCCCGCTCTTGAGACTACTTACTACCGCGAGATCGGCCAGGAGGTCGGCATCTGCGAGATGGCCTGGCGTGAATCCCTGCCCCTCTTGCTCAAGGGCCCGACCGGCTGCGGCAAGACCCGCTTCGTCGAGTACATGGCCGAGCGGCTCGGACGCCCCCTCATCACCATCGCATGCAACGAGGACACCACGGCCGCCGACCTGCTGGGCCGCCACCTCATCGTCGGCGGCGATACCGTCTGGATGGACGGTCCTCTCACCCGGGCCGTCCGCGAGGGCGCGATCGTCTACCTCGACGAGTTCCTGGAAGCCCGCGCCGATACCCTGGTCGTCATCCACGCGCTGACCGATCACCGCCGCCGCCTCTACCTCGATCGCCTCAACGAGGAGCTGGTCGCCCCCGCGGGGTTCATGCTGATCGTTTCCTACAACCCCGGCTACCAGCAGGGCTTCAAGGAGCTGAAGCCCTCCACCCGCCAGCGCTTCCTGGCCCTCGACTTCACCTACCCCGAGCCCGACGTCGAACGGGAGATCGTCGCCGCCGAGACCGGCATCTCCGACGATCGCGCCCGCCAGCTGGTCAAGTTCGCCGGCAAGATCCGCAACCTCAAGCACCTCGGTCTCAGCGAGGCGCCCTCCACCCGCCTCTTGGTCGGCGCCGCCAAGCTCATGCAGTCGGGACTCGCCCCTCGGCTCGCCTGTCAGGTCGCCGTGGTCAACGCCCTGACCGATGACGCCGAGATTGCCGAGAGCCTGCAAGACCTCGCCAACCTCCACTTCTAGCCATGATCAAGCGACACGCGCCCCGCAACGGCTCGACGCCCCCCAAGAAGCCGCAGTTCGTCCCCGAGGAGGCCGCTGCTGCCGGCTTGGGCAAGATCGTGGACTTCGACCTGCACTTCCTGATCTGGCAGGGCGTCTCCAAGGCCTACCACTGGATCTCCCGGAATCCCGCCGAGTCCCGGCGCCAGAAGGCCGCCGTGCCCCTGAGCGAGGGACGCGAGCGCCTGCAAGTTCTTGCTCGCGCCCTCTCGGGCCTGCCCCTGCTCGTTCGGCCGACCACCGGCCTACCGGGAACCGACGGCCGACACCTGCTCTTGCCTCAGCAAGCCGCCTGGTTCGAGGAGGAAGCCGATAACCGCCGGGTCCTGCTCCTCTTGACCGTCATCCTGGCCGAAGCCGCGAGGCTGGGCCTGCATGGCGGAAGCGATCGCCTCCCGCCGGGAGATCCCCAGGCCTGGACCGATGCCTTGCTCATGAGCTATCCGGGCCTTCACGCCGAGCTTCAGCGCCACCGAGAGATCGAGGCAACTCGTCTCGCGGCCAACCCGGAGGAAGTTCCTGCCCTCTCCTTCCGCTTCCTCGAGCGCCACCAAGCACTGCTGGCCCCCGGTGACGCCGCCTCCTCCACCCCGGAAGCCATTGACGGCAGCGAGGCCGAGGCCCCGGTCCAGGAATCCGTCACCCGCACCTCCGTCAACAAGGAGGAGCAAGAAGCCAATACCCTCATGCATAACTTCGAGAAGGTCGAGACCCTCGACGAGTACCGCGGCTTGGCGCGCGACTTCGACGGCTCGGATCAGCTCGACGACCAGCTCGAAGCCATGCAGGAGCTGAAGATGACCGAGGTCATCCGGGTCGACGAGACCGTGCACTCGGTCTACAAGGCCGAGCTGCTCATGACCGAGGGGATCGGAGACCTGGACGGCCCCGGTACGGGCGGAATTCCCTACGACGAATGGGATCCCAAGAAGAAGGCCTATCGCAAGGACTGGTGCCGGGTCTTCCCCGGCAAGGCGGACGCGCGCGATCCGGAATGGGCGACCGAACGCCTCCCCGAACTCGCCGAGACCATCCGCCACTTGAGGAAGACCCTCGAGAAAGTGATCTCTGCGACCGAGCAGGTGCGCCGCCAGAAGGACGGCGCCGACCTCGACCTCGATGCGGCCATCGAAAACCGGGTCCGGCTCCACCTCAAGGAGACGCCGCTGGAGCACGTCTACCTCGACCGCAAGCGCCGCCGGCGCGACCTCGCCGTTCTGGTGCTGGTGGATCTCAGCCTCTCCACGGATGCCCTGGTCGAGGGCAAGCGCGTCCTCGACGTCTCCCGGGACTCCCTGCTGGTCATGGCCGAGGTCTTCTCCCATTACGGGGATCAGGTGGAGGTGGCGGGCTTCTTCAGCCATACCCGCAACCAGGTCTTCTACCAGACCCTCAAGCGCTTCAACGAGCCTTGGACGCACCTCAAGGCCGCCATCGGGGGTCTCGAGCCGCGGGGTTACACCCGCATCGGCCCCGCGTTGCGGCATGCCACGCGCCAGTTGCTACAGACCAAGGCCAAGCACCGGGTCCTGCTCGTCCTCAGTGACGGCAAACCCAGTGACTATGACCGCTACGAGGGACGTTACGGGATCGGGGACATCCGGCAGGCCATTCGCGAAGCCGAGAGCCAGGGCGTTCACCTACACGCCCTGGCCATCGACAAGCAAGCCCGCGACTACCTGCCTCAGATGCTGGGCAGCCAGCGCTTCGCCATCCTGAAGCATCCCGGCGACCTGCCCGAGGCGCTCGGCAAGTTCTTCATGACGCTGATGAGGCGCTGAGGCATTCCTTATAGATGGGAGAGTCCCTGCTCGCGCCAGAGGGCCAGCTTGCGCAGGGGCTCTCTCGAGCCGAGGACGTCCCGCACCAGGACGAGGCTCTCGCAGAGTGCGTTCCCCGTCAGCAGCCGCATGAGCAGGGCGGCGTCGAGCAGGACGCGATCCCGGTCGGGGCCGCGCTCTCCTTGCAGGACCGCCATGGTCCTCTGGGCCTGATCGGCGGCTTTCAGCTCTGCCACTTCCGCCGCAGGGGGCTCGAAGCCCAGGGCCGAGGGCTCCAGGGATTCTGTGCGGATCTCCTGGCCGTCCAGCCAGCTCAGGTGGCTGCGGCGCCCCAGGTGCGCCTCGCACGACCCTTCCATTCCCTGGATCACGAGCCCCTTTCGATAGCCCAAGGCGCGCTGCAACTGGGAGACGGGCTCCATGACGTTGCCGTGGAAGACGCCGGTGAGGGCGGCCTGGGAGCCGGTCACGTCGATGAGCTTCTCGACCGTGTTGAGCATGGTGCGCAGGCCGATTTGCTCGCGGATGGGGCGAAGGCGGGCGAGCGGGGGGCAGAGATCCTCGAGGTGCAGGTAGGCGATCCCGAGGGCGTCGAGGGAGGCTTCGGCATGGCGGGCGGCGGCGGCCGCGTCGGGAAGGTGCCGGCTCGACAGGCCGAGGGCCAGGAGCATGTCGCGCATGGTGACGCCGTGCTTGGGAGGCAGGGTGTCGGTGCCGCTCAGGGCCACGCGCTCGCCCGAGGAGGCCAGGATCAAGGCCACGGCGATGCCGGTGGCGAAGCTGGACTTGCGGCCGTCGAAGGGGCCGCCGATCTCCAGGCTCACCGGTCGAGCGGGACGGACCGGCTGGGAGGCGTCGCGCAGGGCCTGGGTCATGGCCAGGAACTCGTCGGGGCTTTCCCCCTTGATGCGCTGCGCCATCAAGAAGGCGGCGATTTGCACGTCCGAGGCCTCGCCGCTCACGATCATGCGAGCGGCTTCTCGGGCTTCGAGCGGATCGAGATCGCGGGCGTTCTTCTTCTTGCCGATGGGCTTAAGAAGTTCGAGCATGCGTTTCCACGTCCTTCAGGATGGCCTCGGATTCCGCGTCCCAGGCCTCGATCTTGCCTTCCCGGAAGTACGGTAGGAAGTCCCGGCTCAGGAGCGCCTTGAAGGCCTTGGTGCGTTCGGGGAGGGCCCAGCCTCTCAGGCGGGTGCGCCGGAGTTTCGAGAACCAGTCGAGGGCATGGCCGTAGGTGTCGTCGAGGAGCTCGGCGAGGCGATCGCGGACCCAGACGGAGTACGCGGGGCCCTTTCCGGCGCTGGAGACGGCGATTTCGAGGTCGCCGCGGCGCAGGATGGCGGGCATGTAGAAGTCCGCTCCCTCCAGGTCGTCGACCGCCGCGGCCAGGAGGCCGCGCGCCACGGCCTCGATGTAGAGCTGGCGGTTGAGCTCCTTGTCGGCGGTGCCGAAGATGGCCAGCCGCATCCCCACGAGGTCGGAAAGCTCCACCTCGCGGCGGACGATGGTCGCGCCCTCCAGGTCCTCGGGGGCGTCGGGAGCGACGATGGTGACGGAGGCTCCGGCCTCGATGAGGCGCTTGGCCTTGGGGAGGGCGATCGCCCCGGCCCCGACGACCAGGCACGGCCAGCCCTCGACGCGCATGTTGATGGTGAAAAGGCTCATGGTCTCTCCTTTGAGCGGGCGCTAGTGGCTGGTGCCGGCCGAGCGGGTGGTCTTGTTGAAGACGTTGTACTTGCCGGAGGGTTTCTTCATGGGCAGGCGCTTCACTTCCGTGAGGGTTTGCGCGTCGTAGATGACGAGCGCTCCGTCCTGCTCCCAGATGCTGACCAGGGCGTGGCGGCCGTCTCCGGTGAACTCGACGTGGCTGGCGGTCTTGCCGGGCATGGGCGTCAGGCGCGCCTTCACCTCGAGCTTCTGCTTGTCGATCACGACCATGGTGTCCTTGTTGGGGCCGTTCATGCCGTCCACCCAGGCGTAGGGCGTGTTCTCGTGGCTGCGCATGAAGAAGCCGGGCCCGAGGGTGGGGATCTCCTTGATCGTCTTCCATGTCTTCATGTCGATGATGCTGACGACCCAGTCCTTGAGGTTGGGAGAGGCCATGACGGGCCGGCCGTCGAGCTCCCAGGTGATCCCCGAGCCCAGGTGCGGCATGCCGGGGAGGGCGATGTTGGCGACCTTCTTGCCGGAGTCGAGGTCGATGACCTGGCCCTGGTGGCCCTGGCGCGAGGCGCCGATCAGGTGCTTGTAGGGCTGGTCGAAGAAGAAATCATCGAGGAAGTCCTCGACCGGGATCGTGCGGGGCCGGAAGGTCTGCGCGCCCACCAGCATCTCTCCGGAGTTGGGGCCGAAGTCATGCACCCATGACTTCTTCTTGACGGGGAGGGCGTAGGGGATTTCCCAGACCTCGGCGCTGTCCTTGAGAGCCACGATGAAGCTCTTGCGGGGGGCGGCCTGGTAGACGGCGCTCACCCGGGAGGACTTGCCGTTCTGGGTGACGACGGGGATGACCTTCATCAGGGAGAGGTCCTCGGCGTCGAGCACGACCAGGGTATGGGGCAGGTAGTTGCCGACGAGGACGTACTTGCCGTCGTCGGAGACGGCGAGGTTGCGGGTGTTGATGCCGGCCCGGATCTCGTGGGTGGTCTTCATGTTGTAGATGTCGTACTTGCTGATCCAGCCGTCGCGGGAGGCGAAGTAGACGAAGCGGCCGTCCGGCGAGAACTTGGGACCGCCGTGCAGGGCAAAGCGGGTCTGGAAGCGGTCGATGGGCTCGAAGCGATCGCCATCCAGCAGCGTGGCATGGTGGTCGCCCAGTTCGACGACGATGAAGAGGTTCTGGGGATCGGCCTTGAACGCCGGTTTGGCGGGCAGGGGATCGGGGAAGTGGACGAGGCGGGACGCGCGGATCTCGGCGTAGGACCAGGCGGGGACGGCCTCGGGCGGGGTGTAGACGTAATCGGCCAGGGCCCGGATCTCCGCCTCGGAGAGCGTGTCCGCGAAGCCGGGCATCTGGGTGGCAGGGCGGCCTTGTCCGATAACCTTGAGGGCCTCGGGACGGCGCACGCGCTCGAGGTTCTCGGGCAGAAGGGCAGGGCCCATGCCTCCGAGCCGGTCGGGGCCATGGCAGGAGGCGCAGTTCTGCTGGTACAGGGCCTTGGCATCCGGCGCCTTGGCCTTAGCAGCCTGGGTCGCGGGCTGGGCGACCGCGGCGGCGGCGAGGACGGCGAGGCCGATCGTGGCGGTGAGCAGGGCTTTCATGGGCACCTCCTAGCGCAAGGCCGGCTCGGCGAGGCCGATCTCACCGTCGGTCAGGTAGCAGCCGGGGTCTTCGGCCCAGACGTCGCCGGTCAGCTGCAGGGCGCGAACGCGGGTGTTGCCGCCGCAGACGCCGAAGTAGGCGCAGCCGCCGCAGCGTCCGGTGACCGGGCGCGGCAAGGACTTGAGCCCGGCCATCAGCGGGTTGGAGACGTCCTGCCAGATCTCCGAGAAGGGGCGTTCGCGGACGTTGCCCAGGGTGGTCTCCCACCACATGGTGTCGGGGTGGACGTTTCCGAGGTTGTCGATGTTGGCGATGTTGATGCCCGTGGAGTTGCCACCCCACTGGGCGAGCTTCAGGCGGAGGTGGTCGACGCGCTCGGCGGGGAAGCGCTTGGCCGCCCAGTGGAGCAGGTAGACGGCGTCGGCGTCGTTGTTGCCGGTGACGAACTCCTTGGTCTGGCCTTCCTGGACGTGCCGCCAGCAGGTCTCGAACATGAGGTCCATGGCCTGGCGGGTGGTGGCGAAGAAGGCGTCTTCCTTGCGGTTGACGTTGCCGCGGCCGGCGTAGTTGAGGTGCGAGAGGTAGAACTTGTCGATGTTCTCCTGCTCCATCAGGTCCAGCAGGCCGGGAAGGTCATGGGCGTTGCCCTGGGTGAGGGTGAAGCGCACTCCGACCCGGATGCCGCGCTCCTGGCAGAGGCGGATGCCGTTGAGGGAGGCTTCGAAGGCCCCTTCCTTGCGCCGGAAGTGGTCGTGGGTCTCGCGGATGCCGTCCAGGCTGATGCCTACGTAGTTGTACTGGGCCTGGGCGATCGCCTCGATGTTGCTGGCGTCGATGATCGTCCCGTTGGTGGAGAGGGCGACGTAGAAGCCCATCTCCTTGGCGCGCTGGCTGATCTCGAAGATATCGGGCCGCAGGAGCGGCTCACCCCCCGAGAGGATCAGGATGGGCACCCCGAAGGAGCGCAGGTCGTCCATGGTGCTGAAGATCTCGGCGGTGGAGAGCTCTCCCGGGAACTCGCGGTTGGACGAGATGGCGTAGCAGTGCTTGCACGCGAGGTTGCAGCGGCGGGTGAGGTTCCAGATCACCACGGGGCCCGCAGGGTTGCGCTTCGGCTTGAGGGGAGTGGGTTGATGCAGTTCTTGCATGTACTGTGAAATGCGGAACATGGCTATCCTTTCACGCGTTGAGCCGAAGGCCGGTTTTTTTGAGGATCCGCTTGCTGAAGAGCACGTCGTGGCCCTGGTTGGCCTCTCCGAGCAACTCCGCGACGACGTCCACCTGGCGCATGACCTCGTCGCGGTCGTGGCCGTGCAGCATGGCGAAGAGGTTGTAGGGCCAGTCGGGGAGGTGGCGGGGACGGCGATAGCAGTGGCTGACGAAGTCGAGCTTGCCGACGCGTTCACCGAGGGCGTCGACCATGTCGTCGGGGACGTTCCAGACGGACATGCCGTTGGCCTTGTAGCCGAGGGCGTAGTGGTTGGGCACGGCACCGATCCGGCGGATCTTGCCGCTGGCGAGCATGCGCTCCATGCGGGCAATCACCTCGGCGGGGTCGAGGCCGAGGTCGTCGGCGATCGCCCGGTACGGCTCGGCGACCAGCGGAAGGCCTGCCTGCGTGGCCAGGATGATCTGGCGGTCGATGGCGTCGATCATGCGCGCAGCCTCAGCTCGACGAAGAACTCCCGCTCCTTGGGCATGGGGAAGACCGGATAGCCGGTTTCGGCCTCGATCCGGGCGAAGACCGCGGGGGTGTCCTCGGCCTTCTCGGTGGCGAGCACGAACCACATGTTGAGGGCGTGCTCACGTTCATAGTTATGGGCCACCTCCGGGAAGGCGTTGACGATTTCGGCCACGCGCTCGAAGTCCTCCTCGGGAAGTTGCATGGCGGCGAGGGTGAAGCGCCCTCCCATGCGGTCGACGTGATAGAGGGGGCCGAAGCGGGTCAGGAGGCCTTCCTCGCGCATGCGGGCGATCCGGGCGATCAGCTCCTCCTCGGGGAGGCCCAGGAGGTCGGCCATGACCTGGAAGGGGCGATCGCAGAGCGGGAACTCGCCCTGCATGGAGTTGATGATCCGGCGGTCGACGGCGTCCATCAGACCTCCTCGACGTAGCGCGCGCCGCGCTGCTTGAAGCGGCGCCCGCTGAAGAGGATGGCGCAGGGCACGTCGTCCAGCCCGTGCAGGCTGCGGATCTTGTCGATCTGCGCGAGCACGGTCTCCCGGTCCTGGCCGTGGATCATGCAGAACAGGTTGTAGGGCCATTTCGGAAGGATCCGGGGGCGGCGGTAGCAGAGGCTGACGATCTTGGTCTTGGCGATGGCCTTGCCAACCTCGGAGACGCGCTCGTCGGGGACATCCCAGACCACCATGGCGTTGGACTGGAAGCCGAGCTCGTGGTGGCGGACGACGATGCCCCAGCGCTTGATGCTTCCCGCCTTGATCAGCTTGGCGAGGCGGGCGAGGACCCATTCCTCGGTTTCGCCGATTTCCTCGGCGATCGCCCGGTAGGGTTCGGCCACGAGCGGGAGTCCTCCCTGGATGGCGGCGATTAGGCGCCGCTCCCGTTGCGTCAGCGCCATAGTCCGAACCCCAGGTCGATGTGAAACTCCTCCAGGAGTGGGAGCGAGAGCACCTTGCAGCCCGTCTCCGCCTCGATTTCGCGGAGCATCTCGTCCCGGCGCTCCGCGTCGGGGGCGGTCACGACGAACCAGAGGTTGAGGGCGTGCTCGCGTTCATAGTTATGGTTCACTCCGGGGTGCCGGTTGATGATCTCGGCCACCTCCTCCAGGCGCTCGGGAGAGACCGAGAGGGCGGCGAGCGTGCTCGCCCCCAGGCGGTTGGGGCGGAAGACCGGCCCGATGCGGCTGATGGTCCCCTCGTCGCGCAGGGCCTCGAGCATGGCGATCACGGCATCCTCGGAGGCGCCGATCTTCTCGGCGATGGCGGCGTAGGGGCGAGAGACCAGCGGGAAGTCCCGCTGGAAATCATTTAGAAGGCGTTTGGCAAGGCGATCCATGTTACATTCCGATCCGTCCGGCGCGAGGGGTGAAGAAGATACCGCTCGGCTTCTCGGAGGGGAGCTCACCGAGCTGCTCCAGCCGTTCGGTGTCGTAGATCTCGACGCGGTCCCGGTCGCGCACCGAGATCCAGGCGTGCTCGCCGCGCGGCGTGAACTCCAGGTGAAGGACGCCGGGGCCCGGGGTGAAGGTCTTGACGATGCGCCGGGTGGGGACGTCGATCACCTGGACCGTGTCGTTATGCGGCGGGGCGAAGTTGACCCAGATCTGCCGGCCGTCCGGGCGGGCGACCACGAAGACGGGCTGTCCGTGCACCGGGATGCGCGCCGATTCCGTCCAGGTCTTCTGGTCGACGATCAGGACCTCGTGCCGGCCGACGGCCGGGATGAAGGCTTCCGATCCGTTGAGCGCCCAACCTTCGAGGTGCGGCATCTTGTAGACGGGCATCACCTTGCCGTTTCGGCCATATTTATCCAGCACGCGGCGGACGCCCGATTCGGGGTTCCAGGTATCGAGCAAGGCGACGCCGTCTTCCCCGAAGAGGCCCGCGCCGTAGTAGCGGCCGTCGGCCGAGATGAAGGCATCGTACGGCTCGCGGCCCGCGCCGGGGAACTTGCGGATGCTGGGCTTCGCGGCATCCTTCATGTCGAGCAGCCAGATTTCTCCGGCCTCGAAGAGGCTGTAGACGAAGCGGTTGCCGGGCAAGTCGATGAGGCCGATGACCTTGGAGAGCCGGCCATCCTCGGTTCGGGCGGGAAGGTCCAGCTTGAGCGCGAGGGTCTCGGCGTCGAAGACCTTCACCCCGCCCGGGGAGTAGTTGGAGACGGCAAGCGTGCGGCCGTCCTGGGAGATGGCGCCCCCGATGGCGTTGCCGGCCTGGATGACGCGCTTGACGATCCGCATGCGCAGGAGGTCCACCTTGGTGAGCCCGCCGTCGCGCCCGAAGACATAGGCGTAGCGCCCGTCGCGCGAGAAGACCAGGGAGGCGTGGGAGAGGTCTCCGAGCCCTTCGATCCGGCCGAGCTGAGTCCGGCCGGTGGTCTCGACCACCTGGACCGAGCCACGGGCGCGCTCGATGATGACGCCGAGGTCGCCGGTGCCGCGCGGCTCGGCGTCGCGCATGAGGGCCGCGCAGCCGGTCATCGGCAGCGCCGCGGCCAGGCTGAGGGTGAAGGCAAGTGCCAGGCTAGCGCGTCTCATGGGGAAGTCCTTTCAGCAGCGCCTCACCGATCCAGCGGGCCTCCGCCTCGGTGAGCAGCGGCCGCCAAGGAGGCATGGCGGTATCGGGGATGCCGTCGAGGATGACCACCGCCAAGCCCAGGGCCGAGCGGTTCGCGAGAGCGTC
Source organism: Candidatus Sericytochromatia bacterium (assembly GCA_036676495.1). Lineage (GTDB taxonomy): Bacteria > Cyanobacteriota > Sericytochromatia > S15B-MN24 > UBA4093 > UBA4093. Next base: position 48,147 of record JAKFCT010000066.1, read on the forward strand.
CTTCGTGAGCGGGGGCCCGAGCCCTCCCTTCATGGTGAGCCCGTGGCACGATCCGCAATCCTGGCGGACCATGTAAAGCAACTCCTGTTGCCGTTCGGCGCTGGGCGTCGCGGCGCTTTGCGCTTGGGCGCGCGGAGAAGGGGCCAGCAAGGCGGGGAGCAAGAGCGCTCCCAGGAGGAGCGGGGCGAGCCTAGCCATGGGCCATGGCCTCGGGAACGAGGGCGGAAACCAGCTCGGGGGCGAGGCTCACGACCTTCCCGATGATGAGCAGGGTGGGCGGCTTGAAGCCGTGGCGGACGAGGTCCGCGGGAAGGTCCGCGAGGGTGGTGAGCATGGTCCGCTGGTTCGGCAAGGTGCCGTTCGAGATGGCCGCGGCGGGAGTCTCCGGGGAGAGGCCGGCGGCGATCAGCTTCTCGCTGAACGTCTCGGCGTTGCCGGTGCCCATGTAGACCACCAGGGTGGTGTCGGCGTCGGCCAGGGAGTCCCAGTTGAGGTCGAGGTCGTCTCCGGCGCGGCAGTGGCCGGTGACGAAGCGGACGCCGTGGGCGAGCCCGCGGTGGGTGAGGGGGATGCCGGCGGCGGCGCCGCAGCCGGCGGCCGAGGTGATGCCGGGGACCACCTCGAAGGCGATGCCATGGACGCTGAGTTCGAGGGCTTCCTCGGAGCCGCGTCCGAAGATGTAGGGGTCTCCGCCCTTGAGCCGGACGACTCGGCGTCCTTGGCGGGCGAGCGTCACGAGGAGGGCGTTGATTTCCTCTTGGGGCAGGGAGTGCTGCCCGGCGGCCTTGCCGACGTAGATGCGTTCGGTGGCCTCGGGGACGAGCTCGAGGATGGCCGCGCTGACGAGGCGATCGTAGACCAGCACCTCGGCTTCCTGGATGAGGCGATGGGCTTTGAGGGTCAAGAGTTCGGGGTTTCCGGGGCCTGCGCCGACCAGGAATACGAATCCGTTTTGCGTCACAGCTAATCCTCCCTTGGACGTCTGTATCAATGGTCGTTTACAAGCCGTCATGTGTCGTCCGCACATACTACGCACAAAAAAGGGAGGCAGGCATTGCCTGCCTCCCGGCGACCGTCTAGTAGACGTCGTGTTGGGTGTTGTAGGTGTTGAACTTGCCGGTGGGGGTCACGAGGCGCTTGTCCTTGATGACCGCCTTGAGCTTCCGGGTCTTGTCGTCGAGGACGACGAGCGCGGACTCCTGGTTCATGCCGTTCCAGACCGAGAACCAGATCTCGTCGCCGGCGCGGTTGTACTCGCCCTGGACGACGCGCTTGGGGCCATCGCCGAGCTTGGCCAGTTCGGCGACCGGGATCACCTCATAGCCCTTGGCGAGGTCCTTGGTGTTGAAGACCGCCACGGACTGGCTAAGTTCGGGATCCGGGTTGAGCGGGGTGTCGACCCAGAGGTTGTTGCTCTTGGGGTGGGTCTTGATGAAGAGCGAACCGCCGCCCTGGCCTTCGATGGTCTCGACGACCTTCCAGGCGTACTTCTTGTTCTTGACGGGGTCCGTGCCGATCAGCGAGATGGACTCATCGCCCAGGTGGCTGGTGGCCCAGACGGGACCGAACTTGGGGTGGATGAAGTTGGCACCGCGGCCGGGGTGTGGGGTCTTGCCGACCTCGACGAGCGCCGCGAGCTTGTTCTCCTTGGTGTCGACCACGGCGACCTTGTTCGACGCGTTGGCGGCGACCAGGAAGTAGCGGCCGGTGGAGTCGAAGCCGCCGTCATGCAGGAACTGGGCCGACTCGATCTCGGTGATCTTGAGGTTCTTGAGATCCGAGTAGTTGACGACCTGGATCTTGCCGGTCTCCTTGACGTTGACCACGAACTCCGGGCCGTAGTGCGACGCCACGATGGAGGCGACGCGGGGCTCGGGGTGGAACTCCTGGGTGCCGACGGTCATGCCGCGGGTGGAGACGATCTTCTTGGGCTCGAGGGTGAAGCCGTCCATGATGACGTACTGGGGCGGCCAGTAAGAGCCGGCGATGGCGTACTTGTCGTCATAGCCCTTGTACTTGGAGGTTTCGACCGAACGGGCTTCGAGGCCGACGCGGATCTCCGCGACGTTGTCGGGCTTGGCCATCCAGAGGTCGATCAGGTTGATGCGGGCGTCGCGGCCGATCACGTAGAGGTAGCGGCCGGACTTGGACATGCGCGAGATGTGGACGGCGTAACCGGTCTTGACGATGTTGATGATCTTCTTGGAATGGCCGTCGATGAGCGCGATCTCGCCGGAGTCCCGCAGGGTGACCGAGAAGATGTTGTTGAGATCGTACTTGTTCATCGGCTTGGTCGGGCGCTTGTTGACGGGAACGAGCACCTTCCAGGTGGCCTTCATTTCCTTCATGCCGAACTCCGGCGGTTGCGGGGGCTCGTTCATGAGGTACTTGGCCATCAGGTCGACTTCGGCGGCCGACAGCTCGCCGGCAGCGCCGAAGTTCGGCATGCCGGCGGGCGTGCCGTTGGTGATGACGTTCTTGAGGTAGTCATAACCCTTGGTCAGCGTGATGTCCGTGGTGAGGGGTTTGCCGGTGGCTCCCTTGCGCAGCACGCCGTGGCAGCCGGCGCAGCGCTGGAAGAAGATTTCCTTGCCCTTGGCCCAGTCCGATTCGGAGAGCGTGGGGGCGGTTGCCTTGCCTTGGGCCTGGACGGCGACTCCCCCGAGCAAGGGGGCGGCGGCGAGGATGGCAAGGCCGGCAACGAGCGTGAGAGTGCGATGTTTCACGTATGTCCTCCATCGTGAGTGTCGGGAAATGCGCATAGCATCCCCTTCGAGTTGATTGGCCTCGCCTACCAATCTAGCGACTTGCTCATCAACTGGTCATCCGGGCAAACTACGCAAGCCAAAATGCGGCATTTTACAAGCCTTTACAGCTACTACGTAGTTTCCCCTGATTATCAGTTCGGGGGGATGGGGTAACCTGAGGTAGCTCATAGTGTGCCTTTCAGGCGTTCGATAGGCTGGGTTGTTCGCTATTGCGATGGGCGGGCCCGGCTTGCGATTGGCCTCAAACCTGGAAGGCACCGCCGTTTCATTCGGAGGATGTATGCAAGTCGAAACCCAAGCGACGACGCTGGCAGCCCCGAACTACGACGAGGAGATCGTCAAGAAATTTTCGATCGCCGCGCTCGTGTTTGGGATTATCGGCATGTTCGTCGGCGTCTGGATCGCCGCCCAGCTCGCCTTTCCCGCACTGAACTTTGGCATTCCTGAACTCTCGTTCGGGCGCCTCCGGCCGCTTCACACGAACGCGGTCATCTTCGCCTTCGGCGGCAATATGCTTTTCGCCGCGGGCTACTACATCGTGCAGCGCACCTGCCAGACCCGGCTCTGGAACGATGCCCTCTCCAACTTCACCTTCTGGGGTTGGCAGGCGGTCCTCGTCGGCGCCGTCGTCACGCTGCCGCTGGGCCTGACCTCCACCCACGAATATGCCGAGCTGATCTGGCCCCTGGACGTGCTGATCGCGCTGGTCTGGGTGGCCTACGGCGTGAACTTCTTCGGAACGCTCGCCACCCGCAAGGTCTCCCATATCTACGTGGCCAACTGGTTCACCGCGGCCTTGATCATCACGGTGGCCATCCTCCACATCTTCCGGAGCATCCAGCTTCCCTACTCCTGGACCCAGGCCATCCCCGCCTATTCGGGCGTGCAGGATGCCATGGTCCAGTGGTGGTACGGCCATAACGCGGTGGGCTTCTTCCTGACCGCGGGCTTCCTGGCGCTGATGTACTACTTCCTCCCCAAGCAGGCGAATCGTCCGGTCTTCTCGTACCGGCTCTCGATCGTCCACTTCTGGGGCCTGATCTTCATCTACGTCTGGGCCGGCCCTCACCACCTGCTCTACACGTCGCTTCCCGAGTGGACCCAGACCCTCGGCATGGTCTTCTCGGTCGTGCTCTGGGTGCCGTCCTGGGGCGGGATGTTCAACGGCCTCATGACCCTCAAGGGCGCCTGGCACAAGCTGCGCACCGATCCCATCATCAAGTTCATGATCGTCGCGGTCACCTTCTACGGCATGTCGACCTTCGAAGGTCCCCTCATGTCCATCCGCGCCGTCCACACCCTCTCGCACTACACCGATTGGGTCGTCGGACACGTTCACTCGGGCGCCCTCGGCTGGGTGGCCATGATCTCGATCGGGTCGCTTTACTACCTCTTCCCGCGCCTTTTCAAGAAGGAAGCGCTTTACAGCACCAAGCTCGTGAACGCCCACTTCTGGCTGCACACCCTCGGCCTCGTGCTCTACGTCGCCGCGATGTGGGTCTCGGGCATCACCCAGGGCCTGATGTGGCGCGCGGTGAACGCCGATGGCTCGCTCACCTACTCCTTCGCCGAGTCGGTGGCCGCCATGATGCCGTACTACACCATCCGCATGACGGGTGGCGTGCTCATCGTCGTCGGCATGCTCATCATGGCCTACAACGTCTACAAGACCGCCAAGGCTCCGAGTGCGAAGCCCTCGCTCGAGCCCAAGCTCGCGGCGCAGTAAGGAAGGTCGGGTCATGAAACACGAAAAGCTCGAAAAGAACAGTTTCCTCCTGGGGATCTTCATTACCGCGGTGGTCTCCGTGGGAGGCCTGGTCGAGATCGTTCCCCTGTACTTCCTCAAGGACACGGTTCCCCCGATGGAAGGTGTGAAGCCCTACGAGCCCTTGGCGCTCAAGGGTCGCGACATCTACATGCGCGAGGGCTGCGTCTCCTGCCACACCCAGCAGCTGCGCCCCTTCCGTGCCGAGACCGAACGCTACGGCGACTACTCCAAGGCGGCCGAGTCGATGTACGACTTCCCCCACCTCTGGGGCTCCAAGCGGACCGGTCCGGACTTGGCCCGGGTCGGCGGCAAGTACCCCGATTCCTGGCATGTCCAGCACATGCGCGATCCGCAGAGCATGGTGCCAGAATCGGTCATGCCCAAGTACCCCTGGCTCGAGACGCGTGCGCTCGACGGCAGTGACGTCCAGGCGCACATGCGCACCCTCAAGAAGGTCGGCGTCCCTTACACCGACGAGCAAATCGCCGAGGCTCCGGCCCTGGTCGAAGGCAAGACCGAGCTCGACGCACTGATCGCCTACCTGCAGGGACTCGGCACCGCGGTGAAGGAGTAGCTCATGGATTTCGACGCCTTCGTCGCCACGACCAAGATCGTCGCCTTGCTGCTCTTCGTCGTCGTCTTCACGGGCGCCTGCTTCTGGGCGTTCTCCGGGAAGAAGTCGGAGTTCGATCGCTATAGCCATATCCCCTTCCAGGACGAATAAGGGAGAACCGTATGTCCGAAGAACGCGAAATACACGTCTTCGATGGAATCGAAGAACATGACAACCCCCCGCCGGCCTGGTTCAACCTGCTCTTCGCGGGAACCATCATCTGGGGGATCGGCTACCTCATCATGATGCCCGGCATCGGCCCCGGCCTCTTGGGCTGGAGCCAGGACAAGCAGTACGCGGCCGAAATGGAAGCCGCCAAGGTGCGCTACGCCGCCGCCGCCCCGGCGACCATCGACCTGGCCTCCGCGATGCAGGACCCGTCCGTCATCGCTGACGGGCAGAAGCTCTACGCCACCAACTGCGCGGCCTGCCATGGCCCCGAGGCCAAGGGCGCGATCGGTCCTGACCTGACCGACGGAGAGTGGCTCTACGGCGGAACGCCCGAGGAGATCGTCAATACGGTCACCAAGGGAGCCCCGAAGGGCATGCCCGCCTGGGAATCCCAGCTGGGCGCGGCCAACATCACCAAGGTGTCGGCCTTTGTTCACAGCCTCGGAGGAGGCCTCTAAATGGTGGATCTGGCCGTCATCTTCGCAACCGGCTTCCTCGGAAGCGCGCATTGCGTCGGCATGTGCGGCCCCCTGGTTGCCTCCTGCGCCCGCGCCGGAGGCTTTCAGGGCTCTCTGGGACGCCAAGCGACCTTCCACGCCGGAAGGCTCACCGGCTACGCCGGCCTTGGCGCCCTGGCAGGGATCCTCGGTTCCTTCATCCGCGTCGAGGGCCCCTGGGCCCTCGTCTCGGCTCTGGTCGGCATCCTGGCCGGCCTCGTCATGATCGGGCTCGCTCTCGAGCAGCTCCAGATCCTCCCCAAGCTGGGCTTACGCCCTCCCTCGCTTCCAATCGCTAAGCTCCTCGCCAACCCCAGACCATGGGCCTCCTTCCCGGTCGGCCTCGCCCTCGGCCTCATGCCCTGCGGCATGCTCTACGCGGTCGTGGTCTACGCCGCCGCTACCGGATCGCCCCTCAAGGGCGCACTCGTCATGGCTCTCTTCTGGCTTGGCAATCTGATCCCCCTCCTCGCCTTCGGGTTCGCGTCCCAGTTCGCCTGGGGCCGCCTCAGAGGCCACGCCGCCAAACTTGCGGCCATTGCCATCCTCGTCCTCGGGGTTCACACCATCGTCGATCGCGGCATGGCCATGGTTCCTGCAGCCAATGCCCAGCAGGACCTCGCGTCCTGTCATCCTTCGGAGGTGCACCATGACCCCGCAAAAAAACCCTGAGCTCCAGGACTGGCGAAGTTGGTTACTCGCCTCGATCCGTAATCCGCGCTCGATCGTCGTCAAGCATACCTGGGGCCCGACCCAGAAGGTCCGGACCCTCGTCTTCGCCCTCCAACTCGTCCTCTTCCTGGGCATCCCCTGGCTTCGCTGGGGCGATCGCCAGGCCGTCCTCTTCGATATCGCCGACCGGAAATTCCACCTCTGGGGAGTGACCGTCTGGCCGCAGGAATTCTACCTGCTCACCCTCCTGCTCATCACCTTCGCCCTCACCCTCTTCCTCGCCACCGCCATCGTCGGACGCCTCTTCTGCTCCGTCGGCTGCCCGCATACCACGATGACGTCGATCTTCATGGAGATCGAGCGCCGCGTCCAGGGCGATCGCATGGCCCGCCTCAAGCTCGCGCAGGCCCCCTGGAACGCCGAGAAGATCGCCAAGATCGGCCTCACGCACGCCCTCTACGGCCTCGTCGCCCTGATCCTCGCCTTCACCTTCATCTCCTACTTCGCCGGCAACCGCGAGATCCTCACCAGCCTCGCCGCGGGAGCCCCCCAGCTCGGAGTCCTCATCGGCTGGGCCTTCGTCGCCGCCTTGGTCTACGGCTTCGCCGGCCACTTCCGCGAGAAGATCTGCCAGGTCGCCTGCCCCTACGGCCGCTTCCAGAGCATCATGATCGATCCCAACTCGCTCATCGTCGCCTACGACGTCCAGCGCGGCGAGCCCCGCGGCAAGTACCGCCCCGGTCAGGTCAGCGAGTTCAAGGACTGCGTGGACTGCTCCATGTGCGTCCAGGTCTGTCCCGCCGGCATCGACATCCGCAACGGTCTCCAGATGGAATGCATCGCCTGCGCCCGCTGCATCGACGCCTGCGACGACGTCATGACCAAGATCAAGCGCCCGACGGGCCTCATCCGCTACGGCTCGCTCAACTCCTTCGCCGGCAAGGACACGAAGATCGTCCGCCCCCGCGTCCTCGTCTACGCGACGGTGATCGCCCTCGCCGTCGGCGGCATCGCCACCACCCTCGTGACCCGGCCGATGATCACCGCCGAGGTGATCCGCAACCGGGCCGCCCTCTACCGCGAAATGCCCGACGGCCGCATCGCCAACGTCTACACGCTCCGCGCCATCAACAAGAGCAGCTCGGAACAAGTGGTAAACTTGGAGATCGACGGGGTGGACCATTCCGAGATTCTCACCGGCTCCAACCCCGTGACCCTCCGCCCCGGAGCCGTCGAGACCCTCAACCTCTCCGTGATCGTCTCCACGGAGGAGCTCACGCCCGGAGTGAATCGGATTCAGATTCAGCTGCGGGACCCGGCCTCGGGCAAGATCCGAGACGAAGTGGACACGACCTTCATGGCCCCGGTCCGCCTCTCCCAGGATAGCAAGGAGCAGAAGTCGCTATGAGCGAAATCCGCGGGCCTCAAGGCCCCGATACCCCCCCTACCCCCCCGTCCGGCGCCAAGGGCGGCATGAGCGACGGGAAGAAGTTTCTTCTCGCCTTTCTGGCCTTCTTCGGCGTGGTCTTCATCGCCGACGGCATCATGATCTACCTGGGCACCACCAGCCAGGACGGGCTCGTCGAGGAGAATTACTACCAGAAGGGGATCACCTACAACGACGTGATCCAGGTCAAGAAGCGCCAGGCCGAGCTGGGCTGGGAATTCGCCGTCTCCCATCCGGAGAAGACGGGATCCGGCCCGCTCGAGGTCAAGCTCCTCGATGCCAACGGTCAGCCCCTCACGGGGAAGCGGGTCGCGGCCTTGGTCCGGCGCCCCGCCCAGCAGGGCTACGACCAGAACCTCAGCTTCGAGGAAGTCGCTCCCGGCACGTACCGCGCCGAGGTCTCCCTGCCCCTGGAGGGGCTCTGGGACCTGAAGGCCCGCATCCGCGACGCCCAGGGCGAGGATGCCCAGGACCAGGCGATCTTCGAATCGCGCTTCACGGTCAGCGGCTGACATGAACGCGACCGGCACGCGCTGCTTCCACTGCGGCCTGGACTCCAAGCATCCCCTCATCGGGACGATTGACGGCCAGGAGCGCGAGTTCTGCTGCAGCGGGTGCCGGACGGTCTGCGAGATCATCCACTCCCAGGGGCTCGAGTCCTACTACGCCAAGCGCGGCGAAGCCGTCTCAGGGCGTGCGGCGACCCAAGCCCCGGAGTTTCCCTTCGACCACGAGGACTTCCAGCGCCAATACGTCCAGGATCTCGGTGACGCCCGCCAGGTCAGCCTGATGATCGACGGGATCCACTGCGCGGCCTGCGTCTGGCTCATCGAGAAGGGCCTGGCCCATCAGCCCGGCCTTCAGGACGTCCAGGTCAGCCTGGGCACCCAGCGCGCCCACGTGCGCTGGGACCCGGCCCAGACCCATCTCAGCACCCTCGCCCGCGCCATTTCCCAGCTCGGCTACCGTCCCTATCCCTACGACCCTTCCACGCTGGACCAGCCCCTGCGCGCCCGCAGCCGCGACCTGCTCCTGCGCATGGGCGTCGCGGGCCTCGCGACGCTCGCGACCATGTACCTGGCCGAGCCCCTCTACTTCGGGGACTTCAGCCAGGACGAGGGCTTCCTCAAGCTCTTCGTCTGGATGGCCTTCCTGATCGCCACTCCGACCTGCCTCTACGCCATCATGCCGATCTTGAAGGGCGCCTGGAGCGGCCTACGCCAGAAGACCATCAACATGGACGGCACCATCGCGCTGGGGGCCGTCGCCACCTACGCGGCGAGCGTCTGGGGGACGATCGCGGGTGGTCCCGTCTATTACGAATCGCTCGCGATGTTCCTCTTCCTGATTCTGGGAGGGCGCTTCATCGAAGGCGCCGTGCGCCGAAAGGTCTTCTCGGCCACCGAGCGTCTGCTCAAGCTGGAAGCGAAGGCGGCGACCGTGGTCCAGGACGGGGAGCGCCGGAGAGTCCCCCTTCAGGCCGTCCGGGTGGGCGATCGCGTCGAGGTCAACGCCGGCGAGGCCATCCCGGTGGACGGCGTCGTCCTCGAGGGGACGGCCGGCGTCAACGAGGCCATGCTCTCCGGCGAGTCCCGCCCGGTGCTCAAGCAGCCCGGCGATCGCGTGCTCGGCTCGTCCGTCGCCGTCGACGGCTCCATCCTGGTCGAGGCCCGGGGAGTGGGCCAAGAAACGCAACTCAACCAGATCATCCGCCTCATCGAGCAAGCCGACGCTCACCGCTCTCCCGGCGCTCGGCGCATCGACCGGATCACCAACGCCTTCGGCCTCAGCGTGGTCGTGGTCGCGCTGCTCACCGTCATCGGCTGGTCTTTCTTCGTCCCGATGTCGACCGCCCTCATGTATGCGGTCGCCGTCCTCGTCATCACCTGCCCCTGCGCCCTGGGGCTCGCCATCCCCGCGGCAAACGTCCTCGCAGCCACCCAGGGAGTGGACCGCGGGATCCTCTTCTCGGACGGCAAGGCTCTCGAAGCCTTGCCGGGGATCACCCATCTGGTGCTCGACAAGACCGGCACCGTCACCACCGGCCACATGGAAGTGGCCGCCATGGTGCCGTTCGGCCGCAGCGAGGACGCGCTGCTCGCCATCGCCGCCGCCCTCGAGGAGCGCTTCGAGCATCCGATCGCACGGGCCATCACGGCGATGGCCGTCAAGCGCAAGCTCGCCCTTCCCTCGGTGGAGGAGTTCCAGGTCGTTGCGGGCCGCGGAGTGACGGGGAGGCTGCCCGAAGGCGCGGCCGCCATCGGAAACGAGATCCTGCTGGAGGCCGTGGGGGTTCCGTTGAGCCCGGAAGCGCGCGGCTCGGCCCAGGCCTTCAAGGATCGCGGTCTGACGGTCGCCTACGTCGCCCTCGACGGGCAGGTCATCGGCGTCCTGGGGATGAGCGACGAGTTGCGCCCCGATGCCCGCGAGACGGTGCAAGCCCTCAAGCGGCAAGGCGTCCACGTCACCCTGCTCTCCGGGGATCATCGCCAGGCGGCGGAAGCCGCCGGGACCGCCCTGGGCGTGGATCAGACCCTGAGCGAGGTCTTGCCGGAAGAGAAGCAGCAGGTCATTCGCGACCTGCAAGCCCCCGACCGCGTGGTGGTGATGGTGGGAGACGGCGTGAACGACGCTCCGGCCCTGGCGCAGGCGGATGTGGGCGTCGCCATGGGAGAGGGCACGGATCTCTCGATCACCTCGGCGCATGTGATCCTGCTCGGGGATCGGCTCGGGTTGCTGCTGCGCGCCGTGGGTCTCGCCGGCGAGACCCAGCGGATCATCCGCCAGAACCTGACGATCTCGGCCATCTACAACGTGCTGACCATCCCCTTGGCGGTCGCGGGGTTCGTCACCCCGTTGTTCGCCGCCATCGTCATGCCGCTCAGCTCCATGGCGGTCATCGGGAATGCCATGCGCCTCACGCGAAAGGACCCTTGAGTTGGATATCCTCCTGATCATGATTCCCGGCTGTATCCTCATGGCGCTGGTCATGTTCGGCTTCTTCGTCTGGGCGACCAAGACGGGCCAGTTCGAGGACCTGGAGGGGGCCAAGTACCGCATCCTCTACGACGACGAGCCCGCGCGCAAGCAGGAGTAGCGACGAAGCGCACGGCCCCGGAGCGATGTCGCTCCGGGGCCGTGCGCTTTCGGGTGGTCGGCCGCGCTTCTGGCGCCTGCCGCATCGACGTTCGTTAAGGAACAGGATGCTCCGTGATGGGGCCTGCCGGCTGGATGGCCAGGGCGGCCTCGAGGGAGGCGATCGCCACCTCGATTTGTTCGGCGTTGGCCGGCCGGGTCGTGACGCGCTGGAGCCACATGCCCGGCGTGGTGAGCCAGTAGGCGGTCCAGGCCATGAAGCCGGCCGACTTGTCGGTGCTGGTCTTGCCGGCGAGCCGGATCAGCTCGAAGGCCAGACCGGCGACCACCGGCAGCAAGGCCAGCTTCGCCACGGTGCGCTCGACCGCCCCCAGGTCCCCGCCGATGAACGAGAAGACCACGATGCTCATCAGCAAGGTGACCAGCAGGAAGCTGGTGCCGCAGCGGGGGTGAATGGGCGAGAAGGCGAGCGCGTTCTGGACCGTCACCTCTTTGCCGGCTTCCAGGCAGTTGATGACCTGATGCTCGGCCCCGTGGTACTGGAAGAGGCGTTTGACTTCCTCGAAGCGGGAGATGCCCAGCAGGTAGGCGAGGAAGATGGCCATCCGAACCAGGCCTTCGATGGCGTTCAGGGCGATCAGGTTGCTCACGTACGGCTTGAGCTGGACGAAGACGACGGCGGGAAGGAACTTGAACAAGAGGATGGCGATGCCCAGTCCCACGACCATGCCGAAGAAGCCGCCGCCCTTCGCGTCTTCCTGCTCGCCGGTGGCGACGGAGGCCGAGTAGTTGAGCATGCGGATGCCCACGGACATGGACTCGACGAGGGCGCCGACGCCGCGGATGAAGGGGACCTTCAGGATGGGATAGCGCGTGCGCCAGGAGACCAGGGATTCCTGCTTGATGCGGATATCCCCTTCGGGGGCCCGGACGGCAACCCCCACTCCGTGGAGGCCGCGCATCATCACGCCCTCGATGACGGCCTGGCCGCCGATGGGATCAATGCGTGCGCTGCTCATCTAGTTGCCTCGCGTGAAGACGCGGCGGACCACTTCACCCTTCGCTCCGAGATGGCCCAGGGAGCGATCGCCCAGGAGCACCTCGACGCCTCCGGCGTTCCCGATGGCCACGTTCAGGTTGTCGTTGGCCGTCCAGGCCATGGCTTGGCCTGCGCGGAGGGTGCCTTCGTAGACCGGCTGGCCATCCTGGAGGACGCGGAGCCAGGAGGGCTCGCTCGCGACGATCCGGAGCCGGAGGGCCTCGCCGGGAGCCACCGAAACCGGCGTCGCGCTGGGCGTCGGGCGCGGAGTGGCGGTCGGGGTCGCGGCCGGGGCCGGGGTGGCAGCCGGCGGGGTGGCGGGAGCCGGGGTCGCGGGGGCGGGCGTGACGGTCGCTCCGCTCGGGCTGGCGGGGCTCACCGGGGCCGCACCGGTGGCGGCGGGCAGGCTCGGGCTGGCGGCGCCGGGCAGCGCCGAGGGCGAGGCCGGGGTCGCGGTGGGCAGCGGCGACGGGGTGACGAGCGGACCGGCTTCCGGCACGGAGCGCGGCGCGACGGCGATGAAGTAGATGACCACGCCGATCAGGAGGGCGGCGATCACCCAGGGGAAGATCCACCACGGCAGCGCGATCTCGCGCTTCTGGACGGGAGCGGGAGGCAGGGGTTTGGTCTCCCAGTACTGGTTCGCCAGGTCATCGGCAGGCAGGCCGACGGCTTGCGCGTACTTGCGAATGAAGCTCTTGATGTAGACGGGCTCGGGGAGGCTGCTCTCGTCTCCCTCTTCGAGGGCCCGCAGGTGCGAGACCTTCATGCGGGTCTGGGCGGCAACCTCTTCGAGGGTCCGGCCGCGGGCTTCCCGGGCGACGCGTAAATCCTGTCCAATCTCGGCGAGCGTTCTCAAGCCTGGACCTCGTTTCTTGCTAGGCGGAAAAGGGTGTCGACTTCATCGGGACCCAGGGGGCGAACCTGGCCGGGGGCGAGATTGCCCAGCTTGACGGGGCCTACGGCGATTCGCTTGAGGCGCAAGACCGGGTGGCCGATCGCCTCGAACATCCGGCGCACCTGGCGGTTGCGACCCTCGTGGATGGTGACCTGCACCAGGGTCGAGCCGCCCTCATGGCCCAGCCGGACGACCTCGGCAGGCTGGGTGGGGCCGTCCTCCAGGACGATGCCCTCGCGCAGCTTCTGCAAGGCCAGTTCGGAAGGGCGGCCGCGCAGGGTCACGTGGTAGACCTTGGCGAGGCCGAAGCGCGGATGGGTCATGGCCAGGGTGAAGTCCCCATCGTTGGTCAGCAGGAGCACGCCGGACGTGTCGTAGTCGAGGCGGCCTACCGGGTGCATGCCCGGGACCGGGGTGACCAGGTCCATGACCGTGCGCCGGCGGCGCGGGTCCTTGACGGTGGTCACGTAGCCCTGGGGCTTGTGGAGCACGAGGTAGACGCGATCGCTCGGCTTGGGGAGGGGGCGGCCGTCGACCTCGATACGATCCCGCATGGGGTCGGCCTTGGAGCCTAGCTCCCGGACGATCTTTCCGTTGACCGTGACCCTCCCGTCGAGGATCAGCTCCTCGCTGTGGCGCCGCGACGCGACGCCCGCGCTAGCGAGGACTTTTTGCAACCGCTGGGGTGTGGACATTGAGCTTCATTACCTCGCGAACCTCGGTGAGGGTTTCGATGGCGGTCTCCCGCGCCTTCTGGTTGCCTTCGTGAATCACGTCGTCGAGCAGATCCGGCTGCTGGGCGAAGTGCTCCCGACGCTCCCGCAGGGGATCCAGCACACCGTTGAGCGTGTCGGCCATCCGACGCTTGCACTGGACGCAGCCGATGCTGGCCGAACGGCATTCCGTGTCGACCTGCTCCACCATCTGGGGCGCTAGCACCTTGTAATAGGAGAAGACGGTGCAGACTTCCGGATTGCCCGGATCGGACTTCCGCTGGCGCTGGGGGTCGGTGACCATGGTCATGACCTTCTGGGTCACCACGTCCGCGGGGTCCGCCAGCTTGATGTCGTTGCCGTAGGATTTGCTCATCTTCCGGCCGTCGGTGCCCACCAAGCTGGGGGCCTCGGTGAGGACCGCCTGCGGCTCGGCGAAGGTCTCGCCGTAGAGGTGGTTGAATCGGCGGGCCATGTCGCGGCTGAACTCCAGATGCGGCAATTGATCCTTGCCCACCGGCACGCGATCGCCCTTGAAGGCGAGGATATCCGAGCCCATCAGGACGGGGTATCCCAGCAGGCCTTGCGTCATCGAGTCCTCGGCCAGGTGCAGCTCCTCGGCTTGCTCCTTGACGGTCGGATTCCGCTGCAGCCAGTTCACCGGGGTGATCATCGAGAAGAGCAGGTTGAGCTCGGCCACTTCCAGCACGGAGGACTGGATGAAGAGGGTGGCTTGCTTCGGATCCACTCCGGCCGCCAACCAGTCCAGGAACATCAAGCGGGTGTCCTGCCGGAGGTCGGCGGTATCGTTGTACTTGGTGGTCAGCGCATGCCAGTCGGCGGCGAAGAAGTAGCAGTCGTACTCGCTCTGCAGCCGCTCCCAGTTGGTGAGCACTCCGAGCCAATGCCCGAGATGCAACTGACCAGTTGGGCGCATGCCACTGAGAATCCGTTTCTTCGCCAAGGGGGCCGCCTCCGTTTACGTCATGGGGGGTAAGGATTGGAAAATCCGATACATTGTAACACACGCTCCCCTCACGCGCGGGACGCACGGGGCCGGTTCGCGCAAGTTTCCGGCCCGAACGGGGCATAATTCCTTTAAAGGAGGCGAGCCTTGTTGAAGCCAGCCGTCGTGAAAACCAGCGTGATCGGCGCCCTCGCCCTGGGGGTGCTCGTTTCCGGCTGCGGCACCACCCCCTTCTTCTTCCCGATCACCGAGCAGGAACGCCAGCAGGTGGCCGCCCTCAGAGCTTTCCGCACCGCGGTCTCGCCTCAGACCAATCGTGCCATGAGCGTGTTTCAGCGCGATGTCATGAGTGTTCTATCCTTGAAACTTCCCACCGAGTACGGGGTGGACCTCGCTCCTTACCTCCTGCCCTTCCCGAAGGTCACCATCCCCGAGGCGCCGGCGGGGTACCAGATCAACAAGGATTCCGGCAAGAACCTGCTTGGATTCATCGTCCAGCCCCAGTACTTCGTCACGGCGCAGGCCAAGCGCAACGAGCAGACGGGACCGGAGAGCTGGCAGTACGACCTCGTGATGCAGCCCAATCAGCAGGGGCAGTCCGGGACCCTGAAGGTGATGACCTCCGGGGCCAGCTGGCAAGGCCGCTCGACGGAGTCGACCGCGACGAAGCCCTACATCTTCGGCATGCGCTACACGCGCCTCCCGGATTCGGTCCAGGCCAAGGCCGAGCTCAACTTGCAGCAGAACGCGGGAAAGGCCACGTTTAACGTTTCCCTGGGATCTTTCCAGGTGGACGGGGCGGGCTCGGATCTCTTGCTCCCTCAGAGCGTTTCCTTCGACGGCTCCATCCCGGGGCTTTCCTGGTACCTGAACGGCATGATGTCGATGACGACCGCGGTCAAGCTGAATGGCACGCTCACGGTCCAGGCCACCCAGGGCACGGATTCCTACATGGTGGAAGCGACCTCCGTCAACGGGGATGTGACCATGCGCCTCCTGAACGAAGAGAAGGGCATCGAGCTCAACCTCTACCTGCAGGCTGGAAAGCTGAAGGGCCAGGCCAAGAGCCGGGTCGACCGGCGCTATCTGCTGGCCGACATCGTCTCGACCAAGGACGGCAAGGTCATGATCAAGTACGGGGACGGCTCCCAAGAGGGGCTGTTCTAGGGATTGATCGCCCGCGAAACGTCATCCAGGGCCTCCAGCACGCGGGGCCCCGGCCGCGAGACCCGATCGTCGTCGAGCAGGACGATCCGGCCGGAACGCACGGCCTTCATGCCTTTCTGGGTCTTGCGTAGGCGGTCGAGTGTCGGCTTGAGGTGCGCGGGCGCCAGGATCACGTCTGGATCGGCGGCGACCAGGGCTTCCCAGGAGTATGGCGGATACGGGTTGCCGGTCGGCAGGCCGCGGACCGCGTTCTCCCCCCCGGCGGTCCGGATCAGGTCGTCCAGGTACGAGCCCGGTCCGGCCGTGATCAACGGCTCTCCCCAGACCATGTAGAAGACCCGGGGCTTCCGGGAGCGGGTCGCGGCCTTCCGGGTCATTTGCGCGATGCCCGCCCGGATCCGGCCGGCGAGCTGCTCGGCCTGGGCTTCCCGCCCCGTGACTTGGCCCAGGTCGAGGATGTTCTGGGCGACCGAGGAGAGCGTCACGCTTGAAAGCTGGACGATCTGGGCCTGGCTCAGCCGGTCGAGCCTTTCGTAGAAGCGCGGGTTCCCATCGGTGGTGATGAAGAGATCCGGGCGCAGGCTGAGCGTCTTCTCGAGGTTCAGGGTCATGACCGCTCCGACCTTCGGGCGCTTGGCCGCCTCGGCGGGAGTGTTGCAGTAGTCCGAGACGCCCACGACCATGGGGCCCGCCCCGATGGCGAACAGGATTTCCGTGGTCGCCGGAGAGAGCGAGATGATCCGGTGCGCGGTGCTGCGCGCCACGGGCTTTCCGGCCGTATCCGTCAAGGCCAGGGCGGGGCCCATGGGCAGCAGCGTGAGCGCGAGGGCCAGGAGACGGGCGCGCATCTAGTTGGCCACCGTGACGCGCACCCGCCGCGACGCGTGCTTCGCGCCGGAGGGCTCGTAGGCGACGATCTCGAGCGTCTGGACGCCGTTGCGGACTCCGGTGGTCTCCCACTCGAAGGTGAACGGGGGCCGGTTGGAAAGGCCCTGCCACTCCCCGTTGACCAGGAACTCGACGCGATCGAGAGCGCCTTGTCCCTCGATTCGCGCGCTCACCATGACCAGGCCCTTGACCCGGGCTCCAGACGACGGGGTCAGCAGCGAGACCTTCCAGGGGAGGGGCTTCGCCTTTTGGGGCTTCGGTGGGTTGGGAGCAGCGACAGGGCGCGCTTCCGGGGCGTCGACGGCCTCGTTGGACCAGTCGCTGAGCATCGCCCAGAGCTTCTGGGTTTGCGGATCGGAGGCCGCGGGAGCCGAGGCGGACTGCTGGGTGAGGCGGGAGAGCTGGGTGAGGGCGTCACGTTGCCCGGTGTCGACGGTTTCGCCGTCCTGAATGCGGGCCATGAGGCGCTCGGTGGCGGCGACGTCGGCCTCGGTCACGGCTCCGGATTCCAGGCGCTGCATCATGCTGGCCATGTCCGCGGAGCGCCCGCCTCCCGCGGCCGGCATGCCTTGAAGCTTCGTCCGGGTGGCGATCGCCTGGGTCGCGAAGTCCTTGAAGACTCCGTACTGAAACGAGAGGATCCAGCCGATGCCACCGAGCACGAGGGAACCGAGTAGGATCCGCGTCAGGCGCCTCCGCCAGCCCTTGTGACGATTCAGCCCCCCGGTATAGGAGAGGTCTGCCGTCCGGCGCCCGCGCCGGGAGTTTCGGGGGCGTTCCTCGGCCGCGCCCGCGGGCGACGGATACTTGGGGGCGCAGGTGGCGCAGACGCTTTGCCAGTTCAGGCAAAGGGGACAGTAGCTCTTGCCGCAGTCGTGGCAAGGCTTGGTATTAAGCGCCTGGGGATGCCGCACGCAGCGGGCCTTGGCGGTCTCCTGGGCGGCTGCCCTCGCCGAGGGCGGAGCGCTCAACGAGGTGGACTGGCAGAGTGAGCAGGTCTTGCCGGGCTGCCCGCAGCGACGGCAGAGCAGCGCGCGGCATTTGGCGCAGTAGGCGATGGCTTCCGATTGGGGGTGAAAGCGGCACGGGGCCATGCATGCGCTCCTTTGATGCGGCGTCTGGATCGTATGCTAGCATGGCCTCACGGCAGGGGTCCATGGATCGGCCGGGACAGGCATGGCCGCTCGCTATGCCCGTCTGCTCGGCTTTACAGTCCCCAAGGGACCTACTATACTGGCTAAAAGTCCCAGATCACCATGGAAAGGGAGACGGTCATGGCCGCGATGCCACTTACCTACTACGGTAACTCCGTCCTTCGCGAGGTCGCTCAGCCGGTCCGCAAGGTCAATGCCGAGATCAAGAAGCTCGTCGAGCACATGTTCGAAACCATGGAGCGTGAGCGGGGAGTCGGTTTGGCGGCGCCTCAGGTGGGCGTCAGCAAGCGGGTGATCGTCATCGACGTGAGCCACGAGGGCATTCCTCCCTTCGCGCTGATCAACCCGGAGATCGTCAAGGCTGCGGGTTCGGACACCGACTCCGAGGGATGCCTGAGCATCCCGGGCGTCTTCCTGCCCGTGACGCGTCCGGCCAAGGTCAAGGTCAAGGGCCGCAACCTCGCGGACCGTCAGATCACGTTCGAGGCGGACGGCCTGTTGGCGCGGGCGATTCAGCATGAGATCGACCACCTGGACGGCAAGCTCTTCACGGACCTGGTAGAGGACGAGATCGCCCTCCAGCGGGAGATGGCGCAGCTCGGCGAGCGGATCCAGCGGATCGAGCGGGGTGAGACCACCCAGGCGGAGATCCAGGAGCAGGCTCACCAGCAGCAGGAAGCGGTGATTTCGTAGCGATGCGAAAGCCCCTCATCATCGGTGTCGCGGGCGGCACAGGATCCGGCAAGTCGACGGTCGCGCGGAACATACTCGATCTCGCGGGCGTCGGCCAGGTCGCGCATCTCTGCCATGACAACTACTACTTCGACCACTCGAACCTCACGCTCGAGGAGCGCTCGAAGGTCAACTACGACCATCCGGATTCCCTGGACAACGCGCTCTTCGTCGAGCATCTGCGGGCGCTTCAGAAGGGCCAGCAGATCGAGTGCCCGGTCTACGACTTCACGACCCATGCGCGGCTGTCGAAGACGGTCACGATCATGCCGCACCGGGTGATCCTGGTGGAGGGCATCTTGATCTTCGCGAGCCCCGAGATTCGGCGCCTGCTCGACATCCGGGTCTTCGTGGACACGGACGCGGACATTCGCTTCATCCGGCGGCTCAGCCGGGATATCACGGACCGGGGGCGGAGCCCCCAGGCCGTGATCGATCAGTACCTGGCGACGGTCCGGCCCATGCACATGGAGTTCGTCGAGCCGAGCAAGAAGTACGCCAACATCGTGGTGCCCGAAGGGGGCATGAACGACGTGGCGATCGACATCCTCAACACCAAGATTCAGTCGGTGCTCAAGAAGGCCACGGGCCAGCTGGTGATGCCTTAACGGCTAACCCACCCACCGCTTGAGACGGGCATCCAGAATGCCGGGCGTCGCCGGGATTAGCCGGGTCGGACGCCCGGCTTTTTTCATGGTCACGGCCAGCATGAGTTTCTGCACGCCCTGCCGCTCGAGGTAGCGGCGCATGAGCTCGAGATCCTCGAGGGCCTCGTCGTCGAAGACGGGCACCTCGGTGCAGTCCAGGATGAGCGCGGGACGGGCGCCGAGTTCGGCGAGCATGATCCGGAGGGGGAGCAGGGACTCCAGGTCGAGACGTCCCGTGAAGGGAACGATCAGGCAGCAGGGATGGTTCTCGTTGATGATCATGTGGCGTCCTCGTGGTCGAAGTCCGGGCGGCGAATAATTGGTTATGACGCAATGTTAAGTAACAGATTATCAAGCATGCAATCGAAATGCAAGCTTTTGTTCATCAGATCCTCCGAGGCGCTCGAGCCAGGCAGGGCGCAGGTCGCGGCCCACCGGGGTTCCCTGGAGGGGCATGCCGGGAAGGGGGCATGAGGAGCCGTTTTCCGATCAAAAGAGGGGCTTGACGGGGCACGCCCGGGGAGTTAGGATAGCCCTTGTCGCAGTGAGCGAGAGCCGCTGCGGCTCCTTTTTGCCCCAGGGCCTTAACGAAACCAAAACTCGTTTTTAAGAAGGCCTTGACACAGCGGGAACGCTGCGGTAGAGTAGGAAACCTGCACTGGAGAGCCGCGAGGCGCTTCGGGGCGGTAAGAAGGACCTTGACAACTGAATAGCGAGAAGCCAGACGTGAGTGCGGCTTGTTTAAGAAATTAGGCAAGACGATATCTCGTCAAGAGAAATAAGTCGAGCCAAAGGATTGACGCCACCTTGCCACGAGCAAAATGGTGTCGAAGAACTCTTTACGGAGAGTTTGATCCTGGCTCAGGACGAACGCTGGCGGCGTGCTTAACACATGCAAGTCGAACGAGACCTTCGGGTCGAGTGGCGGACGGGTGAGTAACACGTAGGTAATCTGC
>JAKFCT010000067.1:0-68456 GCA_036676495.1 Candidatus Sericytochromatia bacterium
GCCAGGACTGCTTGATCTGCTCCATGACGCGCATCACGAGGTCGAACACGCGGCCGAGCTGGGTGAGCTGCGCCTGGATCTGCTGAGCAGTGGCCGCATCCGCACCCGCAAGCTGCTTGACCAGGTTGTCCATCTTGTCCATCAGCTTGCCCGCGACGTTCGTCGCGTTGACCATGCCGTTGTAGGCGTTAGTATTGACGACGTCTGCTCCACCCAGTGCCATGTTCAGCCTCCTTCAATATCGAGCCCCTGCTCAGGGATGCTACCAATCTCTCGCGGTTCCCACTCTTTCGGAAGCCGAACCGCTCACAGTTTCTCTATACCCTCCGATCCCTCGCTTCCTGTCCCGGTTAATGAAGGTTTTACAAAGGCTTGACGCGTCTTTCGCGCAGGATCATCCCCGCCTAACGGATCCGCCCCGAGCCAATGGCGCTTTAACAAAAAGCGAAGCGACATTCCGCCCGTGTTATCATTGGAAGGTCGTACGCCCTCTCTCTCAAACCGAGGTGCCATCTGATGATCCCCCGCATGACCCTCCCGTCGGAGGCCCAGCGCCTGCTCGAGGACTACTTCCGGTCCTACTCCGAACGCCGCTACGCCGATCACCTGGCATGCTACTCTCCCGACGCCCTGGTCACCGCCGGGGACCGGATCGCTCCGCGCGGCGCCATGACCGTCGCGGAGTACCAGAAGGCCCTCGAAGAAGGCGACCTCAAGCCCTACCGTCTGCTGGCGATCGCACCCGAGGCCTACGCTCCCACCGCGGAGGACTGCGTGGCCGCCCTCCGGGTGAAAGATGCCCTCGAGCGGGAATTCGACGTGCTCGCATGGTGCACCCGCGCCTCCGAATCCGAGCATCCTTCCGGCTGGACGATCGTGGGGCTGATCCCCCGGGAAGCCGACTCCCTGCGCAGCTGGCCCGAGCTCCAGGCCCGCGTCTGGGGCGAGCTCGCCCAGCGCGACAACAAGCTGGCCTATCATCCGCTCGATCTCATGATCCGGCGCCTCTGGCCCCCGGAGCCCCCCAAGCTCGTCGCGCTCCCGGAGAGCCGCTTCACTTGCCAGGATCGCGGCGAGTGCTGCCATGTGGGACGCTGGGGAGTGGAGATTCCCGAGGAAGCCCATGAAGCACTCACCCGGGTGGAATGGAACGGCGTCATCACGGGGCTCGAAGGCAAGGAGCTCTTCCGCGAGCTGCCGCCTCGCGACGGCGAAGAGAAGCCCCGGATCAGCTTCGCGGTCAACGCCACCGACTCATGCGTCTTCCACCTGCCGGTCGAGGACGGCTCCCGCAAGATCTGCGGAGTCCACGCGACCCTGGGCCGCCCGGTCGTCCTGGTCTGCGAGACCTACCCGTTCACGTTCACGGAAACCCCGGATGGCGTCTGCGCCTACACCAGCTTCGTCTGCCGCAGCTCGGCCGCCAACCAGGGGCAACTCTTCTCCGAGCGCGCGGAGAACATCCTCACCCGCTTCCGCCGCCTGCAAGGCGCCGTCCCCCGGGTCGAGGATCGCGTGCCCTGGTCGCAGTGGTCCGACGCCATTCCCTGGACCGCTTACCGCCAGATCGAAGCCCGCCTGCTCGAGATCCTGGGCCGCGAGGACATTCCCCACTACAACCGCCTGGTCGACGCCTACCGCTTCATGGTGCTGCTCGAATCCAGCCGCGAGGTCGTGCAGGATGACGACGCATGGATCGCCAACGCTTGGGAGCGCCTCGCCTCCGCGCCTCCGCTGGAGATCGAGGAGCCCGTCGAGCCGCAGGACGAGATGGTCAAACTGCTGACCATCCTCATGCTCAGCAGCAAGGGCCATCTC
Source organism: Candidatus Sericytochromatia bacterium (assembly GCA_036676495.1). Lineage (GTDB taxonomy): Bacteria > Cyanobacteriota > Sericytochromatia > S15B-MN24 > UBA4093 > UBA4093. The sequence continues at coordinate 1,819 of JAKFCT010000067.1, forward strand.
GATCAGCTCTTCGACTACAAGGAATTCGAGGCGGACTACGCCAACCTGGTGGCCGCACCTCCCCAGTTGCAGCCCGATGCCGAAGGCTCGGATCTCCTCACCCGTTTCATCCGGCGCGTCCTCTTCCAGAAGCGCCACCTGGGCAAGCTCGGAGCCGTCTTCAACTTCCAGCTGGTCCTCCTGGCCTTCCGTGCGGTCAGCCTCTACGCGCGCTACCGCAAGTTCCGCAGGGGCGAAAGCCAGGTCGACACCGAGGACCTCTACACGGCCGTGCGCGCCCACGACCAGGTCATGCTGCACACCTTCGCGGTGGCCGACGAGGGCTTCATCGAGCACCCCGAGAACTCCGCCCGCCTCCGGGACCTCTCCTCCGGAGCCAGCCTCCTGGGCCTCGGCTAACCCCGCAAAAGCAGCGCCCCCGGTCCGATGGGACCGGGGGCGCTTTGCGGTGAAAGGGGATTACTTCTCGCCGATGAAGACGTTGTCGAGGAACGGGGCCGCCAGCGGGGTGGCTCCGCTGAAGAGCGTCGAGTAACCGAAGACGAAGCGGATCTTGAGGCCCTCGGACTTGAACTGGGCGAGGCTGACCTCGACGGCCTTCCAATCGCGGGTCTCCTCGGTCAGCTCGTAGACCTTCGTCCAGTTCCAGCCGTTGGTCGAGGCCTCGACCGCGAAGGTCGACGACTTGAAGTAGCTCGAGGGGAAGAAGTTGCGGACGTCGAAGCGCAGGGTGGGGTTGGCGAAGCGGGAGGCGTTGATGGCCGACTTGAGGGTCATGGCGTAGGATCCGGGGTCAGCCACCTGGCCCTGCAGGCCACCGGGGGTCACGCCATAGGAGCCGGCCTTCGCGGCGGCAGCCGAGAGGCTCCAGTTGGAGGTGGGAGTCTCGACCGTGCTGTAAGCGCCCTTGGTGTAGGAGGCGATCCAGTTGTCGAGGCCGTAGAGGCTATCGAAACCATCCTGGAAGGACTGCGCCGGGGGCAGGCCAGGAGTGGTGGTCGGAAGCGGGGTCGGGGTAGGAGTGGGGAGGGGGGTCGGGCCGGACTCGACGATGGAGAGGTCAATCGAGATGCCGCCCGTCAGCTCGGGGGCGAGGGTGATCTGAACCGGGGCGTAGGTGATCTTGCCCGGCTCGATGGTCAGCGCCTGGCTCGAGGAACCGAGGCTCGCCTTGGACTCGTCGAGGGCCTCGACCTTGAGGTTCAGGAGGCCGGCAGGAAGCTCGGTGAAGGAAACGGTCTGGGTGGTGAAGGCCAGGGTCTGGGTCCGCGCGGGGAAGTTGGCTCCCTCCAGCGTGAACGCGATATGCTTGACCTGGGCGAGGGTCGCCTGGAGCTGGTAGGGGTTGCGGATCTGGATCTGGATCGCCCCGGTCTGCTCGGTCAGCGAGGTGCCGAAGGCCGATTTCGACGATAGGGGAGCGAGCTGGTAGTCCGCACCGCATCCGGCAGCCAGCATGGCTCCCATCAGCGCGAGTGCGATTCCAAACTTCCGTCCTGCCATGACTCCCTCCTCGTTTGCGAAAAGGCCCAAAACCTTCTAAGACGTTATCGGGACGCGGGCCCGCATGATTCTTATTGAGCCGTTAAGTTTGGGAGGTCACGCGGTTAAACATGCTCCGGCAGGCGCCGGGGAGTTCTGGTATCATCAAGGATTGATCGAAAGGACAGGACCATGCAGGAACTCCGAGACACCGCCATTCCCAAGGCGATCGCCGTGGGCGTTTCCACTCCCAAGAGCTCCAAGCGCGAAGTCGAGGAGCACCTCAGCGAGCTCGCCCAGCTGGCGGACACCGCCGGGATCCAGGTGATCCAGACCGTGATCCAGGATCGGCGCAACCCGGACCCCGCCACCTACATCGGCTCCGGCAAGGTCGAAGAAGTCCATCTCGCGGCCGTCGCCCAGGGGGCGGAGGTGATTCTGTTTGATGACGAGCTCTCTCCGGCCCAGCAGCGCAACCTCGAAAAGGAGATCGGCAAGCCGGTCACGGATCGGACGGGCCTGATCCTCGACATCTTCTCGCGCCATGCGCGCAGCCGGATGGCCAAGACCCAGGTGGAGCTGGCGCAGCTTCAGTACACCCTGCCGCGCCTGACCGGCATGTGGAGCCACTTCACCAAGCAGCGCGGCGGTGGCGTCAACATGAAGGGCGAAGGCGAAACCCAGCTCGAGATGGACAAGCGGATGATCAAGACCCGCATGGCCGAGCTGCGCCGCGAGCTGGCCGACATCGCCCAGCAGGCGGCCGTCCGCCGCAAGGGCCGGGAGGACGTCTTCAAGGTCTCGCTGGTCGGCTACACCAACGCCGGCAAGTCCACCCTCATGAACGCGCTGACCTCCGCGGGAGTGCTCGCGGAAAACAAGCTCTTCGCCACGCTCGACACCACCATGCGCCAGCTCGCGCTGCCCAACGGCATCGAGATCGTCCTTTCCGACACGGTCGGCTTCATCCGGAAGCTCCCCCACCAGCTGGTGGCCTCCTTCCGCTCCACCCTCGACGAGGTCGTGGACGCCGATCTGCTGCTGCACGTCGTGGACACGTCCCACGCCGAGTTCGAGGCCCAGATCGCGGCCACCGAAGGCGTGCTCGCGGAGCTGGGCATCGAGGGCAAGCCGACCCTCTTGGTCTTCAACAAGGTGGACGCGCTGCCCGAGCCGGGCCTGCGCGATCGCCTCCTGGCCATGAACACCGACAAGGTCCTGGTCTCGGCCAAGTCCGGCGAAGGCATCGAGGCCCTGCTGGCGGCCATCCAGGCCCAGCAGGAACGGGCCTTCCAGGCCGTGACCCTCCTCCTTCCCCACACGGACGGCAAGGTCATGGCGCTCCTTCATCAAGTCGGCGCGGTGCTCGACACCCAGTACGAAGCCGAGGGCGTGATCGTCAAGGTCAAGATCACCCCGGCGGACCTGGCCCGAATCGAATCCTCTGCCCCCGGCGTCCAGCGGGTCTAGCCGTGGAGATCGTCGCCCTTTCGGAAGCCTCGCTCGCAGAAGGCCTGGAAGCCTGTAACCCGGCCTTCCAGGCCTCGCGGGAGCCCATCGACTGGAGCCCCGCGATGCTCCAGCGCTGGATGACGCTCTGGGACATCCCCGCCGAGACCTCGATCTTGCTGCGCGTCGACGGCCGGCCCGCCGGCATCAGCCTGGGGGCGCTGAGGGGCGAGCGCGCCTGGATCACCACCTTCGGCATGCATCCCGACTTCCGGCGGCGCGGGCTGGGGAAGGTCCTGCTCGAGGCCCAGCTCGCGCGGCTGCGCGAGGCGGGGGCCCGAACGGTCCGGCTGGAGGTCCTGGCGGAAAACGTGGAAGCCCGCGGGCTCTACGAGGGCTGCGGGTTCCGCGTCCGGCGCGCCCTCTCTTCCTTCGAGGGGACGCTGCCCATGGCCGCGCCACGCTCGGTCGACTTCGACTGGTCCCTGGCCCTCAATCCCCCCGCATGGCCCGAAGGGCGCGACGACGCCTGGCAGCGCGAGCCGGCCTCCAACCTCAACTTCTCCTGGGAAGCCGCCTGGTTCGGACAGGGAGCGGATTACGTCCTTTACCTGCCCATGCCCGGAGGCGTGCGGATCCTCGACCTTGCCGCCGCGCCGGGGCCCGGCTACCGGGAGCGCGTGCTGGAGCTTTGGGAAGAGCTCGCCGGCAGGTTCCCGGGCAGGCCCGTACGCCTGCTCAACGAGCCCGACGACTCCGCGCTCTTCGAGGTGCTTCAGTCGCTGGGATGCATCGTCTCCGAGCGCTACGCCGAGATGGAGATCGCCCTCTAGCGGCCTAGGCGTTGGCGTTGGCTTTCGCCTTCTCCTGCACCAAGAGCACCCGCAGGGCGTTGATCTGATCCGAGATCGGGTCGACGCCCCGGATCTGCGCCCAGAGACCGCGAAGCTGCCGCAGCTGCTGGTCGCTGAGCTCGCTCGGCATGCTCGCGTAGAGCCTGGCGAGCGTCTGGTAGGCAGGGGTCTCCTTGACCTCGGACTCTGCCATGGTCAGGATCCCGGAGAGATCGTTGTAGAACTGCTGGGAGCCCGTCAGCCCCAGCGAGGTCTTGCTCTCGTCAATCGTGTAGTTGAGTCGCTGAAGTTCGGCCACCAGGGCCCGGACGTCGTCGCGCTGGGCGGCGACGAGCTGCGCGAGCCGCCCTTCCAGCCGCTTCACTTCCCCCTGGTTCTTCTTCGCCTTCGCCTCGGTGATCTCCTTGTGGACCGAGGCGACTTCCTTCACCGACTCCTGGAACCTTCCCATGCGATCCCAGGCCCCCTGGAGGTCCCGGAGCTGGCGATCGGTGAGCTGGCTGGGCATGCTCGCGTAGAGCTGGTGCAGGGTCCGGTACTCCGGGATCTCCTTGACCACGTCCTCCACGCCCATGAGGACTCCGACGAGGTCGGCGTAGAAGCGCTGGGTCCCGGTGAGGCCGAGCGAGGTCTTGTTGGGGTCGACCTGATAGTTGAGGCCCTGCAGGCCCCGCACCATCGCCTGCAGCTCCGTGCGCTGGACGCCCGTCTGGGCGGCGATTTGCTGCTCGTAGAAGCGCACCGAGCCCTCGTCCTTGGCCGCACGGGCCACGTTGATCTGGACCCGGGCGTTGTTGATGGCCTTCGCCGCGTCCGCGAAGGCCTTCATGCGGTCCTTGACGCCCGCGAGGTCCCGCAGCTGCTGATCCGTGAGCTGGTTCGGCATGCTCAGGTAGAGCTGATGGAAGAGCTTGTACTCGTCCATGGCCTTCACGTCGTCCTCGGCGGCCTGGAGCACTCCCACGACATCCGCGTAGAACTGCTGGGTGCCCGTCAGGCCGAGCGAGATCTTGTCGGGATCGACCGTGTAGTTGAGGCGCTTCAGGTCGGCCACCAATGCCCGGACCCCGCTACGCTGGGACTCGATCACCAGCTGGATGCGGCTCTCGTACCATTCCACGTCCCGCTGGTTCTTGTTGGCCTTGGCGTCGTTGATCTGGCGGCGCAGCGTGGTGATGGCCTTCACCGTGTCCGGGAACTTCTGGAGGCGATCGAAGACCGGAAAAAGATCCTGGAGCTGCTGATCGCTGAGCTGGTTCGGCATGCTCATGTAGAGCTCGTGAAGCTCCTTGAACTCCGGGATCTCCTTGACCACGTCCTCGACCCCCGTCAGGACGCCCACGATATCCGCGTAGAGGCGCTGCGCTCCCGTCAGACCGATCGAGGTCTTGTTCGGATCGATCTGGTAATTGAGGCGTTGCAACTCGCCCACCATGCCGTTGACGGCCGTGCGCTGGGTGGCCGTGAGGCGCTCGATTTCCTGCTCGAGCCGCCGCACTTCGCCGGAGTTGTTGTTGGCGCGCGCCTTGGAGATCTGGACACGGCGGTCGTTGATCTCCCGGACGGTCGAGTTGAATTCCTGAAGGCGGCTGGCGACTCCTCCGAGCTCCCGAAGCTGCTGCTCGCTGAGATCGTTGGGCATGCTCGCGTAGAGCTGGTGCAGCGTCCGGTATTCCGGCGTGTCCTTCACGCCGTCCTCCGCGCCCGTGAAGACCCCCACCAGCTCCGCGAAGAACTGCTGGGCTCCGGTCAAGCCGAGAGAGGTCTTGCTCGGATCGATCGCGTAGCCGAGGCGCTGCAACTCGCCCGCCATGGCGCGAACCTCGTCGCGCTGGCCGCTGATGAGCAGCTCGAGCCGCCCCTCGAACCACTCCACGTCCCGCTGGTTCTTCTTCGCCTTCGCGTCGTTGATCTGGCTGCGCAGGGTGGTGGCAGCCTTCACCATCTCCTGGAAACCGATCATTTTCGCCCAGGCTCCATTGAGATCCTGAAGCTGCTGGTCGGTGAGCTGGCTGGGCATGCTCGTGTAGAGCTGGTGCAGCGTGCGGTACTCGGGGATCTCCTTGACCACGTCCTCCACGCCCATGAGGACGCCGACGAGGTCGGCGTAGAAGCGCTGGGTCCCGGTGAGGCCCAGGGAGGTCTTGTTGGGATCGATCTTGAAGCCCATGCCGCTCAGGGCGGAGGCGATCGCCTCGAACTGCCCTTGTTGCACCTGGATCAGGCTCGCGATCCGGTTCTCGGTGCTGCCGCTGAGAGAGACGCTCGGCACGACCGGAGCCGGCGGGTCCACCCGCGGCGGGGTCGCGAGGTTGAAACGACGCGGAGCCTCCGCTCCCCCCGCTCGGGCCGCCGCATCGAGTGCGGCCTGCCCCTCGAGCCCTTGAGCCACATCAGCCGGGAGACCCGGGATGGCCGGGGCCGGCGCTTCGGCCGCCGGAGGGGCCACGGTGGAACCGAGATTCCAGTTGGTGGACCATTGGGGCGTCTGCGGAGCATGAAGGGGAGCCGTCCCGTTGCGTGGTATGAGGGGTTGCGTCATCGGCCTCTCCTGGTATGAACTGGGGCTTCGATATCTTGTCGCCGGCGGGTCGGGAAACTCGCGGAAATTAACAGGGCCAAAACAAAGACTTCATCCGCGCTAATCATAGCTTAGCTAGGCTAAAAGAATCGAGGCATTGCTGGCGTTCATGCCCTCCGGGCTCGCCCCGGATCTCCCTCAATCGAAGACGCCAGGATGAGGAGGCTCCCGTGAAGGGATCGATCAACACGCCCGCCGATCGCGGGCTCTGCATGGTACTCGCCGTGCTTTTCGCGACGGCGCTCCAGGTTTCCCTCTTTCTGTTGGAGAGGCTCTAACCCAGGTATTCGCGAACGGATCATGCTGGCGACGCATTTGCGGCCAGGTCCATCCGCCGCCCCTTTTACGAAGACAGCCGGGACGATGTCCCGGCTGTCTTCGTGATTGCGGATTCGAAGTCCGAGCGTTCGCGCTAGTAGCGGTACATCTCGGGCTTGAAGGGGCCCTCGGCGGGGATGCCCAGGTAGTCGGCTTGCTCCTGGGTGAGCTGGGTGAGCTTGGCACCGAGCTTTCCGAGGTGCAGGCGGGCCACTTCCTCGTCGAGCTTCTTGGGCAGGACGTGGACGCCGAGTTCGAACTTCTCGGTCCAGAGGGCCATCTGCGCGAGCACCTGGTTGGTGAAGGAGGTGCTCATGACGAACGAGGGGTGGCCGGTGGCGCAGCCGAGGTTGACCAGGCGGCCGCGGGCCAGGAGGATGATCCCCTTGCCCGAGGGCATGATGAACCGCTCGACCTGAGGCTTGATCTCCTCGAGCTGAGCGCCCGACTTGTTGACCAGCCAGTCGACATCGATCTCGCAGTCGAAGTGCCCGATGTTGCAGACGATGGCGGAGTCCTTCATGGCCTGCATGTGCTCGGGGCGGATGATGCCCTTGCAGCCGGTGGCGGTGACGAAGATGTCGCCGAGGGCGGCCGCATCGTCCATGGTCACGACCTCGTAGCCTTCCATCGCGGCCTGGAGGGCGCAGATGGGGTCGATCTCGGTGACCATGACCCGGGCGCCGAACCCGCGCATGGACTGGGCGCAGCCCTTGCCCACGTCGCCGTAGCCCGCGACGACCACGACCTTGCCGGCCACCATGACGTCGGTGGCGCGCTTGAGGCCGTCGGCCAGCGACTCGCGGCAGCCGTAGAGGTTGTCGAACTTGCTCTTGGTGACCGAGTCGTTGACGTTGATGGCGGGAACCTTGAGCTCGCCCTTCTCCATCATCTGGTAGAGGCGGTGCACGCCGGTGGTGGTCTCCTCGGAGATGCCCTTGATGCCTTCGAGCAGCTCGGGGTACTTCTGGTGGACCATGATCGTGAGGTCGCCGCCGTCATCGAGGATCATGTTGAGGCCGCGGCCGTCGGGCCACTTGAGGGTCTGCTCGATGCACCAGTCGTACTCGGCCTCGGTCTCGCCCTTCCAGGCGAAGACGGGGACGCCCGCGGCGGCCATGGCGGCGGCGGCGTGGTCCTGGGTGGAGTAGATGTTGCAGCTCGACCAGCGAACCTCGGCGCCCAGGGCGATCAGGGTCTCGATCAGAACGGCGGTCTGGATGGTCATGTGCAGGGAGCCGGCAATCCGGGCGCCCTTCAGCGGCTGGGTCTTGCCGTAGCGCTCGCGCAGGGCCATCAGGCCCGGCATCTCCTTCTCGGCGAGGGCGATTTCTTTGCGCCCCCAATCGGCGAGCGAGAGATCGGCGACCTTGAAGTCTTGGACTTTCTCAAGCGTGCTCAATGGGTTCTCCTTTGGCAGGCGGTACAAACGTCGGGAATCCTTGCATCATAACACGTTCTAGCCAGAACTAAGACCGGGCTTTCTTGGCGATGAGGGCGGCGCCGACGAGCGCGCCGACGATGTTGGGCATCCAGGCCGCCGCCCAGGGGGACAGGTTGCCCGTCTGCCCCATGGCCATGCCCATGAACATGACGATGTAGTAGACGAAGATGATCAGGATGCTCAGGCCCAGCCCGATGCTGGAGGAGCTGCGGTTGGGGCGCAGGCCCAGGGGCGCTCCCACCATCATGAAGATCACGCTCGCGAACGGCACCGAGAGCTTCTGATGGAGTTGCACCTCGAGCTCGTTGATGGAGCCGCCCTGCTGGCCGGATTCCTTCAAGCGGGCGATGTGCTGGGAGAGCTCGCGGATGTTCATCTCGGTGGGCGTCCGATTCTCCTGACTGAGGGTCAAGAGCGATTCCTTGAGGGCGACGACCTGCTCCTTGAAGCGGACGAAGAAGCGATACTCGCCCTTTTCTCCCGTCTGGTACATCTCGCCGTCGTAGAAGGTCCAGCCTCCCGGCTTCCACTGGGCGTGATTGGCGCGGATGATCCGGTCCAGCCGGTCCCCTTCGAACTCCTGGACCAGCACGCCGCGCATGGTCTGGCCGTCGAAGTTCCGCGCGTAGAAGAAGCGCTTGAGGCGGCCTTCCTCCAGCTCCTGGTAGAAGACGTTCTCGCGGGCCGTCGGCATCTTCCGCTGGTGCTGGGCCTCGTAGAGGATGTTCTTGGCGGCCCAGTCGGCATGAGGCACGACGAATTCGTTGAGCGCGACGGTCGCGCCGCTGATCATCAAGCTGACCACCACCACCGGGGCCATGATGCGGAAGAGCGAGACGCCGCAGGCCTTGAGCGCGGTGATCTCCGACTCCCCGGAAAGCCGCCCGAAGGCGAGCAGGCTCGCCAACAGCATCGACATCGGGAAGGTGTAGAAGGCCATTTCAGGCAAGCGTAAAGCGAGCACCTCGAGCACGACGCTCAGCGGCAAGCCGAAGCGCACCATCATGGTGATCAGCTCGAAGAGGACCGAGGTAGCGGTCATGATCGCCGTGAAGGCTGCGACTCCGAAGATGAAGGGGCCGAGCAATTCCGAGATCAGGTAGCGGTCCATGATGGACAGGAGGCGGAAGCCTCTCGGGCGCGAAACTTCCTGGGGTTTGGCCGTGTTCACAGCGAGAATTCTTCTCCCAGGTAGAACTTGCGGGCGATCTCGGAGTTGGCGATATGCTGGGGATCTCCCGCCTCGACGATCCGGCCCTCCGAGAGGATGTAGGCGCGGTCGGTGATGGCAAGGGTATCGCGCACGTTATGGTCGGTGATCAGGACGCCCAGGTTGCGGTTCTTGAGCTGGCGGATCATCTTCTGGATGTCGGAGATGGCCAGCGGGTCGATGCCGCTGAAGGGCTCGTCCAGCAAGAGGAAGCTGGGATTGGTGGCCATGGCGCGGGCGATCTCGACGCGGCGGCGCTCGCCGCCCGAGAGCTGAGAGCCCTTGGACTTGCGAATCTTGGTGATGTGGAACTCCTCGAGGAGCTCCTCGAGCCGCTCATGCTGCTCCTTCTTGGGGATGCCCAAGAGTTCCCAGACCGCCAGGAGATTCTCCTCGACCGACAATTTCCGGAAGACCGAAGGCTCCTGGGCCAGATACCCGATGCCCTTGCGGGCCCGCAGGTGCATGGGCAGGTGCGAGACGTCCTCCCCGTCCAGGGTGATCTGGCCGTCGTTGGGACGGACCAGGCCGACCACCATATAGAAGGTGGTGGTCTTTCCGGCGCCGTTGGGGCCAAGGAGACCGACGACCTCGCCGCGGTTGACCTGGATCGAGACGTCGTTGACGACCCGGCGGGTGCGGTAGGTTTTGATCAGGCTGGTGGTCTGGATCGACATGCGATTACCTCGCGGACGGGGTGCTGGCCGGAGTAGCCGAGGCCGGGACCATGATCCGGGTCTTCGTGCCGCCCTCCGCCAAGAGCCGGCGGGTCGGGAGGTGGAAGGTCACCGTCTCCCCGGTGAAAACGTTGGGACCGCGCTTCGCGATGACGTCCCCGTTGAAGAGCACGCGCTCCACCTTGGATTCGTCGTCGGAGGCGAAGATCGTCGCCTGCTTGCAGGTGACGGTCAGGTCCTCCAGGGTGATCCGGACGTTCCCGGTGACGGTGTAGGTATGCTTCTGCCCGTCGTACTCGGTCGTCCGCGCCTCGATCTCCATCGTGGAGCTCTTGGCAGCGGCCGAGTTCTTGGCCGCTGCGGGGCTCTTGGCCGCCGGGGCCGCCTTCTGAGGGGCCGCCGACGCGGCCGGGAAGGAGGCCATCCAGGCCGCCGCCAAGGCGAGGGGAAGGATCAGTGCAAACGCTTTTTTCATCAGGCTCCCTGGAGCATCTAACAAAACCCCCGGATCGTTGCTCATGGCGCCACCCGCGGCGGCTCCGCGTCAGGTCGTGTCAGACGCTCCAAGTCTACCACGACCCGCGCTTTGACGGGGGAACCCACCCGCGCCTGCATCAGCGAGCGATTGGCCCGAAGCTCCGGGCCCTCGACGGTGCTGGGGCCCCGGCGGAACACGACGTCCCCCGTGGCATGCAGCTCCTGGGTTCCGGCCTGCCATTCCACTTCCCGCGCTTCCACCGAGGTGGTCGCCTGGGTGGAAGTGACCCGGATCCCGCCTAACATGCGGATGTTTCGGGCCTCCGTCTCGAGGACGGCCCGGGGTGAGCGGGCGATCGACACGACCCGGTCATGCTCCCAGAAGCGGACCTCGAGATCCGAGAGTTCCGCGAGCTGGCGATCGCGGTCGTAGACCACGTTCTCGGCGAATAGCTCCCAGAGCTTCTGCCCGCCGTCGTACTCGACCAGCTCCACGGTTTCCAGCTGGACCGCGGGACGCGGCGGCGGGGGTTCCGGAAGGGGGCGCGGCTGCATAAGCTGAAAGAGGCCCCAGCCCCCGCCGATCATGACGAGGCCTGCGGCCGCGACAAGAAAGGCGTTCCTGAGTCTCACCGGTACCGTCATGGCTCCTGGCAGTATAACACAGCCCTCCCGGCCATCCTCATGAGGGAAGACGACGGGAGGGCCTGGAAAGTTCCGGTGTGCGCCCCGGATCTAGCCGTAGAAATGCGCGCTGCGGAGACGCTCCTTGAACTCGGCCTCCGGCAAGCGCTCGCGGTTGCCGTGGGGGTTGAGGAAGTAGACCTGGCCGTCCTTGATCCCTTCGACCACGACCTGGTGGCCGCCGTCCCCCCAGGCCAGTCCGACCGGGACCCGCTTGCCGGCGGCCGTGTCGTCCGCCATCCGCTTCATCACCGAATCGGCGTTCCAGCGGTGCACGATGACGCCCTTGTAGTTGCGATCGTGAAGCTCCGAGAGGACCTTGTTGGCGCCGAAAACGAAGAGCCCTTCGTAGAGTCCCTTGTCGAAGGCCATGTGCTTGTCCTCGAGGGCATCGTACGCCAGCAGGCCGTTCCCGAGCTCCATCAGGGCTCCCGAGAGCAGGTGGGTCGAAGCGGTGCGATTCCCCAGCGACTCCTCCCACTTGGACTCGCGCGTGATGGTGCTTCCGCCCGCCAGCTTGACCTTGCCCTCGGGAGCCGCGAGCCCCGAGACCAGCCTCACGAGCTCGGCCGGGTTGCGCAGCGCGAGATCCATCACCGAGCTGGTCGCCACGCAGGTGTTCTTGTCCTTCTGGTTGATGACGACCGGGTTCTCCACTTCCTGGATCAGGTCGGAGACCAGGCTTTCCCGCACGAGGCCCTTGGCCAGGGTTTGCTCGGAGAGGGCGGCGAGGTTCTGCAGCAGGGTGCCGCCTCCCACCATGGCCTTGTCGCCGGGCAAGCGACCGTCCAGGAGCATGGTCTGGAGGGCTTCCTTGGAGAGCGGATCGGCCTGGATCAGGGATTGAAGCTTCTTGTAGCGGATCTGATCCACCGCGGAGAGGGTGGTGAGGGTCGTCGCTTCCGCCTTGGAACGGGCGGAGATCCGGGCCTCGATGGTCGCGGTGGACTGGCGCTGGGTATTGGCGTCGTCGGGGTTCTCGTAGCGATCGCCGTAGTCGCCCCAGTCCTTCTTGTACTCCCCCCAGAGGGTCTCCTCGACCGCCTCGCGCCCCTTCTGGGCTCCGATGTTCACCAGATCCTTGCCGGCATCGACCGCGTCGTCGACCGTCTTCTTGGTCGACTCCCAGGTATCGGCGAAGAAGTCCCGGCCGCGTTCCAAGAGGTTCTTGGGCTCGGCCTTTTGGGCGTCGGCCTTGGAGGCCTCGGCCGGCTTCGTCGAGGGGTCTTGCTGGCTGGAGCGACGGAAGGGGTTCAGCTTGGTGAGGTTCAGGTGGATCATGCGGCATCCCTTTCGACAGATCACGTTAGGTCTCTTATCCCCTGCTCGCCGTTCAAGCTTGCGATCGATTTCGGGCGTTCGTCGCACGTTCGGTCCGGAGGGGCTGTCCTCGACCTCTTGGCCGTCGCTCGGCGCCCATGACTTCAAGACGCGGGGACTCCGGGATGCTCTTAAACTAAAGTTGAGCTAATATAGGGAGACCATCCCGGGACGCTATCGTCTAAGAAAGAGGTATTCCACGTGCCACAGACTGAAATTCGTACCGGCACCAGCTGGGTTGAAGAGATCCTCGGCCGCGAGCATGCCAAGAACTTGCTGGAGTTCGACTCCCCCAAGATCGGCAAGGACATGCTCCACCTGCCCGGTCCTGACTTCCTCGACCGGATCTTCATTCCCTCTGACCGCCCCATCCCGGTCGTCAACAACCTGCACCGCCTGTTCAACAACGGCCGTCTGGCAGGGACCGGCTACCTCTCGATCCTTCCGGTCGACCAGGGCATCGAGCATAGCGCCGGCGCCTCGTTCGCCAAGAACCCGATCTACTTCGACCCCGAGAACATCGTCAAGCTCGCCATCGAGGGCGGCTGCAACGCCGTCGCCTCGACCTACGGCGTGCTCGCCTCGGTGGCCCGCAAGTACGCGCACCGGATCCCGTTCGTGGTGAAGATCAACCACAACGAGTTCCTGAGCTACCCCAACTCCTACGATCAGGTGATGTTCGGCACCATCAAGGAAGCCTACGACATGGGCGCGGCCGCCGTCGGCGCGACCATCTACTTCGGCTCCCCCGAGTCCCGCCGCCAGATCGTCGAGGTCGCCGAGGCCTTCGCCTACGCGCACGAGCTCGGCATGGCCACCATCCTCTGGTGCTACACCCGTAACTCGGGCTTCAAGACCGCCGACAAGGACTACCACACCGCCATGGACCTCTCGAGCCAGGCGAACCACCTCGGCGTCACCATCAAGGCCGACATCATCAAGCAGAAGCTGCCTGAGGTCTTCGATTCGGGCTACAAGGCCCTCAACTTCGGCAAGATCGACAACAAGGTCTTCACCGATCTCTCCAGCCCCCACCCGATCGACATGACCCGCTACATGCTGGCGAACTGCTACATGGGCCGCGCGGGCCTGATCAACTCGGGCGGCGCCTCGGCCGGCGAAACCGACCTCCAGGAAGCCGTCGCCACCGCCGTCATCAACAAGCGCGCGGGCGGCACCGGCCTCATCCTCGGCCGCCGGGCGTTCCAGCGCCCCTTCGAGGAGGGCGTCAAGCTCCTGAACGCCGTCCAGGACATCTACCTGAACAAGGACATCACGATCGCCTAGCATGGGCCGCAGGCCCGCTCCTCGTCTTGTCCCCCCTCGCTCACGCGAAGCGTAACTGCGCCCGCAGGCGCAATGGGGGGACGGGGCGAAGCCCCAGGGGGGTGTTAGCCGGCGAAGCCAAGGCGTTCCTTAGCACCACGAAAGGGCCTTCCCAGATCGGGAGGGCTCTTTCTTTGGTATCATGAGGGTTTTCACCCCTTCATAAGGAACCTGGGATCAGTGACACCCCCCTCGGCTTCGCCGGTCCCCCCGTCGAAGGGGGGACAACTAGAGGAAGATTGCACGTGAAACTCGTTACCTGGAACGTCAACGGCCTTCGCGCATGCGAACAGAAGGGCTTCTCGGAGTGGGTCGGAGGCTTCAAGCCCGACGTCCTCTGCATGCAAGAGATCAAGGCCGAGCCCGAGCAGCTCGTGCCCGCCCTTCGCGAACCTGCCGGCTACCTGCCTACCTGGCATCCCGCCGAGAAGAAGGGCTACTCGGGCGTCGCCACCTGGTCGAATCGCCCCGGAACCGTCCAGGTCGGCATGGGCCTTCCCGAGTACGACCGCGAAGGCCGGGCCATCTTCCACACGTTCGACGACTTCACCCTCGTGAACGTCTACTTCCCCAACGGCCAGCGCGACCTCGGCCGCGTGCCGTTCAAGCTCGCCTTCTACGACGCCCTTCTCACTCAGCTGCTCGAGCGCCGGGCCGCCGGAGAGAACCTGATCGTCTGCGGGGACTGGAACACCTCTCACCAGCCCATCGACCTCGCCAACCCCGGCCCCAACTCCAAGTGCACCGGCTTCCTGCCCGAGGAGCGCGCCGAGATCGACCGCTGGCTCGCTGCCGGCTTCCGGGACGTCTTCCGGGAACGCCACCCCGGCGAGAAGGGCCATTACACCTGGTGGAGCTACCGCCCCGGCGTTCGCGAGAAGAACATCGGCTGGCGTCTCGACTACTTCCTCATCAGCGACGGCTTCGCCGATCGGGTCAAGGACGTCTACCACCTGCCCCAGGTCATGGGCTCCGATCACTGCCCCGTGGTCCTGGAACTGAAATAAGCTTGGGGCCCGGGTGACCGGGCCCCTCGTCGCATCAGCGGGACGTCGTGACTCCCTTCTGAAGCTCCTTGAACCGCTCCTGGACCTTCATCCCGAGATCGTTGAGCTTGTCCACGCCCCAGTTCTCGCGCAACTCCATGAAGAGCGTCCCCTCCTCCTCACGGATATGATGCTCGACCATCTCTTGAAGCACGCTGAGCTTGGCCACGTAGCGCTCGTTGCTCGGCTGGGTCTTCTCGATCTCCTCGAGGAGGATCTTCACCATGTGATGCTCTTCGAAGGCCTCGAGCACCGTTTCGCTGTCCACGTCCTTGGCCGGAGGATAGACGAGCTCCTCTTCCACCTGGGTGTGACACCGCAACGTCTGGGTGATTTGCTCGACGATTTCGCTGCGCCGCTTGAACTCCCCGTCTCCCAGGGATTCGCATTCCTTGAACCACTGCTTGACCTGGTCATGCTGCTGGGTCAGGAACTTGGTCGCATCCATCACTCGCTCCTTTCGGTCGTCCCCGCGTAACGTGTCGCAACCTTAACACAGGATCCCGAACCTCCCCTCCCCCGGAAAGTTCGGCGAGACGCGGATCGTGGCTAGGGTTAGCGGACCGTGACGGTGCCAGTTTCCTGAGGATGCAAGCGACAGTGATACCGGAAGGTGCCGGGTTTCTCGAAACGCCGGGTGAACTGCGTCCCCGCCGCGATCGGACCCGACTCCCAGCCCGCGCCGACCCAGGCATGCGCCGTCGCGTCCCGGTTGAACCAGGTCACGCTCGACCCGCGCGGGAGACGGACCTGCCCAGGGCTCGGCTGGCCGTCTCGGATCATCACGATCCAGAGTTCGCTCGATTGGCTGCGCTCCGGTACCGCCGCAGGCTTGGCGGGAGACGGTTTCCTGACGGGCGCCTTCGCGGGAGCTTGATTCGCAGGCTTGGAGGTTGGCTTCGGCTTGGCCGTCGCCTTGGGCAACGGCTTCGCCGTCTCCGCGGGACGAGGTGCCCGGGAGGGTTCGAAAGAGGTAGGAAGGGGGGTCGGCGCGGCTACGGGAGGGGCCTTCGGCGCCGCAGGCTCGGCCTTCGGAGTCATGCGCGGCGGCGGACTCGCGGGCGCGGCGGCTTCCGGAGCCTGCGCGATCCGGACGGGCGTCGCCGGCAACGACCTCGCCTCCGGGGCCGCCTTCAGGTCGGTCTGCGGCTTCACGAGCGAAGCAGGCGGCGTAGAGCCCCCCGCCCGGCCTTGCTGCCAGCCCGGAAAAACCATGGCCATATCGACGCCGACCCGCAGGTCGGACGTGCCCAGGGAAGCCCCCTGGCGGCTCGAGGAGGGCGTGTTCGCGACATGCAGGGTCAAGGCGTAGGGGCTCGCCGGAAGCTGAAACTGGACGCCCGCCCCCCATGCCGGAAGCGCGCTCGCGTCGTTCACGACCTTGAAGACGTCCCCCACGAGGGCCAGCTGAGGGAAGATCCCCAGGCGCGCTCCCGCCCCGAAGCCCCCCAGGGGCATGCGGGCCCCATCGGCGTTTCCGAGCAGGCGCGCCGTACCCAGGAGGGTCAGGGGACCGAGATCCCGACTCAACGCCAGCTCCCCGTCGATGCTATAAGCCCCCGTGTTCACCGCCCCCAGAAGGGAAGCCGACACGGGGGCTCCGCGTTCCTCGGAGAGCAAGCGCTGCTTGAGCGAGAACTCGATTTCGTGAGGGTTCCCGAGGTAAGCCCCGGAGCTGGAATAGCTCAAGCCCAGCCCTCCGCCCGACCAGGCGCCGACCCGCAGGCCCAGCGTCGGAATTCCGGTGGGTGCTTGAAGAGGGAGGAAGCGGCTTCCCAGCGAGAGCTCCGACACTCCGGGAGCCGGAATCCCTGCCCCCTCCTGACCGACTCCCCCGTGTCCCAGCCCCTGGGCCGCCACGCCTTGGGAAGAGGCCAGCACAAGGCTCAGGGTCAGCAACAACAAACGGGGCGATCGGGCGCGCACGGGAACTCCTTCGGTCAGGGGGCTCAAATCCCGTTTTAATGGAAAATCAATGCCGGAGTATTGCTGCCCCATTAAGCTGAAAGCAACAGCTGAACGGCGTTTCGAGGGAGGGGCCGCATTGAGAGCCTTACAAATGCTTAGCATCCTGTTGATGTTGGGGGTCACGGCCTGCAGCTTCGCGCCGAGCCTTCCGACGGGGCCGTTCATGCCCGGGGACGCCCCCCCGCAGGCTGAGGGGCCACTCCCTGCTCCTCCCGTGGTGGGTGCTCCGGCGCCCGCTCCCTCCGTGGAGCCGAGCCCGGAGCCGTCGACGCCTCCGGGCAAGGGAGACCGCCCCAAGCCGGGGCGCGACCGTTAACACCCGCGGCCATCCGGGCCATTCGAAAAGAGAGCCCCCCTTCTCCGCGTGTCGACGGAGAAGGGGGGCTCTGGCCTAGCCGCGCTCCCTGGTTGGGGCGGGCACACTCATCCGAAGTCGGTCGCCGTGAATTCCGAGGAGGCTCTGAGGCCGTAGTCCCGCGAAGGGAGCCTCGGGAGGAATCTCCATGTGAAAACTCATCACCTGGGCTCGCGCGGTGAGAGACGCCTTCCACTGGGCGGGGCGCCCGTCGACCAGGCTGATCACCGGCAAGTCGTAGGAAGCCGGAACGGCGAACCAGCGCGGGGCGGCCCAGAAGTCCAGGATCAGCTTTCCGTGCTGGGAGACCTGCAGCAGCGTGCTGTTCGGTCCCCGGGGCTCGGCCTGGGTCTCCCAGTCGAAGGTGGCGAGCTCCTTGGGCAGGCCCCAGAGGGAGCGGCCGCCCTGAAGCGACGTTTCATCATCCACGTAGATGTGCGAGACCCAGCCGCCGGTCTTTCCGCCCGAGCGGACGAGGGCCGGGACCACCAGCAGCTCCGAGTACGTGAGGACGGAGCCTTCGGTGTAGCGGGCGGCGGCGATCGCCCCGAGGGTCATGCCGGGAAGAACGGGCACGATCTCGAGGTCGGCGGGGACGACGGCGCGGGCGCGGGCGATCGGCATGAGGCCGCCGACGGCGAAGAACTCTCCCTGAAGCTGCCAGGGGGCGGGGGGAAAGCTGGAAGCGGGGAACTCAGACTCGGACGCAGCCATCGACCACCTCGATGATCCGGTCGGCGTGGCGGGCCAGCTCCGGGTTATGGGTGACCAGCACGATGGTCTGGCCCGTGGTTTGGTTGTAGCGGCGGAGCAGCTGGTAGATGGTTTCCCCGGTGCGGGTGTCGAGGTTGCCGGTGGGCTCGTCCCCGAGCAGGAGGGCCGGGCGGTTGGAGAGGGCGCGGGCGATCGCGACCCGTTGCTGTTCGCCGCCGGAGAGTTCGTTGGGGCGGTGGTCGAGCCGGTGACCGAGTTCCACATCCTCCAGCAGCTCCTTGGCGCGCGCCTCGGCTTCGGCACGGGGGGTGCCGGCGACGAGCTGGGGGACGAGGACGTTCTGGAGGGCGGTGAGCTCGGGCATCAGGAAGTGGAACTGGAAGATGAAGCCGATGGAGCGGGAGCGAATCCGGGCGAGTTCGCGGTCACGCATCGGGGGGGTCGATTGACCCATGATCCGGATATCGCCGGAGCTGGGGCGATCCAGCCCCCCGAGAAGATAGAGCAGGCTGCTCTTGCCCGAGCCGCTGGGCCCCGTGATGGCAACGAATTCCCCCTGGTGGATGGCGAGGTCGATCCCGTGGAGGGCTTCGACCCGCTGCCGGTCCTTGGCAAAGGCCTTGGTGACGCCTTGCGCTTCCAGGACGACGGCGCCCATCTACTTGCCGTAGTCCTTGCCGACGACGACCGTGTAGTCCACCGAGTAGGGGGTGATGTCGTCACTGAGCTGCCACGGGGCGTCCGGGAGGAGGTTGCGGAGTTCGTTCGGCTGGTGCGGGTCGCCGTTCCGTCCGATCACCTTGGTGCCCTGGGTTTCGTTATCCAGGGGCTCGGTGCGGATGACCTGCATGCCGCGGTCGGTGAGGGTGGAGGCGAGCTTGACGGCGGCGTCCGACTGGGTGGAGGCGTAGAGCAATTCGACGGTGCGTTGCTTGTCGTCCTTGCGGGACTTCTCGCTGAGGTTGGCGACGAGTTCGTCGAGGCGGCCGCGATCGGCGACCCAGTAGCCGTTGTAGCCGAAGGTGCCGGGGAGAGTGGTGAAGGTGACGCCGGGCTTCTCCTTGGCGAAGTTCGCGAGGGATGCGAGCTTGGCGGCGGGCATGTCGGTCTGGAAGAGCTTGGCGCTGGCCTCGGCGAGGCGGGGCAGGCGCCACCAGACGGCGGGGGTCATGAGCTTGCGTTCGACGGCGTTGAGCAGGCGTTGCTGGCGGGAGACGCGGCCGATGTCGCCCATGGCGTCGTGGCGGAAGCGGGCGTAGCCGACGGCGGTTTTGCCGTCGAGGTGCTGCATGCCTTGCGGCAAGTCGATGAAGAGGCCTGCGGTGCGGTCGGTATACTTCATCTTCTGTTCGACGTAGAGGTCGACTCCGCCGAGTTCGTCGAGGAAGGAGATGGCTCCCGAGAGGCTGACGCTGACGGTGTGGTGGATGGGGATGCCGGTGACGGCCTCGACGGTGGCCTTGGTGCGCTCGATGCCGCCGATGGCGTGGGCGGCATTGATCTTCTCGGTGCCGTAACCCGGGATGAGAACCTGGGTGTCGCGGGGGATCGAGAGGACGTGGATGGCCTTCTTGCGGGGCTGGATGGTGGCGACCAGGATGGTGTCGGTGCGGACCCGGCGGTTCTTCTGGGTGAGGCGGTGGCCTTCGGGGTCGTAGGAGTCGTCGACGCCGACGATCAGGACGTTCTCGGTCTTGGAGAGGCCACCAGGACCGCCCAGCCAGCCGAAGAGGCGGTCAGGAGGCAGTAGCCAGCGAGCGAGGCTGCCGACGCCCATGCCCGCGAAGAGCATGACGATGCAGACGACGGCGAGCAGCGTGAGGCGCCGGCGGGCGAATCGGCGGCGTTGCGCCGAGGAACGAGGAACGACCTTGGTGACCATTCGAGGATGCGAGCCTTCCATTCAGTGGGGGTTTATCGACGATTGTAGCATCAATCGGGATCTCCTGCCTGCCGCAAAGCGGCATGACCAGCGGTTAAAAGATCCAAAATGAACGCTTGACAAGCGCCAAGGCACCCGGTATCATTCAAAACTGTTGTCGCGCTTAACCGCAAGACAACGACCGATATTCCGCGTTAGCTCAGTCGGTAGAGCGGGTGACTGTTAATCACTAGGTCGCTGGTTCGAGTCCAGCACGCGGAGCTAGAATTGACGAGGGTCTCGGGGAATCCCCGAGACCCTCGCTCTTTGCTTTTCGGCTCTTGCATCTTTTGCTTTACTTGCTCGCTTTACTCGACTGCGCCCCGTTTCCCGATGATCGGGAAACGGGGCGCATATTTCGTAGGGGCGAAATCACAAGGTCGCTGGTTCGGATCCAGCACACGGTACTAGAAGGCAGAGGGGGCTCGAAACCCCCGAGCCCCCTCTGCCTTTTGCCTCTCGGCTTGACTACTTCTGCAGTTCTTGAATGCCGGCAGGAATTCCTACCTACCCCTCGCCCGACACCTCCCTAAGCGGGAGATTCTGGAGCAATGTACTGTCATCCAGTAGGCGATATAGAACGCTTGCTAACGCCAGCCACTCCAAGGCTCGCTGAGGATCGGTTGTGGCTTCAAGCCGGTGGGCCTTAGCATTCCGAAGCCCCATTACCATCCCCTTGAACATCCAGCCAAACCCAGTCTGTTCGTCTGGGTTGTCGGAGACCTTCAACAATGGCTGCTCACCGAGGAAGGCGGCGTTCATCAACTTGTCACCATCTAGCGCAACTCCAGTCCTAGCGTCCCTCGGCGTACCCGCCCGATCTCGGACCCGGGTTACCAGGTCAATGCAGGTAGAGAGGATGGCAGCATGGAGGTGCCCCTGGCCAAAAAGAGTTCCGGCGACTTCAATCACCCGGGGATGAAGTCCGTCCATCTGCAGCGAAGGCGCCATTTGGGTAGTCATAGGAATTTGATCGGCTTGCATCAGGTGCTCCAATCCCGCGTCTACAAGCGCTTCCTCCAGGTTAATTTCAGCAAGAGCATCCTTTTGGTTCCAACTCTGAATCTCTGAAATCCGCTCATTGAATGCCTTCAGGACTGGCGACGAAAGCACGCCCTTCTTTTGAAGCATTCGGTCTTTCTCACGCTTGACCTTCTCAACAGCCAAGAAGCCCGCAATCTTGAGGAATGCAAGGCTTCTCCAGGACATACCTGCATCCTCGATGATCGCTCGATCATCTTTGAAGTTCTCAAGCTGTTCGTCGCCATACCGGACCATGTTCTCTACCCACCCGATATCTTCCTCGACTTCACGGGATGCTCTGCCGATTGCTAGCTGCACATCCCGGATCTCGACTAAATGGGCAAGCAGGTCCCTCAGACCCTCGTTGAAGACCGCATACTTGTAGCGATAGAGGGCAAAGCCCAGGCTACCTGCGCGATTTCTTAGTACCGCCATCCTCACACTCCACTTGATGTTCCTACTCAATTATAGCGCTTGCTACTATAGCGCTTTCTACGTTTACAGGCACATGGCAAAGGTAGGACCAACCTGTGTAGGGGGAGAGAGCGAATTCATGTAAACAAAGGAGGCACTATGATTTCCACAGACCTTCTAACGGTTGCCGAGGTCGCAGCCGACCTTCGGATCCACCCCGTCACGGTTCAGAAGTTCTGCCGCGAGGGCAAGTTGCCCTGCTCCAGGGTGGGGCGGAGCTACCGCATCCCCAGGGCGGCATTCGAGGAGTTCAAGCGGAGGTCCGAAGCCGGGCCAACGGCGACGAATATCAAGCCAACGCTAGAGCCTGAGTTGTCGGCGCTCGTCACCGCCTGGCTGCACGACATGGAGCACGGCCCCAGGCCCTGCTCCCTGGAGACAGTCAAAACCCACCGCCGCCACATGCACCGCTACGTCCAGGCCCTGCACGGAGACGATCCGAACGCCCGCGTCACCTACCGGCAAGCCGCCTCGGAGACGGCGCTGCTCCGGGTGATGACGAGCATCCCCGTGGCGAAGTTCGCCACGCGTTATAACCTCTTCATGGCCGTGCTGAGCTTCTCCCGGTTCCTGGTGGGCCGGGGGCTGCTCGATGAGGCTGAGCGCGCGAGGATGAAGCGCCACAAGCCAAAGCGACTGACGCCACCAAAGAGGACGGTCCTCAGCTCGATGGACGAGGTCAACCGCTTCTTCGAGGCACTTTGGCAATCCGAGGCCCACACGACTTACGAGAAGACGCTGAACGCGGCGGCCATCGGGACAATGGTCTTCGCGGGCCTCCGGGCCTCCGAGGTCGCCAACCTTGAGGTAGGGAACGTGGACCTCGCGAACCGCCTGATCCACGTCCACGCGGGGAAGGGCGGGAAGTCGAGGATCGTAGGCCTGAATCCCCGGCTCCAGGAGTCCATCGAGGCCTACCTGAGGGTCCGGCCGGTAGCGGCTTCACCCGAGCTGTTCCTGAGCGATCGGGGGGCTCCCCTCGACCGCGACAGGCTGAACAAGCGGGTCCGGCGCATCGCTAACAGGGCGGGGCTCGACGTGTCGTGCCATGGGCTGCGGAGGGCCTTCGGTACCATCAACGCCAACGCGGGGAAGAGCCTGAACCTCATCCAGCTCGCCCTAGGGCACAGCTCGCTGACCACCACACAGGCCTACCTGATGGCCGACCAGCGCACTGCGGCCCAGGCAATGCAGGGGTGGTAGCTCTCTGCGCGGCGCCAGAACCAGTGGCGCCGCCTTTTTTTCAAGCATCAGCCAACTAACATGACCCAGACCCCGACTTTCAGAATGTCATGTAGAATTGACATCAACAAGATAACTTCGGCAACTTCACGAACCAACATCCACTAGCCCACGGGAGAAGCAGTAATGACAAGCACCCCCCTGTTGCTCGTAGCCATAGTTTTAGCCCTCTGCCTAGCGGTAGTTGGATTCCTCGCCTTTCGTTGGCGGCGAGAGGTTGAGCGACTCATACAGCGCTACGCGGCGGTTGAGGATGTAGACGCTGAACGCCTGAGGGTGCTTGGCGAGATCGATAAACTCAAAGCCGAAATGGCTCGTTTCGAAGGGGACTACCAGCAGCGAAAAAACGAGCTAGTCGCTGATGCTGACGCCGAACGTCAGAGGATTCTAAGTGAGATTGATGCCTTCCAAGGCGAGATGGCCCGTTTCGAGCGGGAGTACCAGAAGAGGAAAGACGAACTGGTCTCCGACGCTACGGCCGAGCGCCAGAAGATCCGCAAGGATGTCGATTCCCTGCAGGCTGAGATCTCAAAGCTCGACACTGACTTCTACAAGAAGAAGCAGGGGCTGACCCAGAAATACGACAAAGCGACGCGAAAGTACGAGAGGCTCCTGAAAGAGATCAACACCCTTGAGGAGTCCCTTGAGATGATGGACTTTGGCGTGTACCGCCCCCACTATGACTACACCACCTCTGAGCAGTACAAGCAGGCGCTCGAAGCCCTCCGTGAACGTGAGAAGAAGCTAATCCGAGACGAGCGCGCCGTTATCTGCCGCACGGAGTGGTCGGTCGGGGGGAGCAAGGCCGAGGGCCGGAAGATGACCAAGCAGACCCACAAGCTGATGCTGCGAGCCTTCAATGGCGAGTGCGACGCCGCGCTCGCCAAGGTCAGGTGGGACAACATCCTCAAGATGGAGGAGCGCATGCGCAAGTCCGTCGAGGCAATCAACAAGTCGGCCGAGGTCAACCAGAGCTACATAAGCGAGGAATTCGTCCGACTGAAAATCGACGAACTCCGCCTCACCCACGAATACCAGGAGAAGATCCAGGAGGAGAAGGAGGAGCAGAAGCGCATCCAAGAGCAGATTCGGGAAGAGCAGCGGGCCGCGCGGGAGTTCAAGAGGGCGCAGGAAGAGGCCGAGAAGGAAGAAGCCCGGTATGAGAAGGCCTTGGCGAAGGCGCGCGAGGACCTCCAGAAGGCCTCCGGAGCCAAGGTCGACGCACTTTCTGAGAAGATAGCCCAGCTAGAGGAGGCCCTGGCCAAGGCCGAGGAGAACAAGCAGAGAGCCATTTCGATGGCTCAGATGACCAAGGCCGGGCACGTCTACATCATCTCCAACATCGGGTCCTTCGGTGAGGACGTGTTCAAGATCGGCATGACTCGTCGTCTGGAGCCGATGGACCGGGTGAAGGAGCTCGGGGACGCCTCGGTGCCCTTCGAGTTCGACGTACACGCGATGATCTACTCCGAGAATGCCCCCGACCTAGAACGGCGCCTCCACAGCGAATTCGCTGAACTGCGAGTCAACCTCGTGAACCCGCGAAAGGAGTTCTTCCACGTATCCCTAGCCAACATTGAGAAGTGGGCTCAACGAGAAAATTTCCCCATCACGTTGACCAAGGTCGCAGAAGCCAGGGCATATCGCGAATCGCTAGAAATCCGTAAGAACGGACAAGCTAAGACGGTCGGCGATGAGTTCGCACACCAGGTCCCCAACCTCTTCGATGATGAAGACGACGGCCAAGAAGTTCTGACCGGAAAAGCCGGTAAGCAGTCCGCGTAGTCATAATCTATAGAATTGTCGCTCCATAGGATCGTTGGCCTGCCCTCATGGATCCAGGAGTCCATCGAGGCCTACCTGAAGACAGACCAGCGGACCGCCGCCCAAGCAATGCAGGAACGGCGACAAAAAAGTCAGGCTCTCGTCGATGGAGAGCCTGACTTTTTTCGATCCAAGGAGCAAAATCCCCCAGTAGGGAGCGCCCGATGGAGCAAACCCACGATCGCCAACGGCCCAAATATCCAGCATTCCTGGGTTACAAGAACTCCTCCGGGAGCCGAGGAGCCACGGGATCAGGCGGTTCCCGTGTCGTCCTGAATGCGGTTCCCCTGAAGAAGTCGGCTCCACGGTGGAACTCGATCCTCGAAAAATGAGGCCTAAAACCAGCGCCACATCAGGGTTGTAGTCTCTTTTCACCCCCCCTAATCCACATCGAAGAGAACTTCGATACCTTCCTCCATCCCGTTCCTGATTCCCTCGCTGAGTCGCTCGTTGGGGTCGTCCCTCTTCCACTCCTCGCGCATGCGCCAGACGGCGAAGTTCCCGTGGCCCTCCCTGCGGATGTTCCCGTCGGAGCGCCTCAGGGCCTCGTCCATCGCCACCCTGGCCGGAGGCCGCCCTTGGAGGCGTTTCGCCAGGTCGCCCTCCAGCTCGACCTCGTATGCCATGCCGCCCCGCCACGCGAGGGCCAGGGCCACCGCGAGCATCCGCCCGAGGTCGGCCTCACCGGGCCTCTCCCACGGAGCCGGGAAGCAGATGCCCCGGACCCTAGCGGCGGACGGGCACGGGAAGGGCGGGGAGGGGCGCTCCGGCGACGAGGAGAGGGCGGCCCGAACCTCGCCCACGGTTACGAAGCTGTCCCCGGAGAGCCCGGGGATGCCGCTTGGGAGGGCCCCGGCGAGGCATGGGAGCGACAGGAGCCACCCCGCCCTGCCGTCGCGGATGCGGCCGGGGTGCCTGGACGCGTCCACCTTCATGGTCGCGAACTGGCCGGTGTGGAGGTCCAGGACTTCGAGAGTTTCGCCGTCCGAGGTCAGTTGGACACCATGGACGACCTCGACCCCCACGGTCGCGGGCGCAGGCTTCTTTCTCGGTTTGCTTTGCACTGTGATCGCCTTTCTTGTCACGTCTTTCCGGCGCCGGGAGCGAGCCATCGGCGACGGGAGACGGGGATCGAACCCCTTGCGGCGCGCTGCTGAGGGCCTCGCAGGAGCTCGGTCCGGCCCCCGCGCCCAGGAGGGCGGGAGCCGTGGGAGCGGCCTAGGACCCAACCGAGGGGAAGCGCTCGCGGAGCATCCGCAGGGCGGCCCCGGGGTCCGGCAGCTGGACGGCGTTGGCCTTGTTGAAGCGACTGGAGAGCCTAACGTCCAGGCCCAGCGCCTTGCAGAACGCCTTGATGCGTTTGTTCATCGCGTGGTTGCCCCTCCTGCCGGGGGCCGGGGGGGCCCCTTCGAGGTGCTCAACGGCCAGGTTGCAGACGTGCTGGAGGGGGATCTCGGTGGCCTCGCCGCCCCGGTCCTCGATGGCCCGGGTGAGGCCCACGACGATCGCCTCGGTCTCGTCATCCAAACCCTGGGGCCCGATCGTTGCCTCGGCCTCCTCGCGCAGGGCCTCGAACATCTCCTCGCCCCCGAGGTGCTTGGCGACCGCGAGCAGCAGCCTCCAGAGGTCCGCGTGGCGGTTGGCCCCGACGGCCAGCGAGGGGTCGTGCAGGAAGGCGTTCCTGATGTCCATCCAGTTCCGTCCGGCCCAGAGGAGGAGCTGCCCCCGGAGCCACTGCCACTTTTCGAACTTCATCCCCACCTTGTTGAGGGCCCTGGGGTCCCCGGGGGGCATCGGGCGCATCTCGATCACGATGGAGCGGGACCGGAGGGTCCGGGTCAGGCCCGAGAGGTTGGCGATGACCGTCGGTCCGAAGAGCCTGAAATACCGCACCTTCTGCCCCTTCTCCACGAGGGGGTAGAAGGATTCCGAGCTATGGCGCGAGTTCAGAACCTCGATGATGTCGTCCTCGCTGCCGCCCGCGAGGTTCTCCTGCTCGTCCAGAAGGATCGTGCATCGGAGCGCGTCGGCCGTCCGGATGATCGAGGCCCGGCGGCTCTTGGAGGTCAGGATCGCGTTGAAGGCAAGACGACTCAGGATCTCCATGAGCGTCGTCTTGCCGGAGTCCGGGGCAATCGAGTGCAGGGCGAGGAAGGGCACGCGGCGGGCGAGCGCGAAGACGTAGGTCATGGCGACGTAGGCCACGACGATCTGCGCGTGGACCGGCTTCTCGAACGCGACGTACTGCCCGACCACCGAGGCGATCCGATCCGCGAGGTCGGGGACCGGATCCTCCCCAGCGGCGAAGGCGTCCAGCCCCGCGTTGCTCCAACGGTACTCGCCCACGGGATCCGGCCAATCGATCATGCGGGCGGGGGTAAGCTCGGGCGGCAGCTCCTCGTCGTCGTACACGCTGATGCCGTCGCTCGTCACAGTCCGCGTGACGGCCACCTGGTTGACGATCTTTCGGCCCCTCGCATCCTTCTTGGGGTCGCCGGTCTTGGGATCGATCTCGGGGCGGGACTCCAGGAACGCGGTGGAGACGATCATGCGCTCTTCGTCGAAGCTCTGGCTCAGGTCCACGAGGCGAACCGACTCAGGGGCGTAGTCATCCCGGGGGCCCTTCAGGCGCTTGTGGTCCTCGGCGACCGCCCGGGCGAGGTCGTCGGGGAGCAGTGCCAGATCGCCAACATTGCGCGCCCTGGCGAGAAAGGCGTCTCGATCGGGTTCCATCACCGCGTGGAGGGCGTCGTGGTTCCTACTGAAGATGTGGGTCAGGTTGTCGAGCCTGTTGTCGCCGCCGCTTCCGTTTCGGTGATGCTCTTCGTGGGAGGCCTCGAACACCCGGTAGCTCACGCCGTCCCCAACGACCGCCACGAGTTTGTGGAGCGCGGTGCTGTAGCTGGCGCTGTCGGGGAGCTTGCCTGCGCAGAGCTCAGCGAGCTCCGGAATCGCCAGGACCTTGGTGGTCGTAACTTGGAGGTAGTGGGTCCGCTTACCCCGCATGACACCGACCGGGATCATGCCGAGCGGCCAACCATTGCGCGCGACCAGCAGGGTGAGATCCAGGCTTTCGGACCAGCGCAGCCACAGCGAGATCCCGCTAGGCTCGTCGGCACACAAGAAGCCGGTGTGGATCCAGAATCGGTCGGACTCAAGGCCCGCGATGGAGAGGGCCTTGGCGAGGCTCCTGAGGCTTACGAGCGATGCCCACCGGGTCAGCTTCCCCTCAAGGCGCTTGGCGATCGTCGGGTGGTTCGTAAAGACCTCGGGCGCCGCGAGCGTCGTCGAAAGGTCACCGGGGCGCCCCTCGGTCACGATCTCGAAGGACCACTCCTCGTAGCCTTCGGCGACGACAGTGGCGGTAGATTCGCCGTCCAAGGTGATCGTGAGGGCATCCGACTCGTAAACGGGAATCGAGGCCCACTGGTCGGCCCCATCCCCACCGGCGGTGGGCTGATGCCCCACGCCGTCCTTTACTTCATCCATTCTTGTTTCTTCCTTTCTATGGTGACGCCCGGGCGACCGGAAAGCCGTCCGGGTGTTGTGATTGCTACGAATTCCGCAGGAGGTCGAGAAGCTCCTCGACCGGGAAGTCACCGGCGCTGAGCTCGCCGCCCGAGACGGCCCCCGCCAACCTGGCGGCGATGGTGGTGTGATCCAGGGCGTCGGCGGAGACCACCAGCTCCGGCGGGGCGGGGATCCAGCTCGTCCAGGTCTCGTACGTCTGAGGCGGCTGTCCCTCGGCCTCGACAACCAGGGCATCGCCAGAGAGCGAGAGCCTGAGCCCATCGCGGTTGAAGATCGTCCGATCCTTTCGGTTCTCGTCGTTTCCGGCCATTCGTGTATTCCTACCTATTGCTTACTGCTCCGGGCCGCCGCTCGGCGGTCCTGGCAGGATTCGCGTGCTATTCGTCCCGGCTCGCGAACGCAGTGCCGAGGCTCAGCTTGTTGCGGTAGACGCCGGGCCCCGGATCCCCGAGGCCCGGGAGCGCGCTATTCAGCCCTGAAGGCTGCCTTCAGGGCCTCGACCGTGACGACCTCCACACCGCGCTCGACAAGATTGAAGCTGCAACCCGCCAGCCACTTCTCGACGTCCCAGCCAGTGGAAGGAAACCGCATGACCGCAGCAAGGGGGGTGACGAGCATGCCCGGCGCGGCCTCGTTGCTGATCCACGCGGAGGTCTCAAGCTCGCAGCTCCCCGCGTCGAGGATGGCGAGAACGCCGTCGTAATAGCCGATCACGTATCCGGCCTCGTCAAAGAGGACCTGGTAGGGGTAGTCGCTGGTGAATCCGTAGAAATCAGGGTCCTTCACTGGCTACCTCCGATCTGCGAACTCGATGGCGAGGCCCACGAGCTCGTCGAAGAAGGCATCGAGCCTCGGCAAGGCCTCCGCCAGGTTCCGGGCCTGGTCGCGGATCCCGCCCGCGTCTCGCGCGGCCCTGATCAGGTACCGCATCGGCGATTCGCCCTGCGCGACGGCCCTGTCCGCATCGTCAAGGTGGCACCGGGTACTGTCGAGCATCCCGAGGTAGCCGATCTCGCCAAGGCGTCCCTCCAGGGTCTGCGCGTCGAAGATGAGGCCGCTCAAGTGGCTCTCGGGAGTCCTGGGGCCGATACTGAGGCAGCCGGGCTCGCTGACCGTCTCCGGGGGCTTCTTGGTCTGTTTCTTGGACATTCTGATGTGTATCCTTTCAAGCAGCACCAACTACCGGGCCGCCGCTCGGCGGCCCTTGATGGCACTCGTTTCTCAGTTGGTGTTAGGGGAAGTAGGGGATAGCAGGGTTGAACTACACGTGAGCGTCACAAAGTTAGGTTTTGTAAGTCCCTCACGAGCGCTTCTTGATCCACCTTCACGTACAGCATGGTGGTTGACACAGATCCATGGCCTAGAATTTGCTGCAACTTCGGAAGAGGAATCCCTCTCTCGTTTGCACATGCTGACGCAAACGACCTTCTAAGATCATGCGGACGAACCTTGATACCCAGGCTCTTGCTTAGGCGGGCAAATCTCTTCACGAGAAGGTCTCTGGAGAGGGGCTTGCCCGTAGGGCCTAGGAAGAAGCAATCCGACGTCGATTCCGGTCGGTAGCGGACGTACAGCCTCAGGAGCGGCATCAGGTTGGCGCTGATGCCAAGAAGACGCTTGCGCCCACCCTTGCCATTTTCGACGCGGATCAGCCCCCGATCCAAGTCGATCTCAGAAGTACGCACACTACAGAACTCGGAGGCTCGCAACCCCGTGAAACAGAGAACGCAAAATACGACGCTATTGATGAGTCTTTCCAGGTCGTCGTACGCCCCCACGTCGAGTAGCTTACGGATGGCGTCCTTCATCTGATCGACCTCCAGATACGGCTGATGAGGCTGGCTCTTCGCCTTGAAGCTCAGCGACAGGATATCCTCGGCCTGCTCCCTACCGATGATTCCCACGTCCCAGAGGAACCGGGCGAACGTCTTCACGGCGTAGATCAGCTGGCGCCTCGTAGAGACCTGCTCCACCGGGATCTGGCACAGGACGCGAATCAGGTTCGCCCTGGTGACCAGTTCGTGCAGGGACTTCTCGCCATCCGCCCCTGCCATCCGGAGGAACTTCCGAAGGAAGCGGAGGTAGCCCGTCCTGGTGTCCTCGCGAAGGGGCTTGGGGCCGTTTCGCATGTACTCATAGAATTCGGAGATCAGGTGGAGCTGCGTCGCCATCAGGAGCGCGATGAAGAGCCCCAGGATCGCAGAGTTCAACGGCATCGTCGGCTACCTCGCCTCGGCATCACTATCACTGTTCGGTGCGTCTGCGGGCTTGCCGTCGAGCAAGATTGCAACGGCAATGGCGAGTTCGCTCCTGAGCGAGATACCCTTGTCAGTGTTCCCGAAGGGCTGATTGCGGGAATCCGCATGCAACAACCGGCTATTTCCTTGCCTCATACACGTGCTCCTTCCACCCCAGCAGGTCGCTTGCCCGTGGGGAAATGTTGACCTGCCTTGTCGAGTGGGGTAGAAGGGGAATGTGGGAAACCCCATCCGGTTCGCCGGATCGCTCTGCGGCTGTTGGCGCAGCCGCAGAGCCCTACCTCCTTGGACGTGTCAGATCCTTGTGATGACGTTCTCTACAGTATCTCTAGCTGCGGGGTTTTGATAAGAGACGGAGATTGGGCGCTCCCGGCCCATAGGCCGCTAAGGTCCAGGCGGTTCTGGACATCCGCTTCATTAAATACGGGTTAATTTTTGATTGTCTTTTGAATAATTTTTTCACTTTGCCCTAGGATATGTCCAATACCCAGGGCAAACGCTCAGGGCCCGGCCGGAATCGCTGGGTTCCTGCCCTGGGCGAAGGCAGCCGATTTCCGCCGTTTTCTAGGGCAACGCGTCCCACAAGCGGGGGGAATACTACAGCCCCCTGGACGGGCGAACCTAGAACCCGCGCCGACCACCTTTTCAAGCACACATCATCACCACGAAGGGCCCCTCGCCATCAACGCGAGGGGCCCTTCGTGGCCAATGACAGATTCCATCGCAAGGAGGCAACATGCCGAATGTCGTCCGTCTCGGCCTCCCCGGGCGCTCCGACCGCCCGCTGGCCGAGCACATCGAGGACTTCCTCGCCGACATGCGGGCGGCCGGGAAATCCGACGCCACGCTTCGGAACTACGAGCGCGACGCCCTGGCGCTCGCCGTCTGGTACCGGGGCGACCTCGGGGCGGTGACAACCCCCGTGCTCCGGGAGTACCTTCGGGGGCTCGACCACCTAGCCCCGGCCACCCGCGCTAGGCACAGGGTCTCCATCCGGGCCCTGTTCAGGTGGGCCGCCGAGATGGGGCTGGTCGAGGCCGATCCCGCCGAGCAGCTGCCCGGGGTCAAGGTCCCCGAGGGCCAGCCGAGGGCCCTCCAACCCGGCGAGGTCGCCCGGATCCTCACCGTCATCACCGACAGGCGCGACCGCTTGCTCTTCCAGCTCATGGCCGACACCGGGGTACGGGTCTCCGAGGCTCTCTCCGTCCGCCTTGAGCGCATCAGGCTCGCGGCCCAGGAATTGACCGTCGTCGGCAAGGGCAAGCGAGAGCGCACCGTGTACCTCATCCAGACGGAGGCCCTCGGGCTGCTGCGGCGCTACCTCCGCCACCAGGGCTGGCTTGCCAAGGACGGGGAGACCATCACCGAGAAGGGGCTGCTCTTCCGCCCCGATGCTGCCAAGCAGAGAGCAGGGAAGGCCGGGCTGCCCATCCATTACACGACCATTCAGCAGCGTTGGAAGGGCTATTGCCAACTGGCCAAGGTAGACGCCACGGTCCACCAATTACGCCATACATTCGCCACTCGGCTAGTCAACGAGGGGAAGCCCTTGGAAGTGGTCCAGAAAGTCCTCGGACACCGAAACCCAGCCACCACCCAGCGCTACGCGGTCGTCAGCGACGAGACCGTGCGGCGTGCCCTCGCAGACGACTGAAACCTAAGGCAAATCCCCATCTCATTCGTCCCCAGCCCCACCGGTTGGGGACTTCTTAGTTTTCGGAGGAGAGCATGAGACACATCAAGACTTACCAAGACATCAGGACGATCATCGACGGAGGCGATCGCCGTTTCGTCGAACTCCTTTGCGACCGCATGAGCGCGGTTCAGTCTGCGTTCCGGCAGGCGGGCGCTACCTGGAACTCAGACGAATTCGGCTACTTCTGCCTCGTCGAGGAAGGCGATGACGTGCGGGACATGCGCGATGTCGGCCTCAATCCCGAGGACCTAGGGCTCATTGGAGCCATCAAGGAGGTCGTGCTCTGGCACCCCGGGAGCCGCTGCTGGGAGGCCGTGGTCCTCTACGGCGGGGACTACGGCATGACCTTCTTCATCCCGGACGCGCCCTGGCTCGAACCCGATCTCCGGGCGGCGCTCGTCGTCGAAGCCGTACCCCACGAAGAAGCTTCCCCCAGCAGCAAGGAGGGGATGCGATTCTGAGGCGCTTTCATGCCCATGTCGTTCCGAGAGTGCGCATCCCAATCCGAGCTTGCCGATGCTCGGCCAAAT
Source organism: Candidatus Sericytochromatia bacterium (assembly GCA_036676495.1). Classification (GTDB taxonomy): domain Bacteria; phylum Cyanobacteriota; class Sericytochromatia; order S15B-MN24; family UBA4093; genus UBA4093. The sequence goes on from JAKFCT010000067.1 coordinate 34,223, forward strand.
CCCGACTACCAGTTTCCGATTCCGATTCGAAAGGAGAGATCCATTGAAGGAAGCAATCCTAATCGCCAAAGTGGCTCTGGCCGTCCTGACTCTGACGGTGAAAGCCGTCGAAGCGCTCGACGATGCGCCCTGGGATGGGTGGTGGTCGTGATCCTGAGCTACGACCCCATCGCCGGTGAGGTCGAGGTCGACCACGAGGACGGCAGACCCAGGCTGGGCTACCCCACCCGTCGGCTCATCGTCAAGCAGTACCGAGAGGGAGGAATCCTCTTCGCCGAAGCCTCAGGGCACACCGTGGAGATCGGCATCCTGCCCGACTTCGACCCTGTGGCAAGCCCAATCCTGGTCCCCCTGGGGGGACTCCGATGGAGGGTGGAACTCAGCTCCGGGACGACAGGCCTAGGGCCAGTCTGAGCAAATCCTGACGCTTCTCGGGCGGTAGCGACCGGAAGATGCCGATCAGGTCCCACTCCTCGGGTTCGAGCTCGATGCCCGGCTCGTGTCCGGCCTCACGGAGTAGCTCGGCGGGTGGCACACCGAAGGCGCGGGCGAGCCTGATGACGGACATATAGGACGGTACGAACGACTTGCCGCTGTGCGCGTCGATGCCGCGTTCGATCTCGCCTAGGCGCCCGAATGAGAGTCCCGATCGATTTGCAGCTTCCCTGAGGGTCCAGCCCTTCTTCTGGCGAAGCTCGTATATGAGGTCACCGAAGGACCTCCGCTCGTCTGACATACGTCCAGTCTGCCGGACGAACCTTGTGTGGTTTCCGCACAAACGAGGTAAAATATCCCTCGATCGCTAGCAGGGCAGGTTGGCCTGACGAGCAGATGCCCATCTTCACGAAATTGCCCCCCTCTCAGAAAGGAGATTCCTGTGTTCAAGTATGTTCAGTGGGTCGTGTTCCTACTGATTTTCGTACCAAGCGTATTCCTTGGAAACGCAAACGACGGTCTTGGAGTCAAGCTCGTACTAGGCTTTGTACTTGCAACCGTTGGCACATTTATTGCCACTCTGTTCCTCAGGCCGGTGTGGAACATGTTCGCCGGGATGTTCGGCGGCCAAGACTGACGTCAAAGGCAGAATAGGCGCTCAACAACCGCCAATTCCCGGCCATAAGCTACATTATCCGACTACCTACACTCCTCACAAACAAAGGTCCGTCAGTCGCAAACCCTGACGGACCTTTTCTTTCGGGCTTCTCCGCCCACTACCTACCCTTCCTAAGGCGCAAGCGTAGGGGCTACGGATCTATCTATGAGCTTGCCTTGAGCGTGAGCAGCTTTAATTACATTTCCGTTGGCCGTAAAAACTTGAATGCCGGGCACAGTTACGTAGTCACCATCATCAGTAACGACTTGAAGGATCCCTGCTCTATTCATAGTTTCGATCATGAACAAGTCGTATCCATCCAGCAATTGAGTTTCAAAACGGTCCAGCGCCTTATCTGAGAGCGTGGAATCAATCGTGATATCCAACTCGCTTGCCATAGACTTAACTTGCGTCCATGCAAGATTCACTTCATCATAAACATCTTTTCGCAAGTGAGGGAGGTTGTGGCGAAACTCTTTAGGCTTTACAGGGCCATTTGCCTTCTCATAAATTTCTCGCTCTGTCTTTTCAATTAAGTGTGATAATTCAGACAATGAAAGAGCAATATGATGAAGTTTCGATTTATTACTCAAAGCTTTCCGCATATACGCAGGATAAATTCTAGCTTGGTATCCCGAGTAGGGTGAAACACTTACACTTGCCTTGGTGTAAGTCATCCAGTACCAAACGTTGGTATCGACCCAGAAAGTATCACTTGGCTTTGGGATATCCGAGCGGATATCCACAACGTCTGCGACGATAGTATAATTTACGGCCACGCGTTATAGCGCCTCTTGCTCATTAATTACTTTATCAAGTATCTGCCTGTGCTCGGAATTTGCATAATACTCGGCAGCATTCCTTAGTACTAAGTCGAGCACGCTTCTACCATCTGCTCGGATATTAGATACAATGAGGCGTTCCCGTAAATCTACCGGGTCAACATCTTTAAGAAGGCGACCAATTGCCGAGTTGAAAAATGGGGAAGCAAATATTGTCACGCCCAAGAAATCAATCTCGACGCACTTTCCAGCAATTATGTCGGGCGCTATTAAGTCGTAGACTTTATTTCCATCTTCAAGCGTAATAGCATGCTCGCCGACAACTTTGAGCAGTTCCATTTTCATCAGAATCATCTCATTCACTAGAAAAGCGGCTGGTTCACAACCTCGGAAGCAAAGTGGTAATAGGCCTCATTGCAAGTTAACGAAATGTTAAATATCGTCCCTTGGAAGCTACTCTGCCTCGCCTCGTAGATCTCTTGGCTGCTATCTATTCTAGCATAGCCATCGTTGCTATAAACCTCTAGGCTGCCCGAGTTCGCTTTAACAAAGGCTTTCAGCAAATCTAAACCGAGACCTCTGCCAATGCCGCCAGAGTTGGTAGAAGCCCCCCTCTGAAAAGCCCAACGCATGCAGCTATCCGACCTCAAGCCTGTGGCGCCTTGTAGTTGAGCGAAATAGTTCCTGACTCTGGTCGGAATTCCTATACCAAAATCCACTACGGATAGCTTCAACTCCCCCATTTGTGGGAAGTGCTGCCCACAACTGTAGATTCCGACTTGTGAGTGCCCATGTTCGGCAGCGTTGGCGTAAATCTCCCAAACCCTACCTACAATGGCATCTCCTAATAATGGACTAATGTGGACCCAGCCACGTCCAAGCCAACTCACCTTTAGAAAATTCACAATATCGCTCGCGACAAGCACTCTATCTTCGCGATAAGGGACAGAATTTCCGCTATTGAAACTTACAAAATTCCCGAAAGCCGGCATGAAACCATTTTTCATCAGAGTATTACGGACACTTACGTGAAGAGTATCCCAGAGAAAGTGGACTCTCCCACCACGAGATTCCACTAGGCGTGCTAATCCCCCTAAGAATGCAACAGCATTAGGGCGCAAGAAGCGACATATGGAAAAATCAAACCTGTACTCTTCGAACCAGAAATCGCATTGACTAGCAACGAAAAAAAGGCGGTCAAAGTCGGACGATTGATCGTTGATGGTTGGAATATAAACAGTCTTCAATGTCAACCCTCAGCCAGGCTACTTATGAGCGCTCTTGTATCAACATCAAGATTACTTTGGATCCGATCATACACCAAGCAAGCGTCTTTATGCGCTTGGTTCTGGCACTGCACTTGAGCATGTGAGACATCCGAATCAAGGTTCAGAGAGTTCATCGCAGACCTCGTGGTTGCAACCATCGACACCTTTGTCGTCACAATCGTCCTCAAGCCATTCTTGAAAATGTTCGACGGAATGTCCGGCAAGGACTGGCGCCCATGCTGACTCGAAAAGCCCACACGTTTGGACTCAGGCCAGACACCATGACAAGTAAAAAATAAAGTCGAAAACCGGTGTACAGGTCTAATAGACGCCTGACGCTTTGCTTTGCTACCTAAGTCCTGTTAATCACTAGGTCGCTGGTTCGAGTCCAGCACGCGGAGCCTAAAAGCAGAAGGGTCCCGGGAATCCCGGGACCCTTCTGCTTTTTGCCTTGGCCTCGCTTCCCTTGCATCTTTCACCCCTCTAGTCTTTTCCGACGCCCCTCTGTACTGTCCGGACTCCTCCTCGTTGTATCGTGAGGAGGTCACGCGCCGGAGGATGATGCCATGACGGCAAAAGCAGGTGAGCGGGCCCTGGAAACTGGCACCTTCCACTGCGACCTTTGTAGTCATACGGTTCGGGTGGAAAAGGGCCAGGTCATCCCGCCATGCCCATGTGGCGGTGGGTACGGAAGCCGAACGAACGAGCCCAAGCCGCCCGAACCGGAATTTCGGGCAGCGATGCCTGAACAGGCGGATCAGAAGCGAAACCTCGAGCGGCTCACGCGACGGAGCGATTCTCTATGAGCATGCGCGTTGCCATCGCAGGGGGCGGGCTAGCCGGTCTAACCTGCGCCAAGTACCTGGTCGATGCCGGATGCGATGTGCAGCTCTATGAGGGCATGCCCTTCCTAGGCGGACGGGCATCGACGTATCGGGATCCGGACGGGGAGTGGGTTGAGCAGGGCCTACACCTGTTCTTAGGTACCTACTCTGAGTTCAAGGCCTTGCTGCGTTCAATCGGGCAGGCGCCGGACGAGGTCCTCTGCTGGATGGACGAGATTCGCTTCCAGGACCCCGAGGGCCCACAGGCGCGCTTCGGGATCAATCCCTTTAGCAATCCCGTCAAGACAGCACTGAGCTTCCTCGGCCAAAACGATTACCTGGATCCGCTGGACAAGATCTCGCTCTTGCCGCTCGTCGCACCAGCCCTCTTGGACTTCGATTACCTACAGCGAGAACATGACGACAAAACCGTTACCGACTGGTGGCGACGCCTGGGCGGCACCCCCAACGTCCTGGAGCGATACCTGCGTCCGTTCTGCCGAGCCATCCAGTTCACCGATCCGGATGACTTCTCGGCCTTCAATTTCCTCGGCTGGGTCCACCATACGGCATATGATCTCGCCCATGCCTATGCCGGTGGGTATCGCGGCCCTCGCGACGAGACGATCTTCAAGCCACTCGCCTCTTACCTGGAACAGCGAGGTGCATTGCTTCGCACCGGGGTTCGACTCGAAGGGGTCGACTTCGATGTCGCGCGGGGCCGCGTGGCAGCCTTTCACCTTTCCGACGGCAACCGGATCACGGCAGATGCCTTCGTCCTTGCGCTGCCTGCCTGGTCAGTGGCGCCGATCCTGCCTCCAGCCTTGCGCGAAGATCCGTTCTTCTCGAAGATTGCCAGCCTCCCCATCTCTCCGGCGATCTCCGTCCAGCTCTGGTTTGATGGGAGCGTCATTGATTCTGCCGATTACACGCTCGTGGCCCGCTCCATTGCCTCTGTCTACCAAGATCAATCGACGAACGCCTATCCGGATCCGCGAGGGAGCCGGGTCTCGATCATCGTCTCACCGGCTGATGATTGGCTCGACCTTGATGACGCAGAGATTCTCGACGAGGTCCTTAGGGTGCTCGAACAGGTGCAACCGCCCGTCCGAGGGGCAACCTTGCGTAAGTCCGTGGTCCTGAAACACCGGTCCCACTTGATCCGCCCCTTGCCAGGAGCAATGTCCCAGCGGCCCACCCAGCATACTCCAGTACCGAATCTTTTCTTAGCTGGCGATTGGACCCAGCAAGACTACTTCGGAAGTCAGGAGGGAGCCGTACGGAGCGGCAAGAGCTGCGCGGACACCTTGCTGGCGAGATGGCTGGATGTGTCGTCCTGACTCCCTCGGTCCAGCCTCGGATCGGCAGCCAGTCTGCAGGCCGTCGGGACTCCCGAAGATCCGATCGTCTTCCAGGCCCACCCCGGCGACGAGCGTTCCGCCTTCTGGGACGGGGCAAGTTTTATCCATTGGCTTCCGAGAGCCGGCTCGAGCACGTCACGATCCGGCACGGCGGGTCCTCGGCACGGGCGTATTCCGGAGCGCTGCACTTCCTTGGGACCACGGCCACGCTGAAAGGCGTGAGGATCGAGTCCTCGGAGCTAGGAAATTCCATGCGTAGCGAGGGCTCGAAGGGCTATCCCATGGGCTACTTCTACCAGGGTGCCGGCAAAGATGAGGGCTCCTTCGGACAGGGAGATGCCAAGAACCGCGACGATATCTTCGAGCGCCCCTACCTCTGACAAGACGTCGAGGCATCTACCCCCGAACGCGCTCCTGAAGCCATCATCCCCTTCCGAATAAGTCGCCTTGATCGCCCTCGATGGGTCAGGCGGCGTTCGTTTCCCGCAGGATCTGGAAATCGGCTAGAAGTAGCACCAAGCCCGGCTCTCGTAGCGCTTGGCATGCTGCTGCTGAGATAGAGCATTGGGCTCGACGCCCTAGTGCTTGGCGAATTCGAACAAGGGGTAAACCAGTGCGGTGTAATACTGATTTGATAACGAAGGAATTTTTGGTAGTCTGATTGCTAGGTACTGGGTTTCCCCTGTGGTGGGGTTGCGGCAATCGGGCGCCAGGCGGAAAGCCACCCAACAGTTTCAAGCGAGCGTCCCATTCTCCTGGCATTTTGACTACGCCGGGAGCCGCGATGTCCCGAGGCCTGAAGCTTTTTGCACCAAGCCGGTGGACGTCAGGGCCCCTGGGACTGGTACGGTCCGGAGTGAAATCTCCCCTTGGAGTGGATGGAATGAAGCGACTCTTCCTGCTCTTGCCCTGGCTCTTGATTCAGGGATTCGCTCCCCTGGGAGACCTCCCCGACGACCTCAGCGATCAGATTCGCCCCTTCTATGCACGGCGCCAGGTGGTGGAGGCTCTCTCCCTACTCAAAGAACGCGCCAAGACCGATCCGAGAAACTTCGGGATGCAACTGGAACTGGGGCGGTTAGAGGCCTACCGTGGGGAAGATGCCAAGGCACTCGAGCACTTCAAGGCAGCCCTGGCGCTCCGACCCGAATCGATCGAAGCCCAGGTGCTGGAGGCCCAGTCCTGGAACGATCAAGGCGCGTACAACCAGACCATTGCCTTGCTGGAAAAGCGAATCCCGGAATGGGAGCGGCAACATGAGCATCCCCGCTGGCTAGCCAGGGCACTCACGGTCCTGGCCCACGCGCAGGCCCTCAAGGCCAGCAAGGAGGGCCTGGTTGCCATGATGGCCTACGGCCCCCAGGTTCAGAGCAACCTGGAAAAGGCACTCCCACTCGATCTCAATGGGGCCCGAACGCGCTACATGCTGGGCCTCTATTACTTGCAGGTCCCCGCCTTCGCCGGTGGCGGCAAGCAAAGGGGAATGGAGTTCATGCGCCGCGCCGCTCAACTCGATCCGGACGATCACGTGGTGCGGGAAGGGTACATCCGGCAGGTTCTCGAGCAAGAAGGCAAGGAGGCCGCCAAGAAATTGTTCGAAGCCTTCGTCCGGGATTTTCAGTCGATGTCGCGCGTCATGGAGCGGGTTTCCGATCTGAAGGCGCGACTGCAGTAGCCCCAACCTCTCAATCATCGGGTAACCAGCATGTTTCAAATCGGATGGCGGATCGCGCTCCTCACCTTGGCCTACCTCGCTTGCTTTGTCGTGGCCAACGGGACCGCGGTGCAGCCCTATCTACCGCAAAGCTACTCCGAACTCATCTCGCAACAGGACGCAGGGCGTGCCGGCCTGGCCATGCTCGCGGTGAGCCTCCTCAACACGGCCGTCGTCTCGCACCTCGTGCTGCGATCCAAAGCCGGAGGCTGGCGGCTCAGTTCGGCGATCTTTGTCATCCTTTACGGTTCGATGACCTTCATGGCCCAAATCGAGACGGCGGCCTTTCCTCCCGTCGCCAACCGGCTTCCGCCAGGCATGCTGGGCGGGCTATTCCTGATGGGCCTCTTGCTCGCCGCCCCTTATTCCCTGTTGGCGGTCTGGGTTCTGGGCAAGTGGAAGGAGAAGGCGCCAGAGCCTCCGAATCGCTTGCCGCCGCTACACGAGTGGGCGTGGAAGCTCCCGCTGATCGCGGTCCTGTATGCCACCCTCTACTTCACCTTCGGCTACTACGTCGCATGGAAGTCTCCCGCCGTCCTGGCCTACTACGGGGGCACGGATCCTGGCAGCCTCTGGCTGCAACTCGAGCACGTCATGCGCACGACCCCTTGGATGCCCTTCTTCCAGTTGCTGAGAGGCGGGTTATGGCTGGCGATCGCCCTTCCCGTCATTCGACTGATTAAGGCCCCTTATTGGGAAATCGCCCTGGCCGTCGGGCTTTCCTACTCGGTGCTCATGAACTCCCAGCACCTGTTCGCCAATCCGTTCATGTCGGATGCCGTCCGGTACACCCACCTGGTGGAGACCGCCAGCTCCAACTTCATCTTTGGCGTTCTGGCGGTTCTCATCCTCTTTTGGACGCCCGGTCGGCTTGGGAAGGTGACTAACGCTGGTCACCCTTCCCAACTCGGCAGCCGCTAGGGGGCCGGCTTATCCAGGGGTTCGAGACAGCAGGCCCGCGTGAACGAGACGATGAGTGTTTACAGCTTATCGACCTTTACCTCGCCGCGATGCCCCTTAATGTCCCTCGGGGCAATAAGAAATAGCCCGCACAATTCCGGTCGCACCGAAAGGCTATCTGCCCTATCTTGGCCAGTTCTGATTACCAAGGCTAACTAGATCCTGTTAATCACGAGTTCGCTGGCACAAGTCCAGTAATTAGCGCAAGCGTCCTCACCATCGGGTAAAGCGCCCTTTTTCTTGGGAAGTTCGGACAACAGAATTGCCTGAATAACATTTTTCGGAATATAGATTGACTCGCCTTTAAGAAAGTGCTTGACAAGCACGAATTTCACAGGATATATCAAACACAAGCTCTAGATCATGTTATTTCACCTGAAGGGAGAGAATCAGGCCATGCAGGTAACAAATATTAACGGTACAAGCGACAACACTTGCAAATGCATCAGCTGGCTAGACCACTGGAAGACTTACAGCAAATCTTCTCTGCCCTCATATTGCCCTGAATCCAGCTGCTTGCAAAAGCCTGAAGTTGGCGCACATGTTCAAAAAAGTGGGAGCACTGACAAGGCCTGGTACATTATCCCCCTTTGTAAAACACACAACGGAAAAACAAATCAGTCGCTTACGGTGAGTGACTCAACCGTACTTGCCCCCGCAAACGTAAGTAATACATGCGGAAGGAACTAGGAGCGGATTTGAATCCAGATTGCGGATCTAAGAGGCGCTTCATCGAGAGATGGGGGGCCTTTTTTGTTGGGCAGTCGGGTCAAAATAGGCTTGGGGGCAACAGGCTGGATGAAGCCAGTATAAGGACAAAATAGATTTGGACGCACCGAAGGGTAGTCAGAATGGGCATATAAATGTTGTTGCAGAACAGGCGTCTCCTTATATGTGTAAAGTAGGAAAAACCAAATGCCAACTCTAGGAAGTCTGCTTGACTTGGATCGGTGTCCACACTGTGTGACTCACCGCCCAACGCTTAAATTACTCTGGCAGGGCGATACGAACGACTACCTAGGCCAAAACGAACGACAATGGGGAGCGTATGCGTGCACAGCCTGCGGCGGCGTAGTCATTGCCCAAGGCAAATGGGGAGGTGGGGTTGTAAGATTTTTCCCTGGGCAAGATTTGAGCGTCGACGCAGCCATCCCAGATAGAGCACAAAAATACCTTCAGCAAGCGATTGATTGCCTTGCTGCGCCATCTGGCGCTGTGATGCTTGCATCAAGCGCCGTGGACGCAATGCTTAAGGTAAAGGGGTATACCGAGGGTAATCTTTATAGTCGGATTGAAAAAGCTCGAGACGACCATTTGATCACACCGGAAATGGCTGAGTGGGCACACGAAGTCCGCCTCGAAGCAAATGGGCAACGGCATTCGGACATGGATGATCCCCTACCAGATCTTCACCAAGCACGAAAAGCCGTGGAATTCGCGCAAGCCCTTGGTGAATTTTTATACGCTCTTCCCTCCCGGGTCGAAAAAGGGAGGAATCTCCCCTGAGCATTTTCTGATCTTCGCGTCCATAACTACGCACAAAACAAAGAGCAAATTGAATAGTTCATGCGCATTTTGGCCGAGGCAGCAATTCACTTCGGCTATGTAATTGGGGGCAGGTCAAAAAGGACCTAGGGTATCTCTGAGGCCCTTCGACTTTTCTCCTCTCGGCCTTGCACCTAATGTCAGGCTCGCGCGCATTATGCCCCACTCGTCTCGTCACGCTTCCTTCAAAGTAAGGAACAGAGGGAACGCCGCCTCGTCCCACCCAGACGGCGCGCGGAATTCGGGCAACTGCGCAGTGCCTGCCACTCCAAGTCCAGCTCCTTGGGACCGCGCATTGGGCATGGCCCGCACCCGGCTGACGCAAATGCTGGCGTTTACCGAACGATGCTTCAGGGGCATAATTTGCTAGTCCCATGATTGCCCGGTGGCGCCTCAGGGCGCTCGTTGCAACCCGTTGATACCCAGTGAAAGGACCGCGACCATGGCCTCCTCCAGCCAGCCCCCCGCCGACAGCCACGACCTGATCCGCGTCCAAGGCGCCCGGGAGAACAACCTCAAGGACGTCAGCGTCGAGATCCCCAAGCGGCGGCTGACCGTGTTCACCGGCGTCTCGGGATCGGGCAAGTCTTCGCTGGTTTTCGGCACCATCGCCGCGGAGTCGCAGCGCCTGATCAACGAGACTTACAGCGCCTTCGTGCAGGGCTTCATGCCGACCCTGTCCCGGCCCGAGGTCGACGTCCTGGAAGGCCTGACGACCGCGATCATCGTCGACCAGGAGCGGATGGGCGCCAACCCGCGCTCGACGGTCGGCACGGCCACCGACGCCAACGCCCTGCTACGCATCCTCTTCAGCCGGCTCGGGCAACCGCACATCGGCTCACCCCAGGCGTTCTCGTTCAACGTCGCCACGGTCCGGGGAGGTGGGGCGATCACCGTCGAGCGCGGCGCCGGCAAGACCGTAGAAAAGAAGACCTTCACCGTCCAGGGTGGCATGTGCCCGCGCTGCGAAGGCATGGGCCGTGTGAACGACTTCGACCTGTCGCAGCTTTACGACGAGACCAAGTCGCTCAACGAGGGCGCGCTCACGGTCCCCGGCTATAGCATGGAAGGCTGGTTCGGCCGCATCTTCAGCGGCAGCGGCTACTTCGACATGGACAAGCCCATCCGCGAGTACACCCAGAAAGAGCTCCATGACCTCCTTCACAAGGAGCCGACCAAGATCAAGGTCGACGGCATCAACCTCACCTACGAGGGCCTGATCCCGAAGATCCAGAGGTCGATGCTCTCCAAGGACGTGGAGGCGATGCAGCCACATGTCCGCGCCTTCGTGGAGCGGGTGGTGACGTTCACCACCTGCCCCGACTGCGACGGCACCCGCCTCAACGAGGTGGCCCGGTCGTCCAAGATCAAGGGCATCAACATCGCCGAGGCCTGCGCCATGCAGATCAGCGACCTGGCCGAATGGATCCGCGGGCTCGACGAGCCCTCGGTGGCGCCGCTGCTCGCCACGCTGCAACACACCTTCGACGCGTTCGCGGAGATCGGGCTGGGCTACCTCAGCCTCGATCGTCCGACCGGCACGCTATCGGGTGGTGAGGCGCAGCGCACCAAGATGATCCGCCACCTCGGATCGTCGCTTACCGACGTCACCTATGTCTTCGACGAGCCCACGGTCGGGTTGCACCCGCACGACATCCAGCGGATGAACAATCTGCTGCTGCGACTGCGCGACAAGGGCAATACCGTCCTCGTGGTCGAGCACAAGCCGGAGGTCATCGCGATCGCCGACCATGTCGTCGACCTCGGTCCCGGCGCCGGCACCGGCGGCGGCGAGGTGGTCTTCGAGGGCACGGTCGACGGGCTGCAAGCCAGCAGCACGCTCACCGGGCGGCACCTGAGCGACCGGGCCTCCCTGAAGCCGAAGGTGCGAAAGCCGACGGGCAAGATGGAGGTGCGCGGCGCCCGCACGCACAATCTTCAAAACATCGACGTCGACATCCCGCTGGGCGTGCTGGTCGTGGTGACCGGCGTGGCCGGTTCGGGCAAGAGCTCGCTGATCCACGGTTCGGTATCCAAGCGGGACGGGGTGGTGGCGATCGACCAGACCCCGATCAAGGGCTCGCGGCGGAGCAACCCGGCGACGTACACCGGGATGCTCGAGCCGATCCGCAAGGCGTTCGCCAAGGCCAACGGCGTGAAGCCCGCCCTGTTCAGCGCCAACTCCGAGGGAGCCTGCCCGACCTGTAACGGCGCCGGGGTGATCTACACCGACCTGGCGATGATGGCCGGCGTCAGCACGGTCTGCGAGGAATGCGAGGGCCGGCGCTTCCAGGCAGCGGTCCTGGAGTACCGTCTCGGCGGCCTCAACATCGCCGAGGTGCTCGACCTGCCGGTTGCAGAGGCGGTCGGCTTCTTCGGGACCGGAGAGGCGAAGACGCCAGCCGCGCATGCGATCCTCAAGCGGATGGCCGACGTGGGTCTCGGCTACCTGCGGCTCGGCCAACCGCTCACCACGCTGTCGGGCGGCGAGCGCCAGCGCCTCAAGCTCGCGACGCACATGGGAACCGACGGCGGCGTCTACGTGCTCGACGAGCCGACCACCGGACTGCACCTGGCCGACCTCCAGCAACTGCTCGGGCTGCTGGACCGCCTGGTCGACTCCGGCAAGTCGGTCATCGTGATCGAGCATCACCAGGCCGTGATGGCGCACGCCGACTGGATCATCGACCTCGGGCCGGGCGCGGGCCATGACGGCGGGCGGATCGTGTTCGAAGGCACCCCAGCCGACCTGGTGGCAGCGAAATCGACACTGACCGGCGAGCACCTGGCGGCCTTCGTCGGTAGCCGTTCGTAGGCCTTCTCCTCTCGCAAAGCCAAAAGCCGCCAGGGTCGAAACCTTGGCGGCTCTATCTTTGTCGAAGCATGCGAGTCCTAGGTGGGAAACGGAGCTCCATCCTACGAAGCGCGAGCGAGCGCAAGCCGTAAGGCTTCCTCGAAGCTGCCGGTCGTCCCAGCCGGAGTCGAAGGCTTCTCCTCGGGCCGCCACGGGAAATAGGGAGATTGATGCCGGTCGCCTGCCGTGATCACCGTATCGATGCCCATCGCTACCTCCTCGGAATAACCTGGTCGTTGAGGACATCGTAAAAGAAGTATTTTGCGTCCATTAAACGCTCGCATCACCCCTAGATTAATAACGCGGTCGCGCGTACCTGGAGGCACTCATCCGGGCAGTAAGAGGCCGGCACATTCATCGCCTGTCACCCGACCCGAGGTTAAGCCGATATGATCGCAAGCTTAGCGAACCCCTGGCGCTTAACCGTATAATGGAAGCCATGGCCTGCCGCCTGCCAGCCGGCTCCCCACCTGAAATCTGGAAGAGGAAAAACAGCCGTATGTCGACCTTTCGCCCCTTGATGCTGGGCTTCTTGACCGCCTTGACCCTGGCGACGGCGGCTGGCTGCGGCCAGTACGGCAAGGTCGCCTCGACTCCGTCCCTGGCGGACTCGGAAGCGCGCACGGGCGCCTTCACCAGCCACGGCGTCACGTACAAGCTGGGTTACGACTACGTCCGCTACCGGAAGCTCTTCAAGCATCAGGCGCCCCAATCCAATCAAATCCACGACAGCGTGCGTCCCGCCAAGGTGGACCTGCGCGATGAGCAGGGGCCCGTTTACGGCCAGGGCGCACTGGGATCCTGCACAGCCTTCGCGATTACCAAGGGCTTGCGCGAGCACCTGCAACGCAGGAACGGTGAGCGTCAGCTCCCCTTGTCGGCCCTCTTCGGCTACTACGAGACCCGCCGAGTGGCTGGACACAACGTCTTCAAGGATACCGGCGGCACCATTGTCGAAGGCATGAAAGCGCTTCAGCTCTCCGGCTCCGCCCCCGAGGCGCTTTGGCCCTACGACATCGCGAAGTTCCACATCATGCCCACGGTGGAAAGTTACATGGCGGCCCAGGAGTTCAAGGTGAAGCAGACGAGTCAGCTTGCCGGCCTGGAGGACGTCAAGGCCGCGCTTGCCAGGGGCCAATCGGTCGCCTTCGGCTTCGTGTCAGTCGGAAAAATCATGAGCCCCGATGCGAAGGGCGTGATGCCGATGCCCCAGCCTGGCGATCCGATCCATGGCGGCCATGCGATGCTGGCGGTCGGCTACGACGACACCCAGCAACACCTGATCGTCCGCAACAGCTGGGGCGATAAGTGGGGGATCGCCGGATACGCCTACATGCCTTACGCGTTCTTCACCACCACTCCCCACGCCATGGACTTCTGGACTGCCAGCTAAAGCCGGTCACTGTTTTTGTGAAAGCACTTCCCCAATCGAGAACCTTAACCGTCGGCGGCTCCGAACTGGAATACGCACGGGCCGGAATGGGTTCGCCCACCATCGTTCTGATCAACGGATCGGGCGGCCCCATCGAAGGCTGGCACCGGGTGTTTGCCGATCTTGAGAAGATGGGGACGGTTATTGCCTACAACCGCCCCGGCATCGGCAAGAGCACCAAGCCGACGTCACCGCAAACCGGCGAGGTGATGGTCGAGACCCTCCGCGCGCTGCTGCTCGCGCTGGATCTCGCTCCGCCCTATCTGCTCGTCGCCCATTCATTCGGGGGGCTCATCGCCAACCTCTTTGCCCGCAGCCACCCCCAGGACGTCAGTGGGATCGTCTTCCTTGATGCCACCGCCCCGGCGGACATCGCGGCGATGACCGAGTTCGAAAGCCGCACTCAGCGCGTTCTGAAGGGAGTGGTCGATCGGGTGTTCGGCAATGACCCTTTCGGCGAAACCACCCATGCCCCGCGCACCATCGCGCTTATCGCGCAGGCTCCCTCATTCCCAGATATTCCCGTTTTGGTCGTCACCGGTGGCAAGCCCGCAATGGCATGGCTGACCCCGACCCCTGCCTTGGCGGCTCGCGCCGCTCATCAGCTCCAGCTCGCCTCGCTGTCGCCGAGCGGCATGCAAATCGTTGCGGCAAAAAGCGGGCACTTCCCCCAATTCTCAGAGCCCGAGGTGGTGATCCGGGCGGTCCGTGAGGCGATCGCCAGGACGATCAACGCCAGGAATTAAGTACGTCGCTCCCGGCTAAACGAGTGTTCCGCTCAGCTAAATCAAGCCCTCTCCCGGGGCAAGATCTCGCATAACCCGCCCCAACACGGGTAAGAAGCGAGAACGTCCTCAGCTTCCAACCGCTACTCGAACAGGAGCCCCATGCCATCCCAACCCTCCACGGCAGCCCAGCCGCCCACCGCGCCTGCCCTCGATTCCGCCACGGCCTCACGAAACCGGCTCGTCATCTCTCTTCTGCTCGTCTCGACGTTCGTCGTCATCCTCAACGAGACGATCATGGGCGTCGCGATCCCGCACCTCATGGAAGACCTCCGGATCACGGCGAGTACCGCCCAATGGCTGACCACGGCCTTCATGCTGACCATGGCGGTGGTCATCCCGATCACCGGCTTCCTGCTGCAGCGACTCAACACGCGGCCGGTCTTCATCCTGGCCATGAGCACCTTCAGCCTCGGCACGCTCATCGCGGCATTGGCACCCGGGCTACCGCTGCTGATCGTCGGGCGCGTCGTCCAGGCGATCGGCACCGCCATCATGATGCCCCTGCTCATGACCACCCTCATGACCCTGGTTCAGCCGGAATCCCGCGGCAAGACCATGGGCAACATCTCGATCGTCATCTCGGTGGCCCCCGCCATCGGCCCGAGCCTCTCGGGACTCATCCTGAACCACCTGACCTGGCGCTGGATGTTCTGGTTGGTGCTGCCCATCGCTCTCGGTGGGCTGATTCTGGGGGCGGCGCGCATCTCGAACGTCACGACCCCCAGCGATGCGCCTATTGACCTGCCCTCAGTTCCCCTCGCCGCGCTTGGCTTCGGCGGTCTCGTCTACGGCCTCAACCAGCTGGGCGTCACGAGCGGCGAAGCCGGCTCGCTCCCCGGCTGGGTGCCACTCGCCGTCGGCGCCGTGGCGCTGCTCGCGTTCATCTGGCGTCAGCGCATCCTGCAACGGGAAGAACGCGCCCTCCTCGACCTGCGCACCCTCTCCTCGAAGAACTTCACCCTCTCCATGGTCGCGCTCGCGATCGGCATGATGTCGCTCTTCGGCACCTTCATCCTCCTGCCCATCTACACGCAACACGTCCTGGGCATGGATGCGCTCAATACCGGCTTGCTGCTCCTCCCCGGAGGCCTCCTCATGGGGTTGATGGCTCCCACGGTCGGACGCCTCTACGATCGCCACGGCCCCACCGTCCTGACCGTCCCCGGCACGATCATCACCTCCGCCGTGCTCTGGGTGATGACGACCATGAACGAGCACACGGCGATTCCCTTGCTGCTGGGCGCCCATGTCGTGCTCAGCATCGGCCTGGCCCTGACCTTCACCCCCCTCTTCACGGCCGGTCTCGGCTCGCTGCCGCCCAAGCTCTACGGGCATGGCGGCGCCCTCGTCGGCACGGTCCAGCAACTGGCGGGAGCCGCGGGAGCCGCGCTTTTCATCGCCCTCATGTCCTTGAAAACGGCCACCCTGGTCTCCGAGGGGCTGCCCCCGATCGCCGCCACCGCCGGAGGCATTCGCGCGGCCTTCCTCTGGGGAGCCGTCATCTCGCTCTTTGCCATCGTGGCGGCATTCTTCGTGAAGAAGCCTGCCAACGAACCGGCGATCGCCGCCCCCCCTCCCACGCCCTGACCCACCTGCAGGCCTTCGCCCATGGAGGCCCGCCAAATCCCCTCTACGCTCGAAGCGGGTTTCAGTCGAAAGGCTGAAACCCGCTTCTCCTCTGGGGATGCCCCGGAGCGAGCTCCCGGCCGCGCCGGCTCGCCCTCGCGCCATGGAAGTTGACAGGCGACCAAACCATGATACATAATCACCGTTATGCCAAAAAGAGTCGATCATGTCTCCCAGCGCCGCAGCATCGCGGAAGCGGCGATCGCCGTCATCAGCGAGGCCGGCCTCGATCAGGCCCGCTTGCGCGACGTCGCACGCGCGGCCAACGTCACCACCGGCGCCGTCACCCATTACTTCGACAGCAAGGACGCCGTCCTGGTCGCAGCCCTCGAGGAAGTGGTCCGCCGCACGCTCGCAAAGCAGGACCGCGCCCGCAAAACGCCCAAAGCCATGGAGGTTGGGATCTTCATCCAGCAGGCCGCCTCCTACCTCCCGCTCGACGCGGAAAGCCGCATGGAATGGCGCGTTTGGCTCGCCTTCTGGGGGCGCGCGATCGCCGACGACCGCCTCCGCGCCCTGCATCGCCAGTACTACGCCGAGATCGTCGAGCGCCTGATAGACGTCTTGCCGGCCATTCGCCAAGCGGATCCGATGCCTTCGACGGACCAGTTGCGTCACTGCGCCGACGCGGTGATTGCGGCCCTCGACGGCATCGGCACGCGAGCCACCCTCGAGCCCGAAACCTGGCCCGCGGAGCGCCAGCGCGAAACGCTCGCGACCATGCTCCTGCCCGTGCTCACGGCGTTCGCCACGGGTGCGAACGCACGTGAGGCTCGAGATCACCACGCAAGCTGAAACCTGGAAGGTATCCCCCTCTCTAAGACAAGGAGCCTGACGCATGCCGAACCGCGCCATGACCCAGGACGATCCGCTCGAGGATTTCGCCGCCCGCGCGATCACCCTCGACGACCAGACGAAGACGGTGTACGTGGCCGGTTCCGGGCCCGCCGTGATCGTCATGACGGAGATGCCGGGCATCAGCCCGCACGTCGCACGCTTCAGCCGCTGGGTGCGCGAGGCGGGCTTCACGGTCTACATGCCCTCGCTCTTCGGTCGCGACGGCGCAGTGCCGAGCGCCGACGAGGGGGCGGCCGTCTTCAAGCGGGCCTGCGTCAGCGCCGAGTTCCGCGCCCTCCAGGCCAACGCGTCCAGCCCGGTGACCCAGTGGCTGCGCGCGCTCGCGCGATTGGCCCACGCGGAGTGCGGTGGCCCGGGCGTCGGAGCGATTGGCATGTGCTTCACGGGCAACTTCGCGCTCACGATGATGCTCGAGCCCTCGGTGCTCGCACCGGTCCTCTCCCAGCCGTCGCTGCCGCTCAACGATCCGGCCGGCCTGGAGATCGCCCCGGACGAGCTTGCCACCGTCAGAGAGCGCCTCGATCGCGAGGACCTCAGCGTCCTCGCCTATCGTTTCGAGGGCGATCGCTTCTGCATGGCCCAGCGGTTTGCGGCCTACGCCGAGGCGCTGGGCGATCGCTTCGAGGGACGGATCCTTCCAGATAGCGCCGCCAACCCGGACACGGCGCCGTTCTTCGCGCGCCACGTGAACTTCCCGCACAGCGTCGTGACGGCTCACCTGATCGATGAGGCCGGCCAGCCGACCCTCGCCGCGCGCGACGAGATCCTGGCCTTCTTCACGCGGCGCCTCGCCTCGGGTGAGAAGGTCGGGGGGTGAGCAGCGGAGGCGTCGGCGGGACTCCCGCCTTTGCCACTTGTTCGATTCGCGCGTATTGCCTACACTTTGCTTGAATGGAAGACCATGGGGGAGGCGCACGTCGCTTCACCGTTGGACGGGAGCCTCCCCTGGGGCAGGTCGCGCAGAAGGTGGACTTTCACGGAAGGTGGACATGGTGAGCGGCTCGACTCGCAAGCGGAACAAGGACATGACGACGGCTCAGGACCCGGCCCCCCGGGCTCCTCTCAGCCGGGAGCGGGTGCTACGGGCCGCCATCGAACTGGCCGATCACGAGGGCTTCGAGTCGCTTTCCATGCGCAAGCTGGCCCAGGCGCTCGGGGTCGAGGCCATGTCCCTTTACAACCACGTGGCGAACAAAGGCGAGATCCTCGATGGCATGATCGACATCGTCTTCGGCGAGATCGAGCTTCCCGCCGAGGACGACTGGAAGCAGGCCATCCGTCAGCGCTGCATCTCGTTCCGCAAGGCGCTGTCCCTGCACCCCTGGGCCCTCGTGCTGATGGAGTCGCAGCACAACCCGGGCCCCGCCACGCTGAAGCACAGCGATGCCGTGCTCGGAAGGCTTCGGGGTGCCGGCTTCTCAATCGTGTCGGCGGCTCATGCGTGTTCGGTGCTCGACAGCTACGTCTATGGGTTCGCCCTGCAAGAACGGCGCCTGCCATTCAACCCCGCGAAGGAAATGGACGTGCCGGCGGTCGAGCTTTTCGAGCAAATGACCGCCCTCGCCCATGCCTATCCCCACCTCGCCGAGATGGCCCAGGGGTATGCCCTCACCCCCGGTTACACCTACTCCAGCGAGTTCGAGTTCGGGCTCGATCTCATTCTCGACGGCCTCGACCGGATCCGCGAAAACACGTAACGTCGAACCGCCCCTTCCCGGGTGAACAAAATCGGAGCTTGACGAAACTTACAGCGTACGCTTACGCTGTAAGCAATCAAGCAAGCCATGCCGTCCTCGGCCCAGACGCAAGCGAGGTCGAGATGGAGTCCGGGTGGTTCAACGCAGGAAGTGAGGTTCGCCGTGAAAGCAGGGTTGGTTCTAGCGCTTGTCTTCGCCCTTTCGGGTTGCACGTACAACATCGTGAGCAAACGGGATGAGGCGCGCGTCTATTCGCAGGTTGGGATCAAAACGGCGTCCATTGCGGCCATCAACGCGGTGAGAAAGGCCAACCTATCGGTGACCTCCTCGACGGCGCCGGCCGACGGGGTGGTGGTCGTCTCGGCGATCGGCGGCCGCAATGTCCTGTTTCAGACCGAACCCGCAAGACTCACGCTGGCGATCTTTCAGTCCGGCGACAGCGTCCGGATCGAGGCGACCGCGATTCAAGGCGGGCAAGGAGGCGACGCGGGCTACGCGGATGGCATGGTCAGGGACGTCTTCACGCATCTCGATGCGCAACTGACCCGAGGCGGGACGTCCTTGGGGGCCTCGACCCCTTAACCGCCCGAAGCCTTAGCACGACGACCCTTGAGCCCGACGCTTCCCGAAAGGAGTGCTTCCGTGTCCACGGCCACCACGACCCGAGCGAAACTGGATTGGTTGGTCCCCGCCGGGTTGATCGCCCTCAGCTTCATCCCCGTCATCGCCGGCACCTTCCGACTGTTTCAGCTCGGCGGCGCCCCGCTTACGCCCGAGAACGCCCGCTTCCTTGCAGCCCCCCTGCCCATCGCGCTGCATATCGTCTCCTCGGTGCTCTATTCCCTCCTGGGAGCGTTCCAGTTCTCCCCCGGCATCCTGCGCCGCCACCCCAAGTGGCACCGCACGGCCGGGAAGGGGCTCATCCTCAGCGGGCTGGTCTCGGCCCTATCCGGCATCTGGATGACTCTGATCTATCCGATCGCCAAACCCGACGGCCTCGGCCAGTTTGACGGCCTGAGCCTGTATGCCGTCCGGCTGCTGGTAGGCGTGGCCATGGTTGGGTTCATCGTTCTCGGCTACAGCGCCATCCGCAAGCGCGAGATCCCGCGGCACCGCGCCTGGATGCTGCGCAGCTACGCCCTGGGCCTGGGCGCCGGAACGCAGGTCTTTACCCATATCCCCTGGTTCGTCTTCCCGAGCATCCACGGAGAGCTGGCCCGAACCCTCTGCATGGCCGCGGGCTGGGGCCTCAACCTGATCCTGGCCGAGTGGCTGATCGCACGAGAACGACGCCAGCGGCTCGCCTGAGGCAAAGGCTCGTTTCCTCGTTTGACCGGTCGGGTATGAAACCCCAATGACGTTGCAACATGAGGGGTTTCCATGCATCGCCGCGTGACGGTTTCGCTCGCCACCACCCTATTGCTGATCGTTTCACCGCTTTCCCAGGCCTCGGGGGCGGAACCCGAATTGACGCTCATGCTCAACGGACGGGAAAAGGTCTTCACCCGCGCTCAGCTTCTCGCTCATCCGCAAGCCAAGACCCTCCACGTCCCCTTTGACGTCACCTATCGCCGGGCCATGAACTACCGGGCCATTCCCGTCGCTGCGCTCTTCGCGGGCGAAACGGTCGACCCGCAGGCCAGCGTGCAGTTCGTCGCAACCGATGGCTTTTCGGCCTCCATCGCCCCGTCGCGCTTGTTGAACACGGCGCCGTCCGGGGCGATCGCCTTCGTGGCCATCGAACCTCATGACAGCCCCTGGCCCCCGCTTCGCCCGGGCTCAAAGTCCACCGCCGGGCCCTTCTACGTCGTCTGGGAAAATCCGGAGCGCTCCAAGATCAGCCCCGAGGAATGGCCCTTCCACCTGGCGAAGTTCGCCATCCAGGACCCGGTCCACGTGCGCTTCCCGGCCATTCGACCCGCGTCCGGGCTCGGCGACGATCACCCGGTCAATCGGGGCTTCGTGCTCTTCCAGCGGAACTGCTTCGCCTGCCATACCCTCAACGGGAGCGGCGACGGGACCATGGGGCCGGACCTGAACATCCCCTTGAACCCGACCGAGTACCTCACCCCCAGCGCCTTGCGCCAGTACGTGCGCGACCCGCAGAGCGTCCGCCGCTGGGCCGGGAGTCGCATGAGCGGCTTCAGCAAAGCGGCCCTCTCGGAACATGAGCTCGACGACCTCATCGCCTACTTGAGCCATATGGCGACGCGCAAGGTTTCATCGAAACCCTGAGTCGCCGTCGTGCTCTCGGCCGTCCGCAACCATGAAGGAGAATGACCCCATGACCGCCTCGCTTCCCTATCAGCCCGATCCCCGGTTCGACCTCGTCCTCGAGCGCATCGTGGACATCCCCCCGGAACTCGTCTGGAAGGCCTGGACGACCCCGGAGCACCTCATGAAGTGGTTCTGCCCCTTGCCGTGGACGACGGTGGAATGCGAGATCGACCTCCGTCCCGGCGGCGCCTTCCGGACGGTCATGTGCTCGCCCGAAGGAGAGCGCATGCCTTCCGAAGCCGGCTGCTACCTCGAGGTGGTCGAGAACAGGCGCCTGGTGTGGACCGACGCGCTCAAACCCGGCTACCGCCCGTCCGAAGAGGGCTTCTTCACGGGGATGATCCTGCTGGAACCGCACGGGAGCGGCACGAAGTACACGGCGATCGCCCTCCACAAGGATGAGGAATCGGCCAAGAAGCATGCCGAGATGGGCTTCCTCCAGGGCTGGGGCATCGCCCTCGATCAGCTCGTGGCGCATATGAGGGCCCTCGTCTAGTCCCTTCGAAGCTCGAACGGGCGGTCTCTCGTCCCCTTGACGAAACCGAACGTTTGTTCTCATACTCGAGGATGGGGTTTGCCTGCAAACGAATCCGCGGCCCCTGGCCGAAACCCGGCCCGCCCGATGGGGACGGGGCCGCGAGGCTGCCCCGTCCTGCCACGCTCACACCCCCAACAGGAGTCGCATCCATGCAATCCGCACTGAACCCTTACATCAGCTTCAAGGACAACGCCCGCGAGGCCATGACGTTCTACCAGACCGTCTTCGGCGGCAAGCTCGAACTCAGCACGTTCAAGGATTTCCATGCGTCGGAGGACCCTTCCGAGGACGACAAGATCATGCACGCGATGCTCCAGGCCGATAACGGCATCAGCTTCATGGGGTCGGATACTCCCGACCGCATGGCGTACACGCCCGGCGCCCGGATCAGCATGGCGCTCAGCGGCGACAACGTCGACGAGCTCACGGGCTACTTCAACAAGCTCTCGGAAGGCGGCAAGGTCGTCATGCCCCTCGGCCAGGCCCCCTGGGGAGCCTACTTCGGCATGGTCGCCGACAAGTTCGGCGTCGAGTGGATGGTCAATATCGCTCCCAAGGCCTAGCCGCCTGGGTCGCCGCGTTTAAGCCCACGTTCGCCTCGAACGCGCCCCCGTGCCACCCCGCTCACCGCCTGGGTGGCACGGGATTTTTATGCCTCGGGCTCGCGGCGGGACGGAGCGCCCCACGCCCGCCCGATTTTCGGTATGATTTGAGACGCACGGCATTCACCGCGGGAGGCGCCACATGGCCAAGGGCTTCGACGCTCACAAGGAACGACAAGAGGCGATCGCCAGCTTCGGCAAGGTCCTCGCCAAGCGCGCCGGATTCAAATGCGAATTCTGCGAGGGCGATCAGGACCTGCGGCCCGTCGATCTCGACCCGACCGCCGAGCCCTCCGAATCCACGCTCGCCCTGCTCTGCGAGGCGTGCCGGACGCTCCGGACCAGCAAGAAGATCGACCCGACCCGCCTCCGGGCGCTGAGCGGCGCCATCTGGCATCCCGAGCCCCTGGTCGCAGGGGAAGCCGCCCGCGTCCTCGCGGCCTCCCGCGAGGACTGGGCCCGCCAGCTCGTCGAGGACAGCCTGCTCGACGAGGAAACCAAGGCCAAGCTGCTCAAGCATTAGGCTCAGCACGATTAAAGGAGTTCGCCATGGTCGGCCAAGATCGCCAAGCCATCCAAATCGGCCTCGAGGTGGGCATCGTCCTCAAGGCGGATCAGCGCACCAACCGGATCACGCGCGGCGTCGTCCAGGACATCCTCACCAAGTCCGCCTTCCATCCCCATGGCATCAAGGTCCGGCTGACGGACGGCCAGGTGGGTCGGGTGAAGGAAATCTACTGACCGCGTCGTTGCGCGGCCCCGGGCTTCGTGATACACATGAGAGAGCCACCCACGTGCCGATGGCGGTACGACCCCGCGTCGTGACCGTAGGGCGTCCTCGGGTGGACTCCATTCAAAAAAATGCCGCCCGACCGTTGTCACCCCCGTTTGTCGCAGGAGGGCCAAAATGGCGAGCGCCGATCTTCCCATTCTCGATTTCGTACTCAGCAACTACAAGAACTTCAACGCCCGCTCCACGCGCGATGCGTTGATCGCCTACTGGAGCCATATCCAGTCCGGAGGCCGCATGTTCTGGGCCGTGGCCGGCGCCATGTCCAGCGCCCAGCTGGGCATCACCCTGGCTCCGGCGATCCGCGCGGGCCTGATCCACGGGCTCTCCGTGACCGGCGCCAACCTCGAGGAATCGCTCTTCCGCCTGGTCGCCCACGACTCCTACAAGGATTTCCCCGACTACCGCTACCTCTCGAAGCAGGACGACACCAAGATCCTCAACGATCGCATGCGGCGGGTCACCGACACCAGCATCCCCGAGGACGAGGCCTTCCGCGCCGTCGAGCAGATCATCGTCCCCATGTGGAAGAAGGCGTCTGCCACGGGCGAGCGCCGCTTCTGGCACCAGTACTTCTACGAGGTCATCCAGGCCATCGAATCCAAGGACTACCAGGGAAACCCTGATGAATGCTGGCTCCTGGCGGCGGCCAAGGCCAACCTGCCCATCGTCGTCCCCGGCTACGAGGACTCGACCTTCGGCAACATCATCACCTCCTACGTCAAGACGGGCGAGGTGAACGCCGCGATCGCCAAGTCGGGCATCGAGTACATGGCCGACTTCTACGATCGCTACGAAGAGCTCGCCGAGGGCGACGCCGGCGTCGGCTTCTTCCAGATCGGCGGCGGCATCGCGGGCGACTTCCCGATCTGCGTCGTCCCGTCCATCAAGTACGACCTCGAGAAGCCCGTGAAGATGTGGGCCTACTTCTGCCAGATCAGCGACTCGACCACCTCGTACGGCTCGTACTCCGGCGCCACCCCCAACGAGAAGATCACCTGGGACAAGCTGACCGAGGACACCCCGATGTTCGTCATCGAGTCCGACGCCACGGTCGTCGCCCCCTTGATCTTGCGCGCCCTGCTCGAGTGCAAGCAGAACCCCGAGGCGGCCAACGCCCTGATCGCCCGCCACATGGGCGCCAAGTCCCCCGTCCACGCCTAAACGGAGCACCCGATGACGACCAAGATTCAAGGCCTCGATTTCATCCTCCTGCCGACCCAGGACAAGGCCCGCGCGATCGCCTTCTACCGCGACGCGCTCGGCCTCGAACTCGATAGCGAGTGGGGGGAAATAGGCGCCGAGTTCAAGCTCGACGGCGCGATCACCCTCGCCGTCGCCGATCCCACGGTCGCCAACCGGCCGTTCGTCCCCCTGACCGCCGGGGCGATCGCCATCAAGGTGGCGGACGTCCCCGCCGCGGTCGAGGCCCTCAAGGCCAAGGGAGTCGAATTCGTCAGCGAGATCATCGACTCGGGCGTCTGCAAGATGGCCTACTTCAGCGACCCGGACGGCAACAGCCTGATGCTCCACTGCCGCTACGCCGACTAAACCCGCATGAACCCGGAAATCGACCGCTTCTTCGAGCAACGGCCCCTGGCCAAAGCGCTCTTCGAAGCGGTCGATTTCATCATGCAGGAGGTCGCCCCCTCCACGCCCCATGTCACTCGAAGCCAGATCGTCTTTCGCCGCCGCACGGCCTTCGCTTGGGTCTGGACTCCCGATCGCTGGCTGAAAGGCCAGACGGCTCCCCTCGTGCTCTCCCTGGCCCTCCGACGACGGGATGCGTCGGCGCGCTGGAAAGAAGTCGTGGAGCCGTCCCCCGGCCATTGGATGCATCACCTGGAGCTTCGCGAGCCCGCGGAGATCGACGACCGCGTCAGGGCCTGGTTACGCGAGGCCTGGGAGAGCGCCGATTGATCGGCTGGCCTAGTTCACCGTGAAGAGCTGCGGGGCCGTCCGGCTCCACTCCAGCTCGGAGCCGGTGGGCGACTGGTAGACGTGGAAGATATCCAGGTGAATTGCGCTGTGCGAGACGTCGAATTCGTGCTCCCCATCCAGCGTGTAGCGGAGCGGAAGCCCCACGATCAGCTGGTTCGCCTGATAGCTTCCGACCCGGTACCAGAGCTCGGTGTTGGTCTTACCCGACGAGATGTAGATCCCCCCGTCCTTTCCCAGGAAGAGGCGGCTGCCGCTGGCGCTGCCCCGCCACCGCCGGGTCCGCTGGTCCATGAAGGTGTAGAACGCGTAGTCCTGGACGATGTTCTTGAGAAGCGGGCGCTTGGCCTCGATCGCCATGACCAGGACGTCCTGACCCGCCAACTGGGCCTTGGCCACGGTCCCGACCACCTTGACCTTCGCCTGGGCCTGAGCCGAGGTCTCCTCCGCCGACGTCAGCGTCGCGACGGGGCTCGTCCCGCAGCCCGCCAGCAGGGTCATCGCAAAAAGGGGAACGAAAAGACGCTTCAAAACCAGACTCCTTTATTAACACTTAATTAATCAATAACGAATCGTTAATGTTATCGCCGCATTCCCTGGGAGGTTTCTTAACCTCCCGCTATCCTTGGGTTAAGCTTCGGGAAAGCCCTGCGCATCGCCCCCCCTCCCCCATGGCCGCCTTTTGTCTTCAGGGGCAAAAACCCCGATAATGGAAGCCCCCACGTCCCCGATTCGCTACCTCGAAGGTCTGAAGATGCCTCAACGCCTGATCGATTACGCCCTCAGCAAGCCGGGGGCCGTCCCCACCCTTCCCTTCGGACCGGACGTCCTCGTCATCAAGGTCATGGACAAGATGTTCATGCTGACGCGCCGGGGCGAGTCCGTTCCGAGCCTCAACCTGAAATGCGACCCCGAGCGGGGGCTCGCCTTGCGCGAGGCCTATCCCGCCGTCACGCCCGGCTACCACATGAACAAGCGGCACTGGAACACCGTCGCGCTCGACGGATCGCTCGGCGAGGAGGAG
This sequence comes from Candidatus Sericytochromatia bacterium, assembly GCA_036676495.1. GTDB lineage: Bacteria > Cyanobacteriota > Sericytochromatia > S15B-MN24 > UBA4093 > UBA4093. The sequence continues at coordinate 60,194 of JAKFCT010000067.1, forward strand.
ATCCAGCGCATGATCGATCACTCCTACGAGCTAGTCGTCCGCTCCTTGAAGAAAGCCGAGCGGCAGCGCCTTTCACAGCCCCCAGTAGGAACGCGTTGACGCCGGGACCTTCGGGCGAGAAAGCCTTGCCGAAGCCGGCAGCACTTGAGACCATGGCCGCAATGACGACCGCATCACCCCAGGCCCCGCAGGCCCCCGAGGCACCCACCGCGCCCCCGCGCTACTTCGACCCACGGCACGGCGAGGAGGCCGCGAGGGTCGGCGACTTCGCCTTCGACCCGGGGCTCAACGCCCTCCCCCGGACCAACCAGTTCGCGCTCTACCTCGTCGAGGCCGGGGCGGGGATCTGCGAGGTCAACGACGCCCACCACGCCTTCGAGGCAGGCGACGTCCTCTGTCTCGCCCCCTACCAGCATGTCTCGTTCCAGGCGACGGCGGCCACGCACGGCCAGGTCCTCCACTTCCACGCGAACTTCGTCTGCCTCGAGATCTTCCACGCCGAGGTCGGCTGCAACAGCAAGCTCTTCGACGATCCCTTCGGCGGAGTCGCGGTTCGGCCCGAGCCGGCAACCTGGACGGAAATCCACGCGCACGTGCGCCGCGTGGCCCGCGAGCTTCAAACCCGGAGCACGGGCTACCGCGAGGCCGCCATCGCCTACCTCAAGCTCGTGCTCGTCGCCCTGACCCGCGCGAAGTTCGCCAGCCTCGAACGCGCCGAGGCGATTCGCCGGCTCGAGCCCCCGACCCTGCAAGCCCTACGCGAGGCCATCGAAGCGAACTACACCCGCCTCCACACCCCGGCCGACTACGCCGCGCTGCTCGGCGTGACGCCCAAGAACCTCGGCCGCCTCGTCCGCCAGCATCACCAGAAATCCCTCACCACCCTCATCCGCGATCGCCTCATGATCCACGCCAAGTGGGAGGTCCTCCACACGCTTCGGCCCATCAAGGAGATCGCCTTCGAACTCGGCTTCGCGGACGAGTTCTACTTCAGCCGCCTCTTCAAGAAGGCCACCGGCATGGCGCCGACCCAGTTCCGGACCTTCGAAACCGAAATCCGCTCGGGGAGCAATCTGTCCAGGCCTTAACGCCTTTTCCCCATGGCCTCGCGCAACCCGACGCGATAGGCTCGAAGGGTGCCCCCTGCCGCTACGGCATGCCCCCTTCCACAGGAGCCCCCCTATGACCTCCCTCACCAAACTCCTCGAATCCGCAGCCAGCCTCGATCGCTGGGCCGTCCCCGTCTTGCGCCTGGGCTTGATCCTCGTTTTGCTTTGGATCGGTGGCCTCAAAGCCTTTCCCTACGAGGCTGACGGGATCATTCCCTTTGTCGCCAACAGTCCCTTCATGAGCTTCCTGATCGGCCAGCCGGAGCACTACGCCGCCCATATGAACCCCGAAGGCGTGCTCAACGAGCTCAATCGCGCCTGGCACACCCAGAACGGCACCTACCTCTTCTCCTACGGCCTCGGGATCGTCATCGTCTCCTTCGGCCTGATGCTCTGCCTCCACCGCTGGCTCCCCGAGGTCGCCGCCCTGGGCAGCCTGCTCGTGGTCGGCATGTCGTTCGTCACCCTCTCCTTCCTCGTCACCACCCCCGAGACGTGGGTGCCCGCCCTCGGAGACGCCCATCACGGCTTCCCGTACCTCAGCGGGCGCGGTCGATTGGTGGTCAAGGACGCCATCATGCTCGGCGCGGGACTCGTCACGCTCGCGGACTCCGCCAAGCTGGCGCTGCAACGCCGCCGCGCATGAGGCCCCATGCACCCCGCCCGGTCGGGCGGGGTGCATCGGACCGTCACAAGCCCGAAGCCACATTGACGTCCCGCGTTGACGGGGAGGGCAGCCCGCCCTATGATGGGTCTAACTAGACCTATCCACCCGCCTGGGTGGCCCGCTGCAGAGAGGAGTCTCCCATGCCTTTGGAATCTCAGAAGCGCTCGCGCTCCGTGCTTCGGGTCCTGCCCAGCATCCGGGCCCTCGAAGGGGATGGATTCGAGATCCGGCGCCCCTTTCCCACCGACTGGATGGATCATGTCGACCCCTTCCTCCTCCTGGATCACATGGGCCCCTTCGACCTCGAGCCCGGCCAGGCCAAGGGAGCCTCGGCTCACCCGCACCGCGGCTTCGAAACCGTCACCTACGTGCTCGAGGGCGAGATGCAGCACAAGGACTCCGCAGGCAACTCGGGAAACCTGGGCCCCGGCTCCGTGCAGTGGATGACCGCGGGCCGCGGCATCCTCCATGACGAGCAACCCGGCCCGAGCCTGCTCGCCAACGGCGGCCGCCTTCATGGCTTCCAGATCTGGGTGAACCTTCCCGCCCGCGACAAGATGATGGCTCCCCGCTACCAGGAGCTTCCCGCCGAGCAAATCCCCGTCGTCCGGACCGACGACGGCTCGGTCTCGGTCGTCGTCATCGCCGGGGAAGCGCTGGGGACGCGCGCCGTGATCGACACCCGGACCCCCATCATGTACTTGCACTTCACCTTGCAGCCGGGCGCATGCCTCTTCCAGCCGGTGCCCGAGGACTACAACGCCCTCGCCTACCTCATCTCGGGCGAAGGGCGCTTCGGAACCGAGGAGCGCCCCGCCTCCGAAGGGCAGGCCGTCCTCTTCGGCTCCGGTGACGAGGTGCGGCTCGCCGTTCCGGAGGACGCCCAGGAACCGGCGAGCTTCTTGCTCTTGGCCGGCGTGCCCCTCAACGAGCCCGTCGCCCGGTACGGCCCGTTCGTGATGAACACGCGCGAGGAGTTGCTGCAGGCCATCGACGACTACAACGCGGGCCGCTTCGCCTCGATCACGCACTAGCGGGCCATGCCGGAGACCTCCCGAACCTGGGAACCCGTTCCGAACGACGTCTCGCTCTTGCCTGCCCTCAGGGCCCTCTACGAGTGCCAAGCTGAAGTCGCCCGGGTCAGCTCCCGGCACATCGATTCGCTGGGCCTGACGCCGGCCCGCTTCGAGGTGCTCGCCGCGCTCGGGGACACCGAGGGCATGAGCGTGAAGGAGCTCGGGGACCTTTCCCTCATCAGCAAGGGCAACCTCCTGCATGTGCTCGGCTACCTCGAGGAAAAGGCGCTCGTCCGGCGAGCCAAGAGCAGGGCCGACAGCCGGCAAACCATCGTCTCGCTGACTCCCGACGGGCAGGCCCTCTACGAGCGGACCTTCATGGTGCATGTCGAGACCATGCGCGGGTACTTCGACCAGCTCTCCCCGCACGAACAAACCACCCTCACGACGCTACTCAACAAGCTCAAGGGCATCTTCGCCCAGGAGCAAGGCTAATCACCGCAAGGCTGCGGAAGGAGATTCACGCATGTACGACATCGCCATCATCGGAGCCGGCCCCGCCGGAGCGACGGCCGCCCTCTACGCCGCCAAGGCCGGCAAGAAGACCCTGCTCGTCGACGACGGGAAGTCGGTCACCAAGCGCGCCCTGATGAAGAACTACTACGGCCTCTTGGAGGTCACCGGCCCCGAGCTGGTGGAGACCGGCAAGAAGCAGGTCGAAGCGCTCGGCGGAGAGCTCGTCGAAGCCACGGTCAGCGCGCTCGAGAGCATCGCGGGCGGCGTCCGGCTGCAGGTGGGCGATCGCCCGATCGAGGCCAAGCACGTCATCCTCGCCACCGGCATGGTTGCAAGCCTCGCGGAAGCCAGCGGCATCACCACCAAGCCCGGCACCGAGCCCCGCATCAAGACCATCGTCGACGTCGACGCGCAGGGCAAGACCAACGTCCCGAACGTCTGGGCCGCCGGCACGATCGCGGGCGTCAGCATGCACGTGATCATCACGGCCGGAGACGGGGCGCGGGTCGCCATCAACCTCATCAGCGAACTCAACGGCGAGCGCTACGTCGATCACGACGTCATGCCCGCCCCGGCGAACGGGGCGTCGAGCTAAAGGTCGGCGGCTTGGACGAGGGCAGGCCCTTCAGCGAGGGGCCTCCGTGAGGGAAAGCGAGACCCCCTGCACGGCGAAACGGCCGGTCGCGGGATCGTGGAAGACCCGGGTCTCGGGGGTTTTCCCGAGTTGAAGACGGAGCCGGCCCTGCGGCAAGACGATCTCGGAGGCCATGGCCTCGGGTGCCGAAGTGGCCAAGCCCTCCATGGCGTCCAGGAGGCGGTCGCGGTCGAGGACGTCCCCGACCGGGGACGCGGCGCGGGAAGGAGCAGGGGGCAGGGGTGGTTTGGCGGTGAGGACGGCCCCCGTCTCGAAGTCGTACGCATCACGCGCGCGGAGGCTGTTGAGGAGAACCCCCGTCACCTGGAACGGCCGCCCCGGGAGATAAGAGGCCTGCCGGGCATCGGCGATCAGGACCCGGCCGGTCCCGTAGACCGTGCCGCGCGCTCCACGGATCAGCAGGGCGGTATCCTCGGCGATCGCGACCCCGTGCCGGTAATCCAGCACCCGCATGGCCACGAGCATCCGACCATAGCGGCCCCGGGCATCGGTATGCGTGTCCACGGCGGCGTCCAGCGGGGTCACGAAGCCGAAGCCCCGGGTATACCCGCCCGCGAGCGTCCTCCCCTCGGGGTCAGGGCTGGCGCCGCCGGGAATCATGGGCAGGGGCTTGAAGGCCAGGGCGTTCTGCGCCAGGTAGTCGCGGCTGGTGCCCCCTCCGTAGGTGAACTCGTCCATGACGGCCGCCCCGGCGCTGGTGCCGCCGATCACGCCCCCACGGGAATGCACGCGTCGGACGGCCGCCATCACGGGGCTATCGGAGCCGTCGTCGTTCAACAAGCAGCGGGCGTGGAAATCCTGATTCCCCCCACCGAACCAGACAGCATCCGCCGCGTCCACGAGGGCGACGTGGCGGGGGTCCGCGGCGGCCGTGCGGAAGTTCTCGAGGGCCACGGGCACGAAGGCGGGGTCGAAGCCGTAGCGGCGAAAGAGGCTTCCGTAGGAGAGGCCCTGCGGGGCATCCTGCTCGAAGGCGTCGCGGGCCTTGGCGAGCGAGGGGCGGGCACTGCCGAAGACGGCGATCCGCGGCCGCACCTTGCCCGACGAGAGGCGGACGTGCTGGTAGAAGGCCATCCACAGCGGCCGGTTATCGTCTCGAAGGGCGCCTCCGGCCAAGAGGACCGAGCCGATGGGAGCAAGCTTCCGCGCCGGATCGGCCAGGGCGGCCGAAAAGGCGGGCGACTGCATCGCGAGGCCAAGCGCCATCAGGACCGCAGCGCGCAAGATCGAGGCCATGAGGGTCTCCTAGGCTTGAGGGGCACTCCGCCATTCTACCCCAGGTTGGCAGGGGAAAGCGGCGGGCACAGATTCCCGGCGAGAATGACGAAGCCTCGGAGCAACGGGCATGCGATGCTGACAGGGATAGCGCCTGCGGCTAGGGCTGGGAAGGCGAAGCTGACCTGAAGCAACGAAAATCGCTCTAGGCAAACGGAAGGGGGGCGTCCCGCGCCAGCACAAGGGAATCGGGGGATCACCATGAGGAAGCGTCGGCCCCCCATGGCCTGCACCGACGAGATGGAGGCCCTACAACCCTCAGCGCCGCAGAAGCCGGAGAGCCGGATCCGGCGCTTCTTAAGGGTCCTGGGGCCCGGCATCGTCACCGGAGCCTCGGACGACGACCCCTCCGGCATCGGGACCTACGCCGTGGCCGGCGCCCGCCTGGGCTTCTCGGTCCTTTGGATGGCCCTGCTCACCTTTCCCTTGATGGCCGCGGTGCAGTTCACCTGCGCCAAGATCAGCATGGTGACCGGCCAGGGGCTTGCCTCCGTGCTACGCGAGCATTACCCTCGCCTGATCCTGTACCCCGCCGTCTTCACCTTGCTCGTGGCCAATACGCTCAACGCGGGAGCCGATATCTCGGCCATGGCGGACGCCTTGGGCATGTTCGTTCCCCTTCCCACCTCGCTGCTCATCCCCTTGTTCGCCCTCCTGATCTTGGGCATCCAGCTCTTCGGCGCCTATCCCCTCGTCGTCCGGATCTTCAAGTGGCTCTCCGCCTCCCTGCTCGCCTACGTGGGCGCCGCCTTCCTCGCCAAGCCCGACTGGGGAGAGGTCCTGAGAGGTACCTTCATCCCCCGCCTCTCATTCGACCGGGACTCGCTGGTGATTCTCGTCGGGCTCCTGGGGACGACCATCTCCCCGTATCTCTTCTTCTGGCAAGGCGACATGGAAGTCGAAGAAGAGATCCGGCGGGGCCGCATGACCCTCAAGGAGCGCGGAGGCGCGACGGACGGCGAGCTCCGCGGGGCCGCCGTGGATGTCAACCTGGGCATGCTCTTCTCGAACCTCGGGATGTACTTCATCATCCTCGCCACCGCCGCCACGCTCTACCAGAGCGGGGTGCATCGCATCAACTCGGCAAGTGACGCCGCGCAGGCCCTGCGGCCCATCGCCGGTGAGGCCGCCGGAGCGTTGTTCGCCGTCGGCATCGTGGGCACCGGCCTCCTGGCCGTCCCCATCCTGACGTGCTCGGCCTCCTATGCCCTCTCCGAAGCCCTGGGATGGCGCTACGGGCTCAACGAACGCCCCATGGCAGCCAAGGGGTTCTACAGCATCATCATCGCCTCGACCCTGCTCGGCTCGCTGATCGACTTGTTCGGGATCAACCCGATCCAGGCGCTCGTCTGGACGGCGGTGCTCAACGGGCTGATCGCCCCGCCGCTGCTGCTGATCATCCTTCACGTCGCCAACAACCGCCGCCTCATGGGCGAGCGTAAGAACGGGTGGCTGCTCAACACGATGGGGTGGATCACCACCCTGGCGATGGGCGGCGCGGCGATCGCCCTCTTCGTAAGCTAGCCTCCATCTGATGCTCTCCCGGGCAGCCCGCCCCCCTGAGCCGAAAAGTCGCGCGCAGATTCGTCAACGAACGACCGACGCCGCAAGAGCGTCCCCTCGCCTCGCATACCTCCCGATTGCCCTCCCGCCACTTGCCATGAGGCGAAGCATTGTTCGTCACTATTCCCAAGCGGCTGACCCGCCCCAGCTCCTAGAATTCACCCCGCATCCGCCTGGCGTCAGCGAGGCAAGGAGGTGTGGGATGAACCTGGCCATCGATTGGCAGTTTGGCGAGGCCGACTGGGTGGGGTACCTTGAAGCCTGCCCGAATGCCACGATCTTTCATCACCCGGGCTGGTACCGGAGCCATACGGAGGAGCATGAAACGATCCTCTGTCCGCATTTCCAGTGGGAGGACGGGCATCACGCGATCCTGCCGATGCTGATTCGCCCCAAGTACAAGGGACTGATTCGAGAAGCGTCAGCAGGCGCCCAGCACGGCTACGGGGGCCTGGTCTCCTCAAGGGTCCTCTCTCCCGAGCATGTCGACGAGGCTTATTCCACGGTCCGGAAGCGCTTCCCCAACTTTCGGGCCTACGGCAATCCCTTCGAGGCCTTCGTCAACACGCCCCCCGCCGGGCCCCATGCCAAATGGCTGGAGGCCTCCACGCAGGTACTTCCCATCCTGGAGCCCGACGCACAGCGTAAGCTCATGAACGAGACCCAGCAAAAGCACTGCAAGCGCGCTGAGAAGCATGGCTTTCAATTCGAGGTGATCCCGCGCCCCACGCCGGCGCATGTCGCGATCTTCTACGACCTCTATGAAACGCACAGCGCCACCTGGTCGTACCGCCGGTGGGTAAGAAATCGGCACTACTTCGAGACCCTGCTCGAGCACCTCGGGCGGCATCTGGTCTTGTTCCTTGCCTGGTCTGGCGAGCGGCTTGGGGGGTTTCGTCTGGTGGGGGGGTACGGCCGTATCGTGACGGATCTCTTCCTCGCCACGGACAAGGAAGCCTCCAAGGCTCATGTCGGGCCGTACCTCGTCGAGCGCCCGCTGGCCTGGTGCCATGCGAACGGCTACACGATCTTCGACTTCATGCCGAGCGGAAACCTGGAAGGCGTGGTGACCTACAAGGCGTCCTTCGGAGCCCAGCCGTTGGGGCTCGGTGAGGTGATCCACGCGAACCACGTGGGGCATGCGCTGGGTTGCGCTCGGACGCTGGCGAAGCGAGACACCCCCCGCATCGTGAAACCCGCGGGAGTCTAGCCGCTCAGCGTTCTCATTGCGAGGCAGGCCGTCCAAGGCGCGCAAAAAAAGAACCCCGTGAGCCCAAAAAAGCTCACGGGGTTCGATTCAGAAAACCCTGACGACTGAATAGCGAGGCCGGTACCGCGTTAGGTACCTTGCAAGATGTGAGTCGGTTTGCTCGACCTGGGATGCGGTTGAACGAAAGTGTCAAACACTAGCCTCAACCAGGTCTCCCTAGAAAGGAGGTGATCCAGCCGCACCTTCCGGTAC